>SHZZ01000081.1 GCA_009692005.1 Gemmataceae bacterium | reverse complement strand
GCCAAGGCAGCGGCCGCCTTCAGCAATTGAACCGACAGCCCCTTCTGGCGGTAAGGCCGGGCAATAAACAAACAGGTGATCGACCAGACTTTGGCATCATCCAACGGCGCCAGAACTCGGGAGCGTTTGAGAAAAACAAACCTATCTCTTGGGGCCAAAGCGCACCAGCCAACCGGTTCTTTTCCCTGGTAAGCGATGACGCCGGGGCGTTCGCCGTTTTGGACAATTTTCTTGAAAGATCTTTTGTTCTGGATTCCTTTGCTTTCCTGCCAATGTTTTTTTTCCAATCGCCAGGTCATGCACCAGCAACCGCCGCAGGCCCCCCGCGGGCCAAACAGTTTTTCAAGATCTTTCCAGCGGCCCGGGGTGAGTAGGAGGAACTTGAAACCTGGAGTCATGGAACACCTCCGGGGACAAGTATAACGGATTGCGAGGGGAGCAACCTGTCAAAAGCCTAGGGCCAGAGGTGGGCAAGCGAAATGTCATTCACAGACAGAAATGTCCCCGTTACCCGTTTGTGCCACTACCGTTGAAACATTTCATTGGGTACGGGCGGCGTCCTGGGTACGCGGGCCTCTGGCCCGCATGAATGTGAAGACACAATTCCTTCGCCAACTCCAGCGCTTCCGGCGTCGAGGAGAAGAAAAGGGGGCATTCCACTTATTTTCAAGGTAGCCAATACCAACAATGCTTCCATCGTTCGATGGCTGGCGAGAGTTGGCTGGCTCCGGCCCCAATTCCAATGAAAAAGCAGAATGTCCCATTTTCTCTCCCTTTTCTCTCCTCATTCAATTCCAGAAATAGGGCGATGCCGAGGGATCATGGAACGAAAATCGCCCAGGTTCCAGGGCCCAATGTAGGGCCGACTTAGATCAACCTCGGCGACGACGACCGCGCCCCAGGCGTCGGCTTTTGCGATCGCCTTGCCGGTCTGATCGTAGATGGCTGAGATCATCCAGCCGGCTTTTGGTTCCGTGAATGTGCTGCTAACGAGGTAAATGTGATTCTCACAGGCGCGAGCAGTCGCCAGGCGCGGATTGCAGCCCCAGACCGGCCAGGCGATCACTTCCGCTCCGCGGTTCGCCAGTTCGCGGGCGACTTCCGGAAAGAATCCGTCGTAGCAAACCATCAGCCCGACCTTGCCGAATTTCGTGTTGAACACCGGATAGTCGTGGCCTGGCGCTATGCCCTGTTCAACCTCGCTGTGGGGAAGACAGACCTTGCGGTACTTGCCGATCAGCTTGCCATTGGGCCCGAGCAGAACCGCCGTGTTGTATACGAGATGGCGGTCTCGCTCATAAAGGCTCAGCGCGATATGCAGGTTGTTCTCCTTGGCAAGTTGCCCGAAGAAGTCTGTTGAGGGGCCGGGGATCGGCTCGGCGGTTTCGATCAACAGAGCCTTGTACTTTACACCCACCGATGGCACAGTTTCACCGAGCACCACGAGATCGGCTTTCTGTTTGGCGGCTTCAGCAATGAAGGGTGCGAATTCCTCGCAGTTTGCGCGGGCAGATTTTCCCGTCGGCCTGTAGTGAATTGTCCCAAGCCGCACCTTGCGGCTTGGCGGCGGCGTGGTCTTGGCGAACTCGATGTCACTCCATTCCCCGCGTCCATTCGGAGCCCATTGCAAATGCAACTCGACGACGGCCCGGGTCGCCTTGGCAGGAACGCAATAGATGCCACTCACTGTGGTCCAACCGTTCTCATCGGTTTGGCCATCGGTCGGATGTTCGGGTTCGGCTGTGGGAATGTGGCCCCATTCCTGGACCTGCTGCTCCGGCACATTGGCAGCAACCATCTTCCCAGCCTGGTCTTGCCACAACACGCGCACCAGCGCGCTCCGTCGCGGCACGGCCACTTTGTGCAATTTTCGCACCGCATGAAAGTGGCAGAACTCGCCGCCCGTGACGGCGAATGATTTCTGAATCCAACCGTCCAGGCCTTCTCGCCCATCGTGCTGAATGACGAAACTGCCCGCCTTCCTCGGCCCTCCTTTCGGGTCGTAGGAGAACGACGGCCGAATCTCATCACGCGGAGCAAGCGCTGTCCAGCCAGGCGGGAAAGGATTGGCGATTTGTGGCTTGCCTAGATCCGGCGGCGAAGCGGAAACCAAATGGCCCGCCAGACACACCACGAAGGACATTGAAACAACGAACGATGGGAATCGCGTGGTCATGGTGTTTTCCTTGAGGCGTTTTGGGGACGAGACAGCTCCACCTGCAGGTAGCAGTCTACTCCTATTTCTGCCGGGTTGCTCAGGCGGAAGAACAAGAGACGGTTTTTAGCGAATCTCGACTTGTGGGAATAAGCCGGGTGCCAGGCGTGGGCAGGGGAAAAAAGGGGCATGAATATTAATTTCTTTTCTTTGCAAAATCCGATAAAATAGGACGGTTATCTTGATTGGCTCTCCCTCCCTTGTGTCTTACCCGCCGGTTTCGAGTCCCTTCATGAACTCTTCCTGGAAATTCACCCTGGCCATTCTGCTGGCTATCCTGAGTGGGGCCCAACCGGCCCAGGCGCAAACTGCGCCCCAGGCGCCTTCCTTCGTTCACGAGGTCATCCCGCTCCTCACCCGCTACGGGTGCAACCAGGGCGCCTGTCATGGCAAAACCGCCGGCCAGAACGGCTTCCGACTGTCGCTGCGTGGCTACGCTCCCGAATTGGACCAGGCATCCTTGACCAAGGAACATTTCTCGCGGCGAATTGACACGGCTGTGCCGGAAACGAGCTTGCTGCTTCGCAAGGCCATCGGGGAAGTGCCGCACGAAGGGGGAAGACTTTTTTCCAAAGGCAGCCATGCTTACCAGGTACTTCTGTCCTGGATAAAAGGCGGCATGCCCGGACCTTCCAAGGATGACGCGAAACTGCAAGGCCTAACCCTTTCCCCAGGAACCAACAAGATTCCCTTGAAAGGAACCATGCAGTTCACGGTCACTGCCGAGTTTTCCAACGGGAAAAAGACCGATGTCACCTGGCTGACTCGTTTCGCCACGGTGGATCCTTTGCAAGCGTTGGTGGATGCCATGGGAAAGTTGGAAGCGTTGCGGCCGGGTGAAACGGCGCTGCAAGCTTTTTTCCAGGATCAGGTGGCGGTTGCCAGCATCACGACACCATTTCAATCGGCACGCAATCCCAAGGATTATCCTTTAGTCAACAATTTCATTGATGGGGCGGTGTTTAACAAACTGGCCTCGCTGGGAATTCCCGTCAGCGGCGTTTGCTCGGATGCAACCTTTCTGCGGCGGCTTTTTCTCGACACCCTGGGGTCGTTGCCGAAGCCGGAGGAGGTCAAGGAATTTCTCGCTGACCAAAGAGCGGATAAGAGAAAACAATGGATTGAAAAAGTCCTGGCCCGGCCCGAGTTTGCTGACTTCTGGGCCTTGCAATTGGCCGACCTTTTTCAAAACCGCAAGGAACGCGATCACGATGTCCGTGGCGTGAAGGGGGTGCGCTCGTTTCATGCCTGGCTGCGCGAGCAGGTGGAAAAGAACCGCCCCTGGGACCAGCTTTGCAAAGACATCCTCACGGCATCTGGCGACACGACGGAAAACCCGGCGGTCGGCTACTTTATCGTTACCGTGGGGGAACAGCGCGAGGCGCACAAGAGCGAAGTGGTGGCCTCGATGGCCCAGTCTTTTTTGGGCACGCGCATCGGCTGCGCCCAGTGCCATAACCACCCCTTGGAAAAATTCACCCAGGATGATTACTACCGTTTTTCCGCCTTCTTTTCCCGCTTGCGTTTGGAAAGGAAAGACCCCAAGGACGGCGTCACCATGCTTTTCACTTCCCTGAAGCCGGAGGAACAGAAACGGCCCCTGGGCGTGACCCAGCCGCGCACCGGCCAGTTCATGGAACCGAGGCCGCTCGACCGCTCCTCTTTGGCCGCGAACAAAGACGCCGACCCCCGCCTGGCTCTGGCCGACTGGATGATTCAACCGGCCAACGATGCTTTCCATGGCGCGTTTTTGAACCGCCTGTGGAAACACTTCCTGGGAACCGGGTTGGTGGAGCCCGTGGATGACCTGCGTTCCTCCAACCCGCCTTCGAACCAAGAATTGTGGAAGGCTCTCAAGGTTGAATTCATCAGCAAGAAGTCCGACTGGCGCCACATGATCCGCCTCATTCTCAACTCCAGGGTTTATCAATTGGAATCAGCCACGGTGGCGGGCAACGAGAATGACACTCGCTTTTATTCCCATTACTACCCAAAGCGGCTGGCAGCGGAAGTTCTTCTCGATGCCGTCAGCGAGGCCACCGGCGTGGTGGAAAACTTCCCCGGCTACCCGGAGGGGCTTCGGGCCATCCAGGTGCCAGACCCCGATGTGCGCTCCTATTTCATGTCGGTGTTCGGCCGCTCCGCCCGTGTCACTGCCTGTTCCTGCGAACGCTCGGGGGAAGTCAGCTTGTCGCAGCTTTTGCATTTGCAGAATGGGGAATGGGTGGTAAGGAAACTGGGCCACGCGCAGGGGCGAATCAAGGAACTGGTTCAGGCGAAATCCTCTCCCGAAGAGAAAATCCAGACTCTGTTCCTGGCCGCGGTATCCCGTCTGCCTTCACCAGGGGAAAGGGTCCGGCTGGCCGAACTCCAAGCCGCCCCGGTCAATGAGGAGTTCCTCACCGATCTCCTCTGGGCCTTGCTCAATACCGTGGAATTTTCGTTCAATCATTGAACTGGAGAATGGGGCCATGTTCGACCTGACCTTTGGCAAACCGGCAAGCAATTGCGCAGGGGTGAGGCGCCGGGATTTCCTCCGTGTTGGCGCGTTGGCCGGCCTTTCTCTCCCCACTTTGCTTCGTTTGGAAGCCGAGGCGAAAACGGCCAACCCCCGCCGGAAGCATGCCAAGCGTGTCATCCTGGTTTACCTCGGCGGAGGGCTGACCCACCACGACACCTTCGACCTCAAGCCCGACGCGCCCGAGGAAATCCGCGGCAAATACAAACCGGTCAGCTCTTCCGTGCCCGGGATTCAAGTCGGCAACCTGCTGCCTCATTTGGCCGGCATGATGCACAAGGTCGCCCTGGTGCGTTCCGGCGCGCACAACAACGACCATCATGAAACCGCCACCAACTGGGTGATGTCCGGCCGCTTCGGTTCGGCCTTCGGCGACTTCCCCGCCATCGGCGCGGTCGTCGCCCATGAAACCGGTCTCGAAGGGCCGATGCCTCCTTATGTCGCTGTCCCGCGCAACCCCTCATTCACCTGGGAACTGGGCCGCAGCGCCTACCTGGGCGGAAAGTATGAATCGTTCAAGTGTGGCGACCCCAACGACCCCAACTTCCGCGTGCAGGATCTTTCTCCCCTGGAGACCCTGCCGGAGGCGCGAGTACAACGGCGGGGCTCGATGCGTCAAGCCGTTGACCGCCTGGCCGGAAAGCTCGATGCCGCCGAGCAAGTGCGCACCTTTGGTGAATTTCAAAAGCGCGCCGCTGAAATGGTTCTTTCTCCTCAGGCCCGTTCGGCTTTCGCCATCGACCGAGAGACGGATAAACTTCGCGACCGTTATGGCCGCAGCACCTTTGGACAAAGCTGCTTGCTGGCGCGCAGGCTGGCGGAACACGGCGTGCGTTTTTCCACCATCAGCTATGGCGGATGGGACCATCACGCCAAGATTTTTGAAAGCTGCGACAAGAAACTTCCTGAGTTCGACAAAGGGCTTTCCGCCCTGATTGAGGATCTGTCGCTGCGTGGCTTGCTGGACGACACTTTGGTTGCCGTGTTTGGCGAGTTCGGCCGCACGCCGAAGATCAATAAAGACGCCGGTCGGGACCATTGGGGTCAGGCTGCGTCGCTGTTGTTTGCCGGCGCGGGGGTGCAGCCGGGGTTGGTGCTCGGGGCAACCGATAAACTGGGCGCCTTTGTCACTCGCAGGCCCGTTTCCCCTGCTGATGTTGCTTTCACCATTCTAGATTCCCTTGGCATCGATTCGCGCAAGCAATTGCTAGCGCCCGACGGCAGGCCGATTGAAATCCTCGACCAGGGTGAGTTGATTCGGGAACTTTATGCTTAGGTCAATCTTCCGTCTGATGAGTATCGGGATGGTTTTTCTGCTCTATTTTCCGGGCGGGGCCTTGCTCCATTCCCAAGAAAAGAAGAAAGAGACCAAGGCCGAACCTCCCAAAGTCTTGCAGGCGATTCCTCCCTTTATCTCAACGGGCAAAGCGGGGAAAGTCCTTCTGAGGGGGAAAGGTCTGGACCAGGCTAAAACGGTTTTTCTATCCGGCAAAGAGGCCAAAATTATTCGCAAGGGCAAGGCCGGGGTGCCGCAGGGGCTCTCCGCCGACAAGGTGGGCGATACCGAAGTGGAGTTTGAAGTTCCGGCTTCCATGGGAGACAAGCTGACCATCCTGGTGAAGGGTGAAGCGGGGGAATCCCAGGGATTCGACATTCCGGTGTTGGGCGGAGTGTTGGAGGAGAAGGAGCCGAATGGCGGCTTTCGCATGGCGCAAGAGGTTAAAGCCCCTGGGATCTTGCACGGGAAAATACAAAGCGCCCAGGATGTTGATGTGTTTCAGATCGTTGGCGCCCCCGGGGCAACTGTGAAGTTGCAAATTGATTCTGTCAAGTTGGGGTCGGCTCTCGACCCGGTTTTAACTCTTTACGATGAGAAGGGAAAAGTCCTGCGTTTTGCCGACGACACTGCCGAGACCCGCGACCCATCGATTAGCGTGAAACTCCCGACTAACGGCAAACTCTACCTGGTGATTCAGGATGCCTTCGACCAGGGCGGGGATATTTACTTCTACCTTCTGCGGTTTCAATAATCACTTGTTGACGCGCGGGGCAGCCCGAATGTGGCCCCGGTCAAATTCAGCGACTAGTTCGGCGGCTAGGTGTTTTGTTCGAACTGTGCAAAGAAGCTGGGATCGACATCGTAGGTGGTTCGAGGGATTAACCCCAGTCCCAATGACTCGAATAGCTCAACCATCTTTTCGCAATCGACTAACTCTATCGTTGGCACACCATCCCGAATAGCTTCCTTCTGTGCGTCCGAGGAGAACGAGCCAGTAGTTAGAATAATCCCCTTGTCGGCGCGCCCTTGCATGGCACCGCGGAAGTCCCTTACTTCCGAGGAGCTTACTACGCCGACATATCGCTTGCACTGAAAGAGGACTTTGAACGCGACGAACGCGTTGACCTTGAGTACGCCGATCCCATCGATTCCGCCGTCGCCAGAGCGACCTGTGACGACAACTTGATCAAAGTTGGATTCGCGTAAGAGTCGCTGGCATAGTCGCTCAAAGGCACCGGGGGAAATACTCCTGACCAGCGTCAGTAACCGAGTTTTATACCCTAATTCTTCGGGCGGTTCTTTGTCAGCCTCATCGTCTTCCTTCGCGTCGGCGTCAGGCTTACTTTCAACTTTCTTTCCTTGCCGCTGCACATCGAGAAGGAGTTGGCTAATCTCGTTGTCCGAGAGTAGAGGTGAGGTTTGCCCTTTCTCGGTCAGGGCCCATACTCCGCGTTTTGATCGGTCGAGAAAACCGGTAAGGACGAGATATAATCGCACCCAAGCGATCTTGTTTTCAAATCTGGAGGCTCCGGTGCTGAGTGTCTCCTCAAGCATTGGCGACCCTTCCAGGCCGAGGTCCTTCGCGACGGCGCGACAAACCTCGGCAGGACGCGCAGAGCCCCCAAGCCGTTTGATGGCTTGCAAGACTGGGTTCACATACTGTCCGACCTGCTGTGCCAAACCTGCCCTCCCCACGCTGCCTAACGACTCAGCTTACCCGCCGGGGCGGCTGTGGAGCCGCGGACCCAGGAGAAGTCGGAACACCGCCGAGGTCAGGTGCAACGCCTGTTTCGGCGGTGCTGCACTCTCGGCCTGCCATGCCCGCGCCAAAGCCGATTCGAAATCTGGAGCATCCAGCGCCGCTTGATCGGGACGACGGCAGGCGCAACTCTGCGGTCGGCTGCCATAGTGGTAGAGTACCAGAGCCGAAGTCAAAACAACAGCGTCAAGCCGTCCCGTCATTGCAGCCCTTGAATCGGCGGCTATCGGCTGGAAAAGGGGACCTTTCTAAATGTGGAAGACACCCAACAATAATAGTGGTGGAAACTGGCCTCGTACGGCGTACCATTCCAGCAAATCTCGATTCCCCATTGAACTACTGCACGAACGGCAAGACCAAACGATGCTGTCGTCGTCGGGTCCGCCTTAGGCCGACCCTGGCCGGCTGTTTCGACTATTTCGAGTATTGCGTCTGTTTCGATATTGTGCTAGAATACTCTTGTCCCAAGGCAGGAGGAAAATTCGATGGCCAGACTGATTCCCGATAATTATGAGACGGTTGCACCGAGCGAAGCCGATGCTTTACTCGCACGCGAGTCCAGCCGCCGTTTGGCCACCCACAAACTCGGCAGGCGGTCCAGCGTTCGCATCCAGCTCCTCGATGACGGCGAGGAGATCGAAACGGTCCCCGTGCCAGCATCTGCGCTGCGATTGTTTCTCCACCTGCTGACCGAGATGTCTCAGGGAAACGCTGTCACCCTCATTCCGACCCATGCGGAACTTACCACCCAGCAGGCTGCCGACCTCCTCAATGTTTCGCGGCCCTATGTCGTCAAACTGCTGGAAGAGGGGAAGATCCCGTCCCGCTCTGTCGGCAAGTACCGCCGAGTCCGATTCGACGACCTGATGGCCTTCAAGCGAAAGGATGACAATGCCAGGGAAAAGGTTCTCGACCAGCTCGCCGCCGAGGCCCAGGAGCTGGGGATGGGCTACTGATGGACCACCCCGTCACTGCAGTCTTCGACGCAAATGTCCTTTACCCGGCCCCGCTCCGCGACCTGTTAATCCGACTCGCGCAAGCAGGGCTAGTGCGGGCACGGTGGACGGAGGCGATCCACGACGAGTGGGTGCGGAGTGTCCTCAAAGCCAACCCGACACTATCCCCCGACCGGTTGGCGCGGACCCGGAAGCTGATGAATGAGGCCGTCCGCGACTGCCTCGTGACCGGGTACGAAGACCTGACCGAGTCCCTGTCCCTCCCGGATCCCAACGACCGCCACATCCTCGCGGCTGCGATCCGCGCAGCGGCCGAGGTGATCGTCACCTTCAACTTGAAGGACTTCCCGGCCGGTTTACTGGCTACCTACAATATCGAGGCGATGCACCCGGATGACTTCCTATTGGCCTTATTCGATGCCTCCCCTGGGCCGATCTGTGCGGCGTTCAAACGCCAGCGGGAAGGACTACGGAACCCGCCGAAGACGGCCGAGGAACTACTAACCGCCCTCGAAGGCCAGGGATTGACCCAGGTGGTCGCCCGACTCCGACCGTTTGTCGATCTTCTGTGATCGACTTCACAGAATCCTCCTCGGTCTCTGATTTCTCCGGGAAAGGAACCTTGTAAAGAGTCTAAGGTGGACCCCATTGTCTAGACTTAAAAAGTGCTTTCCTTAGCCCTTCTTTCGATCTTTCCTCCAGCGGGCTGGAAAAGGGGACATTCTACTTTTTGCGAACTGCATCTGGTCGCTCTCTTGGGCGGAGGCCCGATTTGATGCCAAGGGGTTGAAGGCCAACCAATCTTCCAACTTCTACGGGACGCCCCGACCCAGGATGCGACTTTAACTTGGCGCCTACAAAACCTATGGAGGATTGGCTTGCTTCTTATTGTCCGTAGGTGGAGCCGTATTGTACTGAACGATCATCCCGGCGATGCCAAGGGCAATCCAGAAAAGAAACATGACATACAGATGACCTCCGCGTTGCTGGAAAAATTTCTCGATGTGCATCGGGTCAATGGCTCCAGTGGTGAAGTAAGCGATCCCCATTATCACATTCCATGCCCCGCCGAATGAAGTTGAAGCGATGATCATGAACTTCTGAAGGACCAGGGCAACGACTCCACTAATGAGTGCGAGGATGATCAAAATGGCCGGCTCAGGATTGCTTTGGGCTGCTTCAAAGAGAGCTAATCCAACGATGCCACCCAGAAATGCCCCGAACAAAAAGATGCCAATGAAGTACAGTGCAACCAAGAGCACTGCACCGATGAAACCGCCGACAAAGCCTGCCAACAGTGTGACGGGTACTTGATGGGAAAATTCATGGCCAACAGCCCCAGCCAAGACTGCGCCGATGATGAAACCGGTAAGCGCGAGGATGAACTTGAATATCCGGTAGCCGAAGAAGCATTGGACAGCCCCTACCAGGATCCCCAGTCCGATGATGACATTCAGGAAGCCAGCCAGATTGTTCTGCAAGCCAGCCAGATTGTTCTGTTGTAAGTCCATCTGTTTTCTCTCCTTTTAGGCAAACGACTCAAATTACCTGCCGGTTCACGCGGGAAGCAGTGCCGAAGCGAACTTTGCGTGGCCGGCCACCTGCAGGGGCTGCAGGTGGTATCGGGGTCAGAGGCTCGCGGGCGGCTGGAGCACCGCTACGACTGCAGACAGCACCCGAGCGAATGCAGTCGGGGTGAGGACTCCCACCGAGCGGACCATCAACCCTGCATGCGCTGTAAACAGCTTGCCGGGTCGGGCGAAGCTAGCCACCAAAAGCCCGCCCGATGCGAAATCGGGAGCATCCAGCGCCGTCGCCGCAGGATCCCCGTAAGGGCTGCTCGTGATTTGACAGAGAACCCAGTCCCCGCGGCCCGCGTCGGCCAAACAGACGGCCGGCCGAACCTTTGACTGCGACAGGTCTGAGAACGGGAATGGGACCAGGGCTACTTCCCCGGCTGCAGGTGTGCCCACGCCGCATCCTCCTCCGGCCGAGACCAATCCACGGCTAAGGCCGCTTCCGCGAGGAGCGCGGTCTCGCCCGGTATCGCGGCCGGCTCTTCCAACACCGTCAGCAGCGCCCGCCGCGGGCTGGTAATGTGGACTTCACCGAGTAACCGGACCCGTCCGGCCGCCTCGACTGTTTGGATCATTGGGCACCTCAACGAACATTCTACCGAACTTCAGCCGCAGTGTCAGTTCATTTATTACTGCTCTGCCTTCCGCGTCCGGCTGGGCAAACACGGCATCGCGATTGTTGCCGCGATTGATGGCGTGGTTGATCAAGCTGTCAGCGCTCGGTCGTAAGGGTCGGCCCATGCGGGCAACCTAAATGGAGACGAGGTAAATGACAACGGAAAAATGAACTGACACCATTTACCCCATTTCGAAAGGTAATTTGGTGAGGGAAGTGGATTTTGGTTTGAAAAAGTGTTTTTAAAAAAAGTTGCCCCCAGGATGCGCACCCTAGGGGCGGGTGTCACGAGAGGAGACTCGCCCACAATCTCACCACGAGACATTTAATAAATAGACAACTCTTGTGCCAAAAACATTTATTAATCCGGTTTGTTGAGATTTAAAGCAAGGCGTTGAAATTAAACGGGTTATGGCAACAGGACCTTTTCTATTCATGGCCGGGTGGTTCAAAAGTGCTGATTTTTATACAAAATGGTATTTAATAAATCAAAATGATAATAGTAATATCAAAATGATTATTTTAGATAATTAATTGTTTGGCCGACCGAACTTCACCACAACCGGTTAAGGCCATCGTCAGTTCCGTTTCTTCCCTCAAAATTTCTAGCGCCTTGCGGACCCCGGCTTCCCCTCCAACCGCCAAGGCCCACGGGATCGGTTTTCCCACCAAGGCCGTGTTAGCCCCCAGGGCCAAGGCCCGCACCACATCGCTTCCCCTGCGGATGCCCCCATCCACATGCACCTCTGCCCGGCCTTGCACCGCTTCCACCACCTTGGGCAAAACTTCAACCGCGGTGGGAATGCAATCCAATTGCCTGCC
>SHZZ01000025.1 GCA_009692005.1 Gemmataceae bacterium | reverse complement strand
TAGATGTATCGCTTGATCCAATCGACATACGCCCCTTCGGTCCGTTTCGAGTAATGCAACAACCGCATTTTCCCCGCGACTTGATCCAGCAACTTCGGCGGCTGCGGTTGAATCGAGTTTGTCAGCGAATTCATCGCTTTCTCCTTGCAAACGCACAAAGGCGGGGTTAGGGTTGTCGAAGGATAGGTGGATGTTTCCCCACATTCAGCGAGATCGCTAGCCCAGATTAGACAGAATGAAATCGGGATTAGCAAGAATTAATCAAGCTGATTGACAGAATGAATTCCGCCGAATCATCGTTCGGCCGAAGAAACTGATCTCATCGGCTCCAAGGAACGGGTCAATGTCCAAGCAAGCAGAACGGGATTACGCCACCAAGGTCGATCAAACCCACTTGTTCGGGAAGCCGTTCAACGACCCGCGCGTCTTTCGGGAGTTCGCCCTCGTCCTTGAGGTGTTCGGTGAGCGACTAGCCGGCGGCACCATCCTCGACATCGGCTGTGGACCGGGTTGGACCAGCTTGTTCCTGGCCCGGGCCGGCTACAAGGTGGTCGGTGTCGATATCTCGGAGCGGATGATAGAGATCGCTCGGGAACAGATTTCGCGGGACAATGCTGCGCCCGAGTTCGTCGTCGGTGACATGGAGGACATGGATCTGGGGCGGGCCGACTTCGACGGCGCGTTGTTCTTCGACTGCCTCCATCACTGCCCGGCCTATGCCAAAGCACTAAAACGGGCGTACGCCCATCTGCGGCCCGGTGGTCACGTGCTGTTATTGGAAACGACCTGGCTTCACCGGTATTCCCCGCACGCCCGTCAAGTGACTCGGGAGTTCGGCGTTACCGAACTCGGGTTCACGAGGCGGCAGTTGCGGCGAGCCCTGCGCGAGGCCGGCTTCAGCGACCTTTCGTTCTACCACGATCCAGGGTCGTCCTACCGGGGCGTTCGAGGCTTCTTGAAGGCTTGCCTGCGCCTCGGGTGCGGTTACTTCTTCTATTATCCGCAAGCGAAAAACATCGTCGTGGCACGGAAAGGCTGAGGTCGGACAGAGTGCATGTTTCGTCGGCAGTAACCGCCACTCCAAGCCGTGTTAAGCCGGACCCGACGATGCTGGGGAGCATCCAAGCCGAACCAACCGCTGCTGAGCTGGGTCGTTAGCCCCCAAGACCTGTCGCACGATGGGCGCTCGGATGAGCGGGTGCAACTGATGGATACCGGGCCTCACCAGGATGACTTGTACAACCCGCTGTTGCAAGCCCTCCGCGTGCTTGGCGGGCCGGGCACGATTGACGGGTAGAGAAAAGGGGACATCCTTATTTATGGCGCTATTGGAGGTGCCCGATGCACACACAATGCATCGATAAGGCTGGTAATTAATAATGTCCCCTTTTCAGCCTCTTTTGAAAAACACCGCGAGAAAGTTAAGCAAATCGTCTCTGATCTCAAAAAATGGGACTAGGAAGCGATGGTTGTTCCCCTGAAGGCGGTCTAACGCCGCCTCTTGCTGAAACGCCTTTTGCAATGGAGCGGTTACCTTTTGCATTTCAGGGGCTGGGTGTGTATTTTGGTGGCTGGTTTTTTCCAGTGGGAAGTCTTGGGGCAGCGAGCATGAAAAAGACTGGGCGAAGAAAAGGGTTGGAATCTATCCGCGTGTATGAGTCTCTTCGCGACCAGTTGGTTTCGGGAAAACTCGGACCGGGGACCCGCCTGAGCCAGCATGTGCTGGCGCAGAGCATGGGCACCAGCAATGGGCCGGTGATCAGCGCCTTAAGGCGGCTGACCCATGAGGGATTGGTCAAACATGTCCGCGGCCATGGCTGCAAGGTAACCGATTGGAGCGACCAGGAGTTGGAAGACAAACTGGTCATCCGGCGGGCGCTGGAGACCGAGGCGGCTCGGCTGCTGGCGACAGAATCCAAATCCAAGGATATTGCCCGGTTGCAAAAAATGGTCGAGGGTATGGCCGAACTCGTGCGCAAAGAAAAAAGGGAAGAAGCGGGCGCCGCCGATGTCAAATTTCACATGGCCATTGCCAGCATGACCGGCAGCCCAAGTTTGCAAGAAGCCCTGGAGCGTTGCCATCTTCTTGAAGTAGTCCGCCGAAGGCTAAAAACGAATGATGCTTTTGGCGATTTTCAGAACCTGGTGGAAAATCACCAGTTGCTCGTAGACGCCATTGCCTCGGGCAACCCTGATCTGGCGGGGAAGACCATGCATTACCATCTTTTGCCCAGGCGGGTGAAGCAGGCCCTCAAGGGAAGTTGAAGCCACCATTTGGGCCTGATTTTATCCCTGGAACATGTACTTTAGTATTTGGCAATCCCCATCGAAGAAGTTAGGATGAGAGTGACAATGTGGAGGATAAAAGGCCTTTTCCTTTTTAGGCTCGTATTGAGGTGTCCAATGCCTGAGCAAGACAAATCATGCCAGCGGTTCCGCCCAGGGGTCACCCTCATTGAAGTTTTGATTGTTCTGGTCGTTTTGGCCATCTTGGTTGGTTTATTGCCCCCGGCGCTGCACAAGTTTCGTGAATCGGCGGCGCGGGCGCAATGTGTCAACCAGTTGAAACAATTGGCCGCCACGGTAAATGAATATGTCGTTGCCAAAGGAGTGGTCCCCTTTGGGCTTCTGCGTGATCAACCAAGCTCCAACCCCAATCCTGGTTTCCCGCACCCCGACCGGGTCGCGGGGAATAGCCCTCCCTTTTCACGCTATTCATTAATCCACCAGTTGCTTCCCTACCTTGGCCAAGAGGAAATGTGGAAGGGATGGGACCCGGTCAATTTTAACACCAACAAAGCTTCGGGCTTCATGCGCAAGGCGCTGCCCATTTTGATTTGCCCGGCCAATGCCAATGCAAGGGAATCGTTCAATACCTATTCCAACCCGTCCATTGCGGAAGTCTATTTCATCACCAGCTACCTCGGTTCGGCGGGAACTCGGGGTTATCCTCGTTGGGTGACACCGCCAGACCCGCGGCTTTCCCTGTTCCAATACCAGGATGGCTTTTTCCAGCAAAATTCCCAGGCCAAGCCGGCCGATTTCACCGATGGGCTGTCCAGCACCTTGATGCTGGGGGAGCGCTTTTATCTTGACCCTGTTTTCGACGCGGAGACCGATTCCAAGATCGGCAATTGGGGCTGGTGTTGGTTCGGCGCCCAGGGGGATGTGTTTCTTGGCGCCAATGTGCCCATCAATTTCAAACTGCCGAATAATTTCAAGGACCTTTCCCCGGGAAACAAACAGCGGTTTTTTGATGACCGGGTAAACGCATACGGCAGCGGCCATGACCAAGGGGTTTGCTTTGCCATGGGAGACGGGTCAGCCCGGTTTATATCAGAGGGGATTTCGCAACTGACGCTGGAAGCGCTGGGGACCAGGGCCGGTGGTGAGAAAATCGAGGAATAGAAATTGCCACGAGGGTTTCCCTGACTATCCTGCCTTCTTTTTTTCACGAACTAGATAATGCGACTTGGGAGATTTCATGAGGTTGATACGGACCCGGGTTTGGGTTTGTCTTTGCTCCCTGGCATGGATTGGGTGCCAGGGTCAATATGCCGGTCCGGTGTCGGGGAAGGTTGTCATCGACGGTCGCCCGGCGCCGGGGATTTTGGTCGAGTTTGTGCCCTTGAAGGATGGGCCGAAGTCCCATGGTGAAACCGATGCGAAGGGCCAATTTGTCTTGATTCCCGCCAATGGCCAACGGATACTTTTTGGTCGGCACAAGGTGGTCTTGCAGGATTTGTCGGGGATAGAAAAATTCCTGGGGACTGCAGGTGATGGCAAGGACGCTTCGCAAGGAAAAAAAAGTCGGCTCGACCCCGCTTATTCCGCCTTGTCGCAAACACCCCTCATCCGGGAAGTGTCGCCTGGAGATAGCTTTTTTCCTTTTGAGATTCCCTGAGCCAGGCGGGTTTTCATGAGCCAAGCATTACCTTCCATCGGCCGCGTTCTTTCCTTGGATCAATTCCGCGGCTACACCGTCGCTGGGATGTTCCTGGTGAATTTCATCGGCAGTTTCGTTTTCATCCAAGAAACCTTGCCTGTATTAAAACATTGGAATAAGTACTTTAGTTACGCCGATTCCATCATGCCGCATTTCTTTTTTGCCATCGGGTTCGCCTACCGGTTGACCTTCATGAAACGGCTGGAAAAAGATGGCGTGCAGGCGGCTTATTGGCACGCCATCAAGCGAAACCTTTCTCTCTTGTTGGTGGCGTTTCTCATCCACCACCTCGACGGCAGATACGATAAATGGGCGGACCTCCAAAAAACCGGAGTCTGGGGATTTTTGACGAATTCCTTCCAGAGGAATTTCTTCCAAACTCTGACTCATATCGCCGTCACTTCTTTTTGGATTTTGCCTGTCATCCGCCTGTCGGCTTCTTGGCGGATTGGCTGGCTAATTTTCTCCGCCGTGCTTTTTCAATTCCTCTCCCAGGTTTGGTATTATGATTGGGTCATGAAAAGGCCGGGGATTGATGGCGGGCCTTTGGGTTTCCTCACCTGGACGATCCCCATGATCGCTGGCACGCTGGTTTACGACTTGACGCAGTCGAAACCGGAGAAATTCCTCGGCCCTCTTGTGTTATGGGGCGGCCTGGTGTGCTGCCTTGGATATGGAATTTCCTGCATGAACCGGGTTACCACGCCGAACCATTTGGATGGCCTTTCCTCCGTTCTGGTGGAGCCGCCATTTTTTGCCCCGTCAAAACCGGTCAACATCTGGACCATGAGCCAGCGCGCGGGGAGCGTTTCCTATTTGACCTTTGCCACCGGGTTTTCCCTTTTGGTATTTGCCCTGTTTCATGTGCTGTGCGACCGCATGAAAGTTCTCAACCTGGGGATGTTCCGCACTTTTGGCACCAATGCCCTGGCAGGTTATATTCTGCATGAACTGGTGGCCGAGGCGGTGAAACCCTTGGCCCCGAAGGACAGCCCTGGCTGGTATGTGGCGGGGATATTCTTGTTCTACTTTATGCTCTGCTGGGTGATTTTACGGGCCATGGAAAAACAAAAACTGATTTTGAAATTATGAGGGCGGGTGTTTTTTGACCCACAGGCGGGTAAACTAGGGGAATGCCGCCTGCCAAACTCGAAAAAGTGAGGGGATCCTTTGCCAATTGTTGAAATCCATCAAAAAGATGAAGCGGTGTTGCGCTTTGAGTTCTCTGGCCCGGTGGAGTTTGGCCGGCAGAGGAACGAAGACCCGCCCCCCTACAACCTGGCCAAGGGAACAGGTGAGGACGGCATCGACCGTTTGGTGATCGCGCTCCAATCTGATGCCAGCTTTAGCCGCCGCCAGGTGATGCTGGAACCGCTGGAGGGGAATAAGTGCCGCATCACCAATATCTCGAAAAATTCCTGCCAATTGGATGTGGAAACTCTTTTGGCGCCAGGGGCGGCTTGCGAAAAAAAAATCCCCTTCTCTTTTGCCCTGCACAATAAACTCTTTCGCATTCAGCCCAATGGCAGTTCCGGCCAGATGGACGCCGTCGATTTACTTCAGTCCCTGGCCAGCTTTACCGTCACAGGCCATTCAATCTTGGACCAGTCGGCGCGGTTGTCCAACATCGCCGAGGGGGAAGTTCATGAATTGGTGAATTGGCTGCAAATGATCATGCAGGTGTTGAATGCCACGATTGGCAGTGAGGATTTTCTCAAGCAAGCAGCGGTTGCCATGGTGGACATTGTCGGTTTGGATTCTGGGCGGGTGTTGCTTTTTCATGGAAGCGAAATCAGCGTTGCCACCTCTCACCCGGAAACCGGGAACCAGCAACCCAAGTGGAAGCCCAATGCCAAAATCCTGCAAAAGTTGAACCGGGAAAAAAAGGCGGTGTGGTATTCCGGTGAAGCCAGCGCCATGAAGACTCACTTGGGCGACAAGGCTCTAGTGGCGGCGCCCATACGGGATTCAAAAAACAACCTCCTGGGCGCCCTGTACGGGGAAAAGCCCCCTGGTCAAAGAGATCCTCGCAAAGGTGTTTTCGAGGCCTTGCTGGTTGACATGATTGCTTGCGGGGTTTCAACCGGGCTGGCCCGGCAGAGATACGAAAAGGAAGCGATGCAGGCGCGGGTGCAATTCGAGCAGTTTTTCACGCCGGAATTGGCGCAGCAACTGGCGCGTGAACCCGATTTGTTGCAAGGCCGCCAGGCCGAAGTGACCCTCCTTTTTGCCGATGTTCGCGGCTTCAGCCGCATCAGCGAACGGATTGGGCCCGAAGGCACCAACCGCGTCATGAATTCCATTTTCGATGAGCTTTCCAAATGCGTTCACGCCGAGACCGGGGTGCTGGTGGATTTTCTTGGCGATGGCATGCTGGCCATGTGGGGAGTGCCCGGGTTTCAACCGGATCATGCCCGCCGCTGCGTTAACGCCGCCTTGCAAATGCAGGGGAAAATGGTGGTGCTCAACGAGAAATGGCGCCGGCAAATCGCCGACAACTTGGCCATTGGCATTGGCATTAACAGCGGCAAAGCCTGGGTGGGGAACACTGGCTCCTCGATCAAATTCAAATACGGTCCTTTGGGGCCGGCAGTCAACCTGGCCAGCAGGGTCGAAGGACTGACCAAATACCTGCACTGCTCCATTCTGGTCACCGGGGCCACAAAAAAATTCCTGGATGAAGATTTCCTTACCAGGCGCGTGACCCGCACTCGGGTCACCAATGTGCAAGAGGCAGTTGACATTTACCAGGTGCTTTTGGGCAAAACCCCTGGGGACAAGGAACTCTGCACGGTGACTGAAGAAGCCTTGAAGGAGCTGGAAAATGGGGAATTCAGTTCGGCGGCCAAACTGGCGGGCATAGGCATTGGATCCTTCCCCAAGGATGGTCCCTTAATGCTGATTCTGAACCGGGCCGCCCAAGAAATGATCAATCCCTCGGCTCAATTTGATAAGGTCTGGATGCCGCCGGGAAAGTAAATACATCCTCGTCTATTGGCAATCTGTTCCTTAGGGGAACTCGTAATAGTTTCGTTTGATGAAATCCATTTGGAATTCTGTCGAATTCCGTTGCCAGGATTAGCTTTGCAGACTTTGCAGAATATCCTTGCGGGAGACCAGACGCTGGCCTCGCTGCTCATCGATGCGCAGGGCGCGCAGCAAGCGGCGGCGAAGCTTGGTCGTCACTTTATCCACGGCGTTGGCCGAGGTGCTTTCTAAAAGGATGCTGCCTCCGGCGCGACGATCATGGCCGCCCGCCCGGCCCATGCGGCCGACCACTTTTCTTAGCAATTCCCCGGCGCGCACATTTTCCCCGCTGGAACGGCAGGAAAGAATGAGTTTATCCTCGACAACCCCGGCGCAGACCGCCCAATCCACTTCCTCGAAGCGGATGAGAAAATCCACCACCTCCGCCGCCAGTTCCGGCTGCGGCATTTCATGCACCCAACTGATTATCAACCGGTCATAAATGAAGGAGGTCTGCAACGCTTGCACCAGGCATTCGAAATGGCTCTGCGGCAAGCGAGCGTTGCGGATCTTGGCCAGCAGATCGCGGTCCGCCTGAGGAAATAGCCATTGCATCGCCTCGTCGTCTGCATCGCTGGCTTTCCGCGGGTACCCTGTCAGTTCGGTTTCCATGCCATACATCATGCCCGTGGCCGTAAGGACGGGAATGGCAATGTTTTGTTCCCGGAGGTACTCCACCACCATGGTGCAAGTGGCGCCCACGGATTTACGCACATCGCGGAAGGTGATGCCCCGGATTTTCCCCGGCGTGTCGTGGTGATCAATGACGGCTGCCAGCGGGATGGGCTTGTCTACCGAATGACGGCCGGTTTTCGGCTGGCTGTCAACCATGACTACGGCGTCGCGGTCTCCCCAGGACACCTGGTCCACCGGGATCAGATTGAGGTCAAGCAATTCCACCATGGCTTTGTTTTCCGCACGGCCAATCAAGCCGTCGCGGGTCAGGATGACTTTCTTCCCCAGAGTGGTTTGGATCAAGTGAGCCAGACCCATCATGCTGCCGAGGCTATCGGGATCGGGCGAAATATGGGAGATAAGCGTAATCGTTTCAGCCGGGGCCAGGATGGAAAGTAGGCGGTCGGAACGGGATTGCGGCCGGGTTCGATAACCCGATCCCTGGTGTTTTTTTCTTGGCAAACTGGCTTTGGCTTTCTTCCCTTCTCTGGGTCCCTTGCTCCGCCTGGGAGAATCCCCGGTTCTTCCCTTCTCACCCGTTTCCAAAGTACTCATTTGCTTCAAGGCTCATTTCTTCAATGAGCTTCCATTGATGGGAACTAACCGGGACAACTGAAAGCCGGGGCAGGCGTAACAATTCCCAGGTAGCCAAAGCTTTTTTCGCTTTGATTTGACCAAGGGTTACTGGCTTGGCCAGGCTTCGAACAGGGATCACTTCAACCAAAGGAATATTCACCGCAGGAAACCTGGGGTTCATTTTAGCGACTTTTGTTATGCACATCACGCCAATAATCGATTTCTCTTTCCCTGTGTGATAAAAGAAGGCGAGGTCTCCCGGGGCTATTTTCCGTAAGTTCTGTAATGCCAAGTTGTTACGAACACCATCCCACTCGGTTTTCCCCTCTTTTTCTAGTTGGGAATAGGGATAGCATCCAGGTTCCTGTTTGAATAGCCATAAAGCCATATTAAATAACACCTTAGATTAATAACTTCCTGACAAAACTCGATTTATTTAGGGGTGGGCAGCACTTTCCCAGCTTTCCATTCCAAGGCCTTGATTCGCTCCGGGGGAGTTAATTTCCGCATGGGGGCCTGAAACTGCGCATCGAGGCGAAGGGCCTCGGCAGAGTGTTTTTTGATCTCCCCTTGAAAGGTTCCTTTGTCTTTGGAGTTGGGATCCGCTTTCAGGGCTTGGACCAAGGTATCGGCCAGCAGGTAATGCCATTTGGCCTCGTAGGGGTCCTTCTGGATGGCCTGGTTGAGTCCTTGCGCGGCATCCCGGTACTGGCGGGCGGCTTCCTTTTTGTTCCTTTCCGCGAAAAAACTGCGCAGGTGGTAGCGGGCCAGCGCCGTTTCCGTCGATTGCGGGTCGAGTTTTTCCGCTTGTTCAACCGCAGCTAATGCCGCGTTGCCATATGCCAAAGCGTTGGGATCTCCCCGGCGAGTGGCTTCCACAAAAACCACCGGGTACCAGGTTGCCAGGCCCAATGGCCAGCGGGGATTCAGCGGTTCTAACCTGGCTGCCTCCAAATAGGGGCCTACTACCCGGTTCAAAAGATGCCCCACGCGGTCCATGCCTCGTATGGTTTTTTGCCCCAAATCCATCCCAGGTGAATGCCCTTCTCGACTGGCTTGCAAAGCCAAACCATGGGCTGTGGCCAAGGGGATAAAGACGGCAAAAGCATAAAGCGCCGTTACTCCGGCGATGAAAGGGAAGCCCCAGGCCGGCTTGATGCCTCGGAATTGGCCAGCAGGCAAGGAAGCATTTAATGCCAGCGCCGCACACGCCCAGAAGGGAATCATGACCGAGGAAAAAAGGACGCTTCCTGAAAGGCACAAGTTGATCAGCATAGCGACAAGTCCGAGTGCAAGCGCCATGACTTGCTCGCGTTTGCTGGTGGAAAGGTTTTCCAAAATGCCAAAGGCGAAGAACCACCCGGCCGTGCGGATCAAGGCGCCAATGCACTCACTGATGAGGTCATTAGTGGAACGGTATTCAACGCGCAGGACAAAACCCAAAAGCAAGCCAAACATGCCGCCGAGGTAAAAAATCCACGGCGGTATTGGGTTGACGACTTCCTGAACGCCTGGTGGGGAATCCACCTGGTTGGGCTTTTTGCAAAGCGCGTAAAAGAGACAGGCCAAAACGCAAAGAAAAATAAGGGGAGCTGTGGCGCCAGCATTGGACCAAAGTTCCAGAATGAAATTGTGGGGGTCCTTAATTTTTTCCTCGGTGGCGGGGTTCATGAAAGAGGTGTAGAAATTGCCAAAGTTTCCCGGCCCCACACCAAGCCATGGCTTGGCCTGAATCATTCTCCAGGTACCTTGCCAATGCTCCACCCGGGCTTTCATTCCACCCGAGCCTTCTTTTGTCCACAAGCTGTCGAGGAAGCCCGCTTGCCAAATCCCCGCGGCCAGTAAGAGGCCCGCGCCAACCGCGGAGAAAACCCATTTTCTCCAGGGCGGGTTTTTCCAGGCATGCCAGGCGCCCCAACCCAGGGCTGTAATTCCCAGGGCGCCCATGCCGCCACGGCTGAAATTGAACCAAATGGCCAGACAGTAACTGGCCAAAAGAGTCAGGGTAAAGGCCAGAGCGCGCCTTGGGTAAGGGTGGCGGAAGGCCGCAACTGCCGCCAAGACGAATGAGGGCGCCAGCAGAACCAAGAAGCTGGCCAGCGAATTGGGGTGGGAATAGGTGGAGAAAATATGGGGTTGCAGCACCCTATCCTTTAATTGCCCGAGGAAGGCCTCGTCGAGTTCCACCATTCCCGGGTTTTGTTTGGCAAAATCCTCCTTCAGCTTTTGCAAGTTCCCTTCGTATTGTTTTCTCAAGGCAGGCATTTCCCAGGCATGCTGATACAGCCCGTAGAGGGAAACGCAAAAAGCCGTTGCCAGCAAGGCATTCCAAAGTGGTTTCAGTTCTTCCTGGCTGCGAGCCGCCTGTCTCATGCTCAGGAAACAGGCGGCCATGCCGAGCATTTCCCAAGCAGTCAAGCGGGCGGGATAAATCGCGGGAGCGAACTCGGCGGATAGGAAATACACCCCAGCCAGCGCCAGGAGGCCGCAATCCACCCAGCCCATGGCCAAGGCGCTTTGCCGGGTTAGCACAGCCCGAAGGGCCCAGGCGGCGGCCAGGAGAAACCACAAAAAGGTCGGGGTTGGTCCGCCCGGGTCGGTCAGCGAGGAAAGAAAGGCCGGGTCTTCACCCGGCACCAGCGGCCGGGCCACCAGCAAAGCCACCGTGGACAACAGCAGAACCATGCGGCTGCCATCGCCAGGGTTTTCCTCCGGTCCGCGAAGGGGGCTTTCCTTTTGGCCAGTTTTCTTTTTCTTATCGATGGCTTGGCTCCTTGGTGGCCGCTTCTTTGGCGCTCACAGGGGTCAGGCTGCCCGAAGTATATTCAAGAAGAAAGAACCCAACGATGCCACCTGATTGCCAGATTAAAAGCGAGGTCATCAGCAACTCATTGTCCGTCAGCAAGATTCCCAAGCCGCTGAGGATTCCTCCAATGGTCAAACCGAACATTAGGGCAAGCGTTTTCCCTTGGGAATGGCCCTGGCCTAACAACCGATGAGCCAGATGCTGCCGGTCCCCCTTAAAAGGGCTTTTGCCTTGAAACAGCCGGAGGCCCACCACAGTTACCAGATCATAAACCGGCACGAGGAACAAAAAAAGCAGGGCGGGAAATTGTTTCCAGTGGGGCGCCTGTCCCAAAACAACCACCAGGGACAGGCTGGCTAGAAGAAAGCCGAGAGTGGTGCTGCCCGCCTCGCCCAGGAAAATCCTTCCCGGCGGCCGGTTGAAAAACAAGAATCCGGCCAGGGCCCCAAGCAGCGGAATCGACCAGATCACGGCATCGGAGGGGTAAAACAACCCGGCCAGGAAAATGGCTCCCCCGATAAGAAACCCGGTTCCCCCCGCCAGCAGATCCATGCCATCGATCATGTTAAAAGCATTGGTCAGGAGGGCCAGCCAGAAAATTCCCAAGGCGAGAATGGGCCAGGAAAACGGTTCAGCAAAGTCGGTTTGTTGAATCAGGAAAAAGGCGGCCAGGGCGAAGTGGATGAGCAACCGAGGCAACCAGGGCAAACCGTACAGATCATCGAGCAGCCCGACTATCAATAATATCCCGAGGCAAATAGCCAACGGCGTGGACCAAGGATTGGCAAACATCGGCCAGGGAAAAAAGTCGGTCCAAAGGAGGAAAGTTCCAGCCATGGCCAGGCTGATGGCAATTCCCCCGGCGCGGGGAATTAGGTCGGAATGAGCCTTCCTTTCACTGGGCTTGTCCAGCAACCCCAGGCCAGGAGCCCGCCGGATGGCCAGGCCGGTTAATACCAAAGAGAGGGCCAGGGCGGTTCCTATCAGTGCGCCAACAAGGAGCGCAACCTCAGCCCAGTTTTGAAACATGGAGTTACGCCCCCGAAGCCGTTTCGTCATCTTGGGGCATGGTTTTTAACTTGGCCTTGTAGAAATCGCGGGCGGTTTTCAAAAAATCCCGCACCGGCATGGTCTGGTAGTCGGCGTAGGTCCAGGGCCAGGGAAGGTACTCCCCGTCTTGAAAATGCAGGGTAACCTCGGCAAAGATACCCTGGGACAGGTAGAGGCGGTGCGCCTGGTCTTTGGTAGTGGCCAGCATGAATTTTCCCAGGGTCAGCAGGCCCGGGTCAAGGTTGAGCGGCCGGAGTTGGTCGCTCAATCCCGCCGCCGGCGCTTCCCCTTCAATTCCGTTGGTCAGAAGTTTGATCTCAGCCAGCTTTCCCGGATCGACCAGTTCCTCGAATACGAAAAACCCTTTCTTTAAATCCGAGCCCATTTCATTCTCGTAATACGCAGTCTGGTTAAAGTCCCACCAGGGGGATTGCAAGGCCACCGGGCCCAGGTAGCGTTGCAATCTTTCTCCTGCCCAGGCAAGCAAGGGTAGCGACTGGCTGAAAGCGGCGACCGCAAGGAGAGCGGGGACGGGTTGTTTGTGATTGGCCATGGCGTGGGGATTAGTCTCGATTCCTTGATGAAACTGCCTTTCCTGGCAGGGAAATCACAGTGGCAGTGGCATGGGTTCGGCAAGAGGCGAGTGAGATCATGAAATCGGCAATGCCCAGTTTTTTGGCAGCCAGTTTGGCGCTGCCATGCAACTGAACCAGCGGGCGGCCCTGGCGATCCATGATGATTTCAACCTGGGTTCGCGACACTCCCGGGCCTGAGAAACCGAGGCAGTTCAAAACCGCCTCCTTGGCTGCCCAGAACGAGGAAAAAAACTCCAAGGCACGCGTCCTCCTTTGACAAAACACCAGTTCCTTCTCACGGTAAACACGAATCAAAAAGATCTCCCCGTACTGCTGGATCATTTTTCCTATTCGCGGGCACTCTACAATCGCGCTGCCCAAGCCGGTGATTTCCATGGCATTGGTCCAAAGGATGGAAATGGGTGATTGATCCCATGGTAGCAAAAGTTCCTTCCAGGCGTAAAATCGATTCTACGGGTAATTCAAGGATGGAGAAAAAGGGGCGATGGAGCAAGAACACCTGCTGGAGGGTTTGAATGAAGCCCAACGGGAAGCCGTTTTGCATGGCGAGGGGCCGCTGTTGATTTTGGCCGCCGCTGGCAGCGGCAAAACCAGGGTCATCACCCGGCGCATTGCCTGGCTTCTTCACCAGGGGGTTCGCGACTATTCCATTTTGGCCATTACCTTCACCAACAAGGCCGCCGGAGAGATCCGCAAACGGGTTGAAGAAATCGTTCCCGGCCACCGCGTTCTCCTCAGCACCTTTCACAGTTTTGGCGCGCGGATGCTGCGGCAATACGCCGACCGCCTCGGGTTGGACCGCAACTTCACTATTTACGATCAGCAAGACCGGGTCCGGATGATCAAGATCGCCATGGAAGATGCCAGCATTCCTGCCGACCGCTTCAAGCCCGAGTCGGTCATGGGCGCCATCAGCCGTGCCAAAAACCAGCTCCTGTCACCGGACAAATACCTGGACAGGGCCCACGACTTCTTTTCCCGCACTGTGGCCCAGGTCTATCCCGGTTATGAAAAGCGTTTGAGGGAAGCCAATGCCCTGGACTTTGATGACCTGCTTTACTGGCCAGCCCTGGCATTGAAAAACGATCCCGAGATGCGCGCCGAACTCGATTGCCGCTACCGCTATCTCCTTATCGATGAATATCAGGACACCAACATGGCGCAGTATGCCATTGCCAAGGCCCTGGCCCAGGACTACCCCAACCTGTGCGTGGTTGGGGATCCTGATCAATCCATTTACAAATTCCGCGGCTCGGACATTCGCAACATTCTCGACTTTGAGCGCGACTTCCCCAATGCCCGGGTGCTTACTCTGGGGGAGAATTACCGCAGCACTCCGTCAATCCTGGCCGCCGCCGGCTCTCTCATCCGCCACAATACCCAGCGCAAACCCAAGCCGCTCTTTTCGCAAAAGGAAAAAGGGGCGCCCATTAATCAGGTGGAGCACGAATCCGGCAGCCGCGAGGCCGAGTGGTTGGCAAAACGGATTCAAGATGCTGTGCGCTTGGGCCGCAGATCCTACCGCGATTTCGCCATCTTCGTTCGCATGAATGCCCTGACCCGCGGGTTGGAAGGCGCCCTGACTCAATTCCGAATTCCCTACCAGATTGTCAAAGGCCTGGCTTTCTTTGAACGCAAGGAAACCCGCGATCTTTTGGCCTATCTGCGTTTGTTGGTAAATCCCAGCGACAACCTGTCCTTCCTTCGCGCTGTCAATGAACCCGCCAGGGGGATTGGAAAAGTTACCCTCGAGCGCTTGCAGACTCACGCCCAGGAAAGGGAAATTAGCCTGCTGGCCGCTGCTTCAGAAGCGCAGCGTATTCCCACCATCAAGGGAAAAACCTGCGCCGCCTTGAAGGATTTTGCCCAGGTGATTTACGACCTCACCGCTTCTGTCGAAGAGAAACCGGAGGAAATCATTGGCAGGACTTTGAATGCTTCCGGCTACAGGGACGAACTCAATCGCAGCACCGATCCCGCCAGCCAGGAACGCCTGGCTAATCTGGAGGAACTCATCACCGCCGCCAGGCAGTTTGGCCAGGCTGATCCAGATTCTTCCCTGGCTAGTTTTCTCGAGAGTATTGCCCTGGCCAGCGACACCGACAGCCACGATGGTGCAAAAGATTGCGTCTCCATCATGACCTTGCATGCCGCCAAGGGGCTGGAGTTTCCTGTCGTCTTTATGATCGCCATGGAGCAAGGAATTCTCCCTCACGAGCGCTCCCTGAATCAGGACAAGGAAATCGAAGAAGAGAGGCGCCTGGCGTTTGTCGGCATGACCAGGGCCATGGAGGAATTGAATTTGTCCTTTGCCAGTCTTCGGGACTATCGGGGATTGTCGCTGCGCATGGTTCCCAGCATGTTTCTGAATGAAATTGACCAGGAGCATGTGCAATCGACGCGGGCGGGTAGATCTGATTCCCTGGATTCGGCGCTACACGGGCCTGGAATGGGATCCGCCACACGCTTTGGGCAAGTCCCCCCGGCGGTCGCTTCCGCCCCGGTAAGTTCCGGCCAGTTTGCCGAGGGGGTGGTCGTGCGCCATGCAAATTATGGCCTGGGTAAGATCGTTGAGGTAAGCGGCAATGGGGCGTTGAGGCGGATAAAAGTCCGCTTTCAAACCGCCGGCGAACGAGCCTTCATTGCCGACAAAGTGATTTTGGAATTTCCCGGGGCCCAGGGGCGGCCCAAGCAAAGTTGAAGCGGGATTGCCTCTTGCAAAATATTGCAATTCCGGGCACTCTCTAGGGGGTTTTCTGCCAGATACAAGGGATACCTAGGGTGCGGGAGCGAACCATGGTTGGTTTCAGTCAAACGGAATTGGCCCAGAAGAAATGCCAGGCCTGCGACAGCGACTTGCCCAGCCTTACTGCGGGCGAGGCCGCGCTTTTTCTTGTCGCCGTCCCAGGGTGGGCTCTGACAACCGATGGCTTGCGTATTCGCCGTGAATGGAAAATGTCTGAGTTTACTTCTGCCATGAAATTTCTCGACAGGGTGGCCGCGCTCGCTGAAGTAGAAGGGCACCACCCTGATTTTCACCTCACCAATTACCGGAATTTGTCCATCGAAATCTGGACCCATGCCGTGGGTGGCCTGACAGAGAACGATTTCATCCTGGCGGCGAAAATCAATTCACTCACCGCTCAATAACCAGCAACAAGGATCTCGCATGAGGGAACGGGTGGTCCAGGTCGGACAGTGGAAGGTTGGAAACGGCCAGCCCCTGTTGTTTATTCTCGGGCCCTGTGTCATTGAATCGCGTGACTTGGTCTTGCGTGTGGCCAACACTCTGGCCGACTTGGCCCGGGAAAAAAAGCTGCAGCTGGTTTTTAAGGCCTCCTTTGACAAGGCCAACCGCAGTTCTGGCGCGACCTTTCGCGGCCCGGGGTTGGAAGCCGGCCTGAAAGTCCTGGCCGAGGTCCGCGACCAGTTCAATCTGCCCGTTCTTACCGACATTCATGAAACCGGCCATGCCGCCCCGGCCGGAGAAGTCTGCGATGTCCTGCAGATTCCCGCCTTTCTGGCCCGCCAGACCGACCTCTTGTTTGCCGCAGGCAAAACTGGACGGGTCATCAATGTCAAAAAAGGCCAGTTCATGGCGCCCTGGGATATGAAAAATGTCCTGGCCAAACTGGACGAGGTGGGCAACCCGCGCGTACTGCTGACCGAGCGAGGCGCCACCTTTGGCTATGGCAACCTGGTTACCGATATGCGCTCGATCCCGCTCATGCAGGACCTGGGCGCGCCGGTGATTTTCGACGCCACCCACAGCGTGCAAATGCCCGGCGCCGGCGGCGACCGCAGCGGCGGCGACCGACGCATGGTGCCTTACCTGGCTCGAGCCGCTGTTGCCGCTGGCTGCGACGGCATCTTCCTCGAAACCCATCCCGATCCCGACCAGGCTCTCAGCGATGGTCCGAACATGATTTCTCTGGCCAACCTGCCTGCTCTTTTGGAACAATGTATCCGCATTCGCCATGCACTTGATCTACCTTGAAACCGGACAGTAAAACCATGAGCGAAACACCCGTCAATGGAGAGAGTGAATCCCCCCGAGGCAAGCGCTGGCTCTGGCCGGCGGTGATCGGCGGGGGACTTTTGGCCGCGCTTATTCTTTTCTTGGGATTCAGCGGCCCATCCGGGAAAACCCCCGGAGTTGACCCGGGCGCCAACCTTCCTCAAGACGACCAGTCCCTAAAAACCGCCCAGGATATTCTTTCCAGCGACAACGACTTGGTTACTTGCAAAAATGTCTTGCAGCAAATGAACAGCCACCTGGCCACCCACCCGGAGGAAAAACCGGGCGAATTGCCAGCCAACCTCAAGGCCATGTTCAAGAACATTGGCTTCAAAGATCCGCATTTCAACGAGGTGGATAGCCCCACATTTACTCTGCTCGATGGGCATTATTTGGAAGAACGGCTGATGCTGAGGGAAGTGGCGCGGTTTTTGGAACCCCCTGTGTTGGGCGCGCGGGCTGCCAGGCCAACCATTGCCGCGATCTCCACGACAGCGTTTTCTTGGACGGTCAGGCAAATTCGCCAGACCCAGCGCGAGCCGGAAAGGGCGCCGCCGGCCTACGCTCTTCGCCGGGGTTGGGGCAGCGCTTTTGAACGCTGCCTGGTTTTTTTCTCCCTCCTGGATCAGTTCTTTCCTCCGGGCGCCGGGGGGGATCCTCCCGCTGCTTGCATGATTTTCTTAAAGACAGCCAACCCGAATTTGGCCCGCTTTTGGGTTGCCGTGGTTAACGAAGCGGGAAATGACCTCTATCTTTTCGACCCAATGCTTGGCCTGCCATTGCCGGGAGGCCAAGATGGCAAGCCTCTCCTATTGACCGAGCTAAGGGCCGATCCGAAAAAACTCCGTCTGCTGGATGCCAAGGACAACCCCTACGATGTGCAACCCGAAAATCTCTCGCCCATGACCCTGATAATGGCTCCTTCCATTTCCTCATTTGCTCCGCGTATGAAGTTGCTCGAGGAGAAGTACCTTCCAGCCGGCAGGAAAGCCCGACTGTATGTGCCCTTCGAGGTGATGAAGGAAAAATTGGAAAAGGCCGCCCGCCCGGCTTTGGGGCCTTCCACCCGGGTGGAGTTGTTCCCCCCGGCAGTAGAAATATTGCTGGCTTTCCATCCTCAGGAGGAAGGCGGCTTGGCCGCGCCCCAGCGGTACCAGAAGTTTCAAGTGGAATTGATCCCGCAGACCGCGGTGCCTCCGCAGTTGGCCCGCGCGCCCAATGAGCATATCCTTCAGCAGGTTGGCAATTTGCTGTCTCGGCCGTTCATTGATTCGGTGTTGGGGGGGAAATTACCCCGTGACCTGATGATCCACGCTCGCTATGCCAAGGCCGTGCCGGACCTTGTTCGCGAGGGGGATGAATTGCGCGGTCAATTGCGTGCCGCCGAGAACGATCCCGCTTTGGGAAACCGGGTGAACTTATGGCTGGCTCGCGCCGGCCAGGAATATCAAAACCTGGAAAAGGTTTTGAACAACGCCGATTCCAGCCTCGAGGAAAGGGAGATTGCCACCCAGCGAATTTTTAGCTTGTGGAAGGACGGCGACGCCGATTTGAAACTGCTCATTGCCGGGGCCATTGGGCGCCCTCGAGGCGACCAAATCGCCTGGATGCTGGCCTTGTGCAAGCATGAGTTGGCCTTGCAGCAGGAAAGGCGGTTCCTTTCGGAAAGCGCCACCCCTGGGACCCAGGCGGTTCAAGACCGGCTGAACAAGTGGAAGGATGCTGAAAGTTCCTGGCGACGGTATTTGGAGGAATTTCCCACAGGGGCGGGGTCGGCGAATGCTCAGGTGCTGCGCGGGCAGGCATTGGTTGCCCTGGGAGAGAATGCCGCTGCGGAGGCCCTTTGGCGCGACCTTTCCCGTCCGATGCACCCCCAGGAAAAATGCGCCCGTCTCTTCCTGGCCAATACCCTGAAAAAATAACTCCCTTGGCCCGCTGGCCCTGGCGCGCCCTTCTTGCCGATCCTGATGCTAGCAACCGAATAATCTGAAATTGCTTCCAAAAAAGGTTTGACACCTCCCCTTTCCCGGCCAACAATAAACCAAGGCCATCCGAATAGGGGTCAAAATGTCTTTTGCCCAGGAATTCACCAGCATTGGCTTGCTACCGCGTGGATCCTTGTTCCACTTTTGGAAAATCCCCTCCGTCTTCGCCGCCCTGGCCATCACTCTGGGGTTTTTACTTGACCGCTGGCTAGAGCCGCCGCCCTTGGCCCTGGGCGGATTCCTGGCTGGCGCGCTTCTCGCCTGGATCATCTGCCTGGCAGGGAAAAGACGGGGGCTGGCGCTTCTTTACCTTTTTCTTGTCCTGGCGTCGCTGGGAGGCATAAGGCATTATTTTTCCCTGCGCTGGGTTTCTCTGCACGACATCCGCTTTCATCTGCGGGACCAATGGCAACTGGCCCGGGTTCGCGGATCCTTGCAAGGTGAACCCCGCGTTTGGTTGCCTTCACCTCAAGACCCGTTGAAATCGCTTCCTTCTGGCACGGGGGTGACCTGGCTGATACGGGCTGAGGAAATGCTCCTCGATGGGGATTGGCAACCAGTCCAAGGATGCCTGCGCCTTGGCCTCGATGCCCCAGGGGTGGGGTTGCATCCGGGGGACCGGGTGGAAGCCATCGGCCGCGGCCGACTGATTCCTGGGCCCAGCAACCCCGGGGAGTGGAATTACCGCGAGTTTTTGGCAGGGCAAGGTGTCCTGGGCGACTTGCGGGTGCGCGGCGACGGTCTCATTCTTCTCGATCAAGCTGAACAGTTTTCCCTGGGGCTGGCGCTGGCCTGGGTCAGGGAAAATGCCAGGCGCGTTCTTGCCTCCTCCCTTTCTGGCCCAGAGGAGTCGCTGGCGGAAGCGCTTCTCCTGGGCGACAGCCCAGGCCTGGACCACCAGACCTGGGACAAATTCCGCAACACCGGCGTCTTGCATGTCCTGGCCATCAGCGGGCAGCACCTGGCCATTCTCGGCGGGGCGTTGATGATGGTGTTCCGATGGTGTCGCGTGCCGACCCGTAGAGCAGCCCTGGTGGTAACTGCAGTGCTGTTTTTTTACGCCTTGCTCACCGGGGCGCGGCCCTCGGCCATGCGGGCGGCGATCATGGTCGGCGCCTTCAGCCTGGGCGCCATTTGCCGCAGGCCTGCCATGCCTCTGCACGCCATGGCCCTCGCCTGGATTCTTATCGCCCTGGTACAGCCGGGTGATTTGTTTTCTCCCGGATGCCTGCTTTCCTTCCTTGCTGCCGGGTGCCTGGTTTGGATTGTTCCATTCGTGCTTTCCAACCAGGTGGACCCCTTGGAGGAATTGACCGAGGCTTCCCGACCCGTGGCGGTTCAATTCCTCCGCTCCCTTTTCCGCAATGTTAAAAAACTTTTCCTCATCTCGGGGATCGTCTGGCTGACCGTTTCCCCCCTTGCGGCTGGCATCACCCATGTGGTGTCCCCTGTGGGGTTATTGATCGGCCCGCCCCTGATCCTGCTGACCACGATTGCCTTGCTGGCCGGGTTCGCCGGGCTGTTAACCGGGATGGTTTTCCCCTGGTTGGGAAATGTTGCCGCCCTGGTTATCTATCCCTCCCTTTGGCTATGCAATCGCCTGGTCGATTTCGCCCTGGCCGTCCCGATGGGACATTTCTTCCTTCCGGACCTTAGCCCCTGGCTACTCACCTTGGGGTTTCTTGGCTTAGTAACCTGGCAAATCAACCGGGCGATCCTCCCTCGCTGGGGCTGGCTGACCGCGTTAATCGCCTGGACTGCCTTGCTGGTTTTTCCCTGGCGGCTGGCGCCAAGGGAATTGCGCGCCACCTTTCTCGCCGTGGGCCATGGCGGCTGCGTTGTCCTGGAACTGCCCAGCGGGGAAACGCTGCTTTACGATACCGGGTCGTTCAACGGCCCCGAGGTGGCACGGACTAAAATCGTCCCCTTCCTGTGGTGGCGGGGGATCCGCAAAATCGACCGGGTCATTCTGTCTCATGCCGACCTCGACCATTTCAACGCTCTCCCCGCTCTCCTGGATTACTTTCCCATTGGCCAGGTCATCACCAATCCGAGCTTTTTTGCCAAGGAAAGCCCCGGCGTGGCAGTAGTATTTGAGCGGTTAAAACGAGCCAGGGTCCCCATGGAGACCATGCGGGCAGGGGATGGTTTTTCGCTTGGCGAGGCAACGCTGGAAGCGCTGCACCCGCCCGGCATAGGCCTGCCGGGCGTGGAGAACATTCGCAGCCTGGTGCTGCTGGTGACCTTTCGGGGGAAGAAAATGCTGCTGACCGGAGACTTGCAACCTCCGGGTCTGGAACAGGTGTTGAGAAAACCGCCCCAGCGCGTGGATATTCTTCAGGCCCCGCACCATGGCAGCCCGGCCAGTTTGCCCCAGGAGTTTCTCGATTGGTCTAGTCCCTCGCTGGTGGTGGCCAGCCAGGGAGAAGTGTCGAGTGATTTTCCCTGGAAAAAGCGTTTGCCCCAGCAATGGCTTTCCACCCGGGAAGAAGGCGCCATTACCGTGACGCTACAGGGAAATGGGGTAACCGTTCGGACTTATTCCACCCAGTCGGCCATCGTGCTTTTGAACCGCTGATTTAGTTCCCTGGGCTGACGAATTCATGCTCGGGGTTGCGCACGGTAAGCACTGGGCAAGGGGCGCGGCGGACCACGGCTTCCGCAACCGAGCCCAGGACCATGTGGGCAAACCCGGTGTGGCCATGCGTGCCGATGATTATCAGATCGACCTTTTTATCCTCTGCGAATTGCAGGATTTCGTCGAGTGGGTTGCCTTCCTCGCAATGGGAATGGAAGGGAACGCCCTGGTTTTGAAACGGTTGTAGAAATTCTTCCATCAGTTTCCTGGCGGCTTGCAGGAGCGGTTCAAAGGCGGCGACAGCGACAGACGGGGCCAGCACTGCGGTCTCTGGCAAAAACACTGCCACATCCTGCACCACATGCAGCACATCCAATGTCGAGTTGAACTTCTTCGCCAGCTCTATTCCGTATTGCAACGCCGTCCGCGACTGCTTGCTGAAATCGGTGGGGACCAGGATCGATTGCAAATGGATCATGGCGGTCTCCGGGGTCAACCGGCATCCTGCCGTGGAAATTGCGCGACCGATTCATTATAGCCTGGCGAAGGCGCGATAGCGTTCACCAAGTAAGCGCGTGATTTTTCCGGGAACCCCCGTGCCGATGGGCCGTCCGTCGCAGCGCACCACCGGAACGACTTCTGCCGCAGTGCCCGTCAAGAAACACTCATCAGCGATGTAGACATCGTGGCGGGTCAGCACGCACTCGCGGACGGAAAGGTTTTCCTTGCGTGCCAGGGCCATCACCGTATTGCGGGTGATGCCTTCGAGAATGCCGCAGTGCACAGCCGGCGTGGCCAGGGTTCCATTCTTCACCAGGAAGATATTATCCGCGGTGCATTCCGCCACTTCGCCCAGGTGATTCAACATGATGGCCTCGGGAACTCCGGCCCGGTTCGCTTCCAGCTTGGCCAGGATGTTGTTCAAGTAATTCAGCGACTTGATCCTGGGGTTGATGGCGTTGGGAAGGTTTTTGGTGGTCGAGGCGGTGATGATCTCCATGCCCTTTTCATAAGTCTCCTCGGGGTAAATGGAGATGTCATCGACAATGATGATGACTTGCGGCGTGGTGGTTTTGCGCGGGTCGAGCCCGAGGTTGCCCACGCCGCGGGAGATGACCAGGCGGATGTAGCCCTCTTTTTTGTTGTTGGCGGTGACGGTTTCTTCCACAGCTTTGGCCAGCGCCGGCAGCGCCATGGGAATGACCAGGTCGAGGTGGCGGGCGCTTTCATAAAGCCGGGTGAGGTGCTCGCCCAGGAGGAAGACCTTGCCGTTGTAAATGCGGATGCCTTCGAAGATGCCGTTGCCATAGAGAAAGCCATGGTCGTAGACCGAGACGACGGCCTGTTCGCGGCTGACGATTTTGCCATTGAGATAGATCTGGTTCATGGCGTGTTACCCCTGGCGCCAAAACTCAACCGCCCGTCTGCCGCAACGGCCCCTCGTTTCGAGGATCGAAAACCCAGGGGTGAACTCGCGCCGGGGCGGGCTCTGCCGATTCCACTTGCCCTGCCGCCAGCCGAATAGTCCGATGCGTAGTCGAGGCGATATCGAGATTGTGCGTGACCATGATGATAGTGACGCCGTCGATTTGGTTCAAGCCACGCAGTGTGTCAAAGATGCCGTTGCCTGTGGATTCGTCGAGATTTCCGGTCGGTTCATCGGCAAAAAGCAGAGCCGGGTCGCCAATTAGCGCCCTGGCAATGGCCGTCCGCTGCAATTCTCCCCCGGAAAGTTCCTTCGGCAGGTGGTTCATGCGGTGGCCAAGCCCCACCTTTCCCAAAAGATCCTTGGCTTTTTTTATTGCCCGCCAACGCGCTGTCAGCCAGCCCAGTGTGGAATGGCGGATCATCAACGGCATCAGGACATTCTCCAGAGTGGTGAGCTCCGGCAGCAGGTGATAGAACTGAAAGATAAAGCCGAATTCGCGGTTGCGCAGGTGGTCGCGTTGACTTGACGGGAGATTGTCGATGCGTTGGTTGCGAAAGTACACCTCGCCCTGGTCGGGCTTATCCAGCGTGCCCAGCAGGTGGATGAGTGTGCTTTTGCCGCAGCCTGACGGCCCGACGATGCTGAGGAATTCCCCCTGGTTGACCTCAAAATCTACGCCGAGCAGCACCGGCGTACACACCGCGTTTTTGCGGTAGGTCTTATGCAGGTTGCCTGCCCTCATCAATTCCTGGCCGACCATGGGATCCTTCCTTTGCCCTGGTTACTCGAAGCGCAAGGCACGCACCGGGTGCAGCATCGCCGCCCGCAACGCGGGCAGGAGGCTGAAGAGAACAGCAATGCCAATCGAACCGAGGTTCACCAGCAAAACACCCATGGGCTGGATGTCGGTGGGGATTTTATCAAAGTAATAGACATCGCGGGGGAAGATGTCCTGGCCTGTGATTTTGGAGATGAATTTCTCAATGTCGTTGAGATGCCAGGTGAGTTCCAGCCCCATCAAGGTGCCGAACCCCGCGCCGACCAGTCCCAGCAGCAGGCCATAGCCGAGGAAGATGGCCAGGATGGCGCGGTTGGAAGCCCCCAGCGCCTTGAGAATGCCAATGTCCCGCGTCTTCTCCACCACGATCATGGAAAAAATGGCCAGGATGCCAAACCCCGCCACGGCGATGATCAGAAACAAGAGGACATTCAAAATACCTTTTTCCACCCGTATGGCGGCCAGGATGGCTCCTTGCTTCTGTTCCCAGGTTTGTACTTCCAAAGGAGCGTCGGCGAACATGGCCTTGAGCTTTTCCACCACCTTGGGCGCCTGGTCGAAGTCGCGCAGGCGGATTTGTATGCTGGTGACGCGGTCTTCCATGGTGCGCAGTTTTTGCAAATGCTCCAGGGGCAGGAAGACATAATTGGAATCGTACTCGCTCATCTCGGATTTGAAGTAATCGGTGACGATAAAGCGATCGTAGACTGGCGCCAGTCGCGCGCCGCTGACCGTGGTGATGATTACCTCGTCGCCTGGTTCCAAAGTGCGCACATCTTTATTAACGACCTCGGCTGGGGCGTTGCGGTCGCGAAAGTGGCCGATGGCGTAACCCAAGATGATTCCCTGGGGGTCGTGCGGGCGGCTGGGGGGCGGGTCGGGGGGAGGCGGTTCGTTCGGGTTGACAAAAGCCTTGGGGCCGGGAAAATCAACACCCCGCGCCGCCCTCTTGATCAAAAACCTCTCCTTGGCCTCTTCCGTCATTTCGAAGGAGGGGCGCTTGCGGTTTAACGGATTGACCAAATGCTCGGCGAAGCCGCCAACCGCTTTTCTCCCCTCGGGTTCAATGCCGATCAGGCGCACTGGCCGGGTGAAAGGCGCATCACGAAAGTTGAATTGCAGCATGGCGAAGATCTCAAGCGTGGGAGTCATGGCCACGATTTCCTGCTTGAGAAAGGGGTCGGCATTGATGCGGGCCAGTTTCCCCTCGACATCGGTGAAACCGTCGTAGTCGTAGGCCTCCAGGACAATGTCGGAAAGGAGCCCGTGTAGGCGTTCTTTCAGCTTGGTGCTGAAGCCGCCCATGACCGAGTTGACCACAATCAAGGTGGCCACGCCTAGCATGACGCTGACAATGCAGGCGAGAGCGAGAAACCTGGTCCTCAGGTATTTCCAGCAAAGAAGAACTTTGAACATAAAACCACCCCGTATCCTTTCAAGGTGAGTTGGGGCCGGTTATCCAACCGGCTCTGGTCGGCCTTCCGGCCGCAACAGCGGGAACAGGATGACATCGCGAATCGTTGGCGTGTTGGTCAGCAGCATGACCAAGCGGTCGATGCCGATGCCCAACCCGCCCGCTGGAGGCATGCCATGCTTCAAGGCGCGGACGAAGTCGTCGTCCATCTTGGCCATGGAATCCTCTTCCTTCAGCCCGGAAAGTTGCGCGCGGAAGGTCTCTTCCTGCGTCACCGGATCGTTCAACTCCGTGTAAGCATTGGCCAGTTCCATGCCGTTAATAAAGAGTTCAAAGCGCTCAGCCAAGGCCGGGTTCCCTTGCTTGCGCTTGGTCAACGGGCAGAGCGAGGCGGGATAATCGTAAACGAAGATGGGCCCCATGAGCTGGCGCTCTACCTTCAACTCAAACAGTTCTTGAATGAGGACATCGGGATGCTTGCCCTTGGTGATGATGTTGGCAGAGTCAGCGGCGGCGGCCACTGCCGCGGGGTCGCCTAAGTCCGCTCCGGTGTGTTCCCGGAAGAGGTCGGCATAGGATGCCCGCCTCCACGGGGGCGTGAAGTCGATGGTGTGGCCGCCATATGGCCTGATTTTATCTCCACCCAGGGCTTCGATGGCGTTTAGTATCAGCCCTTCGGTCAGGTCCATCATGCCCTGGTAGTCGGAATAAGCCTGATAGAGTTCCATCATGGTGAATTCGGGGTTGTGGCGCGGGCTGATCCCCTCGTTGCGGAAGACGCGGCCGATCTCGTAGACCTTTTCAATGCCCCCGACCAGCAAGCGTTTTAAATGCAGCTCCAGCGCAATGCGCAAATACAGGTCGATGTCGAGAGCGTTGTGGTGGGTGATGAAGGGTCTGGCGGCGGCGCCTCCGGCGATGGAGTGCAGCGTGGGCGTTTCCACTTCCCAAAAACCTTGATCGTCAAGAAACCTGCGCATGGAGCGGACAATGTGTATTCGTTCGCGGGCTCGCCGAAGGGTGTCTGGCGTGTAGGTCAGGTCGAGGTAGCGGTGGCGCAGGCGGAATTCCATGTCCTGCATGCCTTCCCACTTGTCCGGGTGGGGCAGCAGGGATTTCCCCAGGAAAGTGAGCTTGTTGGCGAAGACGGTCAGCTCGCCGGTCTTGGTTTTGCCAAAGTGCCCGTCCACGCCGAGCAGGTCGCCCAGATCGAGGTTCTTGGCGATTCCCCAGCCCTGTTCACCAACTTGCTTCTTTCCTGCCATGACCTGGATTTGGCCGGTCCAATCCCGCAGGTTGAGGAAGTGAACATTGCCCATGCCTCGCCGGAGGACAATTCGGCCAGCGATGCGCACTGGCGCCGGGTTTTCCACCTGGATGGGAAGGTCCCTGGCTTGTGCAATCGGCAAGTGGTTGTCAAAGCGCATGCCCCAGGGATCAACCCCCAGAGCTGTAAGCGCCTTGAGCTTATCCAAACGGGAGTCTTCGAGGATATCCGGGGTGTCTGTCACTGCTTGGTTTCCATTTCACGGCAACCTCGGGTTGAAAACCCCGGGGATCGTGATTTTAGTGACCAGGGAAGAACCGTCAATTCCATCCAGGTTCCGCATTTTCCCAGGTCATTGGCGCCAAGCATACCTTGAACTACTTCAATGGCACCAGATCGATCTTGCGGAAAAACAGCTCCGCACCTTCCGACTGAAACAGGATTTTCCCCTTCGTGTGGCTGGCCATGAACCCGTCATTCACCTTCACACCATTTAAAGTAATCGTGATGTTGTCTCCCTGGCAGAGGCATTCCAGCCGGTTCCACTCGCCCACGGGCTTTTCCACATCCTGTTTCCCTCGAAAGCCCAGGGTGTCGGTCCATTCCGGGTCGCGCCCGTACCAGTTGATGCGCCCGCCCATGAACTTCTTCACCTGGCCATCGGGGCTATAGTAAGGCTGATTGGCTTTTTTTTCTCCCTTGCCCGTCGCTTTCTCAATCGTCTTGGCGTACATGGAGGGCTTGGCTTTCCCCCCCACCAGGATGAAATCGCCAGTTCCCCCCTCGATCATTTGGCATTCAATCGACTCCATCCAGGCGCCGGCGGCGCCGTCCTCTCCCACGCAGTGCAGCAGAATGCCGCTATCGCGGGTGGCCTTGTCCCTGGGCGCCCAGGTTTTTTCACCCCATTTGAATTCCGTGATCAAAAGATAATTCTCGTACTCTTTTTCCGTGGTGAAACAGCCGTAGACCTCGCCCGACACGTGAATCATGCCGTCCTTCACCGAGAAGACTTTTTTGGGATCGTTGTTCTTGCCCAGTTTGGCTTGGCCCTTGGCGGGCGCCACCAGGTAGGTGTAAAAGCCGCTGAGGTCTTTGCCATTGAACAGTGGAATAGCTTTGGGTTTTTCATCCCTGGCCAGGCCAGAACCCGTTGCCAAGGTAAAACAAGCAAGGGTAAGGAAAGCGGCAAGAAAGCGCATGGAAAGGATCCTCGAAAAGGGTCGCGGAAGGAAAACCAGCAGCCCAGCCGGGAGTTTCTTGCGCCCGGCAAAGGTATGCCGTAGCTTATCCGGCGCGGGAGAATTTCCAAAGGAAAAAGGAGCTTTCATGAACCTCGCAGAAATGAGCTGGGAAGAAGTGGGAGGTTTAAGCCGGGATACGCCTGTGGTTATTCCGGTGGCGGCGCTGGAGCAGCATGGGCGCCACCTGCCCGTGTTCGTCGACAGCATGCTGCTCGGCGAGGTGATCCGCAGAGTGTCCGAGGCGATGCAAGGAAAGGTCCTCTTCGCGCCCCTTACCTGGCTGGGTAATTCCCATCACCACATGGATTTTCCCGGCACGCTCAGCGCCGAGCCGAGGCTCTACCTCGACCTGCTTGAGAATTTGGCCAACAACTTCATTGATCATGGATTCAAGCGGATCGTGTTCATCAACGGCCATGGGGGAAACATTTACCCTGGAAAGCAGGCGGTGTTTGAACTGAGGCAGAAATACCGCGATAGGAATGATTTGCTCCTCCTTTTCAGCACTTATTGGGACCTGGCGGCGGGCAACCCGGTGGAAGGGAAGAACTTCGTGCAGGCCAAGATGGGGCACGCCTGCGAATGGGAAACCTCGATGATATTGAAGTTGGCGCCTCACCTGGTGAAGAAGCCTGTGGCTTCATTGAAGAAAGTGGAATTTGGGTTTGCCTTTGAACCGGCGTACCGCGGTTGGATAACGAAAGACCGCACGGAACCTGGACACATCGGCGACCCTTGCCATGCCACGGCGGAAAAGGGGGAACTGCTCTTCTCCACTTTTTCCAAAAATGCCGTGGGCTTTTTGGAAAAGGTGATTGCCTGGGACGGCAGCTCCTGGTTTTAAGGATTCCTGGAAACAGCCGAGTGATCCCGTCCTTTTGACAAACCCGGCGCGCAGGTTGCGTCAACGCCCTAATTACAAGAGTTAAGCCAAGGTAAATGTACCTTTCTTGTGAAGGGTAACGATGGAAAGAACCATGGCCAAGGAATCGATCTCCAGGCTGGTCCAGGGGCTGGCTCGTTCAGCCATGCTGAGCGCTTTTTTCCTATTGTTGATCCTGGCAGGAACCCCGCCCCGGGCCGAGGAGAAACCTGCCCCTTCGCTCAAGGACCGTGTCAAGCGCGTTCCCCCTTTGAACTTGAACGAGGCGTTAAAATCCTTTCAAACCTTGGGTGGCTTCGTTCTCCAACCTCTGGCGGTGGAACCCTTGGTCCTCGACCCCGTCGCTGGGGCCTATGACGAGGACGGCAACCTGTTTGTTGTCGAGATGTCCGATTATCCCAACCCCTTGAAAGAGGGGGAAATCCCCAAAGGGCGGCTGAGAAAGCTGATCGACCGAGATGGCGATGGCCGTTTCGATGAAAGCCACACCGTGGCGGATGGCCTTTTTTGGCCCACTGGCGTGGCCTGCTGGAAGGGGGGCGCTTATGTCCTGTCGGCGCCCGATATCTGGTATTTCAAGGACACCAATGGGGACGAAAAGGCCGATGTGCGGGAAAAAGTTGCCACCGGCTTCATCATTTACAATGTGCAGCAGTTGGCGAATAACCTGCGCTGGGGAGTGGACAACCGGATTTACGGAATTACAGCGGGGAATGGCGCCGACTTGAAATCCTCTGGCCAGGATACCCTTCCCCTGCGACGCAGGGATTTTAAATTCGATCCCTTGAGCAAGTCCTTCGAAGCGATTTCCGGCACGGGACAGTTCGGACTGGCCTTCGACGACTGGTACCATCGCTTCACCTGTTCCAACCGCGACCCGGTGATGGAGGTGATTCTCCCTTCGCGGGTTCTGGACAGGAACCCTTTGTTGACCATTCCCTCCTCGGTGGCTTATGAAGTGGTGGAGGGCCAGGGGAACCCGATTCCGGTTTACCCCATCAGCCCGCCAGAGCCCTGGCGCACGGTGCGCACGGAGCGTTACCTGGCTGAGGGGCAGAAGTTTGCCTTGAGCGAAATGGTGGCCAGCGGCGTGTTCACCTCGGCCGCTGGCATTACCATTTATCGCGGCCACGCCTATCCCGAAGGCTACAAGGGGCAGGCTTTTATCGCCAATCCGGCGGGAAACTTGATCCATCGCAGGGCCCTGCTGCCGGCTGGCGCAACCCACCAGGCCATCCCTGCCGATGTAAAAACTGAATTTGTCCGCTCGAAAGATATCTGGTTTCGACCTGTGAATTTCATCAACGCTCCCGATGGCACTCTTCATGTTCTCGATATGTACAGGGAAGTGGTGGAACACCCCTGGACCATTCCTGATGACATCAAGGAATGCCTTGATTTGCATAGTGGTCGCGACCGGGGGCGAATTTACCGGTTGGCGCCTCCCGGGTTTCAAACTTCCGCGCCGGCCAAACTGTCGCAGGCGAGTTCAAAAGAACTCGTTTCCCTCTTGGGACATCGCGGCGCCTGGTGGCGGGAGACCGCGCAACGGCTGCTTTACGAAAGGCGCGACCCGCAGGCCCTGCCACTTATTAAAAGGCTGGCGGGGGTTTCCTTGAATCCCCTGGCCCGCTTGCACGCAATTTACCTACTGGATGGGCTGGGAGAGCTGAGTGAAGCGGAAATCCGTCTGGCGCTTATTCATCCTGAGGCTGGCCTGCGCGAGCATGGCCTCATCCTGGCGGAAAAGTCGCTGGCGCGCTTCCCTAAACTGCAAGAAGACATTTTGCAGTTGCAGGGCGACCCGGACCCGCGGGTTTGCTTTCAGTTGGCAATCGCCTGCGGGGCAATCAAGGACGCAAAGGCCGCCCTGGTTCTGGCAGACATTTTGGAAAAGCATCTGAGCGACCCCTGGATCCGAACCGCCTGTTTGTCCTCTGGGGCCAGATTTGCCCTGCCATTGCTGGAGAATCTTCACACGAAGAAAGCTTTTTGGGAAAGCGAGCCGGGCAGGCAGGCGCTGGCGCAGTTGTTCTTGAACCTTGGCGGAGGTGACCCGGTTGAAGGAGACAAAGCCCTGTTCTTGCTGGCCCAGGCCGATTCCAAGGATCCCTCCCAGACTATTCGGTTCTTGCAGTCGTTCGGCCTGGGCCGCAAGCGGGTGTCCCGTACGCTGATGCCGGCTCAAAACCCGCAGGTTGCGGCCTGGGTGAAGAAGAAGCTGGCCCTGGCCCAGGTAATGGCGGCCGACAGCCGTCAATCAGTGGATGAAAGGGTCCAGGCAACCCTGCTGCTGGCTTTTGCCGATTCGGGCGTAGCGGAAAAAACCCTGAGCAACTTGTTGCAACCCCAGGAATTTAAAGAGGTGCAAGTGGCGGCCCTGCGGGCGCTGAGAACATCCGGTGCTGCGTTTGTCCCGGCCGTTTTGCTCAAGCATTGGAAATCCTTTACCCCGGCGTTGCGCAGCGAAGCTGCCGAGGCCTTGCTCTCCCGGTTTGCCTGGACCAAGCTCTTACTGGAAGAGATCAAGAAAGGCGGCATAAGCGCCTCGGACATCGACCTGGTGAAAAGGCAAGCGCTGCTCAAACACCGTGACAAGGAGATTCAAACCCTGGCTGGGGAACTTTTCGCGGTCAACCAAGCGCGGGGACAGGTGCTGGCCAAGTATGCGCCCTCTCTTAAAGGTGGCGATTGGGCTCGGGGGAAGGTGGTGTATCAAAAGGAATGCGCGGTTTGCCACAAGGTTGGCGCCGAGGGAAAAGACATTGGCCCCAACCTCCTCACGGTTGGCACTCGCACGCCTGAGGCTTTTCTCGCCGCCATTCTCGATCCCGACCGCGAGGTCGATTCGCGCTACCTCAATTATGTATTCGCGCTCAAAGGGGGAAAGCTGGTCACGGGGATGGTGACAGCCGAGTCAGCGAAATCGATTACGGTTTCCAAAAGTGATGCCACGGTGGAAACCCTAACTCGCGAGGAAGTGGAAGAGATGGTTTGCACGGGCAAGTCGTTCATGCCGGTGGGCTTCGAGGAACGGATCTCGCCAGCGGCCATGGCCGACCTGCTGACATTTCTTTTGGCCCCCAGGTGAGGAGTATGCCGTGATCTGGGATGTTCATTGTCATTTATCGAGCGCCGATGGGCGCACCCCCGGGGAGAAGATGTTGTTTCTGCTGCGGCACGCGGATCGCGTGGGCATTGAAAAGCTGGTGGTTTTCATGGGCTACCCGTTTTTGCAAGATCCCACGGGAGAACAACTCCGGCTGCAGAATGATCAGGTATTGCAAGCCCTCGCACACCACCACGACCGGGCCTTTGGCTTTGTCTATGTCAGCCCGAAGCATCTCAAGGCCAGCCTTGAGGAAATCGAGCGCTGCGTGAAAAACGGGCCGATGGTCGGGATAAAACTTTGGGTGGCCCGGCGTTGTCATCTCGAGGATGTCGAGCCGATTCTGCGCCGAGCCGCGGAGTTGAAGGCCGTGGTGTATCAGCACACATGGTTCAAAACAACAGGAAACTTTCCTGGGGAATCGACCCCCCTGGACCTGGTGGCCTTGGCCAAAAGCCATCCTCATTTAAAGATTCTTTGCGGCCACACGGGCGGCAATTGGGAAAAGGGCATTCGCGCTATTCGCTCTTCGTCAAACTTGATCGCCGAGACCGGGGGATTCGATCCCGTGTATGGCATGGTCGATATGGCTTGCAGGGAACTGTCGGCTTCGCGAGTGGTCTATGGCAGCGACGCCCCGGGCCGGTCCTTCGCCTCGCAAATCGCCAAGGTCACCGGCGCGGACATTCCCGAGGCAGACAAACGGCGCATTCTCAAAGAGAACCTGCGTGCCTTGCTAGCGCCCATCCTGCTTTCCAAGGGGATCAAACCATGACGGTCGATTACAACGCCAACTTGGGGCGCTGGCCCTTCCGCCGCCTGCCCTTGGAGGAAGCGGCTAACTATGCAGTCAAAGCCAAAGCGCTGGGGATCACCCAGGCCTGGATGGGCAGTTTGGAGGGCGTGTTTCATCAGGAGTTACGCGGGGTGAATCAGCGCTTGGCTCGGGCCTGCCAAGGGGAGAAATCTATTTCCCTTTTGCCCGCGGTCTCGATCAACCCGGCGCTTCCCGATTGGCAAGAGGACTTGCGCCTGTGCAAGGAGGAATTGGGCGTGAAGGCCATTCGCCTTCATCCCAATTACCATGGTTACAATTTAAGTGACGAGAGCTTTCACTTGCTGTTGGCAAAAGCGCAAGGGGAATTCCAGGTGCAAATTGTGTTGCGCATGGAGGATGAACGGACGCAGCATCCCTTGATGCGAGTTGCACCCGTGGATTTGAAACCGCTGGAGGCGGCCTTGATAAAAGCCCCCCTTGCCAGGGTTCAGGTGCTGAATGGCATGCAGGAGCTGCGGGGCGAGTTGGGCAAATCCCTGGCCCGCACCGGCAGGGTGTTTTTCGACTGGGCCATGCTTGAGGGGGCGGGTGGGTTGGAAAAAGCGGCGGCAAATTTGGGCGAGAAAGCACTTCTGTTGGGCACGCACGCCCCCTTGTTTCACCCGGAGTCGGCGATTCTGAAATTGAAAGAGTCGTCACTTCGCACCCTGGGGATGTCAACCCCCTGAGGGGCTAACGCTTCCCAGGTATTTCAGGGGATCAAGACTACCCGGCCCTGAACGCTCCCTTTTTCCAGGTCGTGAAGGGCTTGCTTGATCTCCACTAGGGGGCGGGTTTCCACTTGCACCCGGGTTTTCCCCTCGGCGTGCAGGCGGAATACCTCTTCCAATTGTTTGCGCGTTCCCACATACGACCCTGCAATGGTCCATCCCCGTGTTACCAGGTCGAAAGCGGGAATTTCCAGGGTAGCCTGTTGCGGTAAGGAAGCGAACACCAAGGTCCCGCCAATCGGCAAGAGGGCAAGAGATTGAGCCGGGGCCAGCGGATCAGCGGAAAAGCAGAATACTGTCAGGGGCAGCGCCAGTTTTTTCAATACTTCCGCCGCCTTGGATGGTTCCAGACAAAGTTCCTTTTCACACCCCAGGGATTCGGCCAAGGCAAGTTTCTCGGGATGGATGTCTATGGCCGCCACCCGGGCCCCTTTCAACCGGGCGTATTGAATTGCCAGGTGGCCCAGGCCGCCCACGCCCATAATCACGGCGATTTTGCCTTCCAGGGGCCCGCCTCTTTCCACGGAAGCAAAAGCCGTCAGGCCAGCGCAGGCCAAGGGCGCAGCTTCGTGATCCGCAATTCCCGCGGGAACTCGCGATAGAAAACGGGCGTCGGCCACGGCGTACTCCGCATGGCAGCCGTTGATTGAATAACCGGAATGGAATTGTCCGGAGCAGTAATTTTCCTGGCCTGACTTGCAGAAATAACATTCCATGCAAGTGCGCCCCAGCCAGGAAATGGCCACCCGGTCGCCTGTTTTCCAGCCCAAAACTTTACCGCCCATGCTTTCAATAATCCCCACGCCTTCATGCCCGGGGATGACAGGCAGGCGGGGTTTCACCGGCCAGTGGCCGTGCATCGTGTGGATATCGGTATGGCACAGGCCGCTGGCCTGGATTTTCACCAAGGCCTGGTTGGGCTTGGGACGGGGAATTGGAACCTCCTCTATCTCAATTGATTTATTAAAATCTCGCAGCAGAGCGGCTTTCATTTTTGGACCTTGGTTACAGTGGTTCTTGTTGCGAAAGACAATGCAGGGTTCCCAGACCCCAGAGCAGATCCAGCGCGTGAATCCCAACAACCTGCCGGCCGGGGAAGAGTTCTTCCAGGGTGTTCAGGGCTACTCGGTCATTCGGGTCGTTGAATGTGGGCGCCAGCACCACCTGATTGGCAATATAGAAGTTGGCATAACTGGCGGGCAGCCGTTGGCCTGCAAATTCCACCGGGCCAGGCATGGGTAGTTTGATCACCTCTAGTTTTTTTCCGCGGCTGTCGCTCATGCCAGCCAGCCGCTGGTGATTTTCCCGCAGCGGTTCGTAGTTTGGGTCGCTTTTATTGCTTTCCACCATGGTCACCACCCGGCCTGGCGCCACGAACCGGGTCAGGTCGTCCACATGCCCGTGGGTGTCGTCACCTGCAATTCCTTGGCCCAGCCACAGGACCTTGGTTATGCCGAAATAACGGGAAAAAACTTCCTCGTAATCCTTTTTCGTAAATCCCGGGTTCCGTTCCTGGATGCGGGATTGCAGGCATTCCTCGGTGGTGATCAAGGTTCCTTCCCCATCGACATCAATGCTGCCGCCTTCCAAAACTACGGGGCAACCGTTGTGAACCGGCTTCCAGGTGGAGTAATTCAAGCGGCTTGCGACAAAGTTGGGAATGGCGTTGTCCTGGTTCCAGTTGTCATACTTGGCCCAGCCGTTGAAAACAAAATCGACAATTCCCTTGTTGCCATGGTTGTCCTTAATGAAGACCGGGCCGAAATCGCGAATCCAGGATCGGTCGGTGGGCGCCAGGATGAAACCGACTCTCTCCGAGTTAATGCCGGTTTTCTTGAACAGGGCCAGAATCTTTTCCTTTTCTTGGGCGTTTTGTGTCACCAGGCGGACTATTTCGCCGCTGGTCAAGTAGCGAATGATTTCACAGTAAACCCAGGGGATGGGTTCGAATTTTCCCGGCCAATCCTCTTCCTGGTGGGGCCAGGAAAGCCAGGTGGAAGCGTGGGTTCCCCACTCCGCTGGCAGGCGGTAGCCCAAGGACCCCAGGTCTTCTTTCATTTTTTCCATGGCCGTTGTCCACTCTGGCAGGAAAAAACCTTATTGGAAATCCGTTCCGTGCCTTAAAATACCTTCCTGGAAAGAAAAGGGCACAAAGGTTCCTCATCACTTTATAGGTTCTGTTGGGAAAATGAAATTACCCGGCCAGGCCATGAAGCATAATCCGTTAGAACACCCGGGGAAATTTCAACCGCTTCCCTTGTTGTTTAATGCCCACGCGCAAACTTTGTTGGCCTACTTGTTCAAGCCGCGCCTGGGGGAATTTCCATCGCGGGAAGTGATACTTCAATTGTCCGATGGCGATTCCCTTTTGCTGATGGATTCCCGCCCGCCATTGTGGGAGCCCGGCCATCCGGCGGTGATTTTGGTCCACGGCCTGGCTGGCTGCCATAATTCCAGCCATGTGGTCCGCGTGGGAAATTATTTATTCCGCCAAGGCTGGCGGGTGATTCGCATGAACCAACGCGGCGCCGGGCCGGGCATAGGCTTGGCCAAACGGCCCTACAATGCCGGGCGATCAAGCGATGTTCGAGAGGTGTTCCACCATGTTCAAGATGCCAAAAACCCCTCGCCTCTGTTTTTGGCGGGCTTTTCCCTGGGGGGAAACCTGGTTTTGAAATTGGGGTTGGAAACCCCGGACCTTCCCGGACTGGCTGGTATTGCCGCCATGGGGCCCCCCATCGATTTGCTTGCCTGTTCCCGTTTGATTAGCCAGAAAAAGAACCGGATTTATGAAAAGCATTTCCTGGCGCACCTGCGGCGGGAAGTGGAAAAGCGCATTCAGCTCTTTCCCGATCATCATCCCCCCGCTTTTCCCAAGACCCTGAGCCTTTTTTCCTTTGACGATCTTTACACGGCGCCTCGGGGAGGTTTTTCCGGCGCCGACGAATATTATCGCCTCTGCTCTACCGCCTCTCTGATTCCCAGTTTGCAAGTTCCCACTTTTATTCTCACCGCCCACGACGATCCTTTCATTGCCGTGGCGCCCTTTGAACCGATTCCAAAAACGGATTATGTCGAGGTGGAGATCGCCTCTCATGGCGGTCACCTGGGCTTTCTCGGCCGGGATCGCAACGGTGGCATTCGCTGGGGAGAAACCCGAATCATTCACTGGCTGGAGAGCCAGGCTCGGGCATGGAACCGCTAACTTCTATGCCAACCTGGTTTTCGAATTTTTTGAAGTTCCCGTGAAAGAGCCTGGCCAGCTTTTCGGCTTGAGTTTTGTAAGCGTTGGGAGAATGCCAGGCTTTGACCGCGTCGAGGAAGTGGTGTTCCACTCCCGGGCATTTTCCTGGGGATTCCAGGCCGAAGTACGGGTCTTTGTGAAAAGATATTTTATCCAAATCGCCATTGAGTACGGCGGCCAGGAGGGTCCGGGTGACTGCCAGGGGAAAGCGGTGCCCGATTCCTGGCGGCCCGCCTCGCCAGCCGGTGTTGACCATCCAGACCTGGGAGGAATGCGCGACAATTTTCCTGGCCAGAATCTGGGTGTAAATTGAGGGCTTTCGCGGCATGAAGGGCGCGCCGAAGCAGGCGCTGAATGTCGCTTGCGGTTGCGATACCCCGGCTTCCGTTCCCGCTACTTTGGCCGTGTAACCCGACAGGAAATGGTACAGCGCCTGCGAGGGAGTTAAACGGCTAAGGGGGGGAAGCACCCCGAAGGCGTCGCAGGTGAGGAAGAAAATGGTGCGCGGGTGGCCGCCGCGAGAATTGGGCGCCACCCCTTCCAAAAGATCCAGTGAATACCCAGCGCGTGTATTTTCGGTGATGGAATCGTCGAAGAAATCCGGCCTGCGGGTTTGCGGGTTCATGGGTACATTTTCAATGACCGATCCGAACCGCAATGCGTTGAAAATATGCGGCTCCGCTTTCGACGACAACTTTATCGCCTTGGCATAACAACCGCCTTCAAAATTGAATACCCCCTGATCGGACCAGCCATGCTCGTCGTCGCCGATCAATAACCTCTCCGGATCGGCGGACAGGGTGGTTTTCCCCGTGCCCGACAAACCAAAGAGAAGCGCGACATCGCCGTGCTTTCCCATGGTGGCGGCGCAATGCATGGGAAAAACATTGTCGTCAGGCAGGGCGTAGTTCAAGAAACTAAACACCGATTTTTTAATTTCGCCGGCGTACCCCGTGCCGGTGATCACCACCAGTTTTCTTTCCAGATCCAAAGAGATGCGGGTGGGCACGGAACTTTCTCCCGTCGGTGACCCGGGGATCAGCCCCGCGTTCACCAGGATCCTGAGTGGCGCTTTTCCACTGTTGGAAAGCGGTTTGCGGAATAAACATCCTGCGAAAAGGGCATGCCAGGCCAGGTCGCCTATCACTTGCACGGGCAAGGCGTGTTTTTCATCGGCGCAAACGGAGCCTTCCATGACGAAGCGTTCCTTTGCCGACAAAGCCGTTGCCGCCGCCTTATAGTGGGCCTCGAACTCCTCAGGGGAAATGGGTTGATTAATGCTGCCCCAGTCGATGGATTCGTGGATTGCGGGGGAATCGACGATAAAGCGCTGGCCGGGAGAGCGTCCGGTGTATTTTCCTGTTCGAACAACCAGCGCCCCGCGGTTGCTCAACAATCCTTCTTTCCGCTCGACAGCTTTTTCCAATAAGGCGGCGGGGGATAATCCCCAATGGCATAACGGGCCCTGCCATGGAGAAATCAATTCTTCCGGTGTCAACATCTCGGTTCCAGTCTCTAAAATTTGTTCAGGGGAACATTTACTGACTTGTCGCTTGAATGACCCTTTACGCTTACAATTTTATATAGCCCGGCAAGGGGATTAAATACCAAACCGAAATGGTTTTGGTCCAGGTGGAAGAAAATGCAAGAAGCGGTCAATGAATATGCTCTGAAGGGAATTTTCCTGGGCTTGGCCCTGTATGGCGCCATGCAAATCGGGGTTCAAGGGGCGCCGGGGCCGCAAACCTGGTTGTGGCTCCATGGGGCGCCCTGGGCCGGTTTGCTTTTGGCCTTGGGCTCGGCCGCCTGGACCTTTCGCGACCGCTTGTCTCAAGGAATGAAAAATCCTTTGGCCTTCCTGTTCTTCCTCCTGCTGGAATGTTCTGGCCGGATTTACACCGGCATCCTTTTTGGCGCGGTTCTGGGCGCCCTTTTTGCCTTCCCCGTAGATTCCCCTTTGTTCATGAGCTGCGCCTTGCTTGGCGCTTTGGCCGGGGTGGCCTTCCTGGCAACACGCCTGGTGCGAAAAAAAACCTACCGTTTGTGGACCGTAATGGCCCTGGCCGTTCTCACTGGATTGCTCCTGGTTTATTTCCTGGGCGCCCTTCCCTGGGTGGAAAGAAAATTGACTCTGTCCCACCCGGGCGCCTTTTCTCTTCATCTCCTGGCCATGCTGCCTCTCTTCTACCTCCTGACCTTTTCCGGCGTGATGGAAGAATCCGAGGTGGAAATCGGCGTAATTTGCTCCCTGGCAGGCGTCGCCCTTGCTATCCTCACTTTGGACCATGTGCCCTGGCGGACCGTGGGCTTTCTACTTCCCGTGGCCTTGTTTTTTATCTACACCATGCGCATTCTTCCTGCTTTACGAGTGCTAAAGCATATTTTTCGCGGGATGAGTTTTGCCCGGCTGGGTAAACAGCGGGATGCTCTCATGGCCTTGGCCAGGGCTTTGAAACTCGATCCCAATAGCCGTTTGGCCAAAAACCAGTACTGGAAACTCCATGCGGGCCTCGATCCGGCCAAATTGGAAGCCGACCCCGAAACCATGGCCCTGGTTGATTGTTCCCTCTGCCTTGACCGTGTCGGGCAACTTTTGATTGCAGGCAAGCCGGAGGAAGATAAACGGAATGAGGCCGGGCGGCTCTTGGCCTTGGTGGAAAAGTTAAAACCTGCGCTGGCGCCTGGCGCCTATTACTGGCGGGCGGTGCTGGCCCTGCACGACCGCGACTTTTCTCAGGCGGAAGGAAAACTGCGCGGTATTCTGGAAAACCGCGAGGCCAGCCTTTCCCGCAAGGCCATTTTGTATTCCGCCTGGCAACTGGCCCTGGGCGGGCATCCGGAAATGAAAAAAAGGCTTGCCTCCCTGGTGGGCAACCCTGAATTGCGCATGGAAGCGATTGTCGCGGTTGAATGTCACCTGCGGGAGAACCCTGCTGACCAAGGAGCCTGGGGAATCAAGCGTTTTTTGTATTCCGAAGTGTTGGAAAGCATGGTTTCACCTGGGACGGAAGATTTTGACCATGCCTTTTGCCATGATCTCGGTTTAGCCATTTTGGAGCAAGGAACGGGTTTAGAGCGAGGGGCGGAGTATTTGCGAATGGCTGCCAATGGCTTGCCGCTGTTGGCGCCGGATTTGCTGGTTCAAGCAGGAAAAGCCTTGCAGAAAGCCGGTTTGGAAAGCCAGGCCGCGGAGCATTTTCAACGGGCCGTGAAGGCCGGCCAGGCCGCGGGCCAGAAGAATCTTCCCGAGCCAAGCCGCCTGGCATTTTTCTCCGCAGCGCGCTTCCTCGGCGAATTGGCCCTTCACGGCGGCGATAATGCCCAGGCCATTTTTTACTTCCAGCTTTATGCGGATTTCGAGCGCAGCGGCGTGGAAACATTGCGCAATTTGGCTTCCTTGTATGAACAGGCTAATGATGCTCTGGCAGCGCTCCGCGTTACCGACCAGGCTTTGATTTACCAATCCAATGACAAGGACCTGCTCGAAAGAAAGGACCGCTACACTTATTCAGTTGACCCGCGAGATCTGGCCGCAAGGTTGGAAACGCATGGAAAGGGTTTCGACACCGGTTATTGTTTGAAACGGGCCAGGTCCATACTCGATGGGAAATTGGATGGCCCGGAATGGATGGATGTGGCGAAACATATGGCGGAACTGGTGTTGGTTATTGAACCAGGGAGCCGCCTGGCGGCAGTCTGCCTGGCTAGGGCGGTCTTGCGCATGGGAGAACGGGAGCAGGCCCAGGGGATTCTGGAAAAAGTGCGCGAGCCGAAGCCAGAGAAGTTCGCTGGCGCCGACGATGAGGACGCCTGGTATTCCTCGTGTCAATTGCTGGGTGATATTTACCTGGAGTTGGAACTGGCGGGGAAAGCGGTGGCTTGCCTGGGTGATTTTCGCAAGAGCGCCAAGAGCGGCGCGCGCACCTGGCTCAAACTGGGCCAGGCTTTTGAAAAACTCCAGGATGTGAAAAAGGCCAAGTCTTGCTATGACCAAGCCGCCTCTTATGAAGGTAATCCGCATGCCTATGAGGCGCAGCAAGCGCTGTACCGGTTGGGCTAAGGGTTGGAAAAAGAGCGCCGGGCACAAAGGAAACCGAGAAGAATTATTTTCGGGGTGACTTGGCCAGGGCGGTGATTTCTTCAAGGGCCAGGGCGCGTTGAAACAGGCGAATGTCGGATAGCCGTCCGTTGAAAGGCCCATTCATTCCCGTGCCAATTTGCAGCGGGGCCTGACTATTTAACGAGTAAGATTTGCTGTCAAAAGCCCTGGATTGCGCCACCGGTTTGCCATCGACAAAAAGTTCCAGCTTTTGGCCGGATTTGACCGCGGCGATGTGATGCCAGGCGGAATCCAGAGATTTTCCCCAACCCACTTGCGTCCCGGCGGAAAAAGCGAAGACCTTGCCCGATGGCAGGGTGGAGCAAAATACCTGACCCGCGTGCTCCGCCATGGTCCAGGCGCGGCGGTAGGTGACATCGGGTGTGTGGTCCAGCCGAGTCAGACGCTTCCAGGAAGTTCCTTCAAAAGAATAAACCTCGGCCAGCGGCAGTGTGCCTGCCAGCAGGCGGCCATTGTGAACCAGCATGCCCATGACCTCGAGTTCATTCCCCAGGCGGCCGGTGTCGGTCCACTTGCTGAGTCCATCAAAACGGTAAACCCTGCCGCTGGGCCAGGTGCCGGCGTAAAGTTTCCCTTCGTATTGCGCGAAGGAATAAGTTTGGGTGTTGTTGCCAAGCTGACCACAATCGGTCCAGTTTTTGCCGTCGTAACGGTAGACATGGCCGCCATCGTAGCTGCTGGCGTAGAGGAAGCCATCAAACATCGTGAGTGCCTCCACGCGTTTGGGGCCGGGCATTCCGGTGGCGGGATCAATTCCTTGTGGAACCTGCAGGGCCGTCCACTTGGTTCCTCCTTCGTAGCGGAAAAAGCCAGCGGGTTTGTAAAGTGAAGAGGCATAAAGGCGGCCCTGGAAGACGACGAAGCCGCCCACAGCCTCAGTATTTGGCAATTGCCCGCAATCGGTCCAGCGGTGGCCGCCTTCATAAACAAACACGCGGCCGCCCAGGTGGACATTGTCCGATTCTTTCAAGCTCGATCCTGCCAGGCGGTATTTCCCTGTGGCAGCGTAAAGCTTGCCATGGTAAGCGGTCAGCGCTGTGACGGAATTGGCCTGGCCCGGCGCGCCGCAATCGGTCCAATTGCCGTTTTCCGCGTAGGAGTAAACCCGGCCCGATTCATTTTTCCCCGGTTCGCAAGTCCCTGCGAAAAGTTTCCCTTCATGCGACGCCAGGGCAAAGGCCAAGATGGCGTTTCCCGGCCGCCCGCAATCGCTCCAGGCGGAACTGTGGTTGTCGTCGATGCTAAATTGCAAATGGCGCCAATTGGCCTGGCTGGTGGTTGTACCGGTATTGCTTTTCAGAGTTAATTGAAATCCGCGGCGAAGCGCGGGGTCGTATTGGCAGAGTAGATCGCCTGGTAGGCGGCTGGCGGTTTCCTCGTTTTGCATCCACAAGGCCAAGGAAAAATCGGCTGTAGCCAGAAAAGGGGCCTTGCTGGCGGAGATGGTGAGTGGTTGGTCAACTGCTGGAAGGTGGAAAACGGGGGCGCTCTTGGTGTTTTCTTGGGAAAAAGCCAATTGTGGCAAACCCAGAAGCGCCAGGGAAAGAGCGGCGTGACGCAAGAATGGCGTGATCGATTCAATAACCATGGCAGAATCATAGCCTTGAGGCAGACGGTGATCCAGTGATTAAGGGGCGTGTTAATTCTCGCGGGTGAGTAACACCACTTTAGCCCGGAGATTTTTTTTGCAAGTGGACAACTATCGTAAGCAAGGCGCTTATTGTCAGGCTCGAAAGCCAGGTATGAAAAACCCGGTCGGTCCAGCACCCTGCTCGGCAGGATTTATTTAGCGCCTGGTTTAGCTTTTGGGCTTTTTTTGACAGGTTTCAGGCGGGCTTTGCCATATTGGCATTCCGACACCAAGGGGCAGGTGGGGCAGCGGGGGTTAGAGTCGTGGCAAAACTCCACCGCGATCTGGCTGATGGCATCGGTAAACTCGGCACCCTTGGCCTTGGGGATCAGATGCTCAAGGGAACCACGGATTTCGGCGGTTTCTTCCTGCGATTTATCGACCAGCCCCAGGCGCTTGGTGATGCGCAAAGTCGGGGAATCGAGAGGAATAGCATGCCCGCCAAGCGACCGCTGGGTTACCCAGGCGCCCAGGTAATCGTTGGCAGCCTGGTAACGGGACAAGTGTTTGGTGGCTTGCTTCACCCCTTTTTTGTGGAGGAATTCCATTTCAAAGGAGTAGGTGGTTTCGAAGAGTTCCTGGAGGAATTGGATGATGCGGGTGGCGCGTTCAATGGGGCGGCTCATGCCGTGCAAACAATCCTCGATTTCGCGGGTGGAACTGACGCGCACTTCATTCCAGTCGAAGAAGCCCTCGGCCAGGGATTTGTAAGCTTTGTCGGCGAGTTCGGCGCAGGTTCCTTCTCTACAAATGGAGTAAATGACCTGCTCCATGACGGGCAGGGTGGTGACTTCGCCCTGGGGGATTTTCTTTCCCTTGGAAAAAATGGCCGACACGATTTTTTGCTTGTTAATCCCGGTCGCCATGTCTTTCACATCTCCATGAAACGATGCTGGCGCGAGGAGAAGTCCAGGCGTCCTCGAGACTCTCTAATCTTCAATCCTATCGCTTGCGGAATCAGGTTCAACCGTATCTTGGGTTTCCTCCACGGGCTCTTCTTTTTTTCCCGCCGCCAGCGCTTCCTGAATCAGGCGGCTGACTTCCAGGCTTTTCTTGACGCCGCGGTCGATATAAAAGGTAATCACCGGGAGAAAGCGGGTTTTCATGCGGTCGGCCAAGCCGGCCTGCACCACCCCGCTGGCATGGTTCAAGGCGCGCAGGGTCTCCTTCTCCTCGGCTTCTGTTCCCATCACGGATACATAAACCTTGGCGTGTTGCAAATCGCCGGATACTTCAGCCCGCAGCACGGTAGTCATGTGGATCCGCGGGTCGCGCAGTTTAAACAAAATGGTCTCGCTGGCCACTTCGCGAATCACTTTTGCCACCCGAGCTACCCGATGCGTTTTCATGCCTAAAATCCTGTGCTAATATTCCATTTGGCAGTCTATAAATTCCGCCACGGGGTGGTTTCTGAGAAACCGCGCCACCTCGTCGAAGGTGGCTTTCAAATGGCTGGCCTGGTTGGAAACCGAGGCAATTCCCAGAACGATTAACTGACGATTCTCCTGGTGGTCAACCTCAGCGACGGCGACATTGAAGCGGTTGCGCAGCAAATCCTTGATGCTCTTCAAAACCTGCCTCTTGTCCTTTAAACTATGGGATTCCCGCACCAACAACCGCACCCGAATGCAGCCAACCTGAAGGTCGTTCACGCTAAACCCCCGGCCCCCGGGTTTTAGGACAGCGTTCGCTGAATTTGTTCAACGCGGAAGGCCTCGATGACATCATCGACTTTGATGTCGTTGTAGCCCGCGATTTTGATGCCGCACTCGAAACCGTCGCGAACTTCGCGGGCATCGTCCTTGAAGCGCTTAAGGGAATCGAGGCCGGCGCTTCTGTCTGGCGGGGGATAAATCACCACGCCGCTGCGGATGACCCGCACCTTGGCCGAGCGCTCGATGACGCCCTGGGTGACAAAGCAGCCGGCGATGGTGCCGACTCGACTGACTTTGAAGGTTTCGCGTACGACGGCGCGGCCGAGATGGATGATTTCCTCGCGCGGTTTCAGTTTGCCTTCCAGGGCGTTCCGCACATCATCGGTCAGATTGTAGATGATGTTGTATTGTCGAACCTGGATTCCCTTCTCATCGGAAAGGGCATGGGCGCGGTCATCAGGCACGGAGTTGAAGCCCACCACGATGGTGTCGCTCGGCGAGGCCATCGCCAGTTGAATATCGCTTTCGGTGATGCCGCCCACGCCCGCGTGCAACACGCGGACAGCGACTTCCTCGTGCTTGAGCTTTTCCAGTTCCTTGCGAATGGCTTCGATGGAACCGCGGAAGTCGGCTTTGAGGATGACTTTTAACTCGGTGACTTTGTTGAGGGAAAGGTTTTCCAGGGTGACGGGCGCGCGTTTTTGCAACTGCTGTTCCAAAGCCCGCATTTTCCTGCGGCTGGAAACTTCCCGGGCCTGGGCCAAGTCGGGGACAATGACGAAAGTGTCGTCGGCGTTGGGCAGCTCATCCAGGCCTGTGATGCGGCAAGGGGAGCTGGGGCCGGCTTCCTGAATTGGGCGGCCGAGATCGTCGTACATGGAACGCACGCGACCGTAGCCCGTGCCACACAGGATGACATCCCCCCTGCGCAGCGTGCCTTCCTGCACCAGCACGGTGGCAAAAATGCCCTCGCCCTCGCTGACATTGCCTTCCAGGCAAACGCCTTTGGCTGGCTTGGCAGGATTCGCGCGGAAATCCTCGACCTCGGCCACCAGAGAAATCGTTTCGAGAAGCTCATTGATGCCTTTTCCCGAGACGGCGCTGGTCTGCACGAACTGCACTTCGCCGCCCATGGTGTCGGGGATGAGCCCTTGACCATAAAGCTGCTGCTCGGTCTTGCGAATGTTGGCGCTGGGGAGGTCGACTTTGTTAATAGCAACGATGATTTTCACGCCGGCAGCCTTGGCGTGGTTGATGGCTTCTTCGGTTTGCGGCATGAGGCCGTCGTCGGCGGCGACAACAATGATGGCGATGTCCGTGACATTGGCGCCGCGGGCCCGCATCTTGGTGAAGGCCTCGTGGCCGGGGGTGTCAAGGAAGGTGATTGCCTTGCCATTGTGATCCACCCGCCAAGCTCGCAGCACCTGGGTGATGCCCCCCGTTTCGGTTGAGACCACATCGCTTTTGCGAATCTTGTCGAGCAAGGAGGTTTTGCCGTGATCGACATGCCCCATGACGGTGACAATGGGGGCGCGGTGAACCAGATCGGATTCCTGGTCTTCAACTGCCAACCCGGCGAGGAGATTCTCCTCGATGTCGGCTTTCTTCTTGATTTCCAGTTCACTGCCAGCTTCCAAGGCGATGGTGGCTGCGAAGTCGGGCTCGATGACTGAATTAATATTCAACTTGCTGGCGAGCCCGGCGCCCATCAATTTCAACAGCAGTTCGGAAGACTTGATGCCCACGGCCTCGGACAAAGACCGAACGGTGATGGGGGTTTCTAATTGGATTTTGCCTTTTCTTGGCTGCGGCCCGTGCTGGACTTTGTGCCGATGCCGCCTTTCCCGCGCCTGTTGCGATCCCCGGTCCTCCTGGTCGAGCAATCCCGTCAGATTATGGCCGAGGAAAGTGGGTTCATCTTGTTTCTTGCGCGCCTGCTTTTCGCTGCGCTCTTTGTGACGGTCGGCGCGGCCGGCCACGCCCCCCGGGCGTTTTCCCTTTTGGCCGTCAGGGTCATCATCGTCCTCGATTTCGACAGCCGGGGGAAAACCGGGCTGGGTCAGGCCGCCCAGTTGGTTTTTCAGGAGAGTTTGCCTTTTGAGATCCTCAATCCGCATAGGGATGCCGCCCTTGCTGAGGAGGTCCTTGGGGAGATCCGCAAGTTTTCTCGGGCCAGTTGGGGCCAGCGGGGGCTTGTCTGCCACGGGCCTGGGCCTTAACTGTGGCGGTTGGGCCAGGTGTACAGAGCTCGGACGGCTCGGCGGCCTGATTCCTCCAGGACGGCGCAATCCCGGTTCGCCGGCGCCGGGGCGCGGCGCGGCATTGAGGTTGCGCATCCGCGGACGCAACACGGTTGGCGCCGTCGTTGGCACCATGGCTGGTGGAGTTGAAATCGTTCCAGGGGAAGGATCGATCCCCGGGGCCGGGGGTTCGGTTGGCACGAGCTCGGCCGCCTGGGTTTCCTCCTCAGGTTCGGGCACAGGTAATTTTGACGCCAAGGTTGCTGCCGTGGCAGCCGTCGGGGGCGGTGGAGCGGCTTCTTTTTTGGAAAGTTGCTTGGGGCCAAGCTGAGGCGGGCGGTGCGGGACCAAAGCGGGAATGGAAGCCGTGGGCGGAGCAGCAAGGGCGCCGGTTCCGGTCGGGGCCTGGGAGTGCAGGCCGCCCTTCTTAATCATGGCGATGACAATTTCTGCCTGCTCAGTTTCCAGGTTACTCAGTTGGGTTTTGACCACGAAACCATGGCGGTTGCAAAAGTCAATCAGCTCTTTGCAATCGACATTTAATTCCTTGGCCAGAGTATAGATGCGAACTTTTCCCATTTGCAAAACCGTCTCCTGAATCATGTCTTGGAACTTGGCCCCCCAAAAGGGCCAAGGTCGGCTAAATTTCATTTTAACCGCGGGTAGAGGGTTGAAAAGGCAAGTGCGGGAAGATGGAGTGAAATTTCCCTGCTCGCCCGGGCGCCGGGGCTAGTTTCCCTCCGGGGTGGAGTCCTGGGGTGGATCGCCAGCAGGTTCTTGGTCCACTGCGGCAGAAGTTTCATTGTCCGGGGTTTCCTCCAGCACTGCTTGGGCCTGGTCGGTCTCTTCCCCTGGTTGGGCTGGTTCCTGACTCTCGGCGGCGGGCTGAACAAAAAGGTTTTCAAAGGCCTGGCGGGCCACGGCCGCTCCCCTGACGGGAACGGGTATGGGAACCCCGCTTTCTTCCGCCAATTCTTTTGCTCGCATTTTTTCTTCTTCGACCTGCTCGGCGGCTTCCTCGGCGTAGGCGATAATGTCTTCGGCCTGGTCCTCAGTGACCCCGGTCATTTCCACTAACTGCGCCGGTTCCAAATAAGTAATGTCCTCAAAGGAGAGGAACCCTTCTTCGATAAATCCTTCGACCATTTCCGGCGCCAGCCCAGGAAGCTGGCTGAACCAGCCTTCGGCCTTCTGAATAACATCATTGAGTTCGTCGTGGGTCATGATGTCGATGTCCCAGCCGACCAGCTTGGAGGCTAGGCGAACATTTTGTCCCCGCCGGCCGATGGCCAGGGAAAGCTGATCTTCCTTGACGAGAACGATGGCGCGACCAAGTTTGGGGTAAAGGAAAACTTCCTCAATTTGCGCTGGCTGCAAGGCATAGGGAATAAGAACTTGCAGAGAATCGTTCCAGCGGACGATGTCAATGCGCTCGCCACTGAGTTCATCGACGATGTTCTTGATCCTGCTGCCGCGAACTCCCACGCAAGCGCCAACGCAATCGACTTTCATGTCGATGCTGGAAACAGCCACTTTACTGCGGTAGCCTGCTTCGCGTGAAACGGCCTTGATTTCGATAGTTCGGTCGGCAATCTCGGGAATTTCGTTCTCGAAAAGGCGACGGACGAAATCGGGATGCGTGCGGGAAAGGACAATGCGCACACGATGGCCCACCTTGCGCACCTCAAGAATAACCGCTTTTACCCGCTCGCCGATGTGATGGGTTTCGCCGGGGATTTGTTCGCTGCGTGGCAGGATGGTTTCTACTTTTCCCAGAGAGACGGTGGCGGCGCCTTTTTCAATCCGCTGCACGGTTCCCTGGACCTGGTCGCCTTTTTGCGCGTTGTATTCGTTAAAGACCTGTTCGCTTTCCGCCTCGCGGAAATTCTGGATCATCAACTGTTTGGCCGACTGCGCCGCGATGCGCCCAACGGCATCGGGTGAAAGCGAATTCTCTTTATACTTGGCGACAATTTCCCCGGTTTGCCGGTCGATGGCTACCTGCACATCCTCCTCACGGACCTCATCGGGATCTATCTCGATGGCCAGGGCAGCCGTCGTTTCCGGCGGCGGTTCGATAATAGACTCGGGTTTCTTCTTGGGCTTTTTCAGTTTGACCGTGGTTAGCAACCCGCTCTGCCATTTAACGATTGCCAGCCGTAGCGCTTTTTCAATGCTGCTGAAAATGAGTTCGCGGGGAATGGTTTTTTCCCTATGGAGAATGTCGACGCCCCGAATCAAGTCTTGCCCATTCATCCTGCTTTTCCCCTCAAGACCTTTTCCAAGGAAGTTCCTTGGGTAAAAAAAAAGAGTGGGACAGGTCCCACCCGGAATGCCGTTCTCCCTTTACAGGTCGGCAGCGCTCAGTCCTGGTTAAGGCCCGGCGCCCTGTTGGGGTGAAGTTTCCTTCTCCCCTTTTGTTCGCGTAGTCCTGGTTAAACGATTACCCTTAATCCAGGACCAGGGTATTTTCGGGAGAATGTTGCTCTCAGGCAAGCGTAATATTTGAAAAGAAATGGGAAATAGGGGGCCGGATGGGAAGAGCAGTAAGTAAATCTGGGGTGAAAACCGGGGTGGAACTGGCCCGGAACTACCTGGATTTGGTTAAATTTAGCCATACGGTTTTTGCCCTGCCTTTTGCCCTGATTTCCGGTCTATTGGCCTGGAAAATCGCCCGGGAATTTCACTGGCTGCAATTGGCTGGAATTCTGGCCTGCATGGTCACTGGACGGACTGCAGGAATGGCATTTAACCGTTTAGTAGACAGTACTTACGACAAAAACAATCCTCGAACCTCTGGCCGCCATTTACCCGCGGGGATTTTGACTAAAATCGAGGTTTGGTCCCTCTTTTTTCTGACCCTGGTTGGTTTTTTCGCCTCGGCGGCTTTATTCCTTCTGATAAATAACCCCTGGCCTTTGATTTTATCCCCACTGGCCATGGTGGTTCTCTTGGGCTATTCCCTGGCCAAGCGCTTCACTTCCCTTTCCCATTTTTGGCTCGGTTTTGCCCTGTCCCTGGCGCCCTTGGGGGCCTGGGTGGCCATTCGCGGCCTGGCCTGGAGCGAAGCGCCTATCCCCCTGATGTTAACCGGGGCCGTGCTTTTCTGGGTGGCGGGGTTCGACATTCTTTATTCTTGCCAGGACATGGAATTTGACCGTGGCCAGGGATTGTTTAGCATCCCGGCCCGCTGGGGGATTAATAAATCCTTAAAGATTGCTTTTGTCGCCCATATGGCAATGTTGCTGTTTCTAACCGGATTGTATTTTCTTGCCCCTCACTTGCTGGGCTGGATTTATCTGGGCGGAGTGGCTGCTGCCGGGCTCTTGGTTCTTTATCAGCATTCCCTGGTGCGCGCCGATGACCTGTCGCGGGTTAACCGTGCGTTCTTCCATGTCAACGCCGTTATTAGCCTGGGCCTACTTGCGGTGGTCGCGGCCCAGGTCTGGCTGGCGCGCTGATTATTTCCACACGGCCAACTTTTCCGTGCGCAGGGAGATATTCGCCAGGTGAGCGGCATTGGCGGCGTGAACCCCGGCCTCGACCGGCGAAGCAGGATCTCTCTTTTCCCGCATGGCCAAAATCCAGTCCTCGAGGTGGACTTTTTCCCCTTCTGGCTTGTCGTAAAAGTCGGCTCCCCGCCGGCCTGTTCCCAGGATGAGGTCCTTTGCCTTGATGGCCTTGTTCCAATCTGGAATGATTTCAAATCGCCCGCGATCGACATAAACGGTGCCTTCCGTACCCATGAATTCGATGCGCGCGCCGTGCCGGGCGTTGGCAAAGCCCCCCTCGAAATGCATCTGGATGCCGTCCTTGTACATGAGAATCGTTTGCACCATGTCCGGGGTTTCCCAAACATCTTTGGCCTTGACCATGGTTCCCAGACTCGCCGCTTGAAGGGGCGATTCCAGGGCCAATACCCAGTGCGCCACATCGACCCAGTGGACCATCAGGTCGGTGAAAATGCCCCCGCCGAAATCCCAGAACCAGCGCCAGTTGCGCAAGCGGTAATCGTCGAACGGCTGGCTGCGCGCCGTGCCCAGGAACGCTTTCCAATCCACATCTCCTGGCTTGATTTGCGAAGAATCTTTGCGAATGCGGTCGGCATTTCGGTTCCAGCTCATATGCACCCGGTGAACTTTGCCAATGGCTCCTTCCAGGATGGCTTGCCGGGCCTTTTGAATATGAGGCATGCTGCGCTGCTGCGTGCCCACCTGCACCACTCGCTTTGATTGCCGCACCGCACGGATGACTTTCTCTCCTTCTTCCAGCGAATGGGTCAGCGGTTTTTCCACATACACATCCTTGCCAGCGGCCACGGCGTCGATCGTCATGGGCACATGCCAGTGATCGGGCGAGGCAATCAGGACGGCATCGATCGATTTATCATCGAGTAGCTTGCGATAGTCGGAATATTCAACCGCCTTGGGGGCCAGCGCCCTGGCTTGCTGGAGCGAGTCCTTGCGAATGTCGGCGAAGGAGGCCACTTGGATGTTGGGCAGGGTGACCAAGGATTTTAGCAGGTGCCTGCAGCGCCCGCCGGTGCCGATGCAACCCACCCGGATGGTTTCGTTGGCTGAAGCCAAAACTTTGGCCCCGGTTAACAGACTGACGGAGAGGGCGCCCACGGCTTGCCTTCGGTTGATGTTCATGGTTTTTCCTTGCCAAGGGGAGAAATTCTGCTGGCGGCGATTGTAACCAGTATTTCAGCCGATGGAAGCGCCAGGAGCAACATTCCCTTCAAGGTTCTCAGTGGCCAGTACCTGTGGATGATTTCCCAGCCCGGTCAATTGAAAAACACCAAAAAGGCGGCATACTATTGCGGAAAATATAAGTAAGCTGCAGTGACCCCTGGTTATAATTTACTCCGAGAAATATTCGGAGGTGGAATTTGGCCAAGGCGCTAAAAAAGAAAAGTGAACCTGTGTCGCGGGCGGAGTTGGCCGCCTTGGCCGCGATATTGGGCGCTGGTGGGGCCGCCGTCGGTTTTCCCTCCCTTGCAGGCTGGCGTTTGGCCAGAACATACTATTTTCCTTCCAAAGAATTTGCAGTTGTTCAATCGCGGATTCCCCGCGAAGTTAAAACCTCTCGGCTAATTCCTTTGCCAAGGGAAAAACGGCCCGGTAAAGCGGTGGGGGCCCAGGCGGTCTTGGCGCTTC
>SHZZ01000005.1 GCA_009692005.1 Gemmataceae bacterium | reverse complement strand
GCGGGGCGAATCTACCATGAAAACCTGGTGTAGGGATAGGCCGGTTTTTTTTGGCCCTAACTGCCTATACCCCTTAGTCTTGCGAATTGCACTGGAATTAATTTTTCCTGTTTGTTATCTCCAACCCTCGAGATTATTCCCATGACCGTTCTTGGGCAGTTGGAAGTAAAAGGATTTCACCCATGCGAAATATTCTGGCCCTGGCCGCTTTGGCTTTTCTTCTCTTGGCTGGCACCGGCTACCTTCTCGGCTGGTACACAGTCGACACCAAGTTGGGCCAAGACGGCAAGCGCAACATCAACATCGACATCAACACGAACAAGATAAGCAAAGATGTCGACCACGGGCGGGATTTCATTCAAGACAAGATCAAATCTGCCGAGGAAGTGGTAAAGAAAGCGGAAAAAGAAGTGGCCAATCATACTGGCGGGAAGAAATAACCCGGTCCAGCAAGGGCTGGTATTTCCGACCTGATTGATTTTGGATTTTGTTTGAAGCGCAGGGCAGGGGATTTAAGCAAATCGGGGTTGTTCGGGAAAAGAACTAAATCCACGACAGCAGTTTCTCCGCCGCCGCCTGGGCGAAAGCAGGATCGTTGATGTGCAAATCCAATTCTATTAGCTCTACCTCGGGTGACATCCACAAGCGCAGGGAAGAAAAAAGCGCCTGATTAGCCTCGGGCCAGTAGAAAGGTTTACCCTCGGCATCCAGGGCCGACACCCCGCGCAAGGGCGCCAGGACGGCGGTTTTCCCCTTGCTGGCGCTGGCCTTCATGGCGATTTCCTTCCCCAGCAGGTCGTTTTCTTCCGGCGTGGTGCGCATGAGAGTGACATTGGCGTTGTGGGCGTAGAGTTTTCGCTGTTTGAATTTTTCCGGCACAGTGTCCATGGGGCCGAAATTGACCATGTCGAGGGCGCCCAGGGAAATCACCTGGGGGATTCCCCGGCGGGCGGCCGCGGTCAGCCTATCCGGCCCGGCCGAGAGAATCCCGCCCACCAATTCATCGGCCAGTTCCGTGGTGGTCAGGTCCAGGGAACCCTGGAGCAACCCGTCTCGGAGGAAGTTTTCGAAAGTCATGCCGCCGGCGCCGGTGGCGTGAAACACCATGACTTCGAACTCTTTCGCCTCGAGAATTTTCCTGGCCTGATCGACACAGGGCGTGGTGACGCCAAACATGGTCGCCCCGATCAGCGGTTTGCCGCTAAAATGCAGCTTCGGCCTTTTTAGCATGCCGGCCATTGCTCCGGCGGCGTTGGCCAAGACAGTTTGACAAATGCGGTTCAGTCCGGAAATATCGACAACGGAGTGAAGCATGGCGATGTCGCTTACGCCGACAAAAGGCCGCACCTGTCCGCTGGCCAAAGTGCTGACCATAATTTTGGGAAGTCCGATGGGAAGCGCTCGCATGGCCTGTGTGGCGATGGTGGTGCCGGCCGACCCGCCCATGCCGAGAATGCCCTGGAATTCGCCTGCCTGGTGCAAACGGGCGGCCAGTGCGGCCATTCCGCGGGCGGCGGCCTGCATGGCTTGGCCTCGGTCGGAGGTTTTCAAAACCTCCCGCAGCGAGGTTCCAGCGGCGGCAAAAACTTCTTCCCGGGTGATTTCCGCAGGAAATTCCGGCGGGCCCAAAACCCCGGCGTCGGCCACGATCGTGCCCAGCCCCTCGGCCCGCAGCAACTCCTTCATCCAAGCGAATTCTTTTCCCTTGGTATCCAAAGTGGCGGGTAAAAAAACTTTCATGGCTGGCTCCGCCAGAGTGGGTGGGAACTAGCATGATGATACGAAAGGAAAGACCCCGGCGCGACCTTTTGAGCCGCTGCCGGGGCCTGCGTGGCTTTATTAATAACGGACGATGGTGTCGATGCTGAGTCGGAAATCTTGCAGGAACTGATTTCCCACCACGGCCCAATCCATGCCGATGCCGGATTGAATCGTCTCCGACCATTTGTAGCGGAACCCCGGTCCCAGGGTGACGACGCTTTTGCCGCTGATGTCCTTCCCGCCGAAGTTGACCAAGTCAACGCCGTCAAAGTTGACATCGCCCTTGCCGTCCTTGGTGTAAATGTTCCAGTTGAAATTGAGCATGGGGTAGAAGCGGTGCCAGTTGAGAATGTCGAAATCGAGTTGGGCGCTGAGGTTGAGGAAATTGGACCTGGCGTTGCTGGTGCCAATGTTCCAATTCAAATTGGCCATGACATCAAAGGCGCCATAGGAATTGCGCCAAAAGCTGTGGGCCACGCTGGCGTAAGGTGTAATCGAGAGGTTGCCCGTGTTTTGAAAGGCTCGCATGGGCCCTGCGGGGATTTCAAAAAGCAAGCCTGCGGCGGCCACGGTATTGGATCGTTCATCGCGCCAGAAAGTGTACTTGGGCCCAATCCAAAATTCGGAAAAACTCAGGGCGCCATTGTAGCCGTTTTCTTTGTCCGTTGGGTTGAGCGAAATCCAGCCAAACTTGTTAATGACGAGAGAAAGCCGTTCGGTAATGGCCACGCGGGCCTGGGCTCCCAGGAAACTGACCGTGCCGCCTTGGAGAGAATTGTTTTTTCCCGGGATGGTCTGGAAGATGTACACCGGCCGTATTTCAGTCAGCGCTCGCGGATCCTCAAAGAGGAAAAGGTTAGTTGTCGGGCTGGCAAAATTGTCAAATGCGTGGTCGCTTTGAAAGGTGCTTCTCTGGGAGTAGCCGGAGAAGGGGCCATCGCCCAGGTACTCGCGCACCTGGTCCATGAAGCCGCGGTTTGCCGGTCGGTCGAGGGGCATGCCGGTTGTGCCCGGAATGAATGGAGAGGGCTGTCCAAATCCACCTGGCCCAGGGTTAAAAGCCGGCGGCGATGGATTGAAGCCGGGCGACGGAATGAAGCCCGGTGGGTTTGGATTAAACCCAGGGACGGGGGAACCAGGAACAGGGTTGCTGGGAAATGTCGAAACGCCTCCTGGAGGCGTTGGCGCCGGCGCTTCACCACCTTGAGTAAGAATAATTGGCGCTTTACCTGCGGGCGTGTTGGGCGGCGCGTTGACGGTTGTCAAGGGCCGACTCACGGCTGCGGGACCAGCGGTCAAGGGGGGCCTGTAATCGGCGCCTTTCCAAATGGCATCCTGCGCCTGTGCCTGACACGGCCAAATACTCAATCCCAATCCAGCCGCCATTACCCACTTGGGCACGATTCTCATGGTCATCCCTTTCCCGTTTGGAAAAGCCAACGCCCTTTAAGCAGTAAACCCGCTTGGAGTGAATCCACTCTGCGGGAGAAATTTTTTTCCTACATTCCTGGCTGGAAATGCCTTAAACTCTCATTCAAGGAAATCCTCCAGTCCAAGAGTTTAGGGTGATGCCAAGTTTTGGGAGTTTGACAAGATGAAAAAGCTATTTTTTTGGATACTACCATTGGTTGTGGTTGCATGCGGGTTTTTGGCAAACTGGTCAGGAGCCTGGTGGGTGAAGGGGCATGAAACGCTCACTGAAACTGCCGCCGCCATCCTTCCCGCCGACATGCCCGAGTTCTTTAGGAAAGCTGGGAAAACTCTGGGGCACTTCTCGGGAGACCCAGATCGCTGGAAAAACCCCGGAGCCAAATTCCTTCGCGCCGCCGAGGGCGCCAACCACTATCTCGACCTCGAAGACTTGCAGGGTAAGGATTTGCCAGCCCACCGCTATCTGGCCATCGATTTAATGATTGCCTTGAAAAAGAAGCCCGACCGCGTCGGGTTGTTGCCCTACGCCATCATGGAAAACTACGAAAAGCTCGCCTGTGCCTTCTACGACCACAGAAAAAACCCCGATGAGGAACACCTGCGCTGGAAGTGCATTTATGTTGCCGGTGTTCTGGCCCATTACACCACCGACCTCTCCATGCCGTTGCACACCACGGTGAATTACGACGGGATCAAGGAGGGAAAAAAGTACATTCAAAAAGGGATTCACGCGCGCATCGACGCCTTCCCGGAAAAGCATGGCATCAAGATGGAGGACCTGGCCAAGGATCTGAAAATGGGAGAGGTGGCTCCCGCCGGCGTTTGGGATCGTGTGCAAGAGGCGATCCGGGAATCGCATCGCCATGTGGCCCGCTGTTATGAATTGGACAAGGGGGGGTTTATGAAAGAACCCAATGATGTCAGCCGGGCCTTTATCCTTGAACGATGCCGCTTTGGCGTGCAATTTACCGCTCAAGTCTGGCACGCGGCGTGGTTGCTCAGCAAGGATTTGCCCCCGCCTTATTAACTGTTTAACTTTTCAGGCAACCTGGGTTCCTCGCCTGGCTGGAGCCCGGCCCCAGTGCTGGGGCCTTGGCCTTTCCCCGGGCATTAAAACTTGAAATCCAATCCCAGGTTGATTCCCTGCAGCCACAATTCGCTGGCGTTGAAGTTGAACTGTGGCTGGCCGTTGCCGAGGTTTAGATCCACGGCCTGGCCCGAGCGAGCCACGCTCGACCAATAGATAATGTTGTAGCCGGCGTAGGCCCTGACCCAACCGTTGAATTGATAGCCCATGTTGAAGGAGATTTCAGGGACAAAGGTGAAGATATCCCTGGAGTGGCTGCCGCTATTGGAAGGCACCGCCAGTAGTCCGGTGTTTTGCGCCGTGCCGTTGGCCAAAACCGTGGCGCCAGAAATAATGGTGGCCTGGCTGGTGCTGCCGATCCCCAGCTTGGGAACGAACTGTGCAAACCAATTGCTGGAGCGGTATTCCACGGAAGCGCCCAGTTGCGCGCCGTAAAAACCATTGGTGGTGTTGAACTCATCGGTGGTGCCGAAGCTGACCCCGCCTCCAGTCGTGGGGAACGAGGTGCCGGTTACAAACAGGTCTTCGCTAAACCCCAGGTAGCGGAAGCCAGCGATGCCGTCGATGGACAAGGCCTGGCTGCTTTGCAGGTTGTGTCGGAAGTTGGCTTCAGCCCCCCACAATTTGCTGGTGACATTGGCCGAGAGCCCGCCGGAAGTGACTCCCGGTGCGGCGACAATCAAGGCTTTATTGGCGCCTGTGGTGGCATCGGTGAATGGCCGCGCCAACAACGGCGCGCCGTTGCTTACTCCTTCAAACCGTGAGGTCTGTGTTCCCACGAAAAGGAAGTTGGCTTCCAGGCCATAGTTGTGTTCATTTCCAAGCCAATAAGCAACCACGAACCTTCCCGCCTGGCGCAAGTCGCCGCCATAACCGCTGTCGCCAAACAAGACTTCAGTTCCTGGCTGGCCGATCCCGCCGGCGTTGGGTATTCCCGCCGTGCCGGTGGTGCCCAGTGGCGGAATGGCGCCCCCTTTAAGCCACCAGAGCAAGTACTCGGCGTTGAAGGTGATCTTGTTCAAATCTTGAATGCTGGTGGCGTCAGGTGGAATGGGGATCGCCACCACGGCGGGCATGCTAGCAGCGGTTGCGGGTTTCTCCGCCGTGGGTGGGGCTTCCTTCTTCGTGCCTTCCGGAACTGCCTCCCCGGCCATGGACCAGGGGGAAAACCAAAGAGCCAAAGTCAGCGCCAGTGTTTTTCCACGAATCCCCATGGTAAGTCCTCCTTGCAACCAGGACTTTCAGGTGGCTGAAAGTCGTCAACCTCTGCCGAACGGGTTATGCCCGGCTTGCCAATAAACTCGACTTTGCCGGGCCGGTTGAAACAAGAGAAATGATGGTTCTTTCTGCGGTGACTTTACTACCATGCCTTGCAATCAAGAGATTCCTGTAACTCGTTGGAACCGTTAATGGGGCTAAGAAAGGAAAGCCTTGGGCAGAAGGAAAAACCGCTACAATTTGCCAAACTTTCCTCAGGGAGAGTGGAAAAGGCGGTGCCAGCGTGTATAGTGCCGGATAGTCAAACCCTCCCCTTGGATCACGGAAACCCCAATGGACCCCGCCGGTAGTCTCGACCCCAAGCAGTTGAAAGCGGCCTTTAAGGCTTTTAAGAAACGGTTGAAACTCACCCGCCTGGATGACGAGTCGCGGATTGGCAACCGCGCCCTGACCGGGGGCGGGAGTTCGCACATTGTCGCCATCGTTCCCCCCGTTGATTTTTCCCAAGAAATCTGGCAGGAACTTGTGCGCCTGGGAAAACTCAAGCCGGCCGGCCGGGGCACTTTTGAATTGATCCTAGATGATTAACCCTCCTTCATTCCACCTTTCCTTTTGGAGTTAGCCATGCGTTCTTGCCACCTTTCTTTGGCGGGTTTCCTTTTGGGTCTGGTTCCCGTTCAGGCGGGGGATTGGCCGGCCTTCCGCGGCCCCGCCGGCGACGGGCTGGCTGTGAACGAACCACTTCCTGAAAAAATTGACCCCGCCAAGGCCAAATGGACTACCCCCATCGAAGGCAAGGGTTGGTCATCGCCAGTAGTGGCCAACGGGAAAATATTCCTGACTACCGCAATCCCTTCGGGCAATGCCAATCCGCCGGACCAGATCCTCACGGTTCTCTGCCTGGATGCGCTTAACGGCAAAATCCTTTGGAGCAAAACGGTCTTTTCTCTTGAAGGCGCCAAGGCCCCGCGCATTCATTCAAAAAACAGCCATGCCAGCCCGACTCCGATTTGCCACAAGGGCCGGGTCTTCGTTCATTTTGGCCACTTGGGCACCGCTTGCCTCGATGAGTCTGGCGAGATCCTCTGGAAAATTCCCGGGCTATATTCCAAACCGGTTCATGGCAATGGCGGCTCGCCTATCCTGGTTGATGAAAAGCTAATTTTCAGTTGCGACGGGCTCGATGCCCAGAAACTTGTGGCCTTGCAAGCCAGCACGGGCAAGGTCCTTTGGTCCACCGCGCGGGATGCCAAGCCAAGCAAACCCTTCTCCTTTTCCACCCCAACCTTGATTGAGGTTAATGGCAAAAAGCAGGTGATCAGCCAGGGCAGCGACATGGTGGGCGGCTACGACCCGGAAAGTGGCAAGGAAATCTGGCGGCTGCGCTACCAGGGCTACTCGATCATTCCCAAACCAGTGTTTTCCAACGGTCTTTTGTTTTTCTCAACCGGCTATGACAAGGCGGTGCTCTATGCCATTCGCACGGATGGGACCGGGGATGTCACCGACACCCATGTCGCCTACAAAGTGGAACGGAACGCCCCCCATACACCTTCCCCACTAGTTTTTGGCAAGGAGCTTTACCTGGTGGCGGATAACGGCGTGGCTTCCTGCCTTGATGCCGCCACCGGCAAGGTCCATTGGCAAGAGCGCCTGGCCGGAGCCTATTCCGCTTCACCAATGATTTCCCAGGGCAGAATCTATTTCCAATCCGAAGAAGGAAAGTCTTCGGTGGCGCGCACAGGGACGAAATTTGAACTTGTCAGCACCAGCGATTTTGCCGACCGCACTTTGGCTTCTTATGCGGTAGCCGATGGACAGCTCTTGGTGCGTACGGAGAAAAAACTGCTGGCTTTGCCCCTGAAATAACCCGGGTGGCGGAACGCGGTTCACCCTCAGGCGCCCCCCTGGCACTGTTGTCAGGGCAAATCGAAAAAAGGGGCAAGCCCTTGAGGATTGCCCCCTTTTTCTCAACTAACTCTTCTTCACCAGGATGTAATCCTTGGAGCCGTCTGGGGCTTGCACTTGGAAAAGGATGCCGGCGTCCAGGTCGGCTTTGTCCGTAAGCGCTTTCAATTCCGAAGCGCTTTGAACCCCCTTCTTTTCCACCTTGTTGACAATCATGCCAGCGCGCAATCCGGCCTGGAACCCCAAACTGTTGCGGTCCACTTTCACAATAATCACGCCCTTGGCGCTTTCCTTGTAACCGTACTTCTCCGCCAAATCGGCGGTCAGGTCGCCAACTTCGATCCCCAGGCCGGTTAACGCCATGTCATTTTCGCCCCCCGCTTTGGGACGATTTCGCGGGGGAATTCCAGGAGCCAGACCAAATTGTTTCGGCTGCTCCACGATGGTGATTTTCAAGGAAACCTCGTTGCCATCCCGAAGGATCTTCGCCTCCACTGGCTTATCCAAAGGCAGCGAGGCCACGGTAAATTGCAAATCCTTGCCGTCTTTAATGGCCTTTCCACCAAGCGACACGATCACATCGCCGGCTTGCAAACCGCCCTTTCCCGCCGGGCCGTCATCAAGCACCTGGGTGACGATCACTCCTTTGGCATCCTTGAGCCCCAGGCGGGAGGCGACTTGCTGGTCATCAACATCCTTGATCTGCACGCCGAGGTAGCCTCTGCGAACAACGCCATGTTTGAGAAGCTGGTCCATGACTTGGCCGGCAAGTTTGGAAGTGATGGCCATGCCGACCCCCTGAAACCCGCCATTGCGTGTCTTGATGGCGGAGTTTACCCCGATCACTTTTCCTTCCAGGTTGATAAGCGGCCCGCCGCTGTTGCCTGGATTGATGGCGGCATCGGTTTGCAAAAAGTCCTCGTAAAAATTGAGGCGCAGGCTGCGCCCCTTGGCGCTGATAATTCCCCTGGTGACCGAGCCGGTCAGTCCGAAGGGCGCGCCGAACGCCAGCACCTGGTCGCCGATTTCCATGGCGTCGGAATCGCCCAGATGCAAAGTCGGCAGACCCTTGGCCTTAATCCTGACAATGGCCAGGTCGGTTTTTGCGTCCCCATGAATATCCGTCGAGGTGAATTTTCTCCCATCATGCAAGAAAACATCGACTTTGTCGGCGCCTTCCACCACATGGTTGTTGGTCAAAATCACGCCGTTGGCTTCGACAATAAACCCGGAGCCAAACCCGGCAACGCCTTCGCTGGGACCTTCTTCCTTTTCCCGGTTCTTGAACTCTTCATAAAACCTGCGGAATTCTTCGGGAATGCGCGGGTCGTCGGGCAGTGCGGGCCGCTTCTTGGGGCTATCTCCCAGGCGGGTATTTTTCACTTTCACTTCAATGCTAACGACGGCCGGAAGAACTTTTTTCACTACCTCACGGTAGGAAACCGGTTCAGGGATCGCCTCCCGCTTGGGCGCGGAGGATTGCCCCTGGCTCAGGTTCATCTGGATTAGACCGGCGGTTCCCGCCGCCATCACGCATAAGACCAGCAATTTTTTCATGGTTGTTCCTCGGTTGGAAATACCCCCAATTCCCCCTGTAAGACTGTCCAGGGTTCATTTCCTCAGCGCCTGTAGTATGACATTTTTATTACGAAAGGCGCCATGCAAGGGTTCATCCTTAATAACAATTTTGCCCAGGAAATTTTACCACCATTTTTTCCCTGGACCACTCTCTCCTGAACCCAAGGTTTCTTTTTCCTCGGGGAAAACACCGCCTATTTTGGCTGTTTCCCCGCTGATTGGTTGACATGTCCATCGAGGCTTGGTAGCCTTAATTTTCAGTGCGAATTTACCATCCTGAACCCAATAGATGAGTTTAAAAACCCCTTTGTCCAACGAAGCTGAAATCCTGGAGGAGTGCCAGGAAATTTTGGGTTACCGTTTTAACCAGGTGGAGTTGCTGCGCGCCGCGCTGACTCACGCCTCCGGGGTGCAATCGCGGCAGGATTCCAACGAAAGGCTGGAATTCCTCGGCGATTCCATCCTTGGCTTAATCTGTTGTGAGCAACTCTACCTCCGCTTCCCTGATTTACAGGAAGGGGAAATGACCAAGATTAAGTCGGTGGTGGTCAGCCGCCCGACTTGCGCAAGCATCAGCGCCGAGATGAACCTTGGAAGTTATTTGTTTCTTGGCCGCGGCGTGAACTGGTCGATACAGAATATCCCGGCCAATTTGCTGGCGGATGTCTATGAATCGGTGCTGGGCGCCATCTACCTGGATGGGGGTTTGGGTCCAGCGCGGGAATTTGCCATGCGCCACCTTTCCTCCTTGATTGACCAGGTGGCCTCCAGCGATATGAAAAACAATGCCAAGTCGCTGTTACAGCAATTGGCCCAAAAGGAATATGGCAGCACCCCGGAATATGTTCTTCTGGATGAAAATGGCCCGGACCACAGCAAGTGCTTTAAAATCGCGGCGGTGGTTCACCGGCGGGCCTTTGCAGGCGCCTGGGGAAAAAACAAGAAAGATGCCGAACAGCGCGCCGCCATGAACGCCTTGGCGGAGTTGAAGGGTGAACAAGTTCCTTTCCAGAACGATTGATCGAATTGCCCGGGACCAAACCCTTTCCTTTAATGAAATACTGGTAAGTGAGTTTTGTAAAAGTCATGTACAAGAAACCTTACCTGGTTCGTTGCGTGCGACCTGGTTGCGCCAAGGAGGCGAAATATAAAATCGCCTCGCGTTGGAGCGATGGCATAGTGGAAGAGTTGAAGACCTACGCCCTGATATGCGCCGATTGTCTTGCCTGGGCCTACGAAGAAAGCAAAAAGAGAAACCCAGGGTGTAAAACCATGGCCGGGGAAATCCTGGAGGTTCCTGGGATCTTCGAAATGGAACCTGGCAAGCCAAGCCAAAAATTGAAGAGGCGGGCCGATTTGGAGTTTTGATCTAAACCTGGGAGGAGACATGGCCAGGAAAAACCCCTCGGGGGAAAACTGGAATCCGGGTTTGGCTCTGCGCCTGGCCTGGGAAAAAGAAACGATTGCCCTGCCGGGGGTGTTTTGCCCCTTGGCAGCCAAACTGGCCAGCCGCCTCGGCTTTCAGGCCGCCTATCTTTCCGGAGCCCAGCTTTCCGCTTCCCTTGGGTTGCCCGATGTTGGCCTGGTTTCCGTGAAAGAATTTACCGAAGAAGCGGCCCGCATTACCGCTGCGGTGAAAATCCCACTTCTCTGCGATGCCGACACCGGGTTTGGGGAACCCATCCAGGTGGAGCGCTGCGTAAGGCTGTTTGAACAAGCGGGCGCGGGGGGAATCCACATTGAGGATCAGTTGCTGCCCAAGCGCTGCGGCCATTTGTCGGGAAAGGAATTGGTTGAAGCGAGCGCCATGGCGGCGAAAATCCGCTCTGCGGTCCGGGCCAGGGAAAACCCGTCGTTTGTCATCATGGCTCGCACCGATGCCCGAGGAGTTAGTGGATTGGACGATGCCATTGCCCGCGCCAAAACCTATTTGGATGCTGGCGCTGATGCCATCTTTCCTGAAGCTCTGGAAACCCCGGGTGAGTTTGAAACTTTTGCCCGCCAGGTGCAGGCGCCCTTGCTGGCCAACATGACGGAGTTCGGAAAAAGCCCGCGGTTGAAAGTCAGCGACCTTTCCCAGATGGGATACCGCATGGTCCTTTTCCCGGTTAGCGGGTTTCGCGCCGCCATGCTGGCCACGCGGAAGGTTTTCGAGGAAATCCGGACAACAGGCGGCATCGAGGACAACCTGGCCGCCATGCTCACCCGCGCCGAATTGTACAGCCTTCTAGAATACCAGGGATTTGAAGAACGCGACCGTTCCTATTTCCAATGATCAATTGAGGGTCTGAATATGGGCAGGGAACTATTTTTCCCAGGGTTGGAAGGGGTTATTGCCGGGGAGACGGCGATTTCCGCGGTGGCCGAGGGTTTGACCTACCGGGGCTATCCGGTCGGCAACCTGGTGGAGAAATCTTCCTGGCTGGAAACCGCCTACTTATTGTTGTGGGGAAAACTGCCGACCCCTCTGGAACTGGAGGCATTTCGCAACCGTATTCAAACTGCTGTCGTGCCGCCACCGATCTGGTCAATCGTGGGCCACTTGCCATGCCGTGCCAATCCCATGGATGCGCTGCGAACGGCCCTGAGCGCCTTGGGGCAATTCGATCCGCAAGCGGGGGAGGATTTAACTAATGCCTCGCGGGCCAAGGCGGAGCGGTTGCTGGGCCAAGCGGTTCAGGTGGTGGCGGGCGTCATGCGCCTGGATTTAGGTCTGACCCCCAAGCCCCCTCAGTCGTGCAAAACCCATGCCGAGTTTTTCCTGCGATTGTGGCGAGACCAGGAACCGGCCCAGGAAGATATTGCAGCCCTGGAAACCTCCTTCATTCTTTATGCCGAGCATGAGTTCAACGCCTCGACTTTTACCGCGCGGGTGGTCGCCTCGACCGAATCGGATTTGCATTCAGCCCTGGTGGCCGCGGTCGGCGCCTTGAAGGGGAAATTGCATGGCGGCGCTAATGAACGGGTGGCTGAGGTGCTGGAAACCATAAGTAATCCGGCCAAGGCGGAGGCTTGGGTGTTATCTGCATTAGAACGGAAAGAGAAAATCATGGGGTTTGGCCATCGGGTTTACAAGAAAGGGGACGAGCGGGCGCGCATCTTGGCGCCGGTCGCCAACCAGGCCTGCGAACGCGCCGGCCTGGCGCATTTCAATCAAATTGCCGCTACGGTTGAGGAGATTGTAACCAGTAAAAAGAACCTGTTCCCTAATGTGGACTGGCCGGCTGGCCGCCTGTACCTTGCGCTGGGATTGCCGGTTCCCTGGTTTACTCCCATGTTCGTCCTTTCGCGGCTGTCGGGTTGGTCGGCGCATTTTATCGAGCAGAGGGAAAACAATCGGCTGATCCGGCCCAGTTCGCGCTATTGCGGCCCGGCCGCCAGGGAACTCTGAGCCTTCGCCGATTGAAGAAAAACAGTGCGAACATAAAATGGGCTGACCGGCTGTATTGCTTGACAAAACTGCCCGGGAACATTTAGCCTTTCAAGGTCTATTGGGGAATTGTGTAACGGTAGCACGACTGGCTCTGAACCAGTTAGTCTAGGTTCGAATCCTAGTTCCCCAGTTTTTTCCCGCCTTTATTTCGAGATATTACCTCCGAAATCCCTGTCCCCGCGGTTATGCTACACCCTCGCTTTCACTTTGTTTTTACCCTGGAAAGGACCCACCCATGAATCGTCTGCTGTTTACCTTTTTCCTTGGCGCATTCTTGGGGCTGGTCAGTTTTTCACTTCCGGGGATTGGTCAGGAGAAGGGCAAGAAGGGTTTTTTGTCGGTATTGAAGGAAGGGCAAAAAGTTGTGCTGCGAGAATCCGCCGGGCAATACGAGATCACGCTAATTGAAGGCGGATCGAAAGTCATCGAGGTGGGCCAGGATTTCGTGGTGATCGGTGATCTGGTTGGAGCCAGGGAAACAAGAATTCCCATTTACTCTCTAAAAAACATCATTCGGATAAAAGGCGCGCCATGAACCCGGTTTACTGAAGCAACAGGTTTTGAGGGTGAATATGGTGAGCAAGGAAGAAAAGAAAAACCGCTGCCGGGGGGCGCTGATAGGCCTTGCCGTTGGCGATGCCTTGGGCGCGCCAGTGGAGTTTATGAGTCCCGGAAGATTTCCCGTGGTGACCAGGTATCGATCCTGCGGGACCCACGGGTTGAAACCTGGGGAATGGACTGATGACACAAGTCTGGCGCTGGCGCTGGCCGACAGCATTGCCATTGCTGGTTGGGATCTGCAAGACCAGGCCAGCCGTTATACCTCCTGGTGGATGGAGGGAAAATATTCCGTGAACGGTCGCTGCTTTGACATTGGTCTCACTACCCGGGAAGCCTTGGTGAACTTCTTGCGGGACAAGAACGCCCTGACCTCGGGTGTACGCCCGGAAAATTCGAGCGGCAACGGGTCGATCATGCGCCTGGCGCCCGTGCCAATTTACTTCGCAGCTCATTTTCCCGCCAACCTCAGGGAGCTTTCTCGCCTGGCCGAAGAGTCTAGTTTGCCTACCCATGCCAGTCCCCAGTGCCTTTCCGCTTGCAGGTACCTGGCCCTGGTGCTGGCAGCCCTGATTCAAGGTGAATCTCGCGAGGCCGTCATGGCGCCCGATTGGCAACCCTTGAAAGAACTCAATGCCATCCAGCCCTTGCATCCGTTAATACAAGAAGTGACCCAGGGGAGTTTTCGCCGGCGGCAGCCGCCCGCGATTCGGGGTTCCGGATGGGTGGTGAAAAGCCTGGAGGCTGCTCTGTGGGCTTTCGATGACTCGTTAGCTTTTGACGAGGCCGTGTTGAAGGCGGTCAATCTCGGCGACGACGCCGACACCACCGCCGCCGTTTGCGGCCAGTTGGCCGGGGCCTATTGGGGCGAGCAAGGGATTCCCCAGGCGTTGCGCGCGGGCCTGGCCCGCATGGACTTGCTTGAAGCCGCGTTGGCGGGGTTAGGCCAAGGCTAAAAGTTCTCTTGCGAGCCAGACTATTTGCATTATTTTGGTGCGTCGCCTGGGCAGGTTTTGTTCTGCTGCCACATGCCGATGACCCGGCCGTCTGGGTCTTTGAACAGGGAAAAGCAGCCTACTCCGGGAACTTCCATTTTCTCCACCACCATTTCCCCGCCAGCCTGGCGGATCTTTTCGCAGAAAGATTCAATCTCCGGCACATCAATGTAAAAGGCCAAGGGCCTGCCTTCGGGGTCATCATGCCGCCGTTGATTCCCCCCGACCCGCCTGTGTTGACTAGGTTGTAACCTATATCTGGAATGGCCTGGATTTCCCAACCGAACACCTTTTGGTAAAACTCTCCCAGCTTGGCAGTATCTTGCGACCAGAACTCCCAATGCACCACTGGTTGCCCCACGATTATCTCCTTGAAATAAAAAACTCTGAAATAGCATTGAGCGGCATTCATGATGGCAGGGAAAAAGGCTTGTCGCCAGGGAAATTAATGAAAAAATGCTGGATCAGGATTTGCCATTTCCCCAAGAGAATGCCATGATAACTTTCCCCGATTCTTCTCACCTGAAGTGAAAGGTGTTCCATGCGAAAAATGCTGCAAGCCGTTCTGGTTGCCTTGGTTTTTTTCACGGCCTTTTGGCTGTCTGGACCCGGGGTTAATAATTCCACCCTGGCCCAACCGCAAGGACTCCGCTATTGGAAAGGAAACTTGCATACCCACTCCCTGTGGAGCGACGGCAATGATTTTCCTGACATGATCACCGATTGGTTCAAAAAGCATGGCTACGATTTTCTCGCCCTGACAGAGCACAACATCCTGGCGGAAGGAGACAAGTGGGTCACGGTCGAAAAGGGCGTGGGGGCCAAGGGCAAAGCCTTGGAGAAATACCTGGCCCGGTTTGGTCCGGAGCAGGTGGAGCAAAAAATGGAAAAAGGGAAACTCCAGGTCCGCTTGAAGCCGCTTTCCAAGGTGCGGGCGATGTTTGAGGAGCCGGGAAAATTCCTGATGATTCCCGCCGAGGAAATCACACACAAATTTGCCAAGTATCCCATTCACATGAACGGGTTGAATATCAAGGAAACGGTGAAACCGGTGGACGGCGCCAGCGTCAGGGAAACCATTCAGGTCAATTTGCGCAACCTGTCGGCTCAGGGGAAGAAACACGCCGTTTCCACTTTGGGGTTTTTGAATCATCCCAACTTCCGGGAATCGATCCCGGCCGAGGAAATTTTGACCGCCACGGACTTGAAGTTTTTTGAAGTCTTCAACGGCCATCCGGGGGTGAGAAACTATGGCGGCAAGGATTTCCCTTCTTGTGAACAGATTTGGGATATTGCCCTTTCCGTTCGCCTGGGAAAACTCAACCTGCCCATTCTTTATGGGTTGGCGACCGACGATTCGCACGAGTACCACGATTTCGGGGCGGGGAAAACCAACCCGGGTAGGGGTTGGGTCATGGTCCGTTCCGAGAAATTGGAACCAGCGCTCCTCTTGGAAGCAATGAAAAGGGGGGATTTTTATTCTTCCACGGGGGTGATCCTGGAGGACATTCACCAAGCCGGGGATGTTTACCGCTTCAAGATAAAGCCAGAGGAAGGGGTTGCCTACCGGACACAATTTCTGGGTACTCTAAAGGGAACTCCTCTGGAGGGTCAGGCTGCCAAGGACAAGGACGGCAAACCGGTGCAAGCGACAGGGACCTACTCCAGCGGCATTGGCCAGGTTTTGGCTGAAATTGAGGGCGAAAACCCGGAGTACAAAATTACCGGGAAAGAAATCTATTTGCGGGCCAGGGTAGTTTCCAGCAAGTTGCACAAAAATCCTTTTCTAAAAGGGGATAAAGAGATGGCCTGGACCCAACCGATTTTGCCACTCAGGGCAGGTCAATAAAGGGTAAATCTTCAACCACCATGGTTGCGATGAGAGGATTGTGAATTTTGTATCGGGGTGTAATCCTTTTTAGGAGTACCCCCATGCTGAAAATTGTTCCCAAACGCGGCTTTACCCTGATTGAGCTTCTCGTGTTGATCGCCATCATTGCCATTTTAATCGGTTTGCTTTTGCCCGCCGTGCAAAAGGTGCGGGAAGCCGCTGCCCGGGCGCAGTGTGGCAACAATTTGAAGCAACTTGGAATTGCTTGTGTGAATTATCACGACACCAATAACAACCTCCCTGCTTCGGCCATGATGCGCCGTCAGGTGGCCAGCCCCATGCTGGTCACACAAAATTTCGGCCCCAATTGGGCTGTGATGATTCTCCCCTTTATTGAACAGGCTGCCTTGTGTTCCCAGGTCGCCAGCAGCGTTGGCAGTTACATGAGCACGGGCGATGCCACCTGGCGAAGCGTGCGTGGAGCCAATCTGAAAGTTTTTCGCTGCCCCTCTGGTTCCTCCGATGGCACTCCTTACTCTCAAGCGGGAGTAGCCCAAACGCTCGGGTGGGCCAGGGGAAATTATGGCGCCAACGCTGGCTGCGGCATGTGGTGGAACTATGGGTTTGGTGTTAGCGAGGCTTGTATGGAAATGCGCAACGGCGAGTATCTCGAACGCATTGGCAACATTTCGGGTTATGGCTACCCGGTCTTGGCCCCCGGCGCGGGGACCATGGGCATTAACCAGGGAATTGCCCTTAATAAAATCCCCGATGGGTCATCGAATACGGTTTTGCTGGCGGAGTTGAGAATCGGACCAGTCTCCACCGATTTACGAGGTTGCTGGGCCTTGGGCTAGGTCGGCGCCAGCATTATTGCCGGCAGCGGCCGGGGCGATTCACCGGGACCCAACATCAGCCTGTCTGGCTACGACGATATTGAGGGGGGAACTGACTTGCCCAAGGACCAGATGGGCTGCTGCGGTACCTGCGGGGGCAGCTTGCAAGTGACATCAAAGAGCAGGCATTCTGGCGGGGTGCAAATGTGTTTTGCCGGCGGCAGCATCCGTTTCATCACCAATTCCATCAGTCAATTGAATTATTTCCTGATATTCAGCCGGAACGACATTCAGCCGATCAACATGAATTAATGGCCGGGCTTTTAAATTCGATGCGGGTGGTGGAAAGGGCCGTGGCGGCTGGATTTTCTTTTGTTTTGTAAAAAATTAGATTGAGATTTGTACCAGGTCGAAATTATAATAAAGTTGGGTATTTTCTTATCCTTTTCCTTGGAGATTTCCATGGTTGCCTCACTCCACTCTAAGCGCTGGGGGTTTACCCTCATCGAACTTCTTGTAGTCATTGCCATCATTGCCATTCTTATTGGCTTGCTACTTCCTGCCGTGCAAAAAGTTCGGGAAGCTGCCGCCAAATCTCAATGCGCCAATAATCTCAAGCAATTGAGCCTTGCCTGTGTTAATTACCACGACTCGAATCATAGCCTTCCCCCAGCGGTCATGCTCCGCTCCACCGTTGGAGATTCCTCCCGTTTTGGTGAAAACTTTGGTCCCAATTGGGCTATTTTGATCCTTCCCTACATAGAACAAAGCGCCATGTACACCCAAGTGGCCTCCAGCGTTACCAATTATATGGCAAATGGCGATGCCACCTGGAGGAGTGTTCGCGGCAATAAACTCAAAGTCTTTCTCTGTCCGACCGATGTTTCCGATACGCCATGTAGCCGCGCAGGTGGGAACTGGGCCAGGGGTAACTATGGCGCCAATGGCGGCTGCGGCATGTGGTGGAATGGCGGTGGTGAAGGCGCCTTGGAAAGGACCAACAACAACTGGACCGAACGAACCGCCAGCATTGCTGGTTATGGCTATCCAACTAATTCCCCCGGGGCGGGAGTGATGTCTGCCAACAAAGGTATTGGCTTGCAGAAAATATACGATGGCACCTCGCAAACGGTCATGATTTCCGAATTGCGGGTGGGGACTGGGGCGGTTGATATTCGCGGCACCTGGGCCATGGGCCAAGTCGGCGCCAGCATTATTTCCGCCAGCGGGCGGGGCGATTCACCCGGCCCCAATATCAGCCTTTCCGGCTACGATGATATTGAAGGCGGTATTGATGATGTCGAGCAAGGGATGGGCTGCTGTTCCGGGTGTGGAAGCTGGCAGGTCACCGCCAAAAGTCGACACACGGGCGGCGTGCAACTGGCGTTTTGCGATGGCAGCATCCGCTTTATTAGGAATTCCATCAGCCAGTTGAATTATTTCTTGATATTCAGCCGCATCGATGGTCAGGTAATTAACTACACCGAGTAAAGGAGCCTTTATGAAGTATTGTTTGGCCATTGGTGCGGTGTGTTTGTTCCTGGCGGGGTGTGGCGGCGGGACCAAGACCACCCTGACCGGCAAGTTGCTGGTGAATGGCGTTGCCATTCAAAAAGTGGAAGGCGAATTGGTTCAGGTCCAATTCGTTCCGGAAGGGGGAAAGGATGGCAGCCACATGGCCGATGTCGCCATGGATGGCACCTTCAGCGTTGTGACTGCAGGGGGAACTATTCCCCCGGGCAAATACAAGGTGATTATTCTCAGCCAGTCTTCAGGCCCGCCCAATCCCAAGGCTCCTTCTGCCGACCGCTTCAAGGGCAAGTTTTCTCGCGAGAAAACAACCCTGTCGATTACCGTTAACCCTGGGGAAAACAAGCAAGACATCAAAGTGGATTAATTCTTTAGCTTCTTTCCAAACCCGTTACTGCACTTCAACCCGGGTGTGAGTGAAGGGCTTTTTAATTGCTGTTGGCAAAGGCATGGGGCTTCAAACCGCGCCGTTAAAACGGCACAAACACGCCGAGGTAATAAAGGGCATAGGTTTTTCCAATCACTAAATCTGTTGTGATCTCACTGCCCGTGCGGAATTCCAACTGCGGGCATTTCTTGCATACTCGGGTGGCAACGCCGACATCGTTATAGAAAAGCCTGGCTTCACCTGGCCGTTGAGCTATGAGTGACGAGGCCCAGTATCCCTGGCATTTCTGCCCGACGATCGGAACCCAGATATTGGATTCCATGAACCAGCTTGGTTTGAAATCGCTGCCATCATTGCCTATCAATTCCTTGGTGGGGAGATAGCCAACGCCAAAGAAGTTGTCATCGAAATAATACCAACGGTTGCTGATGCCGACGCCATCGTTGTAGCCATCAGGGAAAGCCAGCGAAGTGCCGCGGTTCAAATTGTTATAACTGTAGACAAAAGCGCGTGCTTCCCAATTGTGCCAGTAATTCCAGGCTAGGCCGCCACTGAGGTCGAATTGCCTTTTGCTGAAATCGAAATCACCTTGCGAGGAGTTCGTGATATTTTCCCCTGCTTTTTGGCCCCAGAAGCGGGTGGCGCTGAAGAGGTAGACAGTTCGCAGATCGCATAGGGCTATGTTGAGTTCCAGGTCGATTGAGAAAACGGGTTTATAGAAAACGCCATTGGGCGCCATTTTCTGGCCGGTGGGAATGGCGCGGAAACCGATGCCGCCCCAAACCCAGGGCAACGGCGGTTCTACTGGCTCAAAAGGGTCTGCTTCCACTGGAGTTTCCTCCAGGGAAGATTTTGGCCAGGTGGGTTTGGATTTTGGCAACGGGTTGACTCTTCCGGGGGAGTGGTCCGGAAACATGCTGCGCTGCGGCGGAAAGAAATTTACCGTGGTAATTCCGCCCTTGCTGTCCCCCTGCTCCAAATAAATGGGGTTTTGAATGGGCGAATCCGTTTCCGCGGTTTTTATTACCCCCTCTTGACCCTGGGCCTGGGACATTAATAATCCCACCAGACAAACGGAAATGATGCAGGGTATGTCGTTGGAAACCATGGAGAATCACCCTTCCAAGCCGGGAAGAAAACGGGGGGTCACTTCAGTAAAAATCGGCATCATGGTCAGGATCACTTCAATGCAAATAATAGGTGCAAAAGGAAAAACCGTTAAACCCAGCTTTCCCTGTGAGGTTGGGGGTCTTGCGCAATCTAATGGCCTTTTTCCTTGCATGCTCCTCTCGAATCCTTAATCCTGGTTAGGCATTTATCTCCCCTGGACGAACCTTCCCATGATGCACACCCACTTTTCACTTGCCTTGATTTTTCTTGGGACCATGGCCCCCCTGGGGTTGACCCAATCTCTTTCTGCCAAGAAGCCGCACCTGAATGTCGTCTTCTTCCTGATCGATGATTTGGGGAGAAACGACCTTGGGTGCTATGGCAGCAAATATTTCCGGACTAAAGCAATAGACTCCCTGGCGAAAAGCGGCGCCCGTTTCAGCGATTTCTATGCCGCCTGCCCGGTTTGCTCCCCTACCCGCGCCAGCATTATGACCGGCAAGTACCCAGCCCGATTAAACCTGACCGACTGGCTTCCCGGCCGCCCCGACCGCCCCGACCAGAAATTTCTTCGCCCCCCGATCGTTCAGCAACTCCCCTTGGAAGAAATCACTCTGGCGGAATTGTTTTCTCAATCGGGATATGTAACCGGGATCATTGGCAAGTGGCATCTGGGGGGCGAGGGCTTTTCACCAGCGAAGCAGGGGTTTCAATTCAATATTGCGGGCGATCACACGGGAACTCCTCTGAGTTACTTTTCTCCTTTCAAAAATAACCAGGGGAGGTTCATGCCTGGTTTGGAGAAGGCCCCGGAAAATCAATACCTGCCCGACCGCCTGGCGCTTGAAGCTGGCCAATTTCTCGAGCAAAACCGGGACAAACCTTTTTTCCTTTACCTGCCACATTATTCCGTCCACACGCCCATTCGCGCCCCGGCCGAGCGGGTTGCACCCTATCCGGCCGATGGCAGGCCGGGAACCCAAAACAACCCGGTATACGCCGCCATGGTGGAAAGCATGGACTTGGCGGTCGGGGCGGTTCTCAAGAAACTGGAGGATCTCAAGCTGGCGGAAAATACTGTGGTGATTTTCACCTCGGATAATGGCGGACTCAGCGTCCTGGAGGGGAACAACACCCCGGCCACGATCAACGCCCCGCTTCGCGAGGGCAAAGGCTACCTTTATGAAGGAGGCATCCGCGTGCCATTGCTGGTCCGCTGGCCCGGGGTGGTGGCGCCCGGGACGGTGACATCCACGACTTGTTCCAGCATCGATTTCTTTCCCACTCTGGCTGAAATATGCGGTTTAAAGTTCACGCATACCGTCGATGGTGTCAGCTTCGCAAAAAGTTTTCAGCAAAAACCTGGGGGTGAAGCCGCAGACCAACGGCCTTTGTTCTGGCACTATCCCCATTACAGCAATCAAGGGGGGAAGCCGGGGTCGGCGATCCGTCTGGGGAATTGGAAACTGATCGAGTTCGTGGAGAACTCTCGGGGGGAACTGTTTGACCTGGGAAAAGACCTGGGTGAATCGCGCAATGTGGCCAATGAGAAACCCGAACTGGTGCAGCAGCTTCGCGCCCGCCTGAAAGAGTGGCGCCAGTCGGTTGGCGCCCGTGAAATGCAACTCAACCCCAATTACCATCCCAATCCCCAGGGAAAAGATGGCGTGGTGCTACTGCATTCCAAGTACGCGGAGGTTTTTGGTTCGCAATTGCGTTATGAGCCGTTGCCCCACAAAACCACGCTCGGTTATTGGATCAATGAAAACGATTGGGCCAAGTGGGAATTCGAAATTAACCGGCCTGGGAAATTCCAGGTTGAAGTGCTGCAAGGGTGTGGCACGGGGCAGGGAGGAAGCGAAGTCATTTTCAAGGCGGGCGATAAAGTATTGCCCTTTGTGGTGGAAGACACCGGTGGGTTTCAGCAGTTCAAGCCCCGCATAGTGGGCGAGTTGGAGATTGCCACCCCTGGCCGACAGGTGCTGGAAATCCGGGTGAAGAAGAAGGCGAAAAGCGCGGTCATGGATGTCAGGCAGGTCCGCCTGGTCCCCGTGAAATGAAAGGCAAGCCCTGGCGAAATGCGCCGCGGTCCCGATCTCGCCAATTCCCCTACGAAGCGAAATCCTCAACTACCCCCTTGCGTTCTCCGGAGAATCGGGGATGATTGCATCCAGCCTGCCATTTAGTTGGAGAAATCACCATGTGGAAGCAGATCGACAGTTGGTGTTTGGCCGCCCTGGCAATCGGGTTCCTCCCCTTGGGAGCATCACGGGGAGCGGACATAATCGAAGTGGAAGGCCAGCCATTGGCGGCGCAAATCAAGCGCGTACAGGAGGCGCTGGAATTCATTGGCGCGCCTTTGCCTGCGGCTGTGAACCAGAAGCTGGAAAAAGCCTTGAAGGACCGCGACGCTGCCGAGATCCAAAAAACCCTCGATGAACTGACACTGGTCAACATTCACATCAATCCGGAATCCCGGGTCAAGGTGGCACGGGGAAAAGCGAACCCGAGGTTGCAACAGCATGGCTACACTCCTTTCCTTTACAAGGTTGTCAATGAGGCCGGCGTAGCCCATCCCCTGCGGATCAGTTCCCCGCAGATGGGGCCGGTCTATTCTGGCGGCGGCGCCGGCAGAAATCCGGGGGACAAGGGGAAGTTCTTTCATGGAGAAATCTTTTCTTCACCGCCCCTGACCGGCAGGCTGACTGGATTGAAAGTCGATTACGGCGTGCTCTTGGCTTACAGCAGCGAAGCCGGCGCCAGGGAGGTCACCCTCGAGTTCGATGTCGGCCAGGGGACCCAGGACCTTGGGTTCCGCGCCCAGGCGCCAGTTCTCTTCCAGATCCGACCGGCGGTGGCAGTGAAAATGAAAGTCCTGGATGAAAATGGTCAGCCGACCGTGGGCCGCTTCACCTTCCAGGACCGCCTTGGCCATGTTTTTCCAGCACAGGCCAAACGGCTGGCGCCCGACTTCTTTTTTCAGAAACAGGTGTACCGCGCCGATGGCGGCGTGGTCTTGCTGCCTCCGGGTGAGCTGACCATGACTTATTGCAGGGGGCCCGAGTATTTTCAGAAAACCAAGAAGGTGATGGTTCCGGAAAAAGGGCCGCATACCCTGGAGGTGAAATTGGACCGCTGGCTCGATACGGCGGCGTATGGGTTCTACAGCGGTGATCACCACATTCACGCCGCCGGATGCGCCCATTACACTAGCCCCACTGAGGGCGTTTTTGCCGACGACATGTTTCTTCATGTGAAGGGCGAGGGGTTAAATGTGGGTTGCAACCTGACCTGGGGGCCCTGCTACGATTTTCAACGCCAGTTTTTTGAACCCGGAGTGAACAAGAAGAGTGAACCGTTCACGGTGTTGAAATACGACATCGAAGTCAGCGGGTTCGGCTCGCAGCTTTTGGGTCATGTCTGCTTATTGAATTTGAAGGATCAGACCTATCCGGGATCAGAGGGAACGAAGACCAAGGGCTGGCCCACCTGGACCACGCCCTTGATGCGCTGGGCCAAGGCTCAGGGGGCGGTGACGGGCTACGCGCATTCCGCCAGTGGATTGGGCGCCATTTCCGAACTGGCCGCGCAACGCTACCTGGTTGGCGCGGATACCGACAAGGATGGCAAACTTTCCAGTGAGGAAGCCCAGGCTGCCGAGTTGCCCTTGCCTGAATCCTTCCGTCTTGCCGACACCGACCGCGATGGCACGCTTACGAGAAATGAAATCCTGCAAGCGCACATCCGGCGATTCGATAAGCTGCCCAACTTGTTGATACCCGAGATGGATGGGATTGGCGCTCAGGAAATTTGCGTCACCAGCATGCTTGGCCTTTGCGATTTTATCAGCGCCATGGATACCCACCGGGTTCGCGAATGGAATTGCTGGTACCACATCATGAACTGCGGCCTGCCGTTGAAGGCGAGCGGCGAGACCGATTTCCCCTGCATTAGTGGCAGCCGGGTGGGGCAGGGGCGGGTCTATGTGCAGTTGGGCAAAGTCGATCGGGTGGATTTTTCCGACTGGTGCGAAGGGATCCGCAAAGGCCGGTCGTATGTGTCCGATGGCTACGCCCACGCTTTGAAATTCGAGGTCAATGGCGTTTTACCTGGAACCAGCCCAGTGGAATTGAAATCACCTGGTGAAGTTGGGGTCAAGGCGGCGGTGGCCTTTGCGAAGGATACTCCCCTGGGCACCGCCGTGGGAGGTTCGCTTCCCCAAGACGGCATGCGCACTGTGGAGTTGATCGTTAACGGCCAGGTGGCGGCCGCCAAGGAAATTCCCGCGGACGGCAAAATCCATGAACTGGACTTTAAAGTTCCCGTCAAGAAAAGTTCCTGGATTGCCCTCAGGTCGACTCCCCAGCTTCACACCAATCCTGTTAATATTTTGATTGGTGGAAAGCCGATAAGGGCTTCCAGAGAGAGCGCCAACTGGTGCGTGGGCGTGATTGAGCAGTTGTGGCGGGTGCGGGCCAAGGCCATCGCCGAGCCGGAACGAGCCGAAGCGGAAAAGACCTTCCAAGAGGCGATCGCGGCCTATCGGCGGATTGCCAAGGAGAGCGCTCCAGATTCCTGAGGTGAAGTAGACTTGCTGATACTTGGTGATACACCTGGGCGAAGTTTCACGCGGCGGGGGGTTCTCCAGGCGGGGGCCTCTTCCGTTTTGGGTTTGTCATGGCCGGCGCTCTTGCAGGCAGGCGCTTTGGAAAAACCGAAGGCCAAGTCGGTGATCCTGCTTTGGCTTTGGGGCGGTCCGGCCCAGCTCGACACCTTTGACCCCAAGCCCGATGCCCCGGTGGAATTCCGCGGGCCATTCGCCTCCATTCCCACGACCATTTCCGGCGTGCGGTTTGGCGAACTGTTTCCCCAGCTTGCACAGCGCGCCAATCAATTTTCACTCCTCCGCGGCATGCACACCGGGTCGAACGACCATGGCGTTGCCGGGACTATTGGCCTGACTGGAAGCATCGCCGGGGCAGTGGGGCTCGACGGGAAACCCCGCTCGGGCCAGGCCAGGCCCACCACCGGAAGCATTATCGCCAAGGTGCGCAGGCTCAATTCCGGCTTGCCTTCCTTCATGGTGGTGGGGGGAAAACTTCACCAGGGGAAAAAGGCCATCGTGGGGGAAACCGGCGGTTTCCTTGGGTCGGCGTGCGAACCGTTTCGCCTGGAATACGACGCGAGTGAAGCCAAGACCAGAATCCCCGGGTTGGAACTTGGCCAAGGGCTGACGCCGGAACGCCTGGATGATAGGCGCAAACTAGGCGATGCCTTTGCCGCTCTTTTTTCGCAAGCGGAAAAAAATTTCCTGGCCTCGGCATGGTCCGGCCATGTGGAGCAGGCCTTTGCCCTCCTGTTGCGCCCGGAGGCCCGCAACCTGTTTGACCTAAACCTGGAAATGCCGCGCCTGCGCGACCAGTACGGCCGCACCCGCTTTGGCCAATCCTGCCTGCTGGCGCGCCGCCTGGTGGAAAAAGGCATCCCTTTTGTGCAAGTGAACTGGTCCGACCATGTCGAGGCGGAAGAGGACGCTGGCGATGGCGGCTGGGATCATCATTACCGCAACTTTCAGATCATGGCCGATCGCCATGGGCCCTGGCTCGACCGCGCCGTCTCCACGCTTTTGGACGATTTGAAATCCCGCGGCTTGCTCGATTCTACCCTCGTGGTGGCGGTGGGCGAGTTTGGCCGCAGCCCCAAGATTAACGACAAAGCCGGGCGCGACCATTGGGAACATTGTTACAGCGCATTGTTGGCTGGCGGAGGGATACAACCCGGGCGGGTTATCGGCTCAAGCGATGCCCGCGCGGAAAGACCCCTGACGCGTCCGGTTACTCCCGCCGATCTTGCTGCCACGATTCACAACGCCATGGGGATCACCAGCGAACAATCGCAATCCATGGGCCTTGCGGTCGATGGCGAAGTCGTCCACGAGCTGTTTTGATGAAAACTCTTCTCGCTTCTTTCTTCCTGCCCTTTCTTCCGTTCCTTTCCCTGGCCCAGCCAGGGAATCCACCGTTGGCGGTAACCCGGCTCACGACCGATGGGGCTTTCAAATCCCATCTGCAATGGTCGGCCGATGGGAAAAAACTTTTGTTCACACGCATTCATCAGGGCAGGATGGAACTGTCCGCCATGGAGGCCCTGCCCGGGGCCAAGGCTATCCCGTTGATCGTGCCTTCGCCCAACACTCCGCATTTCGACGGGCATTGGTCCCCCGATAGCGCTTTGGTTGTTTATGTCCACGACACCCTGCAAGGAACGGATGGCAAATTGCAGATCAATACCGTGCAGGCGGATGGCGTCGGCGTGAAAACTCTGGTTCCTCACAAGGCCTTTGATGAATCCCCGCGCTTTTCACCAGACGGAAAGTCGATTGCCTGGGTCAGCACCCGGGATGGCAATCAGGAAATTTATTCGCTGGAAATGGCCAGCGGCAAAATCAACCGCCTGACGCAAAACCCCGCCTTCGATAACAACTGCTCCTGGAAAGGGGATGGAAAAAAGATCGCCTTTGCCAGTTCCCGCTCCGGTAATTTCGAGATCTGTTCCATGAACCAGAATGGTGATCAGGTTCTACGCCTGACTAATCACCCCGCGCTAGATTGCTGGCCTGTTTTCTCCCCCGATGGCAAATCCATTGCTTTCACCTCCAACCGCACGGGAAACTACGATATCTTCCTCATGCAAGAGAACGGCGAAAACCCCAGAAACTTGACCAGTCATCCGGGGCAAGACAACTTTGCCTCTTTCTCACCGGATGGCAAACGCCTGGCTTTCATCTCCAACCGCGATGGCGGCTTTGATATTTACACCCTGCGGCTGCAAGAATAGCGGCCGGGTGCAGGCTTGCTAAAGGCTTCCTAAAAAAAATCGGCCTGCGCCAAATCTTGCCATGGCATCCAGGGCCAAGCTTTCCAGCAAACTCTCGCTGGAAACTTCCCCAACCTGTTGACATAATGTCAAGAGTCCGCGTTTTCCCGCAGGGTGGTTTTTGGAATCCCGCATGAAATACTTGTTCCCCTTGTTGCCTTTCTTTTTCCTCCCCACGGCCCTCATGGCGCAGGAGAAACCGGTCGATTTCATCCACGAAATCGCCCCGATTTTGAGAAAGCATTGCGCCTCCTGCCACACGAACGGCACCTACAAAGGGTCCCTTTCGCTCGACACCCGCGAAGGGATTGTCAAAAGCAAAGTGGCGCGGGAGGGGAATTCCAAGGGAAGCGATTTGATCCGCCGTGTGCATTCCTCCAATCCTGAGGAACGCATGCCGCCCAAGGGGGACCGGCTGAAAGAAAAGGAAATCGCCCTGCTGGCTCGCTGGATCGATCAGAAGTTTCCCTGGGAACCGGGATTTTCCTTCAAGGCCACGGCCTATGTTCCTCCTTTGCGATTTCGCCAGGTGGCCATCCCCGGTGGCGCGGGCCACCCGATCGACTGGATTCTTTTAAAGCACTATGGCACAAACCAACTGGCGCCTCCCGCGGGGATTTCCGACGCCGCCTTTTACCGCAGAGTTTCCCTCGATCTGGTTGGCCTGCTGCCTCTGCCCGCGGAGCTGCAGGCCTTTTCCTCAAATGCCTATTCAAACAAGCGCGGACGGCTGATTCTGCAACTTCTTGAAGACAAGCGCGCTTATTCCGATCACTGGCTAGCCTTCTGGAATGACTTGTTAAGAAATGAATTCAAGGGCACGGGTTTCATCGATGGCGGCAGGAAGCAGATCACCGCCTGGCTTTATTCTTCCCTCTTGTCCAATAAGCCTTACGACCAGTTTGTTCGCGAGTTGCTCCTGCCTGGGGCGGATTCCGAAGGCTTCATCAAGGGGATCAAATGGCGCGGGCGGGTAAATGCCAGCCAGGTGCCAGAGATTCAGTTTTCGCAGAATGTCTCGCAGGTGTTTTTCGGCATCAACATGAAATGCGCCTCCTGCCATGATAGTTTCATCGATACCTGGAAGCTGCAGGATGCCTATTCCCTGGCCGCGATCGTGGCGGACAAGCCGCTGGAAATTTATCGCTGTGACAAAGAGACGGGCAAGTTTGCCGAGGCTTCCTTCCTTTGGCCAGAGCTGGGCAAGATTGATCCCAAGGCGCCCAGGCAACAAAGGCTGGAGCAGTTGGCCGCGCTCGTCACCCACCCGGAAAATGGCCGTTTTGCCCGCACCATGGCCAACCGCTATTGGCACCGGCTCATGGGCCGAGGCATTGTCCACCCCGTGGATGTCATGGCCAATCAACCCTGGAATGAAGATCTGCTCGATTACCTCGCCGAGTATTTCAAAAAGTCGGGTTACGATAGCAAGAAGTTGCTTGAGCATATTGCCTCTTCACAGGCTTACCAGTCCAGGGCGGTGATGCTGGCGGAGGATCCCGGGACCGCGGATGTGGTTTTCCATGGGCCATTGCTAAAACGCCTGACCGCGGAGCAGTTTATTGACGCGGTTTGGTTGATCACCGGCGCTGCGCCCAAGAAAATCGACGCCCCTCTGGGCAAGGAGCCTCCCCCGGCAGCCGGGCTAATTGAAAGGCAAATGGTCCGCGCCACGATGGTTCATTCCAATCTGCTCATGCGAACTTTGGGCCGGCCCAACCGTGAGCAAGTGGTGACCACTCGTGCCGAGACTCTCACTACTTTAGAAGCGCTCGACCTGGCCTCGGGGCCGATCTTTCACGACCTGGTCTTGCAAGGTGGAAATCGCCTCCACAAATCCCAGGGGAGTTCCAATCCGCGCAAGATTGTTGAGCAGATCTTTCTGGCTGCTTTGAGCAGGCTTCCTGTGGAATCGGAAGTTCAGTCGGCCGTTGCCATTCTGGGTGACAACCCATCGCCCGAGACTCTGGCCGATTTTATCTGGGTGATTTTCCTTCTTCCTGAATTTCAACTGGTGGGCTGAACATGAACAAACAAATGAAGCAGAATGAAAACCAGGAACGAAGAGAGTTTCTAGGCGCCATGGCAGGCCTGGGCGTGGCGGCGTTGGGCATGGCGGAACCGCGTCTCAGGGCCGCCGAAAAACTGATCCAGCCCAAGGCCACCGCTGACGCATGCATCCTCCTGTGGATGGCCGGGGGCATGGCCGCACCCGACACCTTCGACCCCAAGCGCTATACCCCCTTTGAGATTGGCGTTCCCGCCGGAAAGATCCTTTGCACCTTCCCTTCCATCCCCACGGCGCTGGATGGGGTCAGGGTTTCCTCGGGTTTGGAAAATGTTGCCAAAGTGCTCGACCGGGGTTCTTTGATTCGCTCGCACTTCATGCCCGACCTGGGAAACATTCTGCACTCCAGGCATCAATATCACTGGCACACCGGGTATGTCCCGCCGCAGACGGTCGCCGCCCCACACATTGGATCTTGGATGTCCCGAATTCTTGGTCCGGGCAACCCGGCCATTCCTCCCTTTATTAACATTGGCCAAAGGCTGGAAGGGCATGGCGAATCGGAGGAACTCAAGGCTTTCACGACTGCCGGGTTTTTCGGCGGAGAATTCGGCCCCTTCAACATTCCTTTTCCCGCCGATGCCGCCCAATCTTTGCAGCCGCCAAAGGGCATGACCCCTCAGCGCTTTGAATCCCGCATGAAACATTGGCGCGAACTTGTGCAACGCTCTCCCGTGGGGGAGAAGACCAGCGATTTTCACCGTGATTCCATCATTCGTTCGCTGGAAAACGCCCATCGCCTGCTACACTCCAAGGAAAAAGCCGCCTTTGATTTGAGCAACGAACCGGAGAGCCTCCGCAAAATCTACGACACTGGGCGCTTTGGCCAGGGGTGCTTGCTATCGCGAAAATTGGTGGAGGCCGGCGCACGCTTCGTCGAAGTCACCACCGAGTATGTTCCCTTTCTCCATTGGGACACGCATGAAAACGGCCACACCACCCTGGCACAGATGAAACAGCAAATCGACCGGCCAATCGCGCAATTGATCCTCGATTTGGAAAAACGCGGCCTGCTCGAACGGACCCTGGTGGTGGTGGCTACCGAGTTTAGCCGTGACATGATGATCGAGGGCGTGCCGGGCAGCGCGGCCAAGGATCAATCGCGGGCCAAGGCCGATGTCATGGGGGAATTGAAACAGTACGGGCTGCATCGGCATTTTACCGGCGGTTGCTCCGCCTTGATGTTTGGCGGGGGAATTCGCAAGGGCTTTGTCCTGGGCGCCACTGCCGAGGAAAGGCCTTTATTGGTAACCAAGGATCCGGTGTCTATTCCCGACCTGCACGCGACCATCTTCACGGCCATGGGGATTTCGCCAAAAACCGCTGTCGAAGTGGAGAAGAGGCCGTTCTACGCCACCGAGGATGGCAAGGGCCAGGCAGTGAAAAAACTGTTCGAGAAATCCGTTTAACCGTGGGCCAAGGATGAATTGCACAATCTTGGTCTTGTTTGCCTGCCAGATGACCGGCCAGGATGCGTCCGGGGCTGGTCCCCCACTTTTTCAAGGCAAGCCGATTGAATATTGGACGGCAGAATTGAATTTGGCCAAGGAGATGGACCGCCGCCTGGAAGCCCTGTTTGCCTTGGGTAAGCTCTGGCCCCAGGGGAGAGCCCTGGTGGAAAAAGCTGCTCTGGGCCCCGAAGCGGAACTTCGCCAGGAGGCTGTCAAAATACTTTCAGGGAAAGGGAAAGAGGGGGCCGCCTCGTTGGAAAAAATTGCTCGCGATGGCCCGCGCGCTTCCCGCCATCTGGCCCTTAGAGCATTTTCCCGGATGGGCACAGATGCTTTGCCGGCCCTGCCCACCCTGATTTTTTTCACAAGCCATATCGATCAGGAAGCCGTGTTGCTAGCGGTTATTGCCCTCGGCGAGACTGGCCCCAAGGGCTACCCGGCCATTCCGCAATTGATCCTGCTCTATCGGTCGATGGATAAAAAGGTTTTTCCGGCTGCTTTTCAGGCGCTGGCGTCAATTTGCGCTTGGGACAAGAATCCGCTTAATAAATCTCTCTTTGACGCGGCTTTGGAATTTCTGTTTAAGCAGGGTAAAGATGGCGTGGCGCCATTGATCGAGGCATCGCGGGATAGCGACCAGGAAATCCGGGCCCTGGCGGCGCGGTATCTGGGTCGGCTGGGCCCGCTGGCCAAACCGGCGCTGAAAAGACTGCAGGAACTTTTGCAAGACAATGCTCCCGTCGTGGTCGATGCCGCCTTCGAGGCCATCAAGAAAATCGATCCCAAGTCCTTCCCCAACTGATTGTTCAAATCGTTCACAGGTGCATTGAATCCCCCGCGTCAGCCATGGGTTTTTCAAGTGAATGTGTTTGTGACTCCAACAGGGGTTCCAGGTCGGCCAGTTCCATTGGCCCGGACAAAATTTCCATTTCCCCTGTGGTGATATTGTAAAAGGCGGTGGCCAGGGAAATCTGGCCTTCGCGAATCAGCCGCTGAATTGTTTTACTCTGGATGACAATTTGCATGCCAATGCGTAAGACATTCCTCCGGGCAATTTCGTCCACAAGGGCTGACTTGTCATCCCCAAGGGAGGAGGCGAGCTGTTCCCGGGTTGGCTCATCGATTACTGTCTGAATCTGGGTGACAATATGGCCCATGTGTTGGCAGCCGGTTGCAATTTCCGGATTGAGGCCGGAGCATGCCAGGTCGGCCGCCGCGGTGACTGCCCCGCATTTCGAATGCCCTACCACCAGGATTAGCTTGGCGCCCGCCACTGCGCAGCTATACTCCATGCTGGCAAGAATATTATTGCTAACCACATTTCCGGCGATGCGGACGCTGAAGATGTCACCCAGTCCGAGATCAAAAATCAATTCCGCAGGTGATCGTGAATCGATGCAACTCAGAATGACAGCCAGGGGGTGCTGCCCGCGGGTTCCCGCATCGAGTTGCCTGCCGAAGTCCCGGGTGAGCTTCTTTCCAGCGCGGAAACGCGCATTGCCTTCTTGCAGGATTTGTAAAACCTGGGCCGCTGTGAGTTTTTCTTGCAATTCCCGTGTTGAATAATCGACAAATTGAATCTCGTCTTGCAATTGGTATTTCTCGCGGAAACCGCGCAGGCTGACTTGCGCCCCATGCGCTGGCGCGATCACTTCCTTGAATTCCCGGATCAGGTCGAGAATGTCTGGATCGATGTAGTCGGTGTTGCTTGCGTCGATAAGAACATGCCCGTCGCGGGGAACCTCGCGCAAGGTTCGGTCCAATGCCGGCCTGTTGAAAAAGCTGACCTGGGTGGCCAATTGAATATGCAAGACCTCTCCACCCAGGTGTTTTTCCATCACTCGATTTAGCGGCCACCGTAGATTGCTGCTCAGAATAAAGGTGGTGCTGGCTACCAACCCAATCAGGATTCCAGTCAAGAGATCGGTGAAAATGATGGCGCCAACGGTTATGGAAAAGGGAATGAACTGGTATCGCCCCTCGTTCCACATTTGCTTGACCAAGCTGGGACTGGCCAGCTTGATACCCGTGACCAGGAGAATCGCTGCCAGGCAGGAAAGTGGAATTTGGTTGAGAAAACCGGAAAAGAAAACCACGGATACCAGCAGAAGAGCGCCGTGGAAAATTGTCGAAATCCTGGTTTGTGCCCCGGCGTTGATATTGACCGAACTGCGTACAATGACGGAGGTCATGGGAATTCCTCCGATTAACCCCAGAAGAAAGTTCCCCGCGCCTTGGACCAAGAGTTCGCGGTCCGGCGGGGAAGTGCGTTGCTGGGAATCCAACTTGTCCACAGCCTTCAAATTCAACAAAGTCTCAAGTGAAGCCACCAAGGCCAGAATTAAACCGGCAGAGTAAATCGCTGGGTTTTTCCACAGAGAAAAATCAGGAAGCATAAAAAGCTTGGTAAATTCCCCTGGGCCTTCCACCACGGGCACCTTCACAAGGTGGCTGCCGCTTACCGCCAGGGAGCCTCCGAACCAATCCATGATAACCTTGGCTGCAATTCCTAATACCACGACAACCAGTGGCACTGGAATTGCTGAATTCTTGAGCAGGCTCCATTTGTCCCAAACAATCAGCAGGAAAACCGAGGCCAAGCCTATCATTGCCGCCCCGGAATGATGGTGGAATACCATGGCAACAATTTCCGAAAAGGTGTTTTCTTTGTCCGGTTGAAAAAACGACATCTCACCTTCTGGGTCGAAATCGTGCCCGAGTACATGGGGAAGTTGCTTGAGGATCAGAATTATGCCAATGGCTGCCAGCAAGCCTTTGATTACGGTTGAGGGGAAGAAGTAGCCCAGGATTCCAGAGCGCAAAAGCCCAAGGACGATCTGAAGTATTCCAGCAAACGCCAAGGCCAGTAAAAACCCTTCGAAACTTCCGAGTTCCTTAATCTGTAAAGCAACAACGGCGGTAAGGCCTGCGGTGGGGCCGCTGACACTGGTATGGGATCCGCTGAACAGGCCGACCAGGATTCCCCCCACAATTCCGGTAAAAATCCCTGCAATGGGCGGGGCATCCGAAGCCAGGGCAATCCCAAGGCAAAGTGGCAATGCCACCAGAAAAACCGCCGTGCCAGCGCTTAGGTCCTTGGCGATCGCGGCAAGTTTTCTCGGATTTCCATTCATGGATTGGCTGCCTTCCAATGCTCTGCCCCAGGGATATTTCAAAGTGAATCTTTAAGAAAAATGTTTGGCTTGGCGCATTTAATCCACGCCATTGGAACCCTTTTCCCAGGCCTGGATTGAAAACCTTTACGCTTCAAAGTGTTATTAACAGCGCATTGGGAAAGTGAAAATGCTTGCAGCTTGAGAAGAGAGGGGTGAACCTTTGGGTGAGGATTTCGCTTGAGTAAAAATAAACCCCGAAAGCTTTAACTGAATTCGATGGGAACTGCTTTTGAATGTGCCATGGTTTGCCCTGGACAAGGGCATTTCGCAAGATTCTCCATCCGGTTCCGAAATTGGGGAGGACGGGAATCCCTCGATTTCGGCCAGGACGAAAAAATTATCCGCGGGAATAATGGGCGACAAGACAATGGCAAAGCATCCAATAATTACCCAAGCTGAGCAGACTTGGTTCCAATGTGTTGGAAAAACAAAAATTGCCGAAAAAATCAAACCCAGCCTCCTCACTTTTTCCCATCCATTCGCCGAGGGGATTATACGAAAACCTGGAATGGATGGATTGATGGCCAGCGGGCAAGGGGATTGACCCGTTGTGGTTGGCATGCGTTTATAGGGATTATTAAGATTCCCAAACAGGTAAAAATATAGTCAGCTAACGCCTGCCCCCAAGCCGCCCGCTTAAAATGGCGCCAGAAGCTGATTTGCAATGTTCTAATTGCGACGGTTTTGAGGTTTTTTCCAGGGCTTTCTTGAAATCCTTTCCCTTTCTGGCTTGACCAGGGGAGGGTTTAACACCTACCATTTGATTATGAAGTTATTTTCTCGCAAACGGTCCAAGTGGATCGTGGTATTACTGGCCTGCCTCAGCATGCTTGGAAACCTGGCCATCCCGGTTTTTGCCTGCCCATGCCCATGCCCATGCACCTCGAATAGCGTTCAAGTTTCCGGCGCCTCAGGTTGTTGCGGATCTTGCGAAACTGTGGACGGTTGCGCTTGCGCCGTTGAGGATGAAATCCGCAATTCCTCGCCAGAAGATCAGCTTCGCGGACTAAGTTGCCAATGCTGGTACCAGCCCGGGCCTGCCCCCGGTAATTGCCCCCTGCCGATTGAACCGGGAACCAAGGCTTCCAAGGGGGTCCAGGCATCTTCCGCCCCGTATAGTTTCGCTTCCCTGGAAGAAAAAGTATCCGGCCATTCAAGGCCGTTTGCTTTTGCTCCTGACCTCGGAGCCAAAGTTGATTTGCCAGTCCTTCTTTGTCGTTTCACCATTTAATCCCTCCTTTAAAAACCTCGCCTGACGCTTTCTTTAAAGCTCTGTTAATTATTTCTGCAACTGTTTTCCAATATTTTGGGGGATGCCATGAGTAATTCTAAAGGGGAAATACCTTCTGCTCGGATTGGCTTGTTCCGTTTGCTGGTGCTGACGCCGTTGGCCCGCTTAAGATTTGTCTTCCTGCTGGGCATTATTGGCCTGGCCTTGGCCAAGTGGGAAACGCTCCTGTCGTTGAAGGAAAAATGGGGATGGAAAAGCCAAGCCGGGGAAACCGCGGGCGATGGCTTTGAATACTTCTGCCCCATGCACCCGACCGTGGTGTCATCGAAAAAAACCGACAAGTGCCCGATTTGCTTCATGGGGCTGAGCAAAAGGAAGCAAGGGGCTGGCAAGGGGGAGGCCCTGCCCCCGGGTGCGGTTAGCCGCGTGCAACTGACCCCTTACCGCATGGTGCTGGCGGGGGTGCGCACCCGCGCGGTGTCTTATGTCCCCTTGGTTAAGTCCATCCAAACCGTGGGTACCGTGGAGTTCGATGAACGAGAGTTGAAGCAAGTGGCCGCTCGGGTAAAAGGCCGGATTGAAAAACTGCTGGTCAATCAAACCGGGCAAATGGTTCATCAGGGAGATGAGCTGGCAGTGCTTTACAGCCCCGACATGGCCGTGACCGCCCAGAATCTCTTGGACGCGAAAAAGAATGGCAATCCTTTCTTGGAAAAGAACGCCAGGGAAAGGCTGGAGCTTTGGGGCATCGCCCCGGAGGAAATCGAAAAAATCCTGCGTGGCGGCATGCCCACTCATCGTATTGCCATTCGCTCCCCGATCACCGGGCATGTGATCCGCAAGTTTGCCAAAGAGGGGCAATACTTGGAGGAAGGCGCGCCCCTATATGATGTGGCCAACCTGGAAAAAGTGTGGATTCTGGCCCAACTTTACGAGGATGAGCTCGGTTTTTTCACGCCCGCTGGCCACAAGAACGGCAAAGAAAGCATGAGCCTGGGGAACTCCGGGCGATGGAAAGTGACGGCCACCACTCGCGCCTGGCCGGGGGAAAAATTCCAGGGCGTTCTTTCCTTTATCTATCCTCATGTCGATCAGGAAAGCCGGACTCTCTCGGTTCGCTTTGAAATGGACAACCCAGGCAACCAGTTGCGCCCGGGCATGACCATGCAGGTGCAATTGGAAATGGACGCCAAGGATCTGGCCGGGCTGAAAAAGCCCGATGCCAAGCCGCTCTTTCCCTTGCAATCGCGCGGGGAAAAATTTCTGGCCATACCCGAAGACTGCGTCATCGACACTGGCTCGCGAAAAGTCGTCTACAAACAGGAATCGCCCGGGGTATTCCTGGGGGTGGCGGTGGAACTCGGCCCGCGCATGAAACTCCCCGACGGCCAATTCGCCTTTCCCGTTTATTCCGGGTTGAAGGAAGGGGAGGAATTGGTGACGCAGGGGGCGTTCCTGGTCGATGCGGAAACTCGGTTGAACCCGGCCTTGGGTTCCATTTACTTTGGGGGCAGCGGGGGCAAGCCCGCGGCCAATGTTCGGCCCACAACGCCAAGCGACGAAGAAGCAACCATTGCTGCCAACCTGGCCAAACTTTCCCCTGCCGATCGCGCCCTGGCCAAGGAGCAGGGTTTGTGCGTCATTCAGGAAAAATCTCGCCTGGGTTCCATGGGCGTGCCCATCAAGTTAATGCTGGAAAGTCAGCCGGTTTTTGTTTGCTGCGATGGCTGCCAGGATGATGCCAAAGCCAACCAAGCGAAATCCCTGCAACGGGTGAAGGAACTGAAGGCCAAGAGCAAGGAAAAACCCAAGGGGGGAAGCCAGCCATGATTTCAAAATGGATTGAATTCTCCATTCGTAATCCTTTTCTGGTGATCCTGCTGGCGGTGGCGGTGTCCCTGTGGGGGGCGTGGTCGGCTTTTCAAACGCCTGTGGACGCCATTCCTGACCTGAGCGAGAACCAGGTGATCGTCTTCGCCGACTGGCCGGGCAGAAGCCCGAGAGAAATCGAAGACCAGGTGACCTATCCGCTGTCGCGAAAGTTGCAAGGATTGGCCGGCGTGCGCACTATCCGATCTTCGTCGGAATTCAATTTCTGCATGATCACGGTGATCTTTGAGGACAAGACGCCATTTTACTTTGCCCGACAACGGGTGCTGGAAAAGCTGGTGGAATCGCCTGGAAGTTTTCCGGTTGGAGTAATCCCCTACCTGGCGCCAGACGCCACCGCCCTGGGCCAGATCTTCTGGTACACGATTGAACCCTCACCTGGGGCGCCGGTCGACCCCTCGCGCTTGTGGGCGTTGAACAAGTTTTTCGTGGCGCCGCAGATCAACGCCACGGGGGGCGTGGCCGAAGTTGCCAGCGTCGGTGGCATGCCGTTGGAGTATCAGGTTGATGTGCAGCCGGAGAGCTTGCGGGCTTATGGCATCACCCTGGGCGAATTGTTCGAAGCGGTGTCGCGGGGGAATCAGCCGGCAGGGGGCGGAGTTATTCAGAAAAACCAAGCCGAGTTCATTGTTCGCGGCATTGGCTGGATTCGCGGCAAGGAAGACATCGAAAACATTGTCATCAAGGCAATCGACGGAGTGCCGATCTATGTCCGCACGGTGGCCACGGTGCAGTTGGGAACGCGTTTCCGCAGGGGAGTGTTTGAAAAAAATGGCTCGGAAGTGGTCGGCGGGGTGGTCCTCATGCGCCATGGGGAAAACCCCATGGCCATTACCTCGCGGGTGAAAGAGAAAATCCGCGAAATCACCCCCAGCCTTCCTCCAGGTGTGCGCATTGTTCCCGCTTATGACCGCACCCGCTTAATCGAAGGCGCCATCCGCACCCTGACCAATGTCATGTGGCATGAAATGGTCATCGCTGGCGTGGCCATCCTGCTCATCCTCGGTCACATCCGCAGCGTCTTTGTCATTTGCGTTACCCTTCCCCTGTCGGTCTTGTTTTCCTTTGGCCTGATGTGGGCTCTGCGAGTCTTGGGAATCCTGGATATTCAAGCCAACATCATGTCCCTGGCGGGAATCACAATTTCCATCGGCGTGCTGGTGGACCAGGCCATCGTCATGGTGGAAAATGCCACGCATCAATTGAAGAAAAAGTTTGGCGATCAGCCAGTGACGGGGGACATTCGGGAGCTGGTTCTGCCGGCCTGTCTCATGGTCGGTCGACCGATCTTTTTCTCCGTGCTGATCATGCTCCTTTCTTTCATCCCGGTTTTTCTTTTGACGGGAAGGGAAGGAAAGCTGTTTCATCCGCTGGCCTTTACGAAAAGTTTCGCTCTGATTGGAACCGCCCTGATTTCCGTGACTCTGGTGCCCGCTCTCATTCCTTATTTCATCAAGGGTCGGCTCTATTCCGAGGAAGAGAACTGGATTGTAAGAAGCTTCATCAATATCTACCGGCCGTTTCTCTCTTGGTTCCTTCCGCGCAGAAACCTGGTCATGTGGCTTTTTTCCGTCCTGCTAATTCTGGCGGCGGGAATCTTTCCCTTGCAGGCCCTGGTCGGATTGGGCGCTTCGGAAACTGCCTGGAAGGGCATGTTCCTCGGCGTCGTGGCGCTGGTGATTACCATTACCACCTTGGCGACGCGGGGTTTCATTCAGCAAGTGTTGGCACTGGTCACCTTGATTGCCCTGGCCTTGCACGCCAGTGATTTTCCGAAAATTGGCGTGGCCTTCATGCCGGCCCTGGATGAGGGCACGACCCTGGATATGCCCATCACAGTTCCCCGTGCCAGCGTCACCCAGGCCAGCGATGATTTGAAAGCCCGCAATGCTTTGTTGCGCGGCTTTCCCGAAGTGGAAAGCGTGGTGGGCAAGGCTGGCCGTGCCGACACGCCAACCGACCCGGCGCCATTGGACATGGTGGAGACCTTTGTCAATTTCCGCCCCAAGGAGTTTTGGCCCAAGCGGGTGATGAAGTACCCCGATGCCCTCAAGCAAGCCACCGCCATCCTCCATGAAATGGAACGGCTTGGAATGCTTTCGCGATTTCCTGACGCCGATTCCCGATCCAACCTTCTGGTGGAAGCGGCGCAAAAGGCGCTGGAACGGTTTGATGAAGGCCAGCGGGAACTGGCATCCACCCGCTTTTTGGAAATGGAACAGGACCTGGCATCGGTGTTGAGCCGGTCGTTCCTCGAGCAGGCCTGGCAGCAATTTCAGAAAGCGCCGCTTTGGCAGGGGCCAAAAGGCAACCTGGATTCTGAAATGGAGAAAGAACTGGAAAAATCGTTGGCGCCGGGGTTCGGCAAGGCGCTGACGCAAGAGGTTTCCTTGGGGGAATTGGAAAAGCAGTTGCGCGGGCTGGCCGAGGAAATGGCCAACCGGAAATGGCTTGTCGACCCGGCCGCCGCGTTAAAAATCAAGCCGGGCCCTTGGGAATTCCTGCAAGAAATAAGTTCAGGTCGGGCCAAAAGTCTGGCCGGCCGAATTGCCTTGCGGGTTGAATCCGTGCGCGATCAATTCTTCACCCTTGGCGTTGCCCAACTCGATCGGGAACTGTTTTTCCAGGGCACGGGCGCTTTTACCTGGCTGGCCATGGTGGAAATTCTGTCTGGTGCGCGAAACCTGGGCGCTATGCCGGCCGGGGATAAAAGCCAGCAGATTAACGACTTGCTGGAAGCAGATTTGCTTGAGCGATTAGAAAGGCAAGCCGACAGGAAGATGGCGCCGGAATTTGCCCAGGCCAGAGAAAAAATGGAGAAGGAATTTCAAACCTGGGTCCTGTTGTGGAAAAGGCAGGGCGGGCCCAAAGGCGATCTCGTGGATGATGAGATGGGCAGGGTGCTGCAAGTCCCCGGCTGGAGCAACATCTTTACCCAGCCCATCATCAACCGGATTGAAATGCTTTCTTCCGGGGTGCGCACCGATGTGGGGATCAAGGTGTTTGGCCCCGATCTGGAAAAGATTGACCGGCTGTGCAAGGAAGTGGAAAGCGCGGTCAAGGGAGTGCGCGGGGCCCGCGATGTCGTGGCTGCCCCCATTATGGGAAAGGGTTACCTGGAGATCGAGATCCACCGGGAGAAGGCGGCGCAGTTTGGCGTCAGCGTGGAAGATGCCCAGGTGGAAATTGAAACTGCCATTGGCGGACGCGTGGTCACGCAAACTGTGGAAAAAAGAGAGCGCTTCCCCGTGCGCATCCGCTATTCCCGCGTGGAAAGGGAGGATGAAAACACGGTGCGCAGGCTGCTGGTGGCGGGAGCCCGCTCCAGCAACTCCGGGGTGGAGATCGAACCCTTGAGCCGGGCCATGCCGCCAGGAAATATTCACAAGGTTGGCCCCGGACATATGCCCGGGAACAAACGCTTCATCCCCCTGGAGGCCTTTGCAGATATTCGCACGACCGAGGGGCCGGCGATGATCAAAAGCGAAAATGGCCAGCTCATGAACGCGGTTACCTTAAATGTCCGCGGTCGCGACATGGTGGGCTTCATTGAGGAGGCCAGGCGGGTGGTGGAGCAAAAGGTGTCCATGCCGGAGGGTTACCATTTAGAATGGAGCGGGGAATTCGAGCACCAATTGCGGGCATCGCGAACTCTGCTTCTGGCTTTCCCCGCCGTGGTGCTCGTAATCCTGATCATCCTTTACCTGACCTACCGGGATTGGATGGATGCTATTCTCATCCTGATGGCCCTGCCCGAGGCTTTGGCGGGCGGCGCCTTCTTTCTCTTTTTCTTCCCCAAGATTCAATTTGGATGGGACACCCCTCCTTACGATTTCAGCGTGGCTGTGTGGGTGGGATTCATTGCTTGCTTTGGCATGGCTGCTGAGACGGGGATCATTATGATGGTTTATCTTCGCGAAGCGATTGAACGGCGGGGCGGACTGGAAAATATTGCATCACTGGAGGAATTACGGACGGCGGTCCTGGAAGGAGCGGTCCACCGCTTGCGGCCCAAATTATTGACAGAAGGGGTTGCTATCCTGGCGATTTTCCCCATGGTCTTTGCCCAGGGAGTGGGGGCGGAAATCTTGGCGCCGATGGCCTTGCCCGTGCTGGGCGGGTTGCTGATCTCGGATGAAGTGGTGGATTTGTTTTTGCCGGTCCGCTTTTTCTGGGTCCGGCGGGCCAGGTGGTTGAAAATTCACGGGGTGAAGGAGGGTTGAGGTCTTAAAGACATAGGCGGCTTGGTAAAACAATTTTTCAGGTAAAATTCAATCAAGGAAGTTGGGCTGCACTGGCGGCGATGACCCGTGAAAGGGCGGCTTTTCTGCGAAGAGCCTCGGCTTGAGAGAGAAAGTAGCGCTCGCGGGCCATGGTCTGTTCCTTTTGCGCGGCAATGAGTGTCAAAAAGGGAATTTTGCCATTGATGTATGTCGCCTGCGCCTCGCGGACATTGGCGCTGGCTGCGGGAAGGGTTACTGTTTTAAACAAATTGAGGATTTGTTCACTTTCCATAATCTGCTCGTAGGCTTCCTGAACCTGAAAATTTATTTTGTCTTCCAACAGATTGAATTCCGCTTTTTTCTGGGCCAGGCGGTATTGGGCTTCAGAAACGGCGGCAAACCGCCGGTCTCTCCTGGCCGGCAAATTCAACTTAACCCCTAATTGAAACTGCAATTGCTTGTCCATCCCTTGCCAAAAGCTGTCATAGGCGGCCATGGTTTCGTAATCAGGCGAAAACTCCCTGCGGGCAAGTTGCAGCGCAGCTTCATCCAGGCGGATTTTTTCCTTCAGCCCTTTCAAGTCCGGCCTCTGGTTTCCCGCTTCTTGCCGCAAGCTGCCGCTGGAACGCGACTCTTTTGAAAATTCCAATTCCTTGAGCGGGGCAGGCAAGGGTAGATCGGGTTCCAAATGCAGCAAGGTGTTAATTCGCGCCCGGGCTACCTTGCGCACTCGGTAATTGATAATGGCCTTTTCTTTTAGCAAGCCAATTTCCACCTCGGCTTGCAAGACATCCTGCTGAGGCGCCTGACCGTTGCGGTAACGGGTTTCCGCGTTTTGCCGGAAATCGTTCAACAGTTTCAAAGTTTCGTCATTAACTTCGATGTTCCGCTCCACCAGGTAAAGGTCGAGAAACGCGTAGCGGGATTCCTCAATGAGTTCCAGCTTGGCGGATTCCAATTCTTGTTCAGCGATCCCGGCCTCGGCTTGTGCCATTTCACCGCGAAGCTGTCGCTTACCTCGGGCAGGAATCTTTTGGCTAAATTCGAAGCGCAGTGCCGGGTTGACCTGGTTGGATCCGAAAGAGCCAGGCGCCATCCAGGCTGCCAGATTGGGGTCATCGAGGGAAATAACCTGGGGAAAACGCGCCTTGGCAGCTTCAGTGGCCGCGGTCATGGCTGCCAGGGTTGGGTTTCGATTCAAAACTTCGCGGACCAGTTCCTCAGGAGTGAGTTGTTTCAAATTGAGGAAAGCGGGGGTTTTACCCGGTGCGCCAGTTTCTTCCGGAGAGGCGGCATTGATTGAGGGTTGACCAGCCAATGGGGAGGATTGCGCTGTAGGAGCAGTAGATTTTTCCACGAGAAGGGCGGGAGGCAAATCATTCCTTGGACTTTCTGGCAGCAACACGCACCCGCTGTTGCTTAAGGAAAAAACTAACCAGGCGAAAAGAATGTTGCGCGTCGCAAAATGCATGTTCATTCCAAATGGCCGAGTTGCAGGGTTTCCACTTTCATCGTTTATTAGATCGGCTGGAAGACTGGGTAAACTTGAGAAGGAAGTCTTTATTTAGCGGTTATTCCGCTTTTGCCGAAGGAGGTCTTCCATCACTTGTTCAACTAATTGCAGTTTGTTTCCCCAGGAAAAATCCGTCAGGGCTCGCGCTTTTCCCGCTTCCCCCATTTGCTTTCGTTGATGGCTATCTTGGACCAGGCATTGAATGGCTTGCCCCAGTTCTTCCACCCGGTCGCAGGGCGCCACCAAGCCATCCGATTGATGTTGCACTAGGCTACCGGGGCCGCCGGCGTTGTAAACGACACAGGGAATGCCGTTGGCCCAAGCTTCAAGAAGTACGATGCCAAAGGAATCCGACCGGCTTGGCAGGGCGAAAAGGTCGAGCGAGGCAAAGAAATCCCGTTTCTCTTTCTCGGTAAGCACACCGGGGAGAATCACCTGGTTTTTAAATAAAGATTTCTCTAATTCTCGGGAAAAAGAAGGCATTCGCGGGCCGGCCAAAATCAGCCGGAAGGCTGAACCTTTTTTCCAAAGCAACTCGGCGGCCTGAAGCAAATCAGTCGACCCTTTGTCCCAACTCAAGTTGGCCAAGTGCCCAACAACAACCTCTTCCTTGCCAATTCCCCAATGTTTTCTGTAGGCAAGCCGGTCGCCTCCAGTGCATTCCTGAACCTGCACTCCCATTCCCTGCTGGAAAACTTTTTCCTCGGACAGTCCCATTTCCACCAGGGCCCTTGACTCCATCGCTGTTTGTGAAAATACGGCATCGGCCCGCCGGGCCAGCCAGGCCAGTGCGGGGTGCGTGTAACCCCGGCGCACTTGGTTCCCGGGGTCAGCCAAATTCCCCAGGTGGAGAAAGGGCGTCAGGAGAAAGGGAATTGCTAACCGCCGGGCCAGGTTTTGTCCGGCGAGGATGGGGAAGGCGTAGGGGAAGCAGCCGGCGTGAACCAGATCGAAACCTCCTGCCTGGTTGGCATGGTTCCACAATTCACGGGAGATCGGATTGTGCCCGAAAGTTTTACATTGCCATGGGCGTAATGGAATCCGCGATAGCACACGCAGGATCCACCGCTGCCAGGGGAACCTGCAAAGGGGGAACCTGCGCACTTCCACACCTTGGTCAATTTCCTGACCAGCGGGCAAAACCTGACCTTTTCTCGACCAGAAGGATTCGAGGTCGAGCCCGTTGGTGGTCCACACGGTCACTTGATGGCCTTGCGCTGACAGATATTTGCTTAACCGTTGAAAGTAAGCTTCCGACCCGCCCAGCGCGGGAGGGTAGCGTTGTATGATCTGAAGGATTCGTTTACCCACGATTGCTTTCCGTCTTGGATCTCCACTTGCGGGAAGGGTACGATACAATGCCAATCATTGCCCGTCAGGGGAACATACCTTCCCGCCAAGAAAAAGGAGAGGGGAAAAATGCTGGGGATTTCCAAGCTGGCTTCGTCGGTGCTACCTTCCGCGACTTTGGCTGCTGGCGCCAAGGCCAGGCAGTTGCGTTCGCAAGGGGTCAAGGTCTTTGATTTCAGCCTGGGCGAGCCCGATTTCCCCACTCCGGAACACATTTGCCAGGCTGCCATCACAGCGATGAAATCGGGCCAGACCCGCTACACTCCGGCGCAGGGAACGGCCGAACTGCGCGGCGCCATCGCCCGCTGGTACAAAAAATTCTACAACCTCGATTGCAACGCCGAGCAAATCGTGGTTTCCAATGGCGCCAAGCATTCCATTCACAATGCCCTAGTTGCCCTGGTTGGACCGGGTGACGAAGTGATCATTCCAACGCCCTACTGGGTTAGCTATAGCGACCTGGTGTCGATGACGGGCGCCAAGCCGGTTCTGGTTCCCGGCAGCATGGCCAACGGGTTCCGGGTCACCCCAGATCAAATCAAAAAAGCCATCACGCCGCGGACTCGGCTGCTGCTGCTCAATTCCCCCAGCAACCCCACCGGGGCGGTTTATTCCCGTGATGAACTTCTGGCTTTTGCCGACCTCGTTCTGGAAGCAAAGATCGCAGTTCTTAGTGATGAGATTTATGAGCGGCTGATTTATAACGGCACACCTCCGGCCTGTTTTGCCACTTTGCGCCCTGGATTAATGGACCAAACCGTGACCATTAGCGGGGTTAGCAAGACCTACGCCATGACCGGCTGGCGCATCGGCTGGACGATTTCTCCCGAGGCCGTTGCCAAGGCCATGGGCAACATTCAAAGTCAGGAAACCAGCAATCCCTGCAGCATAAGCCAGGCGGCAGCCATTGCCGCGCTTGAAGGGGAGCAAGAATGCGTGGGAAGCATGCGCCTGGAGTTTCAGGCTCGCCGTGATTTGGTTTGCACGCGATTAAAAAGCATGAAGGGAATCCAGTGCCCGCTGCCTGACGGGGCTTTTTACGCGTTCTTCGATGTGTCCAGTTACTTTGGCAAATCTTTTCAAGGGAAAAAAGTCACCGACTCTGCTTCTTTTTGCCTGGCTTGCCTCGAGCAGGCGCATGTCAACTTGGTGCAAGGGTCGGCGTTTGGAGCCGAGGGCTTCGCCCGCCTTTCCTATGCCACCAGCAGGGAAATTCTTCAGTCGGGAATGGTTCAGTTTGAAAAATGGCTGCAGTCTGCGGTATGATGGCGCTTCCATTCCCAGCCCGGAGTTAACCATGCCTGTTTTGTTTTTGAAAGAAGCGGATGTCCAACAAGTTCTCACCATGGACATGGCTCTCGAAGCTGTGGAAATGGGATTCAAGAAACTGGGACTCGATGAGGCCATGAACATCAACCGCCAGCGCGTGGTCACCGATCATGCGGTGTTGCATACGATGGGTGCGGCGGCAAAAACTCTGGGCGGCATGGGCACCAAGGTGTATTCCACCAGTCGCAAAGGAAACGCCGTTTTCCTGGTTACACTTTTTGATGGGAAAACGGGCGATCTGATTTGCTTGATGCAGGCCGATTATCTCGGACAGATGCGCACAGGCGCCGCCAGTGGATTGGCTACACGCATTATTTCTCGGCCAGATGCTTCCAAACTGGGGATTTTTGGATCGGGGAAACAGGCCAAAACCCAGGTCGAGGCCATCTGTAAAGTGCGCAACATCAAACGCGTCGAGGTCTTCAGCCCCAACCAGGGGCACCGCGAGCAGTTTGCCAAAGAGGTGTCCGCAACCTGCGGAGTGGAAGTGGTCCCGGTAGATACGCCGGCAGAGGCTGCCAAGGGAAAAGACATTGTTTGCACCGCCACCAAGGCGCGAGATCCGTTTTTCATTCCGGAATGGCTGGAATTTGGCATGCATGTGAACGCGGTCGGCGCCAATTACATGGGCAAGGCCGAGTTGTTCCCCGAGGCCATCCGCCGTTTCGACACAATCGTGGTCGATAGCAAGGATCAGGCTCGGTTGGAGGCAGGGGATTTTCAAGTCGGGTTGGAAGATGGCTCGCTGAAATGGTCGGCGGTCTGGGATCTAAGCGCGGTAGTCGGTGGGCGTTACCAGGTTCGCGAAGCCGAGACTGGAATTACCCTGTTTAAATCCGTTGGCCTGGCCATTCAAGACCTGGCTGTGGGGATGAAGGTATACCAGAAAGCCCTGGCCGACGGCCTGGGCCAAATGATTGATTGGTAGGATCCTCTTTCCTGATTAGCTGGAACCCGTCAACAATCAGCCATAGTAAAATTTGATACGGGGGTTTTCCCCTCCCACCGCGAAAGGATAGCGTGTGAGACCAAAAGGGCGCCGCTATTGCGGACACCCTACTTGTTAAAAACGCTCCACAAGTTGGAATAGTCATCGGTCCAAATGCCAACCTTGGGGTCGGTCTTTACGGGTTCCCAAGGAGCTTCAAGTCCCTTTAACGCGCCGCTTAATATGAGCGCGATATCTCCCGGCCCCCCGGGCTTGCCCAGGGAAAGGACCGACATTTGTCTGAGGGGGACTTCCCATTCTTTTTGCAAGGGATTGAGTTTTTCTTGGGTAAGCAGGCCGGATAAGGCTTTCTTACTTTTTGCCAGCACCACCCAGGTGGAACGAGCTTTGCCCGGGTCGGTTTCGTCATTGTCGCTGAAGTAGAGGCATTCCAAATTTTCCGCTTTGGCCAAGTTTGCCAAGACCGGTTCCAGAGTTAAATATCGGTTGGAAACATGGAAGCAGATCAATCCGTCCTCGGTGATTTTCGTCAAGTACATCTGCAATGCATTGCGCGTGATCAAGTGAATCGGGATGGCATCGGAACTGAAAGCATCGACGACGACGATTTTGTAAAGCTCTTCGGGTTTAAGCTGTTTGGCTTCCATGGTCAAACGGGCGTCGCCAAGAATCAGGTCGACTTTGGCGCCACGGTCTTTGGCATCTTTTATGAAAGTGAAATAGCGATCGGTATCAAAAGCGATCGCCTTGACCACCGGGTCGATGTCATAAAAGGTGACATGCTGGCCTTTTTGCGCATAGCAGGCCATGGTGCCAGTGCCGAGGCCGATAAAGGCGCAGTTAGGGTATTTGCCGTCCTTGTCCGGCGTGTTGTAACTGGCCATGACTTGCCCGATTGGCCCGGTGCGGTGGTAGTAGGTTAAAGGCTCGCCGTGATTGTCCTTGTCGAGGAACTGTTTCCCATGCAGGGTGGTGCCGTGGACTAGCCGTTGGAAGAAGCGATCCTGTTCCACCTTCAAAACCCCAAAGAAGCTGCGTTCTTGGAACTTGGTGCCTCCGTCGAACAGGGTGGTGAACCCCGTGGCCAAGAGGAGCGCGCCCACACTCAGACCAAAGCGCAGCGATCGCTCGACGAAGGTATAGCAAAGCACGGTGGGAACGCCGTAAGTAAGGATGGCCAAAACCTGGTGAGGTCGCATTCCGACAAAATTGGAAAGGCCTTTGACCCTGGCCCAGAGTGTGTCACTAAACAAACCCCAAACCAGCGCCAGAGTCAGGTAGGAAAGGGTCAAAGGCAGGACGATATCCAGGGCCCGTTCCAGCATCTGTTCCTTTTCTTTGACGATGTACCAGAAACCAAACCCGAGGAAGGCGAAAAGGATGCTGGCATGCCAGACCCAGTTTTTCGTTTCTTTCAATAGGGAAAATTGCAGGTCGCCATCCTTGGTGCGGAGGAAGATGAGGACGGTCCCGCCAATAAGGAACAAAAGCGCCAGGCTCAGATCGGCCCAGTTGTTCCACTTGTTGGGTTGCGCCTTGAACAATGGGGGCAGGATCAAGCAGGCAAACATCATAACCAGGGAATATTCCACAATTCCGTAAAAAATAATTGGCGAGATCAAACCGTTGAAAAGCCCGCCCACCACTCCACCCACCGACATGTAAAGAAAGAACTCGGTGAGATACTTGGTTGCCGGTCGGTCGCTGGCCAACTCGCCATGGCAAACCATGGCAACGACGAATAGGCAGACCAGGTGGATGGCCACAGTCCAGGTGATTTTTGGCGGCCGAATTTCCGACATCATCATGAACACCAGCAATAGGATCAGCATGGGCAGCGCCATGACCATGACGGTGTGAACCAGTTTTGGCACGCGGGAAAAAACGATGATGAAACTGAGAAGGTAAACCCCCAGGGGCAGCACCCACAAAAGGGGAATGGCTGCGATATCAGTGGTCATGTAGGTGGTGGCGCCAAGCATCAAGCTGGAAGGGATGGCGCCCAGGAGAATCCACCAGCCGCGCCGGGTCCAAGTGACTGGCGCGACTTCGCTTTCCAAGGGAAGATCCTGCACGGCTTCGCCACGGTTCTTGTGGCGCAGCTTTTTTCCCATGTCCGCTTCTGCTTCTTTTGCCAGTGCCGCGGATTCTTCCGCCGTGCCCGCCTTGTACATGAGCCAGGCGCAACTGCCGCAAAGTAAAAGCAAAAGAGCGTAGCCAACGGTCCACCAGGTGCGCTGTGTGGCCAGCATTAAATTGGGTTCGACGAAAGCCGGGTAGCCGATCAGGGCCAGCATGCTGCCCAGGTTGCTGGCGCCGTAAAGAAAATAAGGATCTTGAGCCGAAGGGTGGTCGGTGCTGGAAAACCATTTCTGTAAAAGCGGTGCGCTGCTGGAGACCACGAAAAACGGCACCCCCACGGAAGCAAAGAGCAATGCCAGCAGACCGGGAATGGGGTTGGTGCTGCCGACTTCAATAAAGGTGCGGTTGATGGTTATGGGGAGGAACACAAAGGGCAGTAGCATGACCCCCATATGAAGAAGGGCCTGCTTCCTCGGCCCCAGGTAAGTGGTGGTGGCGTGGGCGTAGGCATAGCCGGCCAGGAGCAGAGCCTGGAAGAAAACCATGCAGGTGTTCCAAACCGCTGGCGTGCCCCCCAGCAAGGGAAGAATCAGTTTCCCGATCATGGGTTGAACAAGAAACAGCAAGGTGGCGCTGGTGAATAGGGTGGTCGCGAAGGTTAACAACATGGCTAAATGAAAACGAGACAAGTGCGCGCTCCTTGTTTAGCTACAAGCCCTGGGGTTACCGCCCCCATTTAAAAATACTGGGAAGATTGGAATAATCATCGGTCCAAACTCCCAAGGCGGGGTTAGTTTCCATGGCCCGCCAGCTTTCAGTCCATTCCTCGGCATCGGTTTTCAACACAGAGTTCATTTTCGGCAGTTCCCCGAAATCTTCCAGGGTCCGGGCCATGACCACCCAATTTGTCCCGTACTTATCGATTTCGCGGATTTCAAACCCCCCCTGGATTAAACCCTTGATGCCCCGATCCTGCACCATATTTCCCAACACCTGCTCAAAGTTCAGGTAGCGGTTGGCGATGTTAATCACCACGATCCCCCCCGGCGCCAGTTTTTTCAAATATATATCGAAGGCCTCGCGGGTGAGAAGGTGAACCGGCACCGCGTCGGAAGTAAAGGCATCCATAAAAATCAGGTCATAGGAGGCATCGGCAGCTTTTTGGAATTGCTGCCGTCCGTCCCCCAGGATCACCTCGAATTTCACATTCCTTTCCTTGGCATCGTGGATGAACGAGAAATAATCCTTTCGGTCGATGGATGTGCGCACCACCGCCGGGTCGATTTCATACATGGTCAAGGCCCAGCCCGGCTGGGCATAAGCCGCCAAGGTGCCGGTGCCAACCCCCAGCACAGCCATGCGCACCGGCTGGCCGGCCTTTTTCTTCTCAACCGCCTCAAACAATTGGCCTATGGCGCCCCGCTTGTGGAAGTAGGTCAGCGTATCCCGCCTGCGCGCTTCGGGGGAAACGCATTGCATGCCATGGTTAGTCGTGCCGTGATACATGGTGTGATAGATTTCGCCGGTGGTTGCGCTTTCCCACCTGTTCACGGTGAAACAGCCGAAGAAATTGCGCTCTTCCATTAATATTGCGGAGCGGTCATTGCACCCCCTGGCAACCATCCGGGCCAAACCTCGGAATGATTCCGGGAACTTGTCAGCGGTTTCCAGGGCGTAGTTCTTGTCGAGGCAATTGTGTACTAGCGAGGTCAATCCAGCCAAGATTCCCAGAAGCAGGCCAGAACAACGAAGGGCAAGGGCCCCGTATTTTAAGCAAGAAGGGAACTCGAAACTGGGAAGCAAAACAAAGGCAAAAGCGGCAACAAGGGGATATTCCAAAATGCGGTGAAAGACCAACGGGGCGATCAAGGCGTTGAATATGCCCCCCAGCACTCCTCCCAGGGACATCCACAAGAAGAATTCCGTCAGGTGTACCGCCACCGGGCGAGTTCGCGCCATTTCACCATGGCAGAGCATGGCGGTGCAAAACAGCAACGCCAGGTGCATGCCGATCACCTCGAACTCTCGCATGGCTAGTTTGGTTTTTACATCGTGCTGGAAAATCACCATGACGAGGAGAACTGCCGTGCATAGAAACATGCCGAGGCGAATCGTGTTGTGGGAGCGGAAAAAGAGAATAAACAGGCTAGCCCCTGCCAAAATGTAACCGAGTTGAAAGTAGGTCAGGCTCATGTCTTTTCCCATGGCCTGGCCTGCGCCGGTCAGCCATTGCGTCAGGTCGTCCACGGAATAGCTTTCAAGTTGAGGCAGGCCTGCGGATTTAAGGAGAATCCAGCCAATCGACCCCAAGGCGAACAGGGTGTAGACAATTCCTGGAATTTCCGAAAACACGAGAATAAAGCTGAGAATGTACAGGCTTAACGGAAGAATCCACAAAAGAGGAATGGCGGCAATGTCGGTGGTTAAATAGGTGGTGGTTCCCAACATCATGCTCGAGGGAATAATGGCCAGGGCCACCCAGCGGAACCTAGTCCAGTTGGAAAGAGGTGTTTCGGCCGCCACGGAATCTTCGGCGCCAGCCACATCGGGGGCCGCTTGGGAAGAGGCGACAATGCCGCAAAGCCAGGTCAATCCCATCAACCCCAAGAAGCCTCCCACCCACAACCAGGTTTGCGTGTTTACCCCAATCCTGGGTTCAAACAGGAATGGATAAGCCAACAGAGCCAGCATGCTTCCCAGGTTGCTGGCGCCGTAAAGAAAATAAGGATCCTTGGCGTCGGGGTGATTAGTCGTTGAAAACCATTTTTGTAAAAGCGGCGCGCTGGTGGAGACGGCGAAAAAAGGCAACCCTGCCACCAAAGTTAAAACTACCAATAGCCACAGCGCCGGGTTGAACGAAGCAGGCGGGGGCAGGATGGTTCGCGCCAGAAAGCCTGGGTCAAAGCGCATGAGCAAAAGGGGGAGAAAAGCCACTGCCAGAACGATGCCATGGATTTGAATCTGCTTTTGCACGGTTCGCCCGCGGGTCAACCAATGCGCGTAACCATATCCCCCCAGCAAGGCGGCCTGAAAAAAAACCATGCAAGTGTTCCATACGGAGGGGGATCCCCCCAAGTAAGGAAGGAGGATTTTTCCCACCATGGGCTGAACCAAGAACAGCAAGGTGGCGCTGGAAAATAAAGTGATGGAAAACAGTAAGGTCATTTGGACGGACAAAACAAAACTCTCCGGAAAAGGCCTGACATTGGCATCAACCATTGACGCCAAGTTTTCCCCCAAGGTAATTAAATAACCCAGCAGTGGAAGTGTCGATCATAACAGGTGAATTTATCAAATAATAGAAGCAAAAACGGCACAAAAGATTAAAAACTGGGGCTGGAAAACTTCTTAACCCAGTTATTCCAAGGGCCCAGTCTCCGAGCCATTCCGGGTCCCCAAAGCTCGCCAAATCACTTGCCCAGTGCTGGAACTGAAACTCCGAATCGAACCATCCATCAGCAGGGTATTAACCAGGTTGGCGTGGTAACTTCGGCTGGTGACTATGGCGTAGGTCTTTTGCGTGGCGCTTGACCCTTCCTGGCAGGAACTAAAGTCAATGTCGTAATTCTTGCCGACAAGGGTGAAAGGCACAACGGTGTTGGGTGGGAAAGCCGTGGTGAACCCGCTGTGATGAACTCTGCCATCGGGCCATTCGGAATGGCCGGTGTTGTCATTAATATTGGCGCCGAGTTTCATGGAACCAGAAGCTGCCAGCGCCGCGAATTGCATAGGCAGGGAGGGTGTCGCAGGCCCAGGGTCGGGAGTGTTGCGAATGTAAGAAGTGAACATTTTTACTTCAGAAATCCCCAGGGTATTGCTGGCGCCATCCAGGATGGCGCCGGGTTTGATTTTACTGTTGGGGAAAAAGACCCCGTCTCCGCCTTGGCCGTTCTCAGGATCGTAGACAAAGTATGTTCCCAGGTTGAAGCCGTAATTCAAGCCATAAACATACGGCGCTCCCGTGGCGGTCACCCGCATGAAATCATTGGCCTCACTCGGGCAATGGAACACGGGAATTCTCTGCAGGGGCACGCCGGTGTTCTGTTGCGAATCCCAGGAAGCCTCCAAATTGATTTGAGCGTAGGAATTGGCTTGTTCCAAAAAAGGCATGATCCTGGCGTGCACGCTCCATGATTGGTTGTTGGTGTTAAAAACCGTGCCAGGGGCATGGGTCATGGAAGGGGGGAAAAAGCCATGCGCCGATTCGTATTGAAACAGTGCCAGCCCAAGTTGCTTGAGATTGTTTTGGCACTTGGCCCGGGCCGCAGACTCCCGCACCTTTTGCACCGCGGGCAGCAGCAGCCCAACCAGCACCGCGATGATGGCGATGACCACCAGCAATTCAATCAAGGTAAAAGCCTTCCCGCGGGATCGCATTATTGTTGAGTCCTGCCTCGTTTAACTGCCCATAGGCTGAAACTAGATGACGAGTGAAACCACCCTGACCAACCAGTTTTCCTATCGTATCAGGTTTGCAATACCCCTGTGACAAAGCGGCGGTTTTCCTTCTTCCTTAAGGCAATTTCCAGCGCAGAAAGCAACTCCTCACGGGTGCGTTCGGGGGAAATGATGCGGTCGATCCACAGGCGTGCTGCCGCGTAACGGATATCGGCCTGCCTGCGGTATCCCTCCAGGATTTTTTCCCTGAGTGCTTCGAGCTCATTTTCCTTGGGCGCCGCTCCGCTGCGCTTAAGGCCCGATTGGTGAATATCGAGCAAGGTGGAAGCCGCCTGTTCAGCGCCCATGACGGCATTGCGCGCGGTGGGCCAGGCCAGAAGGAGCCTCGGGTCAAAGGCTTTGCCGCAAAGCGCGTAGTTTCCCGCGCCATAGGATCCTCCCAGGAACAGGGTGATCTTGGGAACCACGGAATTGGCGACGGCATTAACCAGCTTGGCCCCTTCCTTGATGATCCCCGCTTGTTCCGATTCCTTTCCCACCATGAAGCCGTTCACATCTTGAAGGAAGAGAATTGGAATGCGGGTCTGGTTGCAATCGAGGACGAAGCGGGCGGCTTTCTCGGCGCAATCGGTGTAAATGACCCCGCCATATTGCAGCCCCCCCTGGGCGTTTTTTTGCCGCGACTTCTGATTCGCCACCACGCCAATCGATTGCCCGCCCAGCTTGCCATAGCCGCATACCAGCGTTTTCCCATACTCCGCCTTGTATTCATCGAAAGGGGAATTATCCAGCGCCGCCAGGATCAGTTCCCTAATGTCGAATTCTTTTCCCGAGAAAACCTTTTGCGCGATGTCGGTGAAAGTGGCGGGGTCTTTGCCAGGGCTTGTCTGCCGGTTGAGAGAAATTTCATCTTTGGGAAAGTGTTCCGTCAGCCGCCGCAGCCGTTCCAGGCAGGAAGGATCATCCTTTTCCCTGAAATCAATGGTGCCAGAAATCGCACTGTGCATCAATGCCCCGCCGAGTTCTTCATGGCTGACAGTTTGGCCTATGGCCGCTTTCACCAGGGCGGGCCCGGCTAAATACAAGCCGCTTCCCTCCGTCATTAACAACTTGTCGCACAAGACAGGCAGGTAGCCTCCTCCGGCCACGCAATTTCCCAGGATGGCGGCCAACTGTGGAATGCCATCGGCGGAAATCACCGCGTTGTTGCGAAAGATGCGCCCGAAATCGTCCTCGTCAGGAAAGACCTCGTCCTGCAACGGAAGAAAAACCCCGGCGCTATCGACCAGATAAATTAATGGAAGGCGGTTGTCCCAGGCGATCCGTTGCGCGCGCAGCACTTTCTTGGCGGTGATGGGGAAGAAGGCGCCGGCCTTTACCGTGGCATCGTTGGCGATGACCATGATTTTCTTTTCGGAGATAGTTCCAATTCCCGTGACTACTCCGCCGGAAGGCGCGCCGCCCCATTCCTGATACATCCCCCAGCCGGCCCATAGGCCAAGTTCATTAAAATCAGCGCCCGGGTCGATGAGCGCTTGAATTCTTTCCCGCGCGGTCAGCCTGCCTTTTTCGTGCTGCCTTTGCGCCGCTTTTTCTCCGCCCCCAAGGCGAATCTCCTTCTCGGTTTCCCCCATCTCCAGGATTAATGCCGCCAATGTTGCCGTCATGGTTGACCTGATTTTGTTGATCTTCCTTGAGTCTATTCTATGGTTTCCTCCGCCCCCTCTCGACAATCATTATTTCAAATTCGACGAGCCGGGGATTCTCTGCGTCACTTTCCGCCTCCGACCATTCCACCGGCATTCTCCCGATGTTTGGACCTGTGCGGTTTGTCAGGAAAATGGCACCAGGCCATTTTCTGAACTCCGTTACCCAAGTATATTTTCTCCTGGAGCCATTGTGACGATTCAAGGAAACCACTCTCATGAGTCAGGCGCGAATTCTTGCGATTGGGGCGCACCCCGACGATGTGGACATCAAAGTGGGCGGAACCACCGCGCTGTGGAAGCAGGCGGGATGCGAAGTCCTTCTGATCAGCGCCACGGATGGTTCGGGCGGGCACCATGAGCAGAAAGGGATGGAACTGGCCAAGCGCAGGAAAGCAGAGGCGGCGGCGGCGGGAAAAGTGGCCGGTTGCGAGTACCGCGTGTTGCAATTCCCCGATGGCGGGCTCGTACCCAATTTGGAAAACCGCCTGGAAATTATCCGCCTCATTCGCAACTTCAAGCCCGAACTCGTTCTGACTCACCGGCCCAATGACTATCATCCCGACCACCGCTACACCTCGCAATTGGTTCAAGATTCCGCTTACATGGTGACCGTGCCGGCTATTTGTCCGGAAACACCCCATCTCAGATACAACCCGGTGTTTGGCTACTTCGCTGATGACTTCCAAAAACCGATTCCTTTTCAAGCCGATGTGGTCGTCGATATTGGCTCGGTGTTCTCAACCGTCATGTCCATGCTCCATTGCCACGAGTCCCAGTTTTATGAATGGCTGCCCTACAACCAAGTGTTCATGGAACTGATGCCCAAGGAATGCCCGGACAGGAAGGGTTGGTTGGAAGGAATAATGAGGAAATGGTTGAGCCCTTTGGCCGACCGCTTCCGGAGTAAAGTGATGGAAACCTATGGCAGCAAGTTGGGTCAGGGGGTTCAACTTATCGAGGCCTTTGAGATTTCGGAGTATGGCGCCAGCTTGAATGAGGAAAAAAAGGCCCGGCTGTTCCCCTTCCTCCCCAGGGGTTAGGATGCTGCAAGTGTAGTTGGGGAAAAGGATTACGGCGATTTAATAGACGATAAATAACCTGCCACTGGGTTTTCCTGGCTGGCATTGCCTCCTAATTGCAGCTTGAATTATAGTATTCCTTTTCCAAGGCCAAGGACGGCCGCAGGGAGGCAGGATGCCCCAAAGCATTGGCAATTTCGTTCTTGGTCAATCCGGCCGCTCCGCGCCGATGGTTGACAGGGCGCCGGTCTTTCCGCTCGACAAAAATAAGCCCTCCACTCCCATGGGGCGAACCCGGGCGAGTAAACCTGCCACCCTGGCCCTTTCAATTCTCATTGTGAATTATCGTCAGTGGAAGTGGACGGAACACCTGGTGCGAAAGCTCGGTCAGCACCGCTTGTTTCAAACCGGCCGCGGCGAGATCCTGATCATCGACAACAATTCGCCGCGCCACCCGGCCATCAGAAAGCTTCGCTCCAAGCCACATGTTTCGCTGTTGCGTTGGAGCCGTAACCGGGGCTTTGCCAAGGCGGTGAACGAAGGCAGCCGCTTGGCTCGCGGGGAGTGGATCCTGGTATTAAATCCCGATACGACGCCATTGGGGAATTTTCTCGATCAAATCGAAAAGGCGATTGAGGAGTGGTCTAATGCGGATTCACGGGTTGGCCTGGTGGGCTTCGGCCTGAGAAATGAAGACGGCACGAGGCAAGGGTCGGCGGGCCCATTTCCGACTTTTCTCGGCACCTTGGCCCGCAGGTTTCTCCCCAGGGCTTTTCGCAAATACACGCTAATGGAAAAGGAAACACCCCATCCTGTCGATTGGGTAACTGGCTGCTGTATGCTGGCCAGGAAAAAATGTCTGGAGGAGCTGCGCTTCCTCGACCCCAGTTTCTTTCTTTATTACGAGGATGTGGACTTATGCAAAAGGGCCTGGGATGCGGGTTGGCAAGTCTGGCACGCTCCCGGGATTGAAATGGTTCACCATTCGCCCATTCATATGCGCCGGGTGCCTCCCCGGCTGAAGGTAATCACGCGTCAGGCCTTGATGACTTATGCCATGAAACACTGGGGAAAAAAAGAAGCCCGGTGGATGTGCAAGATCATCCGCTGGGAGGGTGTTGCCCGCGCCTTGTTAGCGAGGTTTCGCGGCGATGCCCGGGAAGAAAAGTGGTTTGCCAGGCTGGCGCGCTACGCCCGCCTTATGTCCATTGGCAGCAACACCATGGCCCGGGGCGAGTTCATGGCGGCGCTGGACGAATCGATTACCTGAAAATTCCGGAGACTGCGCTTGGTTTCCTTTTCCATTGTGATTCCCAGCCGGGAACGGGTTGCGCTTTTAAAGCGTTGCCTGGAGACGGTGAGGCGGCGGGCCCCGCTGGCCACCGAGATTATCGTCGTGGATGATGGCTCCCGGGAAGGAATCATCAGCCAGGCTGCAGGGAAATTCCCCGGGGTGCGGGTTCTGAGGCTGGAAAAGAACCAGGGATTTTGCCAGGCGGCCAATGCCGGGGTGTCCGCGGCAGTCGGGGAAATTGTGCAATTGCTGAACGACGATACCGAGGTCTGCCCCGGTTTTGCCGAGGCGGCACTGGAGGAGTTTAACCAACCCCAGGTGGGGGCCGTGGCCCCCCTGGTTCTTCGCTGGCCGGGCTGGGTCAATGGCCCGGAGATAATCGACAGCGCCGGGGATGCCTATTACCGGTCGGGAATCGCGGCCAAACGGGGAAATGGCCAGCCGTTCAGCGGGGCCTGGGAAGAAGCGGGGGAGGTGTTCGGTGCGAGCGGCAGCAGCGTTTTTTTTCGCCGGGAGTTGTTCCTGCGGGTCGGGGGATTCCCAGCCCATTTCGGCGGGTATTTCGAGGATGTGGATTTAAGTTTCCGCATTCGCCAGGCCGGTTTTCAAATCCGCTACCAGCCAGCCTCGCGCATCCTCCATCATGTCTCCGCCACTTATGGTTCCTCGGCAACCAACAGGAAACTGGTGGAGCAGCAGGCGCGCAATGAAGAGCGGGTCTTTTGGCGGAATATGCCAGGGCCCAAGCTGGCCTCTTGCCTTGTCCCCCATTTTCTTTCCCTTCTGGGCAAGGCCTGGAAAAGGGGATCGGAAGGGAATCTTTTGCCCTATCTCTTGGGAAAATTGGGTGTGCTATTTGAGGCGGGGGAAATTGTCTCGCACCGGAAATGGCTGGTGAAGAATCTGGGGAAAAGCGAGTCGGCAGTGGAGAAAATGGAAGCCACCCTGGCCCCCAAGGGTGCCTTCGGCCGCTTTGGGATTGTTTTTCCCCCCGGGTCGAAAAGAAATATTTTACTCGCTCGCTAGCCTCTTCCTCCCGCTAGGACTAAATCATTACTATCCCAACCTTTAGCAAGAAGGTGCCACATGGCTCCGTTAGTTGGAATAATCATGGGTTCCCGTTCCGATTGGGAAGTCATGCAACATTCGGCGGAGACTCTGACAGCGTTAACAGCCGCGCATGAGGTGCAGGTGGTGTCTGCGCACCGCACGCCAGACTTGCTCAAAGAGTACGCGGTCACGGCGGAAAGCCGGGGTTTGCAAGTCATTATTGCCGGGGCCGGCGGAGCCGCCCACTTGCCAGGCATGGTTTCCGCCTGGACCATTCTGCCGGTTTTGGGCGTGCCCATGGAATCGCAGGCGCTGAAGGGTTTGGATTCACTCCTTTCCATTGTGCAAATGCCTGGTGGGGTGCCAGTGGGAACCTTGGCGGTTGGAAAGCCCGGCGCCATCAACGCTGCCCTGCTCGCCGCGGCTATTCTCGGCCTGACTCATCCACAGATCCGAGAGTCCTTGCGCGAATGGCGGGCCAAGCAAACCCAGGAAGTTCTCCAACACCCCGATCCAAGGCTTCCTAAATGAAAAATGTTGGTGTACTCGGCGCCGGGCAGCTTGGGCGAATGCTGGCGCTGGCCGGGTTTCCTCTCGGCTTCCGCTTTTGTTTTCTCGACCCGACGGCCAATTCCCCGGCCAGCGAGTTTGCCCCACAAATCGTCGCGCCTTTTGAACCGGGCCCGGGCCTTGACGAATTGGTTTCACGCTCCGATGTTCTGACTTTTGAATTCGAGAATGTCCCGGTGTCGATGGTGGAACCGCTGGTGGGGAAAATCCCCGTCTATCCCCCGCCCAAAGCGCTTTCTCCCTCCCAAGACCGCCTTCTGGAAAAACAGCTTTTCCGCAAGCTGGGAATGGAAACTGTGGCCTTTCGCGCGGTGGATTCCATGGAATCGTGTTTGCAAGCCGTACAAGAACTGGGGCTGCCTCTGGTGCTGAAAACCCGGCGCTTGGGATACGACGGCAAGGGGCAAAAGCGGGCCCATTCCCTGGAGGAAGCCAAGGCCGCCTTTCTTTCTCTTGCGTCATCCCCCTTGATCGCCGAGGCCTTTTTGCCCTTCGACAGGGAACTTTCCCTGGTGGCAGTCCGCGGGCAAAAGGGGGATTGCGAGTTCTACCCCCTGGTGGAAAACCACCACAACCAGGGAATTCTCCACCTGACCCTGGCGCCTGCGCCCAACCTGGACCCCCGGCTCGACCTGCTTGCACGGGAGCAGGTTGAGGCTTTGATGCGCGACTTGGATTATGTCGGCGTTCTGGCAGTGGAGTTTTTTGAAAAAGATGGCAAACTCATCGCCAGCGAAATGGCGCCACGGGTTCATAACTCGGGCCATTGGTCAATCGAAGGGGCGCAGACTAGCCAGTTTGAAAATCATATTCGGGCCATTACCGGGCTCCCCTTGGGTTCCACTTGCATGGCGGGGCCATGCGCCATGGTTAACCTGATCGGCAGCTTGCCTGCCATTCCAAAGATTTTGGAAATCTCCGGCGCCAGTTTTCATGACTATTCCAAGGAAGGAAAGCCAGGCAGGAAAATTGGCCATGTTACTCTCAGGGGGCCAGACTGGCGGGCGGTGAAAGCGGCCTTGAAACAATGCCACGGCCTGCTGCCAGAGGGGGTGAGGCAATTGCCTTTTTTGGCCTGAAGGGCCGGCCCCAGGCACTCGCCTTGCCAAAAAAACTCACCCGGGGAATAATTGCTCAACCCGGGGAGGCGCCCCGGCCCCGAATTCTCATCCGGAGTCGTCATGGAGGATGTCTTTTTACCCTGTGGGAATATTCGGCTAGAAATCCTCACTCCCATTTCCCAGGTGGTGTTTGGGGAAGCCGCCAGGCAGGCCGCCCGCAATGGGTCAGAATCGATCCGCACCTCCCACCTGTTCATGGGCCTGCTTGCCAACCCCGACGCTTCTCTTGTCCGCTGGGGAGATCGCCTGCATGCTGATCTTTCCCGTTTGCTGGCCCAGTTTCAGGAGTTGTTTACCACCCCGAAGGCGGGTGTCCATGCGCTGCCAAAGCTTCATCGGGAATTCCTTTCCGACCAGATGATTTCCGTCCTGCGCGAAGCCATTGGCCGTTCTCGCGATCACGGCAGGGAAGTTGTCTCACCCATGGATCTGCTGGTTTCTCTTTTAACCGACAGCGGCAGCGTGGTGGCGGAGTGTTTTGAAAGAATCGGCCTGACCGCGGCGAAGCTTACTGAACTCGCCGTCCTAGCCGAGCAACGCCTCGGCATTGACCGCGATTCTCCCATTTAATCCAGGGTGGCCTTTAACCACTTCGCCTTTTTAACCTGAGGCAGCCGGATACAATTCTCATGGATTCGCAGGTTGGGGGATGCGTGTTCCATGGGAAAAGGCAGGTTGTTGGCACTGGGGGATATTCACGGCTATTCACAGCCGTTGGATTCCCTGCTCAAGTTTTTGCAACCCGGGCCGGAAGACACCTTGGTGACCTTGGGCGATTATGTAGACCGCGGGCCCGATTCCCGCGGCGTCCTTTGGCGTCTCAAGGAACTCACCCGCCAGACCAAGCTGGTTCCCCTTCTGGGTAATCACGATTTGATGTTCCTTGATGTTCTGAAAATGAGCCAGTTCCCTCCTGGGTGGCTGGTGTTTGGCGGGATAACGACGCTGGAATCGTTTGGGATTTCTCTCGAAACCCCGGATTTCCAAAGTGTCGAGCCCTGGGTTCAAGCCTTTTATGAAGGATCGTGTTGCCGTTATTGGGAAAGTCAGGACCATATTTTTGTCCACGCCGGAGTTCACCCTGACCTGCCGCTTGACCAGCAATCCGACGACACACTTTTTTGGGAAAAGCTGGTTAACCCGGTCCCCCATTTTTCAGGGAAGATGGTGGTTTATGGTCATAGCCGACAGGTTTCGGGTTGGCCGCGCTGGCTGGGCCATCACCTCTGCCTCGACACCAACATATACGAAGGCGGCTGGCTGACTTGTTGTGATGTGAATTCTCTGGAATTCTGGCAAGCCAATGCCCAGGGAGAATTCCGCCAGGGGAAGCTGGAAAAAAGCCTTTAGGAATGCGCCAGTCGAAATACCTCCATCGGAGTCACCTCTTCCAGAGTGTGAACCACCCGGTTAGCCCCGGCTTGAAGGAGTTTTTCTTCATCATGATGCCCGATAAAGCGAACAGCCACGCACTTCATTCCCCCGGCCCGGGCGGCTTGCACCCCAGCGACGGCGTCTTCCATGACCACGCAGTGGCCTGGTTGAACCCCAAGTCTTTGCGCACCCAATTGAAAAACCTGCGGGTCAGGCTTGCCTCTTTGCGTGTCCTCCATGGCCACCAGGGTGGAGAGAAACGGCTGGATGCCTGTTAGTTCCAGTATCAGTTCAAGGTTTTTCTTCGGAGCGCTGGATCCAATTCCTTGCAAGGCGCCGAGTTCCTTCAACCCGGAAAGTAAATTCCCAACCCCGGGCAGCAAAGTAACTCCCTGCTTCCTTGTCTCGGCGCGGTAGTACTCCTCTTTGAGGTTGCCGAATTGCTCGGTCTCTTCCTCAGACATCTTCCCATGGAAAAGATACTCGATGATTTCCTGGTTTCGTTTGCCAAAGGTGGCGCGAAAGTCTTCGCGAGTGAAGGGACGGTTCTCCTCCTGGCAGACCCGCCCCCAGGCCTCAAAATGCAATTCCCCCGTGTCCACCAGGGTGCCATCCATGTCCCACAATATCGCCACTTGTTTACTCATTTCAGCCTTCTCCCAATGTGACCCTTGTTTTTTACTTGTTGAAAGCTGTCCTGGCAGAAATTTCTCCCCTCTCTTTCTCCTTCGACAGCCCACAAGCTCCGTTTTCGTTACAATTTCCCTTTATGACTCAAGTTCTTTTGAAAGGATAGTTTCGTGATCGAGGTTAGTTTGCAAAGTGATTGGCGGCGCACCCATCATTGTGGCGAGTTGCGAGTTTCCGACACGGGGAAGACTGTGGTTTTGAACGGCTGGGTCAATTCCTTGCGCGGCTACAACCAGCAGGTTTTTGTCGACATGCGCGACCGCTATGGCATCACCCAGGCGGTTTTCGAATCGGACACGGTTTCCCAACAAAAGGACTTGTTCCAAATTGCGGAAAAACTCGGCCGTGAGTTTGTCATCGCCGTTTTGGGAAAAGTCCGCCCACGCTTGCCCGGCAAGGAAAACCTCGATCACGCCACCGGCTCGGTGGAGGTGCTGGCCAGCGAAATACGCGTTTTGAATCAATGCCCGACTCCGCCTTTTGAAGTGACGGAGTTCCCCGGCGAGGAAATTGCTGGTGAGGATATTCGGCTGCAGTACCGATATTTGGATCTACGGCGGCCAAGTTTGCAGAAAATTTTGGCCATGCGCCATTGCATGAACAAGGTGATCCGGGATTACCTCGATCGGGATGGGTTTCTCGAGTTGGAAACGCCGTTGCTGGGCCGCAGCACGCCAGAAGGGGCCCGCGATTACCTGGTTCCCAGCCGGGTTTGGCCAGGCGCCTGGTTTGCCCTGCCGCAGTCGCCGCAAATCTACAAACAACTCCTCATGGTTGGCGGCTACGACAAGTATTATCAAATTGCCCACTGCCTTCGTGACGAGGATTTGCGCGCCGACCGCCAGCCGGAGTTCACTCAGCTCGACTTGGAAATGTCATTCGTGAAACAGGACGATGTCCTGGAAGTGATTGAGCGCCTTACGGTGGAGGTTTTTGCCAAGTGCGTTGGTGCCAAAATTGCCAGGCCCTTTACCCGGCTGACCTGTGCCGAGGCCATGGCGCGCTTTGGCAGCGACAAGCCCGACCTGCGCTTTGCCATGGAGATCGTGGATTTAACCGATCTGGGGTTGAAGACGGAATTCCGTGTATTTAAGGAGGCGGTGGAAGGCGGTGGCAAGTTGCGCGGGATCTGCGCCAAGAATGCCGCTGGCCGTTTCTCCAACACCGACCTGAAGCCGGGGGGAAAGCTCTCCGATTTCGTGATCCAATGCGGGGGGAAGGGGTTGGCCTGGCTGAAGGTGGAGAATGGGAAAATCACTTCCACGATTGAAAAGTTCATTCCCAAGGAAGTGCAGGAAGAAATGCGCGCCCGCCTCGGCGCCGTCGATGGCGACCTGATCCTTCTAGTAGCCGACAAGGAGGAGATTGCTTCCCAGGCGCTTGGCTCGTTGCGAATTCACCTGGCCAGGCAGTTGGGCCTTCTGGATGGCCTATCGGGGCAATACCAGATTTGCTGGGTGGTTGATTTCCCTTCCTTCATCTTTGATGCCGAGGAAAAAAGATGGGTGGCCAACCACCACCCCTTCACCTCGCCGAGGGAAGAAGATCTCGGCAAGTTGGAGTCTGATCCCGGCTCAGTCATGGCCCGGGCTTACGACCTGGTGATTAATGGTTACGAGTGCGGCGGCGGCAGCATCCGCATTCATGACCCGGAAGTGCAAGCCAGGCTCTTTTCCGTTTTAGGAATGACACCCGAGCAGGCCAGGCATCGCTTTGGCTTTTTGCTCGATGCCTTGAAATACGGCGCGCCCCCGCACGGCGGCATAGCTCTCGGTCTCGACCGCTGGGCCATGATCCTGGCGGGAACAGCCAATATTCGCGATGTCATTGCTTTCCCGAAAAACCAAAAAGCGCGAGATCTAATGACGGGCGCCCCGGCTTCGGTCGATGCCCGCCAGCTCAAGGAACTGGGGCTGTAACCCCGGGCGTGCTAAAATACCTTGTCCCTTTTTCCTGAGGGAACTGTTTATGAGCAAGACCTGGGGTGGGCGCTTTACCGCGGATACCGACAAACGGGTGGAGGCCTATACCGAGTCGATCAGTTACGATCGCCGGCTGTACCGCCACGACATCCTCTCCAGCAAAGCTCACGCCACCATGCTGGCGGAAATCGGGTTGCTTACTGCCAAGGAAGCTCAGGCCATCCGCGAAACCCTCGATGCCATTGCCAGGGAAATTGAATCGGGAACTTTTCCTTTCTCCACAAGCTTGGAAGACATTCACACGCATGTGGAGTCGGCGTTGATCAAGAGGCTGGGAGATGTGGGAAGGAAACTTCACACTGGCCGCAGCCGAAACGACCAGATCGTTACTGATGTCAAGCTTTGGGTGCGCGAGGCCATCGGGTTGCTTCTGGAGAAAATTCGGCAGTTGCAAATAGCCTTGGTGGAATCAGCCGAGAGAGAAAAAGGACTGATCTTGCCCGGGTACACGCATTTGCAGCGGGCCCAACCGGTGCTGGCCGCGCACTACTTTCTCGCCTATGTGGAGAAATATCAGCGCGATGCCGACCGCTTGAACGATTGCCTCAAGCGGGTGAATGTGCTTCCCTTGGGGGCGGCGGCGCTGGCCGGCACCAGCATTCCCATCGACCGGGAGAGCGTGGCCCGGCAGCTTGGTTTTCCCGCCGTGGCCGCCAACAGCCTCGATGTCTCCTCCGACCGCGATTTCCTGGTGGAATTTGTTTCCTGCCTGGTTCAGATTGCCTTGCATTTGGGCGGCTGGGCCGAGGAGTGGGTCCTTTGGGCTACCACCGAGTTCAACATGATTGAACTGCCGGACTCCTTTTGCACCGGCTCGAGCATCATGCCCCACAAGAAAAACCCCGATGTGCTGGAACTGATGCGGGGGAAAACCGCGCGAGTGATCGGCAGCCTGACGCATTTAATGGTGCTGGTGAAGGGGTTGCCCATGGCTTACAACCGCGACTTGCAGGAAGACAAGTTGGCGCTTTTTGACGCCTTTGACACGGTGTCGGCGTCGTTAGAACTGGCCGCGCCCCTGGTGGAGGGCACCCGGTTCCGCTCCGAGGCCATCGCTTTACGGTTGGAAGACGGCTTTCTCGACGCCACCACCTTGATGGAATATTTGATACAGCAGGGTGTGCCGATGCGCCAGGCACACGAGGCAGTTGGTAAATTAGTCCGGCTGTGTGAAGAGAAACGGTGCCGGCTTGGAGAATTGCCGCCGGAAGTGTATGAAGAAATCGTCGCGGGGCTATCCCGCGGGGTATACAAGGTTTTAGGAGTCTCCCGTGCAATGGAAGCGTTCCGGTCGTTTGGATCCACGGCGCCGGAACAAGTGGCTCAGCAACTAGCCCGCTGGCAAAACCGGCTGGGTGGCTAGCCTTTTCGGATTCTGACGATTGTCCGGCTTCCCTTCCGCCGGGACTCCTGGGTTTCCTCCTAAAGAGAAGGGCTTCATGGATTATTTCTCCTTCAAGAACCGCGCCCTCCATTGCGAGGAGGTCCCCTGCCAGGATCTGGCTATCCAGTATGGCACGCCTCTTTATGTCTACAGCAAGGCAACCCTCCTTCATCACCTCCGGCAGATTCAAGAAGCCTTTGCCGAGGTCGATCCCCTCATTTGCTACAGCGTCAAAACGAATGGCAACTTGTCCCTTTGCAAGTTGATGGCCGGCAAAGGTTCCGGTTTCGATGTCACCAGCGGGGGAGAACTGCACCGGGCTTTGCTCGCGGGAGGAACCGGGGCCAAGATCGTTTTCGCTGGCGTGGGTAAGACGGATCCCGAGTTCCGAGCAGCACTGGATGCAGGGGTTTCGCTTTTTAATGTGGAAAGCGAGGCGGAACTTTACGCCCTGGGCGAGGTGGCCAGGGAAATGGGGAAAACGGCGACCGTGGCTTTGCGCGTTAACCCCGACCTGCCTCCCAAAACTCACCACAAAACCGATACCAGCGTCAAGGGGGTGAAGTTCGGGCTCGACCTTGAGACGGTGATGGATGTGGCGCGCGGAGTCTTGAGCCACAAGCATCTCAAAATCGCCGGATTGCATATGCACCTCGGTTCTCCCATTCTTTCGGTGGAGCCTTACCGCCTGGGAGTGGCCAAGGGGCTGATCTTGATCGCGCAGTTAAGGGAGATGGGCCACCCGATAACGGTTATGAACATGGGAGGTGGCTTTGGCATTCATTACCGGAAAGAAGAAGCGCAACCAGCGAAGGCATTTGCCCAGGTCATTGTTCCCGCCGTGAAACAAGCCGGTTGCAGACTGGTGCTGGAGCCCGGGCGGTTTATCGTTGGCAACGCCGGCATTCTCCTCAGTCGGGTGATTTACAACAAGGAATCGGGAGGGAAGAATTTCCTGATTCAGGACGCGGCCATGAACGATCTCATTCGCCCGACCCTGTACGATTCTTTTCACCGCATTTGGCCGGTGCATCCGGCGGAGTCCTTTCCCGCTCCGCCCGAGGATTATGAAGCGGAAATACCCGGCACAAAGGTCGTGGATGTCGTCGGACCGGTTTGCGAGTCCGGTGATTTCCTCGCCAAGGGCAGGCGGCTTCCCCCCATGAATCGCGGCGACTTGCTCGCCACCTTCAGCGCTGGGGCCTATGGCATGTCCATGAGTTCTAATTACAACAGCCGGGTCCGGGCCGCCGAGGTTTTAGTTGACGGTGACAAGCATTACTTGATTCGTCGTCGGGAGACTTACCAGGACTTGGTCCAGGCCGAATTGGATGTCTTGGCGGGGGAAAAGTAATTTTCCCTGGCCGGATTGGAGATTGAACCATGCGTTTACTTGCCTTGTTGATCAGCGGTTTCCTCGTGGGAAATTTGCTGCTGGAGTGGCCCCTGGCCCAAAGCCAGGAACCCCCCGACGGCGCGGCCAAGGAACGCGACCCGCGTAAAGATGGCTTCCGCAGCTTCTTTAAAAAACCAGAGACCCTGATGGACTTCTGGGAAGCCATCGCTTTCGAAATGGATGTGGGCAAGTACGATTTTGCCTACCGCTACATCAAGGAGATGAGCGCCAAGCAATTTCCCGATGCGGATTTGGTCGCCCTGGTGAACAAGGTTTCACTCAGCGCTGTGATGAATTTGCGCCTGGTCAAGGTCTGGGTGGAGGAGCCTGCCGAGAATACCAAAGCCAGGGCTGAGGTGGAGGCCTTTGTAGGCAAGGCGACCGATGCTCATTACAAAAGCTTGCGCGACCCGGAACTGGTTAAGCAATGGATCAAGCTCCTCCAAGGCGACCCGGAAGAGCGGAAATTTGCCTTAAATCAGATTTACCGCAGCGGTGAGTTTGCCGTTCCCCTGCTTATCGATGCCTTGTCCCATGTGGGCACGGCGGAAAAAACTTTTATCCTGGGCGCCTTGCTCCGCCTGGGAAAAGAGGTGAACCAGCCCATTGCCGCCGCCCTCGAAGGCGTTACCCCTGATTTACAAGTCGATCTGATGGATGTGTTGATCCGAAGAAATGCAGCCGAGGCAGTTCCCGAAATGTGGTTCCTCGCCGGCGATCCTTCCCGCTTGCCGGAAGTCCGAAGGAAAGCCCGGATGGCGATTGCCCTTCTGACCAACCGCGAAGCCGATGCCTTGGGCGACCCCAAGGTGGAACTGCTGGCCCTGGCGGAAAAGTATTACCAGGGCAGGGGGAATTTCCTCAACCCGGCCATGGTGAAGATCTGGCGCTGGGATGGGAAAGCTGTGGTGATCGGCTGGCCAGGAGTTCCGACGGTGGACGCGAAAAGCGCCGCCGCCTACTTTTGCTCCCGCTACGCCTCGCTGGCCATCCTGCTGGACCCCTTGGACCAGGGCGCGCAGGTTCTGCAACTCATCAACTCCATTCAGGGCCACCTGGCGAAAACCGACATCCGCCTGCCCATCCGCATGACTAACCCGGCACTGTACCTGCTTCTAACCACAGTGCAGCCGGACCTTCTGCTGGCGGTAATGGACCGGGCGCTGCAGGAGAAAAAAACCGCGGTGGTGCTGGCCTTGACCCGGACCTTGGGCGAGACCAAAGAGACACGGGCTGCCCGTCCGCGATTGAAAAAGGTCCCGGCGCTGGTGGAAGCGTTGAATTACGGGGATCGCCGTGTGGAGTTTGCCGCCGCCTATGCCTTGGTTCAAATTCCCAACTCGCGCACCGCCAATGCCAGCGCCGAGGTGGTTGAAGTCCTTTCCCGCGCCCTACGATCCGAGCCGATGGAGAAAGATCGCGTTCGGGTGCTATTGGGAATTGTCGACCAAGTGTGGGGCCAACGGGTGGCCACGGCCATGCGTTCAGCCGGGATGGATCCCATTGTTGTGTCCACGGGCCGCCAGATTCTCCGCAGGCTGGAAAAAGCCGCCGATATCGATGCGGTGTTCCTTGAATCCACACTCCCCGACCCGGGGCTGCATCACCTGTTAGCAAGCATTCGAGGGGAATCTTACGCGGCTAAGTTGCCCGTTTTCCTGGCGGCAATTCCCGAGGGGAACCGCCCTCGCGACGCGGTGGAAAAGTACGGCAACGCCAGCCGCAGGGTTGAACTCATGAAACCTATGTTGGCCCCCTATCTCAGGGAAAAAGAAGGGGTGGACCTGGAATACCAACGCGACTTGGAAAAAGTGGAGGATCGAAAGAAAAAGGAAACCAAGTTGGCTAAAGCCGGGCCGCAACCCGAAAGCCAGCTCTTTCAAATCGAAAAGGATTATGAGTTAGGCTTGGTAAGCGCCCGGGAACAGTTGGACCAGGGCATTAAGAAAATCACCTTTCGCCATTCCGGGGTTTTTAAAACCCTTGCCGAGCGCGATTTACTGACCAAACAAATGGGCTACCTGGCCGATCAATTCGACCTTTATGAAACCCGTCGGGTGGAGGATCTCCGCAAACACTTTGAAAAGCAGGAGCAGATTCAAGTGGTGCATCCGCGCCATTTCACCAATGTCAATGCTCTGAGGGCGGACATCCACCTGGTCATGGCGGAGATTGGCGCTCCCCCACTATCCGAGGAGGAACGGGCAGTCTTTGCTCACATGGCGGTAGAAGCTCTGGCGAGAATTGCCCGGGGGGAACTTCCCGGTTACGATGCCCGCCCGGCCACCCAGGCGCTGCTGTCCGCGCTCACTCCGGGTAGGCTTTCCGACCAGGGTATGTTCCCCTTGATTGATGCCCTGTCGAACCTGGCCCTGGGGCGAGTGCAGCCGGAACTGGGGGCGATTGTCATGGATGCCAAGCGCGCCCCGCAGGTGCGTGTCGCTGCCGTAAGGGCCCTTACCACCCATGTGCAGCGTTATGGCATTCTCATGGTGAAGGACGAGGTGGAGGTGTTGGAAAAGTACTGCTTGAAACCTCAGGGCGAACCAGGCCTGGTACTGGAATTTTCTTCTCTGGTCGGGGCGCTCAAGCCGAGCAGCGGCGCTTCCACCAAAAGGTTGCTGGAGTTCCCCGGACCTGTCCCAGGCTTCCCCCCGGCGCCAAAGGCTCCACCCAAGCCGGAAGAAAAGAAGGAAAAGAAAAAAGACGATGCCAAGTGACACCCCATGACCTTGCTCTTGCGTTCCAAGGAATTCCTCAAGCACCAGACGGGCAAACACCCCGAGCGGCCGGACCGTCTTTTGGCGCTGGATGCCATGCTGGGAAAAACAGATCTGGGTAAAAAATGCCAGACTGCCGAGTGGCTTGAAATCCCTGAGAAAGATCTTGCCGAACTTCATTCCCCGAAGCAAGTGGAACAGATCAAGCAACTGTCAGCGCACGGCGGCGGTCGGGCTGACCCCGACACCGTCGTTTGTCCCGATTCCTATGTCGTTGCTAAAATTGCCGCCGGCGCCTGCATTGCCGCGGTTGACCTGGTCTTGCAGGGGAAGCACGCCAATGCCCTTTGCCTGGTCCGCCCGCCTGGGCACCATGCCACCGCCGGCGTTAGCATGGGCTTTTGCCTGTTTAACAATGTTGCCCTGGCGGCGCGCAGGGCTATCAAGCAGCACCGGCTGAACCGCGTGGCCATCCTCGATTGGGATGTCCACCATGGGAATGGCACGCAGGATATTTTTTACTCCGACCCTGCGGTTTTCTTTCTCAGCCTTCACCGGTTCGGGGACGGGTTTTACCCTGGCACAGGCGCTGCTTCGGAAACTGGCCAGGGCAAGGGGCTGGGTGCGACTTTGAATTTGCCAATCCGTTACGGCACCGCCCCGAAAGATATCCGGTCTCAATGGGAGAAAGGCCTCGACATGGTCCGGCAATTTCGCCCGGAATTGCTTCTGATCAGCGCCGGTTTCGATGCCGACCGCAGGGACCCCATTGGCGACTTGGGGCTGGGGCCGGAGGACTTTTTTCACTTCTCCAAGACCGCCATCGCTTTGGCCAAGGATCAATGCCAGGGAAAAATCATCACTTGCCTGGAAGGCGGTTACCACCTTGACGCCCTGGCCGAGGGAATGCAAAAACACCTGGAGAACCTGGTCCGGGAATAATGGGTTTAAGGTGAGCCGCCGCTGTGCGAGGCGTTTGCCGGCTGTGGCAGAAGGGTGAGTGCCTTTCTCACTAATGCCATATAATGCCTGTATGGAAAAGAAGGCGGAAGAATTGTTCATCCTCATTGCCGGGCGCAGCACCCGGCAGGGGACTTCCATGAACGAAAGCAAGTTTGGTAAAGACTACACGGAAGAGATAGGCACAGTGCAGGTTTGCCCCGAGGACATGAATCGGCTGGCCATTTCCCCAGGTGACCTGGTTCGCTTGAGAACCGGCCAGGGTGCGATTGAGATACCTTGCGTCGCCGCCCGGGATGGGGAACTTCCCCCGGGGATGCTGTTCATGGCCTATGGCCATTATTCCAGCCAGTTAATGGGGTCGGATACGCATGGTACCGGCATGCCCAGTAGCAAAGGCCTGGATGTTTATTTTTCCCGAATTGGTCCGCCCGTGAGCGCGTAAAGCTAGCCCACCTGGCCCGCGGAGTTTCCCCTGATGACCGAGTTGAAAGTTGTTGCCAACGCCACTTGCACCTTTTGCGGTTGCGTCTGCGATGACATTGAACTGACAGTGGAAGGGGACCACATTACCAAGGCGAAGAATGCCTGCGTGCTGGGCAAGGCGTGGTTTTTGAATCACCATGTCGAGCCGGGGCCGTCAGCGCGTATCCGGGGCAAGGAAGTTTCGCTGGAAGAAGCGATGGACGAAGCGGCGCGAATACTCACCGATGCGAAATTTCCCATTGTTTACGGCCTTTCCGACACCACCTGCGAGGCCCAGCGAGTTGCAGTTGCCATTGCCGACTGGGTTGGCGCCTGCATCGACACCACCACCTCCGTTTGCCATGGTCCGTCCGGGATGGCCTTTCAAGGTGTGGGGGAGGTCACCTGCTCTTTGGGCGAGGTGAAAAACCGCGCCGACCTGGTAATCTTTTGGGGTTGCAACCCGGCGGAATCGCATCCGCGCCACTGGACCCGGTATTCCACCATGCCCAAGGGGTTGTTCGTTCCCAGAGGCCGGAAAGACCGCACCGTGGTGTTGGTGGATGTGAGAAAAACCAAGAGCGCTCCCGCTGCGGACATCTTTCTGCAAATCCGACCGCGCATGGATTTCGAGGTCTTGTGGGTCCTTCGCGCCCTGGTCAAAGGTTTGAAACTCGACCCGGCCGATTTGGCCGATACCGGCGTGTCATTGCAACAGCTCGAAGATCTGGCCGGGAAAATGAAGTCCTGCAAGTTCGGCGTGCTGTTTTTCGGCATGGGCCTTTCCATGACAAGGGGAAAACATCTGAATGTGGAAGCGGCGCTGGCGCTGACCCGGGATCTCAACGATTTCACGCGCTTTTACGCCGCGCCCATGCGCGGGCATGGGAATGTCACCGGCGCCGACAATGTCGTGAGCTGGCAGACTGGCTACCCGTTTGGCGTTCACCTTGGAAAGGGCTTTCCCCGCTTTAATCCGGGCGAGTTCACCACCACGGACACCCTGGCTCGAAAGGAAGCCGATGCCGCCATGATTATCGCTTCTGACCCTATGGGTAATTTTTCGCAAGCGGCGCGGGATCACCTTGGCACCATTCCTTATATTGCCCTCGACCCCAAGGAAACCGCCACTACTGCTGCCGCCACAGTTGCCTTTACCACAGCCACCTATGGCATCAATGTGCCGGGGACCGTTTACCGCATGGATGATGTTCCCATTCCCCTTCGGGCTGCCTTTGATTCTCCTCACCCCAGCGACGAATTGGTTCTTCGCGGGATTGAAAAGCGCGTGCGCGCTCTGCAACGGGCCAGCGCGGCGGCCCGCTAAGCCAATTGGGATGCAAGTATGACACTGCTGAAAATCAGCGGCGGAAAAGTAGTTGATCCGGTGCACGGGATAAAGGGCGAAGTCCTTGACCTATGGATCCGCGATGGGGTAATCATCGCGAAGCCCGCCAACCCCGAGGAAACCCCGGACAAAGTAATCGACGCTTCAGGCAGGCTCATCATGGCCGGGGGTGTGGATATGCATTGCCACATCGCCGGGCCCAAGGTGAACCTGGCGCGAAAAATGCGCCCCGAGGACAAGCGCAATGCCCGCCCCGTGCAACGGACTCTTCTCACCCGTTCCGGCACCGGCGGTAGCGTGCCCAGCACTTTCGCAACCGGCTACCTTTACGCCGGGCTTGGCTACACCACCGCCTTTGATGCTGCCGTCCCTCCTCTGGGTGCGCGTCATGCCCACGAAGAACTGCAAGACACCCCCCTGTTGGACAAGGGCTTTTATGTTCTGATGGGAAATAATCACTACGCCTTGAAGCAAATTGCGGCGAATGAGCCGGGTCGGCTTCGCGACTTTACCGCCTGGCTGCTGCAGGCATCCAAGGGATACGCCATCAAGCTGGTGAACCCCGGCGGGGTGGAAGTGTGGAAGAGCGGAGGCGGGAATATCCACGAACTGGACGAACAGGTTGGACATTTCTCCTGCACTCCCAGACAAATTATTCAGGGGCTCGCCCAGACCGCCATGGACCTGGAATTGCCACACCCGGTCCATGTCCATTGCAATAACCTCGGCCTGCCCGGGAATTGGCGCACCACCCTGGCCACCATGGAAGCGCTGGAAGGCCGCCGCGCTCATCTCACCCATGTGCAATTCCACAGCTATGGAGGCGAACCCGATCGCCAGGATCTGTTTTCCTCCAAGACTCTAGAACTTGCAGAGTATGTCAATGACCACCCCAATCTGACCGTCGATGTCGGGCAGGTCCTCTTTGGCAACACCACTTCCATGACCGGTGACGGGCCCCTTGGCTACTATCTGCACAAGGTAACCGGTGGCAAGTGGACCAATGCCGACACCGAAATGGAAGCCGGCTGCGGCATTGTCCCGGTCACTTACCGCGAGAAAAGTTTTGTTAACGCCTTGCAATGGGCCATCGGGCTGGAATGGTACCTCTTGGTGAAGGACCCATGGCGCGTGGCCATGAGCACCGACCATCCGAATGGCGGGTCGTTCCTGGCTTACCCGCAGATCATTCAGCTGCTGATGGACAGAAATTGCCGTCGGGAAGTTTTGAAACGAGTGAACCCCCGCGTGTTGGAGCGGAGCCAGTTGTGGGATCTCGACCGGGAATATTCGCTGGAGGAAATCGCCATCATCACGCGAGCGGGCCCCGCGCGCTGCCTGGGATTAAAAAACAAAGGTCACCTGGGTCCGGGCGCCGACGCCGACATTACCATTTACAATGAATCTGCCGACATTCGCGCCATGTTTGAAATGCCCTGGAAGGTGATCAAGGACGGTGTGGTGGTGGTGGACCAGGGGGAAATCCGCGAGGCCGAGGGTGGCAGAACTTATTATGTCCACCCCGAATTCGACTCCGCTGGGGTGAACGATATTCAAAAATGGTTTGAATCGTTCTACACCATTCAATTCGCCAATTACCCTGTGGGCGAGGAATATCTGGCCGGGGGAGGAGTTCGTTCCTCCTGCGGCAGCCGGTCCTGACCCGCCGGTCTGGAGAAATCCGCATGAAATTGATCCTGGCGATTATCCAGCCTTCCAAGCTGGAAGCTGTGAAGGAAGCTCTTAACAAGGTGGAGGTCTTTCGCCTGACAATTGTCGATGTGCAAGGGTTCGGCCGACAGAAAGGGCACACGGAAGTTTATCGCGGGCATGAGTTGACGGTGCAATTGCTGCCCAAGGTGCAGATGCAAATCGCCGTCAATGAAGACTTTGTCGAGCCCACGGTGAAAGCCATCATGGAAGCGGGGCGAACCGGGCCGGAAGGCAGGATTGGCGACGGCAAGATTTTTATCCTGCCCCTGGAAGACTGCATCCGGATCCGCACCGGCGAGCGCGGGCCGGAAGCCATTTAACTGGAGTTAACTGTGAAACTGCACAAGACCGTTTCCCTGACGCGTGAAAAGTGGCTCAACCTCTATCGGGCGGAGTATTCCCACAACGGCCACCGGGGTCAGTGGGTCTACGCCTCGCGAAAGAAGCAGACATCCAAGGGAGCGGCCGGACCTGAAGCCGTGATCATTGTTCCCGTTCTCAAGGAGAAGGGGCTGGCCAACCGGCTGGTGGTCATCAAGGAATTCCGCGTCCCCGTGGGCGGGTATACCTATGGCTTTCCCGCCGGCCTGGTGGATGAGGGGGAGTCTGTCGAAAGCGCGGTGCGCCGTGAAATGATCGAGGAAACCGGTCTTCATATCAGCCGTATCAGGAAAGTGACTTCACCCTTGCATTCCTCCATGGGCCTGACCGATGAAGCGGTGGCGCTAGTTTACGCCGATGTGAAAAAAGTGAAGGGCTCGGTGGCGGCGAACGAAGCTACCGAGGATATTGAAGTGGTGCTCCTCGATTTCGCCGGAGTTTGCGCCCTGTGTGATAATCCCGGCTTGCCCATCGACGCCAAGTTGTGGGCAACGCTGCACATGTTCCAAAGGCTTGGCAAGATCAGTTAGAAAGGAATGTCATGGAGGAAGTGAAAAAAACGGTATTGGTGCTATGCGATGACTTGATGTTTGGCAGCCGGATTGGCGGTGAAGTGCGCGCCCTGGGAGGCGTCTGCCGTCAAGTGAAGACGGGGGAGAAATTTCTGGAATTGGCGGCAACCGCCGGTGTGGTGGGGGCGGCCATAGACCTCGACACGGCGGGGGAGTCGCTGGTTGGCATCATGGAAAAGTGGCGCGAGGTAGCCGGGGCGGGGGTTTCGGTCCTGGGGTTTGGATCGCATGTGGATGTGGAAAGCTTGCAAAGGGCGCGTGAGGCGGGTTGCACGCCGGTGCTGCCGCGCAGCCGATTTGCCGCTACTTTGCCGCAACTTGCCCTGTCCTGGTTAAACAATAGTTGTTAAAACAACTATTGTTTAACCAGGAGGATGCGCCATGCCGCCCGCCAGCCAAGCTCGCCCAGCCAGCCGCTTCGACTCTCCCCAGCAGGAGGCCTTTCTCAACCTCTGGCGCGCTTATGACACCCTCAAGGCACTCGAGGACGCCCTCTTTTCACCCTTTGATATCTCGGCCCAACAGTACAACGCCTTGCGCCTTCTCCGCCGCAACCACCCCGGGAAACTCCATACCCTGGCGCTGGCCGGGCAACTCGTCTCCCGGGCACCGGACATCACCCGGCTAATCGACCGGCTGGAGAAACGCAAGCTGGTGGCCCGTGAAAGGCCCGAGGAGAATCGCCGTGTCGTCCTGGTGGGCATTACTGCCGCGGGGTTGAACTTGTTGACCCGGCTCGACCCCCTGGTGCGGGAATGCAACTTGCAGCAACTGGGCCACCTCAGCCCTGCCCGGTTGAAAACCCTGGTCGGCCTGCTGCGCCTGGCCCGGGCCCCGCATGAGAAAAAACCGCCAACTAAAGCCAGGCCAGGCAAAAAGGGCACCCATGATTGAGTTTGCCTCCATGCAGGTCGAGCAGCTTATGTTGCCGCTCTTGTGGCAGCTCGCCTTGATCATTATCGCGGCCCGCGCCGTCGGCGTGCTGTTTCGCAAATTCGGCCAGCCGGAAGTGGTGGGTGAAATCACCGCTGGGCTGCTTCTTGGCCCCAGCTTTTTTGGCCTCTTTTTCCCCGAGTGGTCGCGAGCCATTTTTCAACCCGAAGTGCAAGGGCTTCCCCCGGGAACACTCCACTGGATCTTCACCGTGATCAGCCAGATCGGCCTCGTGCTGCTTCTCTTCCTGGTGGGAATGGAATTCGATTTCGGCCATTTAAAAGTGGTTGGCGCCTCGACCGCGGTCATTTCCCTGTCAGGAATCGTAGTCCCTTTTGGCCTGGGGATGCTCCTGGCCTGGAGTTTTTTCCCCGTTGTGTTTCCAGATAATGGGAATGGCGCCAGTTTCTGGGGCTTTGCCCTTTTCCTTGGCACCGCCATGGCCATCACGGCGCTGCCGATCCTGGGAAGAATGATGGTCGAGTGGGATATCCCGCGGACGCGTCTGGCTGTGGTGACGATCACGGCGGCGGCCATCGATGATGCCGCGGGGTGGATTCTTCTGGCCGGAGTGGCAGCCGGCGTCACCACCGGATTTGAATTGAAGCAATCGCTGGTGATGGTATTGAGCGCTTTGGCCTTCGGCCTGGCCATGGTTTTTCTGGTCAGACCGTGCCTTAAAAGAATTTTGCCCTGGTTTCTCAAAGATGGTGAATTGTCTGTCACTGGCCTGGCGGTCATTTTGACTTTGCTGTTTCTCTCGGCAATTGCCACAAATCTTATCGGGGTCTTTGGCATCTTCGGCGCCTTTCTCTTTGGCGCCTGCTTATGCGATGAAAGGGAACTCCGGCTGGCGGTGCAAAAACGGCTGCGGGATTTTGTCACCGCCTTCTTTTTGCCCATCTTCTTCGCCTACACGGGGCTGCGGACCAACATTGGCATGCTGGATACCTGGCAATTGTGGGGCGTGGCCGCCGCGGTCATTGGCGCTTCCATAGTTGGCAAGGCCGCTGGCTGCGGTCTGGCCGCTCGATGGACCGGGTTTTCCACCAGGGAAGCCGCCTGCATCGGCGTGTTGATGAATACCCGCGCCCTGATGGAATTGATCGTCATCAACCTGGGGAAGGACCTAGGCGTGATTCCCGATTCGGTTTTTTGCATGCTGGTGATGATGGCCCTGTTGACCACCGTGATGACCACGCCGTTAATAACCCGGCTGGCGAATGGGACGGAACTGGAACCTTACCTGGGCCGCGGAACCAAGTAAGTCCCACGGGTTAATCGGGCTTGGCTGCAACCGCTGCCGCAGTCTCAAGCCCTTTTCTGACCTCTTCTTCCCCCGCTTGCAGAATGATCTGTTTCTCTTCCACCTCGCAGCCATCAAGCACGGTGTTGTCAATGTGGACGCCGTGAAATTCTTTGCTGGCGTATTCCGGCCCAAGTACATCTACCACGGTGGGGTGGACCTTGGGTTTCTCGGGTGAAACGATGTAACCATGCACTTCCAGCGCCTGGGCCTGGTATTCCGGGTACTCCACGAGAACCTCATGAAGTTTCCTGAGCCGGTAATGAGGCACGGTGGCATAGAGGTGGTGGGGGAGATGAAAATCCTGCCCCATGGGGAAGACGCAAAAGTTGATCAAGGGGTTGGTGAAGAAGACGCGGGTGTTGGTCAGCCAGCCGCGGTCGCCATTGCCATGCTGCACCACTTGCCTGAGGATCATGAAAAACGAAAAGGAAGTAAAGATAGGGACCAGCCAGAGGGTGAAATAATAAAGGGGAGCCCAGGGATCCACAACCGCCTGCAGCCAGGCCAGGGAAGTGAAAATCAGGGTGACATAGGTTAGGCGCATTATTGAAGTTGCCCGGGCCGAGAAAATCGGGTGAACCCTGGCTTTTTGAAAGCACTCAGCGCTGAGCAGCAAATAGACCGCGGAAATGAAAGCTAATAGGGCAGGGGGAACAACGGCCAGAATGAGCAAGTTTTGCCACCAGACCAAGGCGCTCAGGATGGGGATAAGGGAAAAGAGATAAATCATGGCGATGCGGATGCCCCACTTGTTGGTGGAGGTGATTTTCTTTACATAGGGGTTTTTGTCAGTTCCAGTGGCGTTGTAGGCTGCCCGCACACCCATGAATTTTACCAAGTTGGGAAGCCAGAGTTGCTTGAACAGGAAGCCGTAAAACTTTTTCGCCGTGGCCGGGAATCCGAGCCAGTGGCCGCTGGTCACCAGTTGAGAAACATCCGGGTCGCGCTCTGGGTCGTTGACGAACTGATGGTGGGCCAGGTGCTGCAAGCGGTAAAAATGGGTGGTGCTGTAAACGGGAAACATGCAGAGCCAGTCGGAAGCCAGTTCATTCCATTTCTTGGTCTTGAAGAGGATGTGGTGCGATCCCTCGTGGCCGAGTCCGGTGAGTTGATGCTGACCGCCGCCAACAAGGAAGATGGCCATTACCGAGATGGGCACATTGGTCCACCAGGGCAATCCCCAAGATTCGCGGTGGTAGTAAAAGACAATGGTCCCGCCGAGGATCATGGTGAGAAAAAGGTAAGTGCGCAGGATGTAAAAGAGGTTGGTGAAATTGTCGGCTTGGCGGAGAATCTGCAACTGCTGAATCAAATGGGCATCGTTGAGTTTTCTGTGTTCGAGTTCCACCGTGGCCATGGGTAACCGTAAATTCTTGCAGTGCGAGTCAGGGATTGGGAAGTATTATTATATTAAAATGGGCAAGCAGTGAAATGAACCCCAGAGGCAAGGGATCAGAGGAAAAGCCTCAATTATTGGAACAGAAAAACCGGATTTAAGGGAAAAAGGGGGTTATTTCGCCTTGACTGTTGGCGTGGTTTCCGCCGCGGCCAGTTGTACCCGCACCCTTTGGCCAATCCGCAATGGCGGCTGCCCAGGGTCGAGTTCCACAATGCACTCCAAGGTTCTGACATCGTTAAACTGCAACGGTTCCAACAAAATGGACCGCCGGTGAGTGAACCATTCAGAAATCCGCACCACTTTGCCTTTCCAATTAGCCGGGGAAGAACTGCAATCGTCTTGAATCAAGGCGAGCTGGTTTAAGGAGATTTTACTGGCGAATTCCTGTTCCACCTCGGCCCGAATTATGCGCTTCCCTGCCGGGGAGAACATGATGGCAGGGAGCCTTGGGTTCGGCCCAAGGGTTTCTCCCACGGTGGTGTTGATGCGCAAAACCGACCCCTTAAACGGCGCCGACACCGCGCATTCTTTCAAAGCGAACTCAGCCTTTTGCAGCCGGGCTTTCCTCGCTTGCAAATCGTTTTGCGCCATGTTGACGCTCAATTGAGGGTCCATCGACTCCAAGGCCTTAAGCTTGGCGGTTTCACCTTCAACCGCCGCTTCCAAGGCTCTGACAAAGGCCTGGGCGGCTTTTACATCTTCGATGCTGACCAGCTTGTTCTTTTCCAGCCGTTCAGCCTGATCCCTTTTGGCAATGACGGCGGCAGTTTCCTCTTTTTTCGCGGTGATGGCCGCTTTCTGCCCCTTCAACTTCAAATCATGTTGTGAGTAAAGCAGTTTAGCCTGGTCTAATTGGGCGCTGCCCGCCTGCACATCGGCTCTGGCTTCTTCCAACTGCGCCTTCTGTAGGGTGTCGTCCAGGCGAATCAGGACATCCCCCGATTCCACTTCCTGGTTTTCGCGGACTGGAATGGCCACTACCCGGCCTGGTTGCAAAGGGTAAAGCGGGGTCACACCCCCTTCCACATCGACATAGGCAATGCAAACGGCTCTGCGGTCAGAAGGATCTTCTTCCTTTTTTACCTTGGAGGGAGCGGAGTTTGCGGGTTGGGAACTAACTTGTGGATTGGCCGGTTTTTGGCCAATTTGCAACATGGGAGGCTGGTAAATGCCCCAAACTACCAGTGCAGTGAAAATCAATCCAGCGGTAAAGACCAGGGAAAAGACCCGTCGGAAAAACTGGGTCCACTTGGAAACCGTAATAGGCTGAAAAAGCTTTTCCATTCACTTTCCTTTAAATAGTGCCGGTCTGAGCATCGTGGCCAGGGATTTCCGGCTTGGAGCCGGTACCCGTTTGATGGCCAAAAACCCGCGTCAAACCCTCGGGATTACTATCTTGGAGCTTCCCATCCTCCAAATAGAACACCTTATCCACATAAGGAATTATTCTAGCATCATGGGCGACAATTAGCACAGTGCAACCGCGTTTATGGGCAGCGGTGCGCAACAAATCAATTACTTGTTCACCATGAGCCCAATCCAAAGCGCTGGTGGGTTCATCCGCAAAGCAGAAATCTGGGCACTTAATCAGGGCCCGCCCAATGGCCACCCTCTGCTTTTCCCCGCCGGAAAGCTCTCCCGGCTGGAGGTGGCCCTTTTTTGCCAAATCCAAGAGGCACAAAATCTCATCGGTCTTCTTGCGCGCCTCTTTCTTCGTCGCTCCATCTCCCCATTCAGCAACCAGTTCCAGTTGCTGTCGGGCCGTCAACGATGCAAAAAGGTTGTACCCCTGAAAGATAAAGCTGCAATGTCTTAATCGGAATCGCTCTAATTCAGTTTCAGGCAATTTCCAAATTTCTTGCCCTAACGCCACTACTTTACCAGAATCCGGGTGCAAAAGGCCAGAAAGCATGGCCAAAAGAGTGCTTTTCCCGCTGCCAGATGGCCCCATCATCAGGGCTATTTCGCCATGTTTGATTTCCAGGCTCACCTGGTTTATCGCCACAGTCAACATTTCGCCTGTGCCAAACGACTTCATCAAATCCCGGCACTGAATGGAATAAGCCCCGGCTGGATTCCGTAAACCATTATCAGAAATACTCTTATGGCCGATGCTCATGGTTTTCCTTGAACCCAATTTTCACCGCTATCGGAGCAGTGCCGCTGGTTCCATGCTCTTTAAGGACCTCAAGGCCAACAACCCTGCAAAGAGCGCCATGGATATGGTTACCGTCGCAGCCCCTCCCAAAAGCCAGAAGGGCAATTCCACCCGAACTCCTAGCCGGTCTGCCAACTCCGCCAATCCATGCACGGCGGGAAAGGCCAAAACTATCCCCGAAATCCCGACCCAAAAAGATTGCGTCATGACCAGCAGTTGCATGCGCCATTTGGGTATCCCCATGGCGCGCAACACCGCGAATTCCTTTAAAGAGGCCATGGTTGCGGAGTAGAGGGTTTGGCTGGTAACCACTGCTCCAACCAGCAACCCCAAGGCGGCGGCGTAACCCAGGGCAATTCCAGCCTTGGTTTTTGTCAGCCAATGCCAGCGCGAGCGAAAAGAGAACTCCGCCGAGGTAAAGGCGGAGAAGTTGTTGTTTTCTCGCAGTCGGGCCACCACGGTCTTGGCATCCGCCGGGTCTTTGCATTTTCCCAATACATAAGTGATTTGGTCGGGAAAGACCCGCAGGAGCGGCCGGGCCGTCGTGACCGAGCAAAAAACATAGGGGCCGGCCAGGCTTTTTAGAGTTTTGGTCATTCCCACCACGCGGACCCGGTTGCCCGCCACCTCGGCCACATCTCCAATTGCCTTGATTGAAAGCCTTTCCATGTCTGATTCATCAATGACAATGGCCCCGGGTTCCTCCAGTTTTTCATAGAGATCCTTGGTTAATTCATTGACCTTTCCCAGGGCGTTTTCATCCAAACGGGAGCCAATAACCATGCAGAGTTCCGTCCCGCCATCGCTTTTGGACCAATAAGAAAACCCCTGAAGGTAGATTTCCGTGCGTTCAATTTCAGGCTGGTTTTCCAGCCTGGCCAGTGTGGCCTCGCGAATGGGGCGGCCCAAGTCCACGCTTAATACACCCGGGGCGCCAATCCAGATGTCGGCATTGGTGTGGTCGATGGGGAGGGAGGTAATGGAAAACAAGCCCAGCAACAGCCCACATTGGAGGGCTATCAAAAGGGCGCTAAAACTCACTGCGAGAACGCCGGGCAGGTACCTTTGTCTGTCGTACCATAAGATAGTAAGCGCGTAAGACATGAAAGAAAGGTTACCTGTTTGCGAAAATTGAGGGAAGGATTAATTGATGAAAACAGAACCTCTCAGGTCGGGCAGGGAATAAATAATAAGGGTTGAATCAAAGCAACCCAAAGAATACACGAGAAAATCTGGCAGGGTGATTATATTGGTTCAATGTTCAAGCGTTCACTTTAGTCGGAAAAATATTAACCTTTTGTGAACCATTTGCCCCATCCCAGGCGGGCAGGTCTGCCAGGCTGGAATCGATGTAAGTCTGGTGCCAGAGTTGTGTGGCCAACACACCCACCAACCCCATTTCAATCGATATTCGCGCCAAACTCCAGGAGGGCAGTTTTTTGAACCCCGTCCGCCAATGCTTGACCTGCGCCGCGTCGAAATACCCGGTCTTCAAAAGCGATTCTTGGCTAAGCAACTGGTCGACGAAGGGTGGGACTTTGTCCAGGTGGAAACTGTCGAAAGGCGCGCGGAACATCGCCTTCTTGCGCCAGGAAATGCTGGAAGGCAAATAGCGGTCCGCCAGGTGCCTGAGGATATACTTGTCTCTCAGCCCCCGGAACTTCCACTTCGGATGCAATTTGGCCAGGTAATTGAACACATTGACATCGAGGAAAGGATAGCGGGTTTCCACCGAGGAATTCATGGCCACCCGGTCGCCCTTGGCATTAATCAAAAGTCCCGCCAGGTGGCAACGGCCGCTCATATAGAGTTCGCGGTTCAGCGGGTGCCATTTCCTCATCTGTTCCGTGGGGAAATTCATGTCCTCAAAAGGAGAATGATCCCGTACTTGGCTGAGCATGTCGGCGCTGAAGAGGCGCAATTTCGACAGGCTGAACAAGTTGTAAAAATCCATCCAGCCGTTGTAACCACCGATGGCGCTGATGGCCCTTTTCTGCAGTTCTTGGTTGTGCCTGGGCGACCTGGTAATCCACATGAAGAATCGGCGCATCCACTGGCTGACCTTTAGCCCAGGAATTTGGTCGAACCAACTCGCCACGCGGTGGACTTTGTGCCAGGGGTAACCGGCCATCCATTCATCCGACCCTTCGCCGGTAAGCGCTACTTTATATCCATGCTTGTTGACTTCCTTGGCCAGGAGAAGGAGCGCCGCGCAAGAAGTGTCCACCACCGGGGCTTCCGCCGCCCGTATCAGGGTTGGGTAGGTGTTGAGAACTTCTTCCGCTCCGACATCAACCACAATGGGGGTGGTGCCAATATGTTTTGCAACGACGGTGGCTTCAGCCGTTTCATCGAGCTTGGGAGCCTTGATGCGAATAGTGAACGAAGGTATTGGGTTGCCGCGTATCCGCGATGCCATGGCCACCACAACGCTGGAGTCAACCCCGCCGCTCAGGTAAGAAACGACCGGGACATCAGCGCGGAGGCGTTTTTCCACCGAGGTTAGCAACTCATGCTCGAGGCCATCGACCAAAGTTTTCAAATCCGGGCCGCGAACTTCCTCCCCCTGCGTGGGAAAGTCCATGCGCCAGTAAAGCCTGTCTTCTACTCGCGGAGATTGTCCCAGGTGAATATCGAGAAAGTGCCCCGGCTCCAAAGCGCGGATGCCTTTGAAGCAAGTCTGCGGGCCAGGCATGCCAATAAAGGTGAACAGGTGGTTGATCCCGAGCGGGTCCGGTTTTGCCTCCACCATGCCGGAGGCCAGAATGGCCTTGATCTCCGAGCCGAATATCATCCAGTCGGTTCCGTCCCAGCGCACCCGGGTGTAGTACATGGGGCAGATGCCAAAACGGTCGCGGGCGAGAATCACCCGCCTTCTTCTGCTGTCCCACATGGCAATGCCGAACTGGCCTTCCAAATGGTCCAGCATCCCTTCCTGATAATCTTCGTAAAGGTGCGGGATGAGTTCGGTGTCGCAATGTGTGGCAAAGCGGTGGCCACGGCCTTCCAACTGCTGTTTCAAAGAAGGGTAGTCGAAGAATTCGCCATTGAAAACGGTGGCAATGGAACGGTCTTCATTGAAAATGGGCTGGCGCCCGTCGGCCAGGCCGACGATGCTCAACCTGCGGTTGGCGAAGGCCAGGCCTGGGGTGTCAAAAAAGCCATCCTCGTCCGGTCCGCGGTGAACAATGGCTGCCGCCATGTTTCGCAACCGGCCGGGTTCGGGGCTTCTTTGGCCCGCAAGGTCAATGATGCCAGCAATACCGCACATGAAGTCTTCTCCTGTCAGGATCACTTATTCTAGGGATTTTTACCGGGAATTGCCGGGTTTTCTGCGGCCTTACCGAGGCTCGGCCGCCGCCCCGGACCCGGGAAAAACCCCTCACGGGCCGCTGGCATAGAGTTTCTTTACCCGCCTGGCCAAGAGCCGGTTCAAAAGCGACGGGAAGAACTTTTGCAGCCTGAGCATCCACTTGGCGTCCCAGCCCACGACGGTTTCGGTGCGATTTTTCCGGATCGCGTGCAGTACCGCTGCCGCCACTTCCCCTGGAGCCATCACTTTTTCTACATGCAGGTTGGCCCGGCCTGTTTTTTTTAATAACCGGTCCCAGAACGGCGTGCGGGTTAACCCCGGAAGGATCAGCAAGACATCGATGCCAAAGCGGACCATCTCTCCCCGCAGCGCCTCGGTGAGCCCTACCAGGGCGTGTTTGCTGGCGGAGTACTCCGGCCAGGAGGGCATGGCCCGTCGGCCTGTCATGGAGGCGATGTTGACAATGGCCGGTTGCTGCCCCAGTTCCAAAAGAGGAATTGCCTGGCGGATCATTTCCGCCGGGGCGAAAAAGTTTACTTCCATGATGTCCCGGGCCAATTTCTCGGTCCCATCGACAAAGTGGTTCCAGGCTCCGCTGCCGGCATTATTCACCAGGATGTCGAGTTCGCCAAAATGCTCCTTCACCTGGCGAAAAAGGTTGTGTCGCTGTTCCTCGCTGGTGATGTCGGTGGGAAAGGCCCTGGCATCCGCCCCTTGGCCGCGGAGTTCACTTTCCAGGGATTGCAAGTCCTCAACGGAGCGGGCCACCAAGGCCAGGCGCGCGCCTTCCCTTGCAGCCAGTCGCGCCAATTCCCTCCCGATCCCACTCGAAGCGCCGGTGATAAGCCAACGGCGGTTTTTCATTTCCCTATTCATCGCCTCGGTTTGCTCCTTTGAAAGTAACCCTATTCCTCCAAAATAATCTGAACCCACCCTTCCTTCACCTTCAATCCTGCCCTCTGTCGGCAATTCCCCCTGGTGCTCCTGCGAAAGTCCATGCAATCCACCTCTTCCTTGCAATCCATAAATCCGGAATATCCTTATGATGAAGAGGAACTGCCTGCCGTTTGACCCAAGGTAAACCAGCCCCAGGGGAGAACTGAAGTTGGATGTCGTGACCGGCGCCACGGGACTCTTGGGAAGCCATGTGGTGGAAAAATTGGTTTCCCAGGGACGCCAGGTGCGGGCGGTGGTTCGCGAAAGCAGCAACACGGCTTTCCTGGAATCGCTGGGGGTGGAAATTGTCCGCGGCAGTTTGCTTGACCCCTCTTTCCATTCTCGGTTTTTAAAAGATTGCGACACGGTGTACCACACCGCCGCCAAGGTCGGCGAATGGGGACCCTGGAGGCAATTCCTTGAGAATATCGTTCACCCGGTGAAATATTTGGTGGCGGCGGCCAGGGAAAGCAAAGTCCGCCGCATTGTTCATGTCAGCTCCATCACCGTGTATGGCCATCCGAAGGAAGCTCAATTCCCGGAGAATGAGGATGCTCCGGTGGGGCAAAACCTGTGGCGCTGGGACCACTACATCCGCGCCAAAATTCAAACCGAAGAATTGGCGCGAAGCCACCCCGGCGAGGTGGCCATCTTGCGACCTACTTGGTTTTTCGGCCCCCGTGATCGAACCACTCTTCCCAGGGTGCTCTTCGCCTTTTCCTCCAAAAAAATCGCCCAGGTGGGCGACGGGTCTAATTTAATAAACCTACTTTACGTAGGCGATATTGCCGATGGCGTCGTTCGCGCCGGCCAAAGCCCCCAGGCTGCTGGCCGGACCTACAACCTGACCAACCCCGGGGAATTGACGCAAAAGGAGTTTCTGGCGCTGGTGGCGGGTGAACTCGGCTTTCCCACGGTGAAGAAAAAGTATTCCATTTGGGCGGCCTACATGGCCGGTTTTTTCTCCGAACTTGCAGGCAAATGTCTGCTGCTGAATCGCCCTCCCAATTTAACCCGCTATACCGTTGGACTCATGCTTCGCAGCACCCGCTTCAGCATCGAGAGGGCCAAAAAAGAAATCGGCTGGCAGCCGACCACTACTTTGAGCGCCGCGCTCCAGACCACACTCAATTGGTTTTTTGGCCAGGGCAAACGACCCGGGCCGCTGGCAAGGTAAGCGCATGAATTTCTCCGACCGCCTGGCAGAAACGATTCGGAAAAAGGGCGCCCCGTTGTGCGTGGGGCTCGACCCCCGCTGGGAAAATATTCCCCTGGCGATCAGGAAAAAACATGGGCCGCGAACGCCTGAAGGTGAAGCGGCGGCCTACGGCGAATTTTGTCAGGAAGCGCTTGAACTAGTCGTTCCATTCGTCGGGGTGGTGAAACCGCAAAGCGCTTTTTTCGAGAATTGCGGCCCGGAGGGTATGAAAGTTCTTCAGTCGCTGCTGGGTCATGCCAGGGCCCTTGGATTGATTACCATTTTAGATAACAAACGCAACGACATTGCCAGCACGGGGCAGGCCTACGCGGAAGCCGTTTTTGGCCGCGAGCTTGATGGAAAAAAATATGCAGCCTGGCCGGCGGATGCCATGACCATCAACCCCTACCTCGGCGCCGATGCTGTCGAGCCCTTTCTGGACTCCGCCAGAAAAGCCGACGGCGGCATCTTCCTCTTGGTGCGCACCAGCAACCCAGGCGCCCGCTTGTTCCAGGATCTCGATTGTTCCGGCAAGCCGCTTTATTTCCGCGTGGCCGAGGCGGTGGCCAAATGGAACGAGGGGCACATCGGCGCCTGCGGGCTGGGAGACGCCGGCATGGTGGTCGGCGCAACTTATCCCAGCGAAGCGGCTGAACTGCGGCAGGCGTTTCCTCATGTTTGGTTTCTCGTGCCGGGGTTTGGCGCCCAGGGCGGTGGAGTTGAGGAAGTCCGCCCGGCTTTCCGCGCCGATGGACTTGGCGCCATCGTCAACAGCTCCAGGGGAATTCTCTTTCCCACCAAGCCTGAGGATGTTAACTGGAAGCAGGCGGTGGTTGAAGCGGCCCGGTCCGCGGCCAGCCAGTTGGGGAGTTTGCTCAAGGGACAATAAGTATGTTCCGCGCCTGGGAAAGCTTTCCACATTCAAAAAAGCTGGTCCTGGTTCTGGCTGGATTGTTGACACTTTTGCTTTTTTTACCAAAGCTGACGAAACCGAAGGAAAGTGCGGAATACCGCGGAGTGGTCCAATCTCCAGGCGGACCGGTGGAGAATGCCCAAGTCCTCATTCAAGGCAAGGGTTTGCAGGTCGTGTCGGACCCCAAAGGGGAGTTCCTTCTGAAAAATGCCAGGGAAGGGGAACCACTTTCGATTGCCAAACCGGGCTTTTTCATCGCCAATAGTCAAGTCACCCGTGAGTTTCTTCGCATCAATATGCGCTCTGTTCCCACCCAAGACAACCTGGATTATTCCTGGGTCCACCCCCGGGAAGGGGAGGGGAATTGCTTTCAATGCCACGAAAAGATTGTCGAGGATTGGGAAAGAAGCGGGCATTCGCACTCGGCGAGTTCTCGAGGTTTCAAGGAGATGTTCAAAGCCAGGGAAGGGGCGGGAGGCAAACCTGCAGGGTGGAGCTTGTCACACGAATATCCCGAAGGTAAGGGTGTGTGCGCTGCGTGCCATGCCCCCGGGGTCAAGGAAAAAGACCCCGCCCTGGAGGATCCAACCCTGGCGAGAGGGGTGGATGGCCTGGGAGTGCATTGTGATTTCTGCCACAAGATCTCTGGTGTTCGCAAGCAGGATGCAGGGCTGACCCATGGCCGGGATTTTTTTCAAATCCAGCGGCCTGGCGTTGATCAGGTCTTTTTCGGGCCAATTCGCGATGCCTCACGCGACGACAATTCCTTCGCTCCGGTATTCAAGGAAAGCCTTTATTGCGCCGCCTGCCATGAAGGAACCCTTTTTGGCGTGCCGGTGTACACCACCTGGTCGGAATGGAAAGAAAGCCCGGCGGCAAAGGAAGGGAAATCCTGCCAGCAGTGCCACATGGCGCCAGCGGGAGAAATCAACTTTGCCCCCGGCCACGGAGGAATCAACCGCAGGCCTGATGCGATTTCTTCTCACCAACTTTTGCCAGGTGGCATCTTGGCCATGCTGCGGCTTAGTTTGCGCATGGATGTTTCCCGTGAAACCGTGGAGGGCGCCGTGCGAATCCATGCCCACCTGACAGCTACAGGCGTGGGGCATCGCGTGCCAACAGGATTTATTGATCGGCACTTGGTCCTCTTGGTTGAAGCGCAAGATGCTTTGGGGAAAAAGATCTCCTCGGTGCGCGGCCCCTTGCTGCCGGTTCACGCAGGCCAGGAATGGCATGGCCATCCGGGTTTTCTTTTCGCCAAAGTGCTTCAGGTGAAAGGGGTGGAAGGGCCGCTTCCTTTTTGGACCGTGGGGCCAACGGTGAAAGATACCCGGCTCGAGCCTGGTAAACCCCAGGCTTTGGAATGGGAATTTCCCCAGGGAACCAAGCAGGTAAAGTTGAAGCTGATTTACCGCAAGTTCTGGAAAGAGCAAGAAAAAGTGAAAGGGTGGCCTGATGGCGATCAAGTCGTGCTGGAAAAAATCTTGCAATAGTTCAGCAATTACCCTGGCGCAAATTGGAGTTAGTCTTTTAAGCAAAGCGATGCGTTAATAGCTCGTGGCAAAAGCAAGCCAAGGGGGTAAATTGGACTAGCAAGCATCACCCCGCTGCAACCGGTCGGCAAATGGCGAGTGGAATTATCCAGTGAAGAGGAAAAACCCTCAGGCCTTCAGGCCGAAGGAGGCGAGGAGTTGTGAAGTCAGTTCGGGCAGCCATGCCGGGCCCTGGCATGTGATGAGATTGCCATCGAAGATGACGGTGTCGATTTTGGCCCGGGCGCCGGCCTTGGTCATTTCCCCCACCAGCGATTGCGTGCAGGCAATTCGCCTTTTGGCCACCATTCCCGCTCGCGCCAAAAGCTGTACGCCTTTTCCCAGCGCCACCACCCGTCTTTCATCTTTCAAGAAAGTTCTCACCAGAGTCAGTGCGGTAGGGTTTTCCGCCAAGGCGTCGATTCCGGTTCCGCCTGGGATGATCAACAAATCCCAGGCCGGCTCATTGATTTCTTCCACGGATAAGTCCGGGTGAACTTTGTACCCATGCGCTCCGGTCAACGGTTCCAAGTTGGCCCCAGCCACATGGACCTCGAACCCTTCCTCCCGCAGGCGGAACCAGGGATAGAACAGTTCCAAATCCTCAAAACCATTGGCAGCCAGGATTAACGCGTTCATGAGATTTTCCGCGGCAGAAAGGATCGAGATACATGAATTATATCCCTGAAACCCGAGAATGGCATTTTCTGGGAAAAAGAATTTTGACCATTTGGACAATCCCTTCTCCAGAAAGCCGGTTTATTCCCAAAAGACTAAATAAAGCAAGGGATTGTGGGAACCGGTTGAGAAAATGGGTAATTCCCGCATTTGTTACAGGGGTATGAAAACCCGGTTGTTTACCTTGCTTTCACTCCCTATAAACCACTAAACTGCGGGGTCTTGGAAAAATGGCCCCTGGGCCCGGCCCGCAATACACGGGGATTGTCGCGAATGAATTATGATCCTGCCAATCCACTTATCGTCCAGGGGGATCGTTCTATCCTGGTGGAGGTGGACAACCCCAAATATGCCGAGGCCAGAAATGCCTTGGCCCCCTTCGCCGAGTTGGAAAAAAGCCCCGAGCACATTCACACCTACCGCCTGAGCAATTTATCGCTGTGGAATGCGGCGGCCGCCGGGATTTCCGCCCTCTCGATGATTGAGACGCTGAAAACCTATTCCAAGTTTCCCTTGCCGGTCAACCTGCCCACCGACATTGAGGAAACCGTATTGCGCTATGGGCGCGTGCGTTTGGAAAAATGCCTTGACGAAGAGGTGGTCGATCAGGTGAAACCGTTGCGCCTGGTTTGTAAAGACCTTCCCTTGATGGAAGAGTTGTCTCGCCAGCCCAAGCTTCGGGAATATCTAAAAAACCGCCTCAACGCCTCCACCTATTTGATTGACCCGGCCTTCCGTGGCATGTTAAAGCAAGCGCTGGTGCAGGTGGGTTATCCTGCGGAAGACCTGGCTGGGTACACCGAAGGCGCCGGGCTGGAAATCAGTTTGAGAAAAGTTTGCTTAAGCGGGGCGCCCTTTAATATCCGCGACTACCAGCAGGAAGCTTGCGAAGTCTTTCACGCCGGCGGCGATGTGCGCGGTGGCAGCGGCGTTATTGTTCTCCCCTGCGGCGCCGGGAAAACCATTGTCGGCATCGTCGCCATGTCTCTCCTGAAGAAAAACACCCTCATCCTTTCCACCGGCATCACCGCCGTGAAGCAATGGCATCGGGAACTCCTCGACAAAACCAACTTGACTGGCGATCAGATCGGTGAATACACTGGTGAAATCAAGCAGATCTCCCCGGTCACCATCGCCACCTACCAGATCCTCACCTACCGGCCGGAAAAGTCCGAGGAATTTCCCCACTTCAAAATATTCGACGGGCGCGATTGGGGCCTGATCATTTACGACGAGGTGCATTTGCTGCCGGCCCCGGTTTTCCGCGTGACCGCGCAAATTCAGGCTCGCCGCCGACTCGGAATGACCGCCACCCTCGTCCGCGAAGACGGCTGCGAGGGGGATGTCTTCAGCCTGATTGGCCCGAAAAAGTACGATGTTCCCTGGCGTGAACTGGAAACCAAAGGCTGGATTGCCGAGGCCACCTGCACCGAGATCCGCGTGGCGTTGCCCGACCCCTTGCGCCTGGAATACGCGGTCGCGGAACTCAGGCACAAGCACCGCCTGGCCAGCGAGAACCCGGCCAAGGAAGAAGTCATCGAGCGCTTGCTCGGCCAGTATCAGGGGAACAAAGTCCTGATCATTGGCCAGTATTTGAAACAGTTGCGCCAGTTGAAAAAACGGTTCAACATTCCCCTGATCACTGGGCAGACGAAAAGCGAGGAGCGCGAAGAATTATACGGTAAGTTCCGTCAGGGGAAGATCAGCCAGTTAATCCTGTCCAAGGTGGGGAATTTTGCCCTCGACCTTCCGGATGCCAATTTGCTGATCCAGGTGTCGGGCACCTTTGGTTCGCGGCAGGAAGAGGCTCAACGGCTGGGTAGAATCTTGCGCCCAAAACCCTCTGGCGAGATCGCGCACTTTTTCTCCCTGGTCACCCGCGACACCAAGGAACAAGACTTTGCCCACCGGCGTCAAATGTTTTTGACCGAACAAGGATACAGTTACCGCGTGCTGGACGGTTCCAGCTTGCGGGCGGAAGCCTGCTAATTAACCACGGATGGCCAGTTCATGTTTCCACCACGCAAAGCCGTTCTCGCCCGGATCCCGGTCAAATTGCACCGGCGTGTCTGCCTGGTGTTGGCCACCGATGCCATCTTGGCCGAGGAAATTCTGGCGCACAAGAAAATCGCCCAGGATTTCTGTGGCCGCCTGACGGGTCAGGCGCTCCTTGTCCGCCCCGGTCGCCTGGAAAACATCGTCGAGGAACTGCAACGCATGGGGCACACTCCTCAGGTTATCCAACGCTAATAAATGCCTGAAAGCCAACCACACCCTTGGGAAAAACAAGTCCGCCTGACCCTTGGGCGGTTTGACGAGCGCCTGCTGCGCGAGGTGGCGCAAAAACTCGTCCGCCCGAGAAACACCTGGCCGGTGGAAGATCTCATTGACCGCTGCGTGGATACTCTGGCCAACCCGGTTTTGATCGACCGCCGTCTGAAAGACCTTGACCTCTCCCGTGGCTGGCTGCTGTCGGCGCTGGGCCGCTCTGGTCAAAGGCGTTGGACCCTGGGGCAGCTCGTGGAGTTGGCCATGGCCCTGGGGATGCCAGATGGCATCGCGCCGATCTTTGACCTTTTGGAAACCGGTTTCCTCTTTCCCGATATCGCAGGCCTGGATTTGGAAGGGGAACCGCCTCCTCCTTGCAAAAAACCGCTCCTCAGGGGTTTTGATCATTGGCTGGGCTTTGCTGGCTCCGCCGGCCTGGCGCTTTTTGTTCCTGAAACCGTGGTGGAGCGGGCCCGCCCGTTTGAGTTGCCTGCGGCGCTTGACTTTCCCCCTGAGGCCTTGAAGGAGAATGATCCTTTACTAAAAGGCGGGATCCAGGTGGATGGCCTGGAGATTCCGCTGAGGCTGGCAGTGCTGGCGCAGATTGCCCGGGAAAATCCGCCGCGCATCAATCAGCAGGGGACATTCTTCAAAAGAGATCTGGAAAGATTTCGAGCCGACTCCCTCTTGGCTCAGGCCCCGGCCGATGCCCAGTGCGAAATCCCCGACTTCGGCGTCTTTATTGCTGAACTGGCGGAGAAATCCGGGCTGTTGAAAAGGGTCGAGGGCGATCTGCATTTCACAGGGTTTTCCACCCCCTGGAAAAATGGCCTGCTCGCGCTTTCCACCAGCCTCTGGGACTCGCTCTCCACCCTGGAACTATGGAACCCTGCCGAGGGGTTCCGCGAGGATTTTCAGAATGGAGCCAACCCTTTCCCCATGGCCTCCTTCCTGGCCATGGTGGCGCTCGGCCGGTTGAAGGAAAATTGCTGGGCGAATCTCGCTGCGGTGGAAGCCCTGGTGATCTCCCGCCATCCCTACTGGGCCGATTTGGAAAATGTCCGACCTTCGAGAAAAGATGGATGGTTGCGACCGTTTTTGCTCGGCGTGGCTTTTCAATTGGGAATGGTGGAGACCGCCAAGGCGGAGGGAGGCGAATGGATCCGGCTAACCGCGATGGGCCGCCGTATCATGCGCCTGGACTCGAATGTCCCTCCCGGCCCGGATTTTTCCCGCACTTTGCTGGTTCAGCCCAATTTGGAAATCGTGGCCTTTCGACAGGGCCTTACACCGGAGTTGATTTCCGGCTTGACCCAATTGGCTGCCTGGAAAATCATTGGCCCCGCTTGCCAGCTTATTTTGCAGCCGGAATCGGTTTACCAGGCGTTGGAAGGCGGCATGCGCCACGAGGAAATCCGCGCTCTTTTGGAAAGGCATTCCACTCGGCCATTGCCTCAAGCCGTTTTGGATTCCTTGCAAACCTGGGCCAACAAGCATGAGCGGATTGCCATTTACGCCTCGGCCACCCTGTTGGAATTTCCTTCGGAAAAGGAAATGGAAGAAGCCCTGGCCCGCGGCCTGCCCGCTTTGCGAATCTCCGGCCGCTTTGCCGTCGCCACCAGCGAGGAAGGAATCGACTTTTCCCATTACAAGCTAACCGCCACTCGAGACTATGGCCTGGCGCCAACCGTTTGCGTGGAGGCCCGCGAAGATGGCGTTACCCTGCTGGAGGATGTGGCGTCCTCCGATTTAATTCTGGAAACCGAACTGCCTCGCTTTGCCGACTTCGATCCCGGGCAGTCCACTCAGCAGCTCCGCGTCTTCACCCTGAGCCCTGAGTCTTTGAATAGGGGGATTCAATCTGGCTTGACTGTTCCGCTCCTCGAGGATTGGTTTCAATCCCGTTTAGGCCATCCAATGACCAGCGCTTGCAGGTTGATCCTTGGCCCTGGGGGGGAGGCTGCTCCGCAAGTGGAAAAAATGCATGTGGTTCTGGTGGCCAATGAGGAAATGGCCAACGGGCTGGCGCAGTGGCCGGAAACGGCGCAATGGATCTCGCGCCGACTGGGGCCGACCGCCTTGGCGGTGGCCGAGCAAAACCTTCCTTCCCTTCGCGAGGCCATGGCCAAAATCGGCCTTTCTCTCAAGGAATAACAGTGCCTTTGCCCTGCTTTTGCTGATTGGCAATGTCCGTCAGAGTCTCATTTATTTGAAAAAACAAAATGGTGACTTCCGAATAAATCCGGATGACGACTGGGCCGATTACCAACAAGCCCAAGCCTGAAAGCAGTTCCATTGCATTCCAAGGATACAGCGACTTAAAAAACAGTCCCGCTCCGCCTAGCAAACAGAGGCCGGTCAGAATCCAACCGGCCCTCATGATCAGCCATGGTGTGATCATCTTGCGGAAAAAAATAAAATCATGCAGCCACCCAGTTTGCAGGGAAATGGCAAGGCCGCCCGCGGGTTCTGCTTTTGGCGCCGGGGCGTTTGGAATGGTGAAAGTGGGAACTTGGGCCTCCGGCTTGGTCTCCATTCCCTGGGCGATGGCGGGGATTTCCTTCCACGGTTTCCATCCGGCCAGGGTAGGGGCCCAGGCTAGGGCATCCGGGGCGACTTTCCCCTCGCGGATCATGGCCTGAATTTGCGAAACCCCAAAAGGTCCCTGTTGCGCCTTGTTTATCACAATGTGAAATTTGTCCTCGGCCATTTTTTCCCCTTCCTGCGTTTTCCCTGGTTTCCATGCGAGAAACGAATCCTAGCATAGATTTCTGGCCCTTGCATTCACTTCCCCACTTGGCCCCAGGTTGTTTAAAACTGGCCACCTGCAGACCTCAACCACCTGTTTTAAAATAACCACCTCCCTCTGCATTTTCTGATTTACCGTTTCCACTTATCATTCACTTTGAACCTGTTAAAATAATCCTCGCCGTAAAGTTGAATTCCCCTTTTCTCCTATCCAGGGATTGTTCATGGCTCGGTTTTATTCTCTCATCTTGCTTGCCACTCTCTTGGCCATGTCACTTCCCGCTCAAGCGGAAGATTGGCCCCAGTGGATGGGGCCCAACCGCGATGGTGTCTGGAACGAAAAAGGAATCCGGTCTGCTTTTCCTTCCGCGGGGATTCAACCCAAATGGAAAGTTGCCATCGGGGGGGGATTTGCCGGGCCCGCCGTCGCCGACGGAAAAGTCCTTGTCAGCGATTACCTGGCTAGCGCGGGCCAAAGCACCAACGATTTTAACAAGCGGGATGAAAGGGCCGGTTTGGAACGCATCCTCTGTCTGGATGCGGCTAATGGCAAACTCCTTTGGAAAAAGGAATACAACGCGGTTTACAAGATCTCCTACGCTTCCGGGCCACGGGTTACCCCTACCGTTTCCCAGGAAAAGGTTTACACCCTCGGCGCCGAGGGGAACTTCTTCTGCCTTTCCCTCAAAGATGGTTCGGTGATTTGGCAAAAGGATTTCAAAAAGGATTTCGCCGCCCCCACTCCACTGTGGGGATTTTGCGGCCACCCCCTGGTGGTTGGGGATGTGGTTTATTGCCTGGTCGGCGGCCCCGGCAGCATGGCGGTCGCCCTCGATAAAAACACCGGCAAAGAAATCTGGCGGGCGCTGTCCGCCAAGGAATCTGGCTATTGCCCCCCTACTTTGATCCATGCCGGCGGCGTGGATCAATTGCTGATTTGGCACGCCGAAGCCCTTAATAGCCTCGACCCAAAAACCGGGAAAGCCTTTTGGACAATTCCACTCGAGCCCCTTTATGGCATGTCGATTTGCGCCCCGCGGCTGGAAGGCGACCTGCTCTTTGCCGGTGGCATCGGCAGCAAGGCCGCTTGCATTCGCCTGGCCAAGGACAAGCCCGCCGCCGAGGTCGTTTGGCGCAGCGACCGCAACACTGCGGTTTCCCCCGCCAACAGCACCCCCTTTATTTCTAAAGGCATTGTTTATGGATGCGATTGCCACGCCGGCTGGCTGGGCGCTTTTGAATTGGCCACTGGAAAAAGGCTGTGGGAAGACTTTCGCCCCACCACAGGAAAAAGGGCCACGCATGGCACCGCCATGATCGTGAAAAATGGCGACCATTATTATCTCGCTTCGGAAACCGGCCACTTGATTTGCGCCAAATTGTCCGCTGCCGGTTATGAAGAAGTTTCACGGGTTAAGCTGTTGGAACCGACCAACTCCGCCTTCGGCCGCGATGTCCTTTGGTGTCACCCAGCCTTTGCCAACAAATGCATTTATTGGCGTAATGACAAGGAACTGGCCTGCTTCCCGCTAGGGGAATAGCCAGAGAAATAATATTAAAAATATCCAGTTAAATATTTGACAATGGGAGAGGGCAAAAGTAATTTTCCCAAATGCTCGAAATCCCTTTTCAAAGAATGCCCAATGCGCGCGCATTTGTCCCAGCTTTGTGTGTCAGATTTGTTTCTTTTCTGTTTGGCTGCCCAGGCTCAGGATGCTGAGAGCGAATTCAAGAAAGGTTGAAAGCCAATCAGGAGGGAAAGTTTAAAACCGCCCTGGCACATTTTTCTGAAGCTTTTGAACGCAATATCAAGTCCGCGGATGCACTGCCCGTCTTTTTTCGCCCTCTCCCCGCTGCGAAGCAGTGAGGGTTGGGGGAGGGGGCCATTTTTAAAAGAAGAACCCCCCGCTACGCTGGGCCTCCGATTCGTCCTTACACCACCCCGGAAAAGGGGACATTTCTAAATGCGGAAGACACTTGAAAGATAATTATTTTGGTGTTTTCGGCCTGTGGTTTTACACTGGGGCGGACACTTAAAAACCGTCGGATGATTTTCATGAAATTGTTTGGTCCCATGTCTCGCCGAGAAATGTTAACCCTTTGCGCTACTTCGGCGACGGGCCTGGCTATTCCCCCTTTTTCTTCCGCTACACTCATGGCCAAGGATAATCCCTTGCTTCCAGAAACCAATCCAGAGGCGCTTGGCCTTGACCCGCGAAAACTGGAAAAAGCTTACGACCTGCTACAATCCTGGACTCAAGGGGCCAACGCTCCGGTGCCGGGAGGCGCCATTCTGGTTGGTCGGCATGGCAAAACCGTGGCCCCCCGCTTCTTCGGCAAACAGGGGCCGGAAGCAAATTCTGAACCTCTGCGCACCGATGCCATGTTCTACCTCGCCAGCGTGACCAAACCGATCATTTACACTTGTGGCATGATCTTGGTGGAGCGCGGGCTGTTGAATCTCTCGGACAAAGTTTCCCGTTACCTTCCTGAATTCACGGGGAAGAACAAGGAGGCCACTCAGGTCTTGCATCTTTTCACGCACACTTCCGGTCTGGCCGATGAGCTACCCAACAATGCCGACTTGCGCAAACAGCACGCTCCCTTGAGCTCCTTTGTAAGTGAAGCGTTAAAATCCGAGGCGGCATTCCAGCCCGGCACGCGCCAATCCTACTCCAGCTTGGCCACCATCCTGGTGGCGGAAATTGTCCAGCGCCTTGGCAAAATGTCCATTCGCGAGTTTGTCAAAAAAGAAATCATCGACCCCTTAGACCTGAAATCCTCCGGCCTGGGTTCCCAGGGGTTTGATAGAAACCGACTCGTTCGCTGCACCGTGCCTGAATACCAGGCCGGTTCCGATTTTAGTTGGAACAGCAAATACTGGCAGGAATTCGGATCCCCCGCCGGGGGAATGTTCAGCAACCCAGGCGACCTTGCCGTGGTCTGCGCCCTCATGCTTAACCAGGGGAAGGGGATCAAGGGGCAGTTGCTTTCCCCGGCCACGGTGCGCATGATGACGAGCAATCGGCTGGAAGAAATGCCCGAGATGCCGGAGGCCATCCGGCGGACTCAACCCTGGGGTCTGGGCTGGAAGTTGAACCACCTGGGGCACTCAGATAGTTGGGGCGACCTTCTCGATCGAAAAGTTTTTGGCCACTCGGGGTCGTCGGGCAACCTGGTTTGGATGAACCCAGCCACCGGCGGGTTTTGTATTCTCTTGACCAATTACTTGCGCTCCCGCGCCCCCTGGCGGCTGGTCCACCTTTCCAACATTATCGCCAGTTCATTTCTCCCGTGATTTAGTCAGGGGATGAATTATTCCGTGTCGCAGGGAACCTGCCATTCGATAGCCCAGCCGATCAGGCCGCGGCCGATCAGCATCCAGGGAATTAAGAAAAAGGCGGCCCAGTGCGGCAAATCCGAGCGATACCAGCCGAAAAAACCGCTCAAGCCGCCGATCAACCCGCCGCCAATGGCCCAGGCCAGCGCGCTTTTTACGGTCGCTCGCGGGTTGTGTTTGCTCCAAAATCCCATGTGCCTGATGGTAATCGAAGAGCGTTTTGCTTTCCCGCTTAATTACACTCGACCCAATGCGGCGCATTAAGCGGCTCAGTCAACAGCGGCTTAGGTCGAAATGACTTAGTCAGGTCATGGCAGAAAAATCAGTTAAGAAACGAAAAAGCCTACAATTGCAGGCGTCGGCAATTGTAGGCATTTGGTATAAACAATACCCACTACCCCCAAGGGGACTCGAACCCCTGTCTTAGCCGTGAGAGGGCTATGTCCTAGGCCACTAGACGATGGGGGCGTAGATTCGAATTTTAGCTCTCGGGTCCAAAGTGTCAAGGAAGGAAGGAAAACTCGCGGCGGCAGCCCGGTTTAAGGTTGCGTTTCACCCCTTGTTCATTACCATAGAGACAGGTTTTTTGGCTTGGTTTAGGAGGAACAGAACATGAGCAAGGAACAACGGGTAACCGGCCGAAGGGAATTTCTCAAGCAGTCGGCAGCTACCACTGGCGCACTCACCTTCCTGGGCGGTTCCCAAGGTCAGGAAAAAGGAAAGAGCCCAAAGAATTGCATTTTCCTTTTCCTCACTGGCGGGCCAAGCCAGCTCGACACTTTCGATCCCAAGCCCAACGCACCCGAAGAGATCCGCGGGCCCTTCAAGGCCATTCAAACTAAAGTTCCCGGCATGCTTCTGTCGGAAACTTTGCCGGAAATGGCCGCCCGGGCCAATCGCTTTTGCCTGGTCCGGTCGTTGAATCACCAGGAAGCCCCCATCCACGAAACCGGGCAGCAACTTCTACAGACGGGAAGGCTGGCCAGCGGTTCCCTGGATCATCCGCATTTTGGCGCTATTATTTCTTCCCTTGCCGGCGGTGGCGACAACGCCATGGCCCCCTTCGTGGTCCTGCCGGGAAAACTGGGTAATACCGGCGTGACCATGTACCAAGGGCAGGACGCAGGCTACCTGGGCGAATTTAACTCGCCCGTGGTGGTTACATCCAGCCGCAAAAGTTTCCGGGATATCCAAAGCATTCAGCATCCATCCCCAAGGCGTAATGCGAGCGCTGTGCGCTCCACCCTGGCGGGAATCAAACCCGATCCCCGATATGGCAGCAGCCTGTTTGGCGAGGCCTGCCAGGCGGCGCGGGCCCTGGTTGAAAAAGGAACCCGCTTTGCCCTGGTCAATATGTTCGAAACGGTATTCAACGAGCCGACCTGGGATTGTCACGCGGATGGCGGGGCGCTTTCCACCACGCTGCAAGATTATCGCACTCGCATTTGTCCCATGTTTGACCTGGCTTTCTCCGCCCTTCTCGACGACCTCGAGGAAAAAGGCTTGCTGGCCTCCACCCTGGTGGTGGCGGTGGGCGAGTTTGGCCGCACCCCTTATTTGAATAACCGGGGCGGGCGCGACCACCACAACGGGGTCTGGACAGGCATCCTCGCGGGCGCTGGCCTGGCCGGTGGCGCCATCATCGGTTCCTCCGATGACCATGGCGATGAGCCCAAGGATCAACCGGTTTCCCCAGGGATGCTGGCGGCGACAATATTCAAAACGCTAGGTTACGATCCAGCCAGCTTGGTCCCTGGCACCCGGCTGCCTCTGGCCGATGCCAACCCCATTGCCGCACTTGCCTAATCGGCTCGGTGCGCTTTCTTTCTTTTGAACTTGCTCAAGTTTATGGGCGGTTCTGTTCAAGCCATTCCGGCTGAGGATTTTTTCTGCGGGCATCGAGTAGGATTCCCAAGGGGATGCCGAAGAGAAAACCGCCGATGTGCGCGCCGTAGGCCACTCCGCCTCCTTGCTTCCCTCCCACGGCGGTCGACCCGCTGATCACCTGGAAAAGAAACCACAGGCCAACCGCGACGAAAGCCGGAACCGTGGTGATAAAGCGAAACATAAGAACGGTGACGCTTTTGTTGGGGAAGAAGAAGGCATAGGCTCCCATGACGCCGGAAATGGCGCCGCTCGCGCCCAGGCTTGGGGTCAGCAGGTTGGTTTGAAACATCACACAAACGGCGACATGGGCCAGTGAGGCGGCGATGCCGCAGGCCAGGTAAAAAAGTAAATAGCGGGCGTGGCCCAGGCGGTCTTCAACATTGTCGCCAAAGATCCAAAGAAAAAGCATGTTGCCAAGAATGTGCCCCAGGCCGCCATGCATGAACATGGAAGTAAACAAGGTGAGGTAGACAGAAATCGGGGTTTGCTCCAGCCCCGGCATGATGACCTGTTCACCGTTGCGAAGTTTCCCAATGACTTTGGGTTCGGTTTGAATGTCCTGGCCCGTAAGGATTTCCTTGGGGACAGTGGACCAAGTCATGGTAAAGCGGGCGTCCTCTGCCATGTGCTGGCAAAAAACGAAGACAAAAATGTTGAGTGCGATCAACGCGTAGTTGACCAGGGGCAAGGTCCGGCGGTCGGAATTGTCATCGAAAAGCGGCAGGATCATGAGGCGGTTCCTGAAACTTAGGCCAAAACCTCTTCCACTACTCGGCCTGAAACATCGGTCAGGCGTTCGTCGCGCCCGCCATGAGGGTAGATAAGTTTTTCGTGGTCGAGGCCCAACAGGTGAAGGAGAGTGGCGTGAAAATCGTTGACGGAGATGCGTTTGTCAATGGCGTGCAGTCCAAGTTCATCGGTTTGTCCGATGGCGGCGCCGCCGCGCACCCCGCCTCCCGCCATCCACATGGTAAAGCCGTGGGGGTTGTGGTCGCGGCCGTAGCCGCCCTGGGTGTTGGGCAGTCGGCCGAATTCGCTGGCCCAAACCACCAGGGTGGAATCGAGAAGTCCGCGGTGTTTCAAATCCTTGAGCAACGCTGCAATGGGTTTGTCGACATGCCCGCACATTCTCTCGTGGTTGGAATTGACATCGTCGTGGGCGTCCCACTGGGTGATCAAAGGTCCGCCGCCAGAATAAATTTGCACGAAGCGCACGCCGCGTTCCACCAGACGCCTGGCCAAAAGGCAGCGGGTGCCGAAGTCCGCGGTTTTTTTGTCCTCTAATCCGTAGTTATCGCGGGTGACCTGCGTTTCCTTGGCAAGGTCCACCGCCTCGGGCGCATGGCTTTGCATGCGAAAGGCCAGCTCATAAGAAGCGATGCGCGCGGCCAGATCGCTGCGCGAGGGATCGAGGTCCTTTTCATTAAGCGTCTTGAGGAAGTCGAGGGTGGATTTTTGCCTCTCGGGGGAAACATCCGCCGGGGGCTTCAAATGCAGGATTGGGTTTTTCCCTTTGCGCAGAAGCGTGCCCTGGTAGACCGAGGGGAGAAAGGCGTTGGACCAGCAAGGGGCGCCGCCTTCCGGCGTGCCTTCGGGCTGAATCATGACACAGTAGGCGGGAAGGTTTTCATTACTGGTCCCCAGGCCATAGGTCACCCACGACCCAAGGCTGGGGTAACCCATCAAGGTTCGGCCCGAGTGAAGTTCGTACATGGCCGGGGCATGCACCGTGCTGGTGCAAAAGCAAGAGTTGAGGTAGCAAAGATCGTCGGCGCAAGTGGCCAGGTTGGGCAGCAGATCGGACATCCACATGCCCGACTTCCCATGCTTTTTGAATTTTCTTGTGGAGGCGAGAATGGCGGTGTCGCCCTTGGTGAACTGGCTGATCGGTTTGCCAAAGCTGGGTGGCAATGGTTGGCCATTTAAACGGGCCAGTTCGGGCTTGGGGTCGAAGAGGTCCATCTGGCTGGGCCCGCCAGTCATGAACATGAAAATGACCGACTTGGCCCGGGGTTTGTGATGAGGCATTCGTGGGGCCAGCGGCCGTTTGGGGTCGCGGGCGGTGGTGTCGGCAAAGCCGTCCTGGGTAAGCAGCCAGGAAAGGGCCAGGGTGCCGCATGGACCCATCGGGTGGCGCAGGAAATCCCTGCGGTTCAGTGAGTTCATAATGTCATTCATGCCCCCATGGTATCAGGGGCGGAGAGGGAAAGCAGGATTGAAGTGAACTAAACTCGGGAGTTATTTTTTCGCCTGGATAGCTTTTTGCAATGTGCTGCCGAGGTCGGCTGGACTTTCGGCCACAAGGATGCCGGCTTTTTTCAAGGCGGCGATTTTGTCCTGAGCCGAGCCGGTGCCGCCGCTGATGATCGCCCCTGCATGCCCCATGCGCTTTCCCGGCGGGGCGGTCTGGCCAGCGATAAACGCCGCCACTGGCTTGGTCACATGCTTTTGCACGAAAGCCGCAGCTTCCTCCTCGGCTGTGCCGCCGATTTCCCCCATCAGCAAAATGGCCTCGGTGCCTGGGTCATCCTGAAACATTTTCAACAAGTCGATTTGGTTCGTGCCGATAATGGGGTCGCCGCCGATGCCCACGCAGGTGGATTGCCCGAGGCCGAGGTTGGTGAGCTGCCAAACGGCTTCATAGGTAAGTGTGCCGCTACGGGAAATGACGCCGACCGTTCCCGGTTTGTGAATGTAACCGGGCATGATGCCGATCTTGCACTGCCCTGGGGTGATGATGCCTGGGCAGTTGGGGCCGATGAGCCGGCTATTGGGTTTGCTTTCCAGAAACCGTTTCACCCGGGCCATGTCTAAAACTGGGATGCCTTCGGTAATGGCGACGATGACGCGAATGCCAGCGTCGGCAGCTTCAAGAATAGCATCAGCGGCAGCAGGGGGGGGGACAAAGATCATGGTGGCGTCGGCGCCAGTTTTGCTAACCGCCTCCGCAACCGTGTTGAACAGGGCAAAGCCTTCCTTGACCGTGCCTCCCTTGCCTGGAACCACGCCGCCAACCACTTGGGTGCCGTACTCGCGGCACTGGATGGCGTGGAAAGTTCCCGCCTTGCCCAGGCCCTGGCATAATACCTTAGTGTTTTTGTCCACCAGAATGCTCATGCCAACAACTCCCTTGAATGCCCGTAATATTGGTAATTTTCAGCCAGCGGCAGCGACAACTTTCTTGGCCGCCTCGGTCAACCCGTCGGCGGTGATGATCTTCAACCCGCTCTCGGACAGAATCTTTTTCCCTTCCTGGACATTGGTCCCTTCCAGCCGCACAACCAAGGGGACATGGAAGCCGACTTCCTTGTAGGCTGCGAGAATGGCCTGGGCGATGGTGTCGCACTTCATGATGCCGCCAAAAATGTTGACCAGCACGGCTTTGACCTTGGTGTCGGCAAGGAGGATGCGGAAGGCTTCGGTGGCCTGGTCCTTGTTGGCACCGCCGCCGACATCAAGAAAGTTGGCCGGTTCACCTCCATGGTGCTTGATAATGTCCATGGTACTCATGGCCAATCCGGCTCCATTGACCAGGCAGCCGATGTTGCCGTCCATTTGCACGAAACTTAACCCTGCCTTGGCGGCACGAACCTCGGCCGGGTTTTCCTCCGTCAGGTCGCGCAGGGATTCCAGCTCCGGGTGCCGGAACAGGCCGTTGTCATCGAAGGTGATCTTGGCGTCGAGAGCGACGACTTCACCCGTGGGGGTGACTACCAGTGGGTTGATCTCCGCGAGCGAGCAATCTTTTTCCAGGAAAACCTTGGCCAGGGCCATCATGATGGACTCAGCATGCGGCGCCTGCTCCGGGGTGAAGCCAAGGGCGAAGGCCATTTTTCTCGCTTGAAAAGGCTGCAAACCTGCTTCCGGGGAAATTGCTGTCTTGAGGATTTTTTCCGGGTGGGTGCGAGCCAGTTCTTCAATTTCCACGCCCCCCTCGGCGCAGGCCATCATCACCGGCATGCCACTGGCACGGTCGAGAACGACGCCCAGGTAAATCTCCCTGGCGATGTCCGCGGCGCTTTGCACCAGCACCTTGGAAACTTTTTGGCCTAGAGGACCCGTTTGAGCGGTGACGAGAGGAAAACGAAACATGACCTCCGCGACGGGTAGAATATCTTCCCTGCGCGTGAGGTATTTGACTCCGCCAAAATCCTTGCCGCTGTCTTTGAACCGGCCTTTGCCCCGACCGCCGGCGTGGATCTGGCACTTCAAAACCACCGGCTTGCCGCCCAGTTTGTCGAAGGCAGCCACCGCTTCCCCTGGAGTGTTGACGGGAATGCCCAGGGGAATGGCCGCCCCTTCTTTTGAAAGCAACTCCTTGGCCTGGTACTCATGAATCTTCATGGATTCTCCGTGCAAAGCGGCGGCCAGTTGGCCCTCGGCGAGATTTCCTTTCGGAACACGATGGTGTCTTTATAGGATGAACTCTGTGGGATGCCAGTAGCCAGCCGGGCCAGGAAAAGTAAACCTTTTTTGGGAGATGGCGCCATGGACCCCGTGCGAATCCTTGCCGACCTGGTGCAGCTTCCCAGTATCAATCCCATGGGCCGCGACCTGCCGCCGGAACTGATTCATGAATCGCGGGTGACCGCCTATTTGGAAAAGTTGTTTACCTCCCATGGCCTTCGCTGCCTGCGCTCCATGGCCTTGCCGGGCCGGGAGAATATTGTGGCCTTCCTCGATCCCCCCGGGCCCGCGTCATCAACCATTCTCTTTGAGGCCCACCAAGATACGGTTCCCATTGACGGCATGACCATCGACCCATTTGGCGGCCGGGTGGAAGGGGGAAAACTTTTTGGCCGGGGCGCTTGCGATGTGAAAGGCGGCATGGCCTCCATGCTGGCGGCGTTTCTTCGCTTGCACCAGAAAAAGAAAAGCGGCATGCCCCAGGTGGTCATGGCTTGCACGGTGGACGAAGAGCATGGCTTTCATGGCATTCAAAAAATAGCGGGAAGTTCCTGGGTGAGGGAGAAAGATCCCAAGTCCATTTGGGCCGTGATTGCTGAACCAACTCAATTGCGCATCGTAAACGCTCATAAAGGGGCGGTGCGTTGGGACTTGATCACGCGTGGAAAATCGTGCCACAGTTCCACGCCGCACCTGGGCGAGAACGCCATTTACCGCATGGGGGCCTTGGTTCCCGTGGTGGAAGCCTACGCGAAAAAACTGGCGCAGGGCCCGCGCCACCCAAGACTTGGCTCCGCCTCCCTCAGCATGGGAATGATCAAGGGAGGGACCAGCGTGAACACCGTGCCTGATTCCTGTACGGCGCAATTTGACCGCAGACTTTTGCCTGGGGAAGCTCCGCTGGCGGCGGTGGAGGATTTTCGTTCCTACCTACACAGCTCTTGCCCAGGCGATTGGTTTGAAGTTACCGAGCCTTGGCTGGCGGCGCCTGCCCTGGGCGACGAGCATTCCGCCGAACTGGTGCAAGGCCTGGGCGATTGCCTGAGGAAAGTCCTGGGGCAGTCCGTGGTCGAGGCGGTTCCTTATGGCACTGACGCGGCCACGCTGGGCGATTTGGGAATCCCCGCCGTGGTTTTCGGCCCTGGAAACATCGCGCAAGCGCATACCAAGGATGAGTGGATTGAAACGGACCAGCTTTACAAAGCCATGGAGATTCTCATCTTGCTGGTGGAAGGTAAATCCTTGAATTAGTTTGATGACTTGGTGTTGCGACTGCTTCTTCAAGCAGCGGGCTAATTTCGGCCTTTTCCCATAACTCTAAAACCACCAGGTATCGACAGAAACTGCCTGCGGTCCTAAAATAGGAAAATGAAAAAGGGCCGTATGAATAACTGCCTTGCCAACGGATGTAGCCCAAGAGGATGTGCCATGAGTATTGTGCGAATTGGTTTATCTGAGACGAAGAATTTTTCATCGGGGTATGATGCGATCTTTGGGAAAAAGAAAAGCGCCAAGGCCGCGGCCAAGGGCGGCAAAAAGAAGCCGGTGAAAAAGAAGAGCAAGAAAAAGTAGTTTGGTTAGCCGCCGAGGTTTTTTCCTGACTGAATATTCCATGGCGAACCCGGGTATTACGATCCGGGTTTTGCCATTAAAAGACTGTTCTCCATGACCCCTGCGTTGGGCGCAGACTCCAGGCGGAATTGCACCGGCGGCGCCATCCAGAATGGCCCCGGCTTGAATTGCATCGCCTCTGGCGGCTGGCTGACATGCCGCGGCTGCGCCTCTTGAAACATTTCCTGCCATTCGTCTTTTGAAAGAGAAAACGGCGGCACATCTTCGCGCACCGCGCCGAGGACAAGCGGCGTGTCCACCTGAACATAGGTGTTGCGCTGCCCCTCATACCGGACCGCCTCCCGGATCCAGGCCGAATCCACCTCGGTTTCCAACAGCTTGACCAGGGGGTTCTTGTTCAAGGGGATGAAGAGGCAGTCGGCGGCACGCAACGGAAACGGGGCGGCGGTTTTCCGCAGGTTGGAAAAGTGGATAGATTCGGCGGCAGTACAAAGGGTGGATTGGGAAAAGCGGGCGGAAACCACCCCGGCCGTGGCGCCAGGCGACGCCGGACCCTCGACCCGCACGATTGACCCTGTGATGGCCACCAGGCTTCCAGTTATTTGCAAGTCGCACGGTTTATTGGTGCGGTTGCGAAAGAGGTGGCACTCACCGCGTATCTTCGAGGAATCGACCACCAGGGAAGAAGGAGGCGCCGGGGGTTTCCCAGGCATGGCATCCATCATCATCAGGTTGGATTCCCCCGCTTGCGCGAACAAGGCGGGAAGGTTGGTGTTGGTTCCTTTTTCCATGGTGATGGAGCAATTGCGGATAATCAGGCTGCCGCTTTTGCCCACGATGCCGAGCGAATGGGTCCGCCCCTCGGCGTTCGGGCGGATATGAAATTCCAACCCATCCAAACGGAGAGTCGAATCAACAACCTGGAACAGGGCGCCGGATTCACCTTCCTTGGGGCTGGCGGGAACGAGGACCGGTTTCTTTCCCGGGGCTGGCTTCAGAGTGATTTCCACGCCGGACTTCTCCAGGCGAATGGGGGATACAATTTGATCCCCATCCCAGTTCAGCAGAATGGTCTCGCCATTTTTCGCGGTGGCAAGAGCTTGTTCCAGCGATTTGAATACCATCCCCGCCGGTTCGTCGCGCCCCGGATCAACCATGCGGACTTTGGCCACCGGGTCATCCGGCCGGGTTTCCAGAGCAGGCAGCGGGCTGGATAAATACGAGAATTGCAGAAAGCGCTCCGCCCCCAGCAAGCGGTCGGCCGGGCTGGATGGCAAACGCGTATCGCGGAAGGCGTCCTTCACCTGGAAGGCCTGGCCAAGGCGGTTTTCCTCAAGCAGCTTCAGGGGTTGTTCATCCTTCCAGGGAGGAAGTTCCAAAATCCGTGATTCATCCTTACCCGTGCTATTTCGGGCCAGGTATTTTTGAAAAGAACCCAGGTCGCGAAGAGTTTCCTGCTCGAAGGGAAGGGCAAGAAAAGGCTCGATCTGGAAATAGCGGTTGTCCTGTCCGGAAAAGCGAAGAGTATTCCCGGCGTTGGCGAGTTTCATCAAGGAAGCGCCGTCGTTTTCCTGAGGGGCGGAGGCATCGGTGGCGCGGGCGTAAATACTCTGGCGCATTTCAATTGCTGGCGTGATCGCCCGGTCGGATTTTACCAGGGTCGTGCCATTGGCGGCCAGGATGGAACAGTGTTGCAGAATGATTTTGTTTTCTTGATCGGCGCTGCCAGTGACATGAATGACCGAGTCATGCGGACTGAACACACAATCGCGAACTAAAAGCGAGCCATTGCCTGCCAGATGGATGGCGGCCTGGCCGCCGTTTTCCGCCTGGCGGAATTTCATCCCATCGGGCTTGCCTGGTGCCTCGGGCGCCGGGCTGGATTGCTCAAACCCCAGGAAACAGCAACCATCCACAACCAGGGAAGGGCGGGTGCTGCCGCTGTTTTCTAGCGCCAGCGAAACCAGAGAAGGGGTTTCCCCAGGGGAGGCCTGGGCTTGCACCACCTGGCATCGACGCACCATGTGGTTTTTCCCGCCTTTAATTAACAGCCCTTGCATGCGCGTGTCGGACAAGCGGGCATCCATGACCAGTTTTAAGTCTTGCACAGTGACTTCGTCGGCTTCAAAGGCCAAGAGGGCCCAGGAATTCACCGCGGCGCGTCCGTCATAATTCAGTTTCAATACCGGCGGGCGGGAAGGGTCTTTTCCCCGCAGGGTGACTTTTTTCCCGGCGATGAGCAACCCCGGGTCATTGCGGCCCTCGCCAGGGGAAAGGTCGAGATCTTTGGAAAGGACGATTTCGATTTCCGCGGCGTTCTTGTTCTTATCCAGCCAATCGAGCAACTCCGCCAGGGTGAATTCTTCCTTGTCAAAAAGGGCGGCCGCCTGCGGGTTATCAATCATGCCCGGCGGGTTGCCCATCCCCTCCTTGCCCGTGGTATTTCCCGGGTCTTTTACCACTGCAGGACTGTTTTTCGCCGCCGTTTGTTGAGTCAACCACCCCGAGGGCGCTTGCCCCGATGGTCCGCCGAAAGAATCGATCAGGATCACCAGAGCCAAAAGGGCAAAGGCCGCCAGGGGAATCCAGGCCCGTGAATTGTCTGGCGCGATGGTCGGCGCTGGTAGCGTGGCGGCAGGCTGGCTGGGGGTAAATTCCATGCCGAGTTCCTGCCCGGCCCGTTCCATGGCCAGAAGCATTTCACCCGGAGATTGAAAGCGGTCTTCCTGCTTTTTCGCCATCATTCGGTCAAGAACTGCGATGATCGAGGGGGGAATATCAGGGAGGATCAGCCGCGGGTCGGCCGGTTTGACATGCTGATGGTGGTAGAGCTTCCTGGCGGCGGTTCCTTCCGGCACCGGGCATTTTCCGGTCAGGGCGTGATAGAAGGTGCAGCCGAGGGAATAAATATCGCTGCGGTGGTCTGCGTCGCGCGGTTCCAGCGCCTGTTCGGGCGAGATGTAATCGAAGGTGCCAAGGGTCACTCCGGATTGGGTCAACCCGCCTTCTGCCGGCCCCAGGGACCGGGCCAAACCCATATCGACAATCTTGGCCCGTTGTTCCGGCGTGATGATGATATTGGAAGGCTTAATGTCGCGGTGAACCACCCCGCGGGAAGCCGCGTGCGTCAGGCCGCGGGCCACCTGGATCATCACTTGCAGCGCTTCCAAATAGGGCAAGCGCCCCCTGGCTTCCAGAACCGATTTAAGCGTGGTTCCTTCAACAAATTCAAAAGCGATGAAGTGGAGTTTCTGATCCTGGCCGCAGAAAAACACGCGGGCGATGTTTTCATGATCCAACTTGGCGGCGGCGCGCGCTTCCTGACTAAAGCGCTGCACATGGTCCGCTTCAACAGCCATGTCGGGCGGGAGAATTTTCAAGGCCACCAGGCGGTCGAGGATGGTGTCGCGGGCCTTGAGGACCGTGGCCATGCCTCCTCGGCCGAGGGGTTCAATCAACTCATAGTGGGCCAGTTTTTTCCCCTGCCAGTTGCCTGGAGCCTGTTGATCGGCGGGGGGCAGGAATTTTTCAGGCCCGCGCCTGGAGATTTGCGTGGGCACATCATCCGAGGGGGGAATATTGGCGAACACCAGGTTGGCCGGATCAGAAGAGTCAAGATCAACGGGGGGATTGGGTAGTGGCGTGATACCAGGCGGAACCGCCTGGGGCGTGGGCGGATCAGTGGGTTTTTCGCTCATGCCGTTTCCCCAACGATCAAATTATCGCAAGTCTTCCGCGCCCTTGCGGAATCTTCATTGATTATCCCTTACCTCTAGGGTAAATCAACCCGAGATTGGCATGAGATTCTCTTTTTCATCGGTTTTTTTCAAAAAACTAGTTACAACAAGTTGAGAGTTCCGCGGGTCAGGCCGAATTGATTGGTCGCCCGCAGGCTTTGCCACAGTTTCTTGCCCGAAGTTTTCCCGGCCAAACACCCGGCGTAGCCATCGAGCAATTGCCAGGTTTCTTCTTTATTTTGTTGCAGGAGCTCCAGCCGGAAAAAGCGGGCCCCCAGGGCAGTGAAGCGCTTTAAAAATTCCGCCGCCGATTGTGCCACCGAGTTATAAACCGTGTTTCTGCAACCAGCGTCAACACCCACGGGGAATTCCGCACCCACGCGGTCGCGTAAAGTCACCCTGTGCTTTTCACACGGGCGCCCGCAGTCACGGTGGTCCTTCCCCTTCGAAAGAAAGGCGGCGTAAACGCAATGCTCCATGTGAAACATCGGCATGTGCAGGTGCGCGGGAATTTCCAAATCCTCCGGATTGATCTGCTGGAGCAGTTCCAGCAACTGCGTGGCGTTCAAGTCGTTCCCGGGCGATAGCCGCACCAAACCCTCCTTCAACAACAAACGGCAGGTAATGTCATTGACGGCGTTCAAGGACCAGTCGCCAATCAATGGAATTTGTGGCGCGGCCAGGCGGGCCTCCCTCAGGGCGCTGATATTCCGAATAAGCAGTCCGTCGGGTTGGCAGCGAAGCACCTGGTTGAGGAACCCCTCTTCGCCCGGTTTCTGAATCCTTAAAGTTGCCAGGCCAAGGGGTATACCCGCTTCTCTTGCCAGGGCCACGGCCTCGGGGTAGAGGCGGGTGTTTTCAAAATCACAGTAAATCATTTTCACACAAGAAGAGGACTGCTCCGCAGCCCATTGCAACACCGATTCCAGTTGCTGGAGAGTCCGAACCAGAATTGTCAACTGGGCGTCTTGTCCTTCGGATTGGCGGGGCAGTGCAGCCAATTCCTGCCGCAATGTTGCCAGAGGATCCGGATCAACCAGGGCATGCGAGGCAGAGGCTTTTTTTTGCGCCAGAATTTTTTCTACCACTTCCCTGCGAAGGGAATTCAATACCCCCGCGGGAACCATGGGGCTTTCTTCCAACTCGAGTGTCAACTCTGCCAATTCAAAAGGAGTATTTCCCAAACGGCCGAGGAGTTGCCTTGCCTGAGATTCTTGCAAGGGCAGGGTGCGGGCGGTTTCCAGGGGCCCTGACCATTCCGCCTGGGCCTGGCCTTTGGCGGTCAGCCCTTCAAGCGTGAGCGCGCCTCCCGTTTTTCCCCGTAAGTGAAAGCGCAGTTTCTCTCGGTGGTGAATGGCTTCGCGGGCAAAGGAAGAAGCCATGCGGCGCTTGAATTCTGGATCGTCGGTTTTCCACACCAGGCTTCCCTTGGTGGCCAGTTCCACATCATGGCTGCGCGAGTTGAAGTGAATCTCCACCTGGTTGGCTTTTTCTAAAACGACGACTCGCTCCACCCGCCCACCGGGCTCGTTTTCCGCGGGCTTCCCCAAGTCGATGACGATGCCGTCGCCAGTTTGCAGGGGAAAGGGGTTGAGGGGCAGACCGGCGTGTGGAGAAAACACCAGCATGGCGCCCTGTACTTTAATCACAGTTCCCAGGAGCAATCCGCGGTTTTTGGGGAAGCGGCCTTGAACCAAACGCTGATGATCATTGCCTTGGAAGAATCCGGGTGTGAATCCGCGTGAGAAGGCCAGAGATAAATCGTGCTGGCTTTGAAAGGTAGGTGAAAAGGGTTGCGAGGCCAGCGCCTTATCGATGGCTTCGCGATAAAATTTGGTGGTGGCCGCGACATAGGCCGGGCCCTTCATCCGCCCTTCAATTTTGAAACAGCGCACCCCCGCCTGGATCAGTTCCGGGATCTGTTCATGCCCGGCTAAATCTTGCGGACTGAGCAAATAGGCTCGGTCGCCCAGGTCTAGTTTTCCCCCATCCACCAGCATTTCATAGGGAAGCCTGCAAGCCTGAGCGCACTGGCCGCGATTGGCGCTGCGCCCGCCAAGGGCCTCGCTCGTGAGACACTGGCCGCTGTAAGCGACGCACAAGGCGCCATGGACAAAGACCTCGAGGGGGATTTGGGCTTCCTGGCCGATGCGCGCCACTTGTTCGATGGACAGTTCTCTGGCCAGCACCACTTGCGAGGCGCCCAATTCCCGGGCGAACTCTGTTCCGTGAAAGTCAGCAATAGTCATCTGCGTGCTGGCGTGAATCTCTAGCGAGGGGGCGATTCTTTTCGCAAGAAGCGCCAAGGCCGGGTCCTGAATAATAATGGCATCGGCGCCTGCCCTGGCTATTTCCTGCAAGTATTGCCCTGCTTCTTGCAGTTCGCTGGGGAATATCAGGATGTTGAAAGCCACGAAGCCGCGGACATTCCTCTGGTGAAGGTATTCCATCACCTGGGGAAGTTCTTGCAGGGCGAAGTTGGCGGCGCGATGTCGGGCGTTGAACTTGTCCAGGCCAAAATAAACCGCGTCAGCGCCGTTGGCGCAGGCCGCTTTTAAACACTCCCAATCCCCGGCAGGGGAGAGGAGTTCCACTTTGTTTGGCATTTCATTCATGCGTTTTCCGTAAACGGGAAATCCTTGCCCGCCAGGGGCCTGTTCGGTAGCTTGTCTTTTAACTTGGCCCATTTATTCCAGAGTGGGAGGCTGCCATGAAAAAAGCGCTTATTCTCTTTACTGTTGCCGTTCTGGGACTGTCGGTACAGGCTGGGGAGCTGCCCACGGCCTTCCATGATGATTTTACCAAGGGAAGCTCGAATTGGCGGTTCAGCGACCCGAAAGCGTGGAAAATTATCGACTTTGAGGGGGGCAAGGCCCTCAGCCAGTTTGACAAGAAAAGCGGATTCAAACCGCCTCAACGAAGCCCTTTTCATTTTGCCCTGGTCAAGGATCTCAAGGTGGAGGATTTTGTTCTTGATGCGCGTTTGCGCAGCACGGTGAAGGATTACGGCCACCGCGACCTTTGCCTCTTTTTCGGCTATCAGGATAATTCCCATTTCTACTATGTCCACCTGGGAAAGAAAACCGATGACCACGCCAACCAGATTTTCATCGTCAAGGGCGCGGATAGAAAAAAGATCTCGACGAAAACAACTCCAGGCACCAATTGGGACGACAACTGGCACCAGGTCCGCGTCCGCAGGGACGCCGCATCCGGCAGCATCGAGGTTTTCTTCGATGACATGAAAACCCCCGTCATGACCGCAAACGATAAAGCATTCACCTGGGGAACGGTGGGAGTGGGGTCATTCGACGACACCGGCGATTGGAGCGCGATAAAGCTGCTGGGTAAGAAACGGGAATAATGAATTGAATTAGCCAGGGCGGAGCTGTTGGAGAATTTTATCGGCGCCTTGTTGCAAAAAGGACCGCGCCAGTTCCGCGCCGGTTTTTTCTCCCTCACCGATGTCGCCAACCATTGTCCCCGCCACTTTCTCCAGGCCATCCAGGGATAGGACCAAGCCTTGAATCTGTAGCTGGTTGCCCTGAATGGTGGTGCGAACCCCAACAGGGATCAGGCAGCCGCCGCCCAAGGTGAGTAAAAAGGCCCGCTCGGCGGCCACGGCGGCCCGCGTGACCGAGTCTTCCAGGGGCTGGATAGCTGCCAGAGTGGCCAAGTCGTTGTCGCGGCACTCTAACCCGAGCGCGCCTTGCCCCACGGCGGGCAGCATCCACGCCGGGTCGAGAATTTCCCGAATCCTGTTTTGAAAACCGAGCCGCAACAAGCCAGCCTCGGCCAGGATGATGCCATCCAGTTTATCTGTCTCGATTTTATTCAGCCTGGTATCAATATTGCCCCGCAAGTGGACCAGTTGCAAGTCTGGGCGGCGGGCAATTGCCTGCGACCTGCGCCGCAGGCTGGTGGTTCCCAGCCGGGCGCCGGGGGGAAGTTTATCGAATCGTGCCACGGTATTGGAGACAAAGGCGTCGCCAACCGGCCCGCGAGCGGGGACAGCGCCGAGTGTCAGTCCGGCGACCGGGGCAGTGGGCAAATCCTTCAAGCTGTGAACCCCAAGGTCGACGAGGTTGCCCAACAGGGCGTTTTGGATTTCCTTGGTGAACAATCCGTCGCCGCCGATCTGGCTCAGGGCCCGATCGCGGATCTGGTCCCCCAGAGTTTCCAGGATAACCAGGTGGGTCTGGAGTTCAGCATGCGTCAGACGCAGTTGTTCCTGAACAAAGCGCGCCTGCCATAGGGCCAGCGGGCTTCCTCGTGTGCCGATGCGCAAAGTATTCATGAGCTATTGGCGCCCAGTTGTTGCAGTTGGTTTCGAATGCGCGCCCTGGTTTTCTCTGGCGTTTCAGGGCCAGCCATGGCTTGCGCCAGGGCATGAGGATCCTGCTCCGCTCGCGCCAGACGCAGCCAGGCGGGTTGCAGTTTTTCCGGATCGGATTCAAAACGGGGAAAGAGGTGCCAATGAAGGTGGGGGACCTGGTTTCCCAGTAGTTCATAGTTCATTTTGAGGGGCGTGACGGCGAGGTGAATGGCTTTGGCCGCCAGGGTGAGTTCCTCAAACAGGGCGGCCCGTTCCTCCGTGGCCAGGTCAAACAATTCGCGAGCATGAGTTTTTGTAACCAGGACGCAATAGCCGTGATAAAACTGCCATTTGCCGAGAAATAAGTGGCTATGGGGAAATTCCCAAACGCAATCTGGAGCGAGCTGCTGTGCCAGTGTCTGGATTTTCAGGCAAAAAGGACAAGAGTTCACGGCCTTAGATTCCAAAAAGATAGGGAACCGCCTTCACGGTTCCCAAGGAATTAAAATAGTCAGGAGAGGAAATTAATCGCCCCCGCCGCCCCCGTCTCCTCCGCCGCCGAAGTCGCCTCCCCCGCCGTCTCCACCGCCCCCAAACCAACCACCGCCGCCGCCACCGCCGTCATCACCGCCGCCACCAAACCAGCCGCCACCGCCGCCGGCATCTCCGCCAGCACCAGCGTCGCCGGAATCAAAATCCCCACCGCTGCTGGTATAATCCGTATCTGCGGGTCCGCCGGAGGAGCCGAGGCTGCTTTGATCGCCACCCCAAGCGGAAGGAGAGTTCCCGCCCATGAAGTGGCTATACATCCACATGCCGGCGGCAGCGCCAAACATGCCGCCCATGAGGGAACTGAAGAACCCGCCGCCTCCACCACCGCCATAACCCGGCGCCATGCCGCCTCCGCCGGCACCAGCGCCAGCGCCGCCGCCCGCCATGCTGCGGAATAATCCAATCACCAGCCAAACAACTCCAACGATTATTACCAATGGGCAAAGCCAGCCCATCATTGAGAACTGCCCTTGTTGATCCCCGGACTGTGTCGGAACCTGTTGATCCGCGGGCTGTGTCGGAACCGGTGCTGCGACCGCCTTGCGGGCAGTCCGCCCTTCAAAAGTCGTCAAGACAAAATTGACACCTTCCAAAAGGGCCTCATCGAATTTTTTTTGGGAGAAGCGTTCGGTGATTAAATGGGAAAGTTCATCACGCTTGGTCTGGTTAAAGGCCCCCAGGCTGGTGGAATTGCCAATGGCCACCTGCACATGGCCCGGTTTCTTGGTTATGACAACAAAAATCCCGTTGACCTTGAGCTCGGTTGCCCTTTGCCTGGCCCAATTTTGGTAGGCCTTGTTCATGGCGCCTTTGTCGGCGTGATTGACATCCTTGAAAAATTCCTTGGCCGGTTCCGCAAAGGTTTCGACAACGAGGTCTTTTTTAAACTTTCGTTCAATGTCGGCGATGCGGCGGTTGGCTTCGGAAACCGCGTTGGCAGAGAAGAAACCGGCTTGATCTTGAACCGCGCGGAATTCCGCCCGCGCCAGGGGGGCAAGCCAAAGGCACGCGGCCAGACTGATCGGAAGCAGGCCAAGCGAAACTAACCTATTCATGGGAAATCCTCCCTGGGGTGGTTCTCACAGTGTCTTATTATAAACTATTCGCTGACGGGGACGGTGAATTGATCATTTTTCGCGGATGCAGCAAACTATTTTCCAGAATCTTATCGGGGGCTGCCGTGAATCCTGAAACCATGCATGGAACCACAATTCTGGCGATCCGCCACCAGGGGAAAACTGCCATCGGCGGTGACGGGCAGGTCACCCTGGGAAGCATAGTGATGAAACCCGATGCCATGAAAATCCGCAAGCTGCACCAGGGGAAAGTCCTGGCGGGGTTTGCGGGCTCGGCGGCCGATTCCTTCGCCCTGTTGGAAAGGTTTGAGGCCCGGCTGAAGGATTTTCAGGGCGTGGTGCCGCGGGCAGCAATCGAACTGGCCAAGGATTGGCGCACCGACCGCATGCTGCGCCGCCTGGAAGCCATGCTGGTGGTCGTCGACCGGGAAAATGTCCTGGTGATCAGCGGCAACGGTGATGTGATTCAACCCAACGACGGCATCGCGGCCACGGGGTCGGGAGGCGCCTACGCCATGGCCGCCGCACGGGCATTGGCTGCACATTCTCAACTGGACGCCGCAGGTATTGTCCGCGCCTCCCTGGAAATTGCCGCCGACCTGTGCATTTACACTAATCGCAATATCGTGGTGGAATCCCTCGATTCGTGATTTTCCCTGCGAAAGCATCGTGAAGGAGCGCCTGTGGCTGAATTGACTCCCAAGCAAGTGGTGCAGGAACTGGATAAGTACATCGTCGGCCAGGGGGCGGCGAAAAAAGCCGTCGCCATCGCCATTCGCAACCGCTGGCGCAGGCAAAACCTCCCCCTAGAAATGCGCAAGGATGTCACGCCAAAAAACATAATCATGATCGGGCCAACCGGGGTTGGGAAAACAGAAATCGCCCGCCGCCTGGCCCAATTGGTGGGCGCGCCTTTTCTCAAGGTGGAAGCGACCAAGTACACGGAAGTGGGCTACCACGGCCGGGATGTGGAAAGCATGATCCGCGACCTGGTGGAAATTGCCGGCGGCATGATCAGGCAGGAACAAAGAAAATCCGTGGAAACTCGTGCCAAGGAAAGAGTGGAGGAAAAACTGCTGGACCTGTTGCTTCCTGGGACCGGTTCCTGGAACCCGGAAAATCCGGAGGCAAATGAGAAATCCGGCCGCGCCAGAGAAAGGTTGCGCAAAAGGCTTGTCGCTTTGGAACTGGAAGACCGCACGGTGGAAATGACGGTTGAGCAGAAGATCGTGCCGGTGCAGGTGTTATCAACCGGCGGCATGGAAAACATGGATGCCGACTTCCAAACCATGTTCGAAAAAATCTTGCCCAAGCAAAGCCACACGCGCCAGGTGAAAATCTCGGATGCGCGAAAAATCCTCCTGGAACAGGAGACCGAGGCCCTGATTGACCGTCAGGCGGTGAACGAAAAAGCGGTCGATCTGGTGGAGAATCATGGCATAATTTTTCTCGATGAACTCGACAAGGTTTGTGCCACGGGGCAGGGGCATGGCCCGGATGTTTCCCGCCAGGGCGTCCAGCGCGACCTCTTGCCTGTGGTCGAGGGCACCACGGTGAATTCCCGTTACGGCCCGGTGAAAACCGACCATATTCTGTTTATTGCCGCAGGCGCCTTTCATACTTCAAAACCTTCAGATCTGATGCCGGAACTTCAGGGCCGTTTCCCCATCCGCGTGGAGTTGACCGATCTTGGCCGCGACGACTTCCTGAAAATCCTCACGGAACCGAAAAACTCTCTGACCCGCCAGTACGCCGGTTTGCTTGCCACCGAGGGAGTGAAACTGGAATTCAGCCCCGACGGCCTCGGCGCTCTGGCCGACATTGCCTTTGAGGTGAATTCCTCGATGCAAAACATCGGTGCGCGCAGGCTGCATACTATTTTGGAAAAGGTGGTTGAAGAAATCAGTTTCCAGGGAAGCGACCTGGAAAACAAGGAAGTGTGTATCGACGCCGCTTATGTCCGGGAAAAATTAAAAGAGGTGCTGCCGCGAGAAGATCTGGCCCGCTTTATCCTTTGAAAAAGGAGGGCGTGCCGTGCCAGTCCTTTTCCACATGTCCCATGATCCAGCGGTTGGTGTCCTTGAACATTTCCACATGCAAGCGGTGGTTGGTGCCATAGGTCCGCCAGCAGGGTTCTACGCCGGCCATTTGAAACTGCAGCCTGTCTTCCAGAGCCATTCCCATGGGAATGACGGAATTGGCCACCCCATGGCCCATAAACAATTTTATGTGGCGCATTTGATTCACTCGCCACAGCGGCCTTTGCTGTCTGGGCAGGCAGCCGTTGAGGGAAACCATCCCTGCGAACTGTTCGGGAAATTGCAGCGCCATCCGGTAGGCAAGGGTTGCGCCTTCACAAAAGCCCACCAGGTAGATTCTGCGGGAATGGATGTGGTAGAAGTCGCGTGTTTTTTCAATGGCGTTGAATAGATAATCTTCCACCCAGGCATCGGACTGCGCCTGACTGCCCCACGAGTAACCCTCTTCGAATTTTCCGTTTTTTTGAATTGTGACTTCCTGGCGGCCGCGCAGAGAAATGGCGATAAAATTCCTGCGGCTAATATGGGGTGCATAGCGGAGGACAGAATCCTCGCTGCTTCCATGTCCATGCAAAAAAACCAGGAGTGGATAAGCGTAGTTCGGTTCGTAATAAACCGGGAGGAAAGTTTTGACGGGCAGGTTGGAAGGTGAATTAACTTTGGAGGTATAAAAACCTTCGGTAGACTGCTGATACGAGGATATGTGGGAGGGAGTCATATGAACACCTGGATTGACTTATACATCCCATCTTTCCCAATTGGTTGATAGTCAACTCGTGGGAAAGGAAAAAGTTACAACCATCCGATGGGCCAAGTCTATGTTTCACGCGCGGTTGGGTCAATGAAAGACTTGAGCTAAGTCCCTGGTTTTTTATAGTTTAGGTGTATTTTTTGCCGGGTGAACCGATTGGGTGGAGTAGTTCGATAAGGGCGATTTTGGATACTTTGGCGAAGTCTAACGAAAAATCCAACCATGATGCCCATGAAACAGTTAACAAATCAGTTTATTTTAACCATTGCCCTTAAATTAACTTCTTGTTCTTTAAGTACTCCACCAATTGAATTGCCGCCTCATGTGGGTTGGTGTTGGTGGCGTCGAGCGTGATTTCCGGGTTCAACGGCTCTTCATAAGGATCATCGATGCCGGTGAAGTTCTTCAACTGGCCGGCCCGGGCCTTCTTGTATAAGCCCTTGGGATCGCGCTGCTCGCAAGTGGCGATGGGGGTATTCACGAACACTTCAATAAAGGGAATATTCCCCGCCAGGTGCAAGGCGCGGACATTGTCGCGATCCTTCCGGTAGGGGCTGATAAAGCTGGTCATGGTAATAACCCCCGTGTCTGCAAAGAGCTTGGCGACTTCGCCAATTCGGCGGATGTTCTCTTCACGGTCTTCGGGAGAAAACCCCAGGTTCTTGTTCATCCCGTGGCGGATATTATCCCCATCCAAGACATAGGCCAGGCGCCCCATTTGCACCAGGGCGTGTTCCAGGGTAAAAGCCATGGTGCTTTTTCCCGAGGCGCTCAACCCAGTAAACCACAAGGTCGCTCCCTGTTGTTTCAGTAATTGAGTCCTGGCTTCCCGGGTGACATGCCCTTCGTGCCAGGTGATATTGGTTGCCTTGTTGGTGTCGGTCATGGATAAATCCTTCTCGTGAAAAAAGCTCAACTTTGGAAATCATTTTTTAGCGAAATGCGGGGGAAATTCCAGAATTGCCGTGAGAATTTTTTTCTTGCGACTGAAGCTGAGCCAGCCTTAATCCCGGGTCAAGGAGGGCAAGCCAACGCGGAAATCCAGCGAGCGTTTGCAAATCCGCGGTTTCCTCTCGATGGCGTCCGGGGCAGGAGACTCCTCCACAGTAATCCACAGGGTGTAAAGGCCGGTGGGCAGTTTTGGCGGAACCCGGTAGTGAAAGGTCAGGTGGAAGTCGTTTCGCGGGGTTTTGCTGACATCAATTTTGGCGGGGAAAGCCATGCCGATGATTTTTCCCTTGGAATCATGAATCTCCAGCGAACTGGACAAAATCGTTTCATACCCGTGGGGCATTTTTTTGGCTTCAACATTTTCCACTTCCACATACAAGAGAACTTTTTCCCCCGGGGAGGAACCCTGCCCCTGGTGAAATTCATGCCCCTTGGGAACAGGGTCGAAGGCCCCATACCCATGGACTTGCTTGCAGAAATGCAGGTTGGCCAACCCCAGGTCGGTATTGCCGCGCAGTGTTTTCTGAACTTTTTTCAACCCTTCCAAATAGTTCGCGGCTTCCTTTTTGCTTAATGGCCCGGCCTGCGAGAGCCTGGCGGCAAAAGGAAGCAGGAATTGCAGGGAATCTTTGTAGGGCGAAGCGATTTCCCTTAATAACTTTTCCCCTTGTTCGTTTTGACCTTTCAAGAATTCCCGGTAAGCCTGGACCTCTTTTGCCAAGGGCGAATTAATTCCCTCAGGAGTTGCTTCGGCTTTACTCGGGTCAGGGTTTTGTGCCTCTGACAGTTTTACTTTGGTTTCTACTTTCTCATCGGGGGTGGACAAGGGGGGTGGCAGAATGAAGGGTGTCACGCAGGGTTGGCCTTTTTCCTCCTCGGTTTTTCTCTCCTCGGCCCTTGCCTCCATCAGTTGCAAAACCGGGGGCAAATCCCGCACATTCAATGTCTTGGTTTCCCCACCCGGATTGTATTGTTCCTTTGCTTCGGTTTCTTTTTTTCCCTTGTGAGCCGCCTCTTGGAAGCTTTCGACATCCTTGCTTGGAGCCAACTCCAGCGTTTTTTCCACCTCGTTGGCGGGCACCAGAACTAAATGGGAATAGGGAAAGAAGCTGGCGCAGCCACTAGCCATGAAGAGGAGAAAGAAAACGACTTGAGGAAGTCCGCGGCCCATCTTCACCATCCCAGGTCAGGTTGAAAAGAGGGGTGCCAATACTCCAGGATGTGGGATTGGTCAATGGGATTTAAAGTAAAGGTGGGTGGAATAGTGGTTGCGGGCAGACTTCAGATCCAGATTTTCATCTTCGCTAGCAGCGAGGGGGGGATCTTCTTTTCCGTTACCCGCCTGACTTCTTCCGAATGGTAGCGGGTACTTTGGTGCCCGACGATAATCAATTCATTTTTGAATAATCGCTCCCGTTCCACAAAGTCATCGAGGTGCATGTGGCCGTACTTGTGAATTTTTTCGCGTCGATGGCGCGAGCGGATGAAACTCATTTCGGTAATGAGGATTTGCGCTTCGTACACGGTGGGAAAGGCATCGAGGGCGGCGGGGCTGGTGTCGCCGGTGTAGGCCACCAGGGGGGTTCGCACTTCCTGTGTCACCGCGGTTCCTGAAAGGCGCAGGTCGCGGATTTGGTCGCCCGACAGAGGCTGGTACTCCTCCTTGAGTTTGTTCTTCCTACCCCAAACCAGAAACCCAAGTGACGGGATGGTGTGCGAGGTGGCGAAAGTTGTCACCACATGTTCCCTCGACAAGGGGAACTCCTGGTTGGCATCCAGGCCATGAAGGTTGCATGGGAGTCTGCCCCGGTCGAGGCGTTGAAACACCCAGAGAAGTTTCTTGACATCTTCCACGGCTTCATTGGGCAGGTAGATGTCGGGCGGGGACATTTTCATCATGCGCCTGCGTGCGACATAAACTGCCAAGGCCGCAATGTGATCGAGGTGCGCGTGGGTCACGCACCAGGAGGGGGTGCCCATGAAATCCCAAGGGTGCGCGCCCAGGTCGAAGCCGATTTTCAATTCAGGGATGCGAAAATAAGATTGCACCGCGGCCCGCGAGTATCCTTCGATGGTCAAGCCGCCGTGTTTCCAGCTCAAATAGGGCGCGTTATCCACCATGTTGATCTCGCACTGGCCCGGAGGATCCCAGGGGTCAAAAGTCACTATAAAAATAATGGAAGGTAAAACCAAGAAGACGGCGGGCTTTCAGCCCGGAATTACATGATCCTGGAAGGATTAGTTACTACCCTGGGGCCCGAGGATCGCCTGCATGTGGCGCCAATGGGCCCGCGCGTGGAGCCGGAATTGCTGCGCTTTCAACTTCGTCCCTATCCCACTTCGAACACTTTCCAAAACCTGACCCGTCATCCCGAAGGCGTCTTCCATGTCACCGACGATGTTCTTCAAGTAGCCCAGGGGGCGATCGGGATACTCGCCAACCCGCCCGCGGTTTCGGCTTCCGTGGTTCGCGGCCTGGTGCTTTCCGGGGCCTGCAGGGCCTACGAGTTCAAAGTGACGCATCGCGACACCAGTGAGGATAGGGCCCGGCTGGAGTGCGAGGTGGTGAAGGTGCACCGCTTCCGGGATTTTCTCGGATTCAACCGCGCCCGTCACGCGGTGGTGGAAGCAGCCATATTGGCTTCGCGCACGGCCCTCCTTCCCTTGGAAGAAATCAGCGCGGAATTTAAAAAACTTTCCGTGCTGGTGCAGAAAACCGGTGGCGAAGCGGAGGCCGCGGCCTTTTCCCTTCTTGAGCGTTACCTGCGCGACCAGTTTCCCTTGAAAAACAAACGGGAGTCCCGGAATGCCGGTTATCCCCTTTGACCCGCTCGCCCCAGTTCCTGGCCCCAGGTATCCTGGCAGCGCGCAATTTCAGCTTCTTGGTAAAGGCCGAGTCCGGGTTTGCACCGGCGCGCGCATTCATTTCGGTTTTCTCTCGCTGCCGGGCGCAACGGACCCTTACTGGCTTGATGTCAGTTCTCAACCAACGCTTCCTGCTCGGCGCTATGGTGGCGCTGGCTTGATGATTCCCAAGCCTGGGTTTTCCCTTCTGGCCGAGCCCTCTTCCCATTGGGAATTTCAAGGCCAGCCAAATAACCGCCTGATCGATTACGCGCAACGCCTTTGCCAATTCCTTGAGGGGAAAGGCTGCCACTTGCCTGCGAGGAAAATCACCATCGAGGAGTCTTTGCCGTTTCATTCCGGCCTGGGCGCCGGAACGCAACTAGCTTTGGCCGTGGGCAAGGCCCTTTTGCTTTCCTGGGAACTCGACATGCGCGCTATAGACCTGGCGCTTGTCCTGGAACGGGGGAAGCGTTCCGCCATTGGCATTCATGGATTCGATGTAGGCGGCCTGATTGTCGAAGGAGGGAAACTTTCCCAGGAAATCGCTCCCCTGGTGGCTCACCTGGAGTGGCCCAGGGAGTGGCCGATCCATTTGGATTTTCCCTTGGAGGAGCCCGGGGTGCATGGGGAACAGGAGTCGGAGGTTTTTCAAACTTTGGCCATGGGGGATCGTAACCAGGAAATCCTGGAAGCCAACTCGCGGAATGTTTTGCTGGGGATATTGCCCGCCGTGGCCCAAAGAAACTTGGCCGCTGCCAGGAAATTTGTCCGCGATATGAATACTCGCACCGGGCAAGTGTTTGAGCAGTTCAATGGAGAGGCTGTAAACCGAGGCAAGAATAGCACCAAGCCCATCCCCTCCGGCCTGGAGTATTGCGGCCAGAGTTCCTGGGGCCCCGCCCAGTTTTATTTTTAACCACCCTTGTCCAATGGCATTATTAAGAGGAATTGCGGTTTCAAAAACTTTTTAGTGTAATCAAGACCCAGGTTTTTTAAGAGCTTTCTGATGAATAAAAAAACCGAAGCGCGGGGATTATCCCATCGCTTCGGTTGTTTTGGAAATTCAAACCACTACTTGGCGATGTCGCCACCCCCGACTTTTGGTCCGCCGGCATCAATTGGCTTAAGCGTATCCTTTTTGCTGACATCAACCGGGGGGAGGTTGTCATTGTGGGTTTTGGTGGGATCGCCACAACCTTGAACCAAGGCCAGAAGCGCTATTCCAAAAACCCATCGACTTAACTTGCTCATGAAATGTCCTTTCTCGTGGTGGTTAATTATTCCAAAGCCTCTATATCGCTGTCGGCTTTGCCGGCCGCGGCTTGCAAAGCTGCCCAAGTGACTTGTGTCTTGGCGACAATCTCCGCGGCAGTAGTGGGCTTAGTGTACCCGGTTTTCATTTGCCGAACAGATCCATCCGCCATTCCCAGGCCGAAGGCTTGGCTGTGGTAACTGTTCATGGAGTAAATAGCCGCGCCGCCTGTTCCGGTTTCCACGGTCCAGTAGGTGGGGAAGGAGGGCGCCGCCATCCAAGCCATGGCCCAAAACCGCCCGCCATTGATCCCGCCGGTGTATTCGCCAAACAGGATCGTGTTGGAAGTGCCATCTTTAATATGGGTCATGGTAGTTTGATCATCGGCGATGAAAATCCCCTCATGGGATGCATAGTACTGGGAAACTGCCGTTGCCCCCGCGGCAAAGCGACCAATGGTCCCGCCACAGGGGACATAATTGGAAAGCCCCGGACGCCCGCCAGCCCCATCCAGGACGGAGCACAAATAACCACCTCCGCCAATGCCGGTTGGTGTAAAATTCAGCGCGTTGATAATGGCATCATTGCCAGTTAAATTATAAATCGCACTCGGGCATTCAAAGGTCTTGACCCGGTTTCTCGAAGCAGAAAAGGAATTGGGCCAATCGTAGTTAACCCAATCATTATTGTCATTCTTGATGGCTCTGATGGTATAAATTTCCGGTTTGAATTTTTTGAAGAGATTTTCTTGTTCCACATAGGGCAACAAGGGCACAAGTGGGCCGGCTTTGGTCCCGGTGGTGGCTGCCCCGGCTGTTGATTTAGTACTTGCTTGCTGACCCAGAGGCAACACTTTGTTGCTGCCTTCAAAATTATGCGCAGCCAGGCATAACTGCTTGATGTTGTTTTGGCAGGTGGCGCGAGCCGCAGCTTCACGCACCTTTTGAACCGCTGGCAATAGCAAACCAATTAATATGGCAATGATGGCGATAACCACCAATAGCTCGATTAGGGTGAAACCACCCTTGGGGAAAGGCCTTCGCATTGGAAGCTCCTAAAAAAGCCAAGTAACGAAAAAAAATAGGCAATGTTGATTTTAGGGGATTGGGGAAGGTTAAATCAAGAATTAATTAACAAAAAACGCCTCCAAATGAGTTTAAACTCACTAAAAGCCGTTTCAAAGGTTAAACCTAATAACCGAATTAATCCACTTTCCCCGTGGATGCGGGTTGCTTACCCTTGCCTTCACCGCCTGAACCAACTGGTGGTGGCGGCAATGGCTGGTTGAGATTATCCGGCACATTGGCAGGGCCAGGTTTAGTATCCCCGCACCCCAAACTTGCCAAAAAACAACTCAAAATGAGGATTGCTATCGGACCTTTAATCCATTTCATGCTGACTCCTTAATTGCCTGACAGGGTGTTTTGCAATACATAACCGTCCCTTTGCCCGGCCAGAGATTGCAAGACATACCAATCGCTTCCGGCTGAGGTGGGATTCCGCTGGCCGGTGCTCCCCTGGCGGAGCCCCTTAATGGACCCATCAGCGAAAGCAAAATTCACAACCCCGGTGTGGCGGCTGGAAAAGCAAATGGGCCCGCCCGCAACGGTGTTACCGCCTGAACCTGGAGCCAATCCGAACTTGGTGCCCAATGATCCCACCCCGGCCCAGGACCAAATATAATCCCGTGGTTTGACCAAATTGCTTCCAAGGCTTTCCCCAAACAACAGGGTGTTAGAAGTTCCGTCTTTGCAATTGGCCAGCTTATTGGAGGACCGGTTGGTAAGCAGCCCGGCAAACAATTGCAGATCCGCCCCGGGTCCATCGGCGGCTGAGTTGGCGCTAACATTATCTCCAAGGGCGCCAGCCACGCCGGTGTAATTGGTTTTGCCCAGGTCGTAGGTGTTGCCACTGGTAAACCAGCCGAAGGTAACGGCGTTGGTGCCAGGGTTCAACGGGTCGGGTTGCAAAACAATCACACAGCCATTAACGGTTTCCCCGGCGCTAATGATATCGTCGCTGGGGCACATGAATCCTTTGATCCTGGACCAAGCCATGGACCAATCTGAGTTGCGGGTCCACCAGGCCCCTTGGATTTCAGGTCGAAGCCAATGGTGAATTTCTTGTAGATGTTTTCCTGTTCCACATAGGGGAGAAGGAAAACCAGGCTGCCAAAGCATTGTGCGTCAAACACCCCGGTGCTGCGCAAAGGGTCGGTGGCGCTGGAACCGGGGTAAGCGCCCAATTGGCCTGGTGGCAGAATGCCGTAGGTGCTTTCAAAATTATGTGCGGCCAAGGCGATCTGCTTGAGGTTGTTAGCGCAAGTGGAGCGCGCCGCGGCCTCGCGCACTTTTTGCACCGCAGGCAAAAGCAGGCCGATGAGAATGGCGATGATGGCGATGACGACGAGAAGTTCAATGAGGGTAAACCCCCTGTTTGAAGGAACGCGAGACATGGGAAGCTCCTTGGAGAAGGAAGGAAAGAGGATCGATTAAAGTTTAATGAGAGATAAGTGGGAAAGCAAAAGGAAAAATTAGTGAATAATGATAAATTGTGTACAAATTAATTAATGACTGAATGATAAAGGCAAGTGAACCGGCCTTTTTTCAAAGTTGGCAACCCTGGTGGGCAAAGTTCAATCGCCAGTCTTGTTCTTGGGAAAGGCCCTATATCAATGAGCTACCCCATCGTGGGAAAAGAATGCGCCCCTATATATTGGCTTTTTGAGCGATCAAACTTTGTTGAATAGGTTGGCGAATTAAACTCTTCGCCAAATTGCTGGCCAGCCGGTAACTTTAAGAAGATTGGTTACAGCCGGTCCTTGAGTTCCTTGTTAACCACTTTGTCCTCTGGCCAGCGGCCGTTGAAAATGTCAATCAGGGCATGGGCCGCAGACAAGGCCATGTCATCCCGGGATTGAATGTCCACGCCAGCCTCATGGGGTGTCAGCACGACTTTTTCCGAGGAAAAAATCGGCAACTTTCCCGGGGGTTCAATTTCGAAAACATCCAGGCCCGCGCCTGCAATAACTCCCTTTTCCAAAGCTTCCTGGAGGTCAACGGTGTTAATCACTCCGCCGCGGGAGGTGTTGACCACAAACGCCGTCGGTTTCATTTTGGCCAGAGTGTTTTTGTTGATGAAATGGTGCGATTCTTTGCTGTAAGGCATATGCAGGGAAAGGTAATCGGATTGCCCCAGGATCTCGTCGAGGGAAACCAAAGGGATGCTGTGCTTTTTGAGAAACTCCTGATCGGGAAAAGGTTCAAAGGCGATGACTTTCATTTCAAAGGCAAGTGCGCGTGTGGCGAGGGCCTTGCCGGCGCGGCCAAGGCCGGCGATACCGAGAACTTTGCCGCGCACCGGAAAGTTGGTGCCCCGGGGGAATTTTCCCGCTTCCATGGCCTTGTGCTGCACGACCAATTTTTTCGCCAAGGCCAGGATCAGACAAAAGGCATGCTCAGCGACCGCCCCGTGATTGGTACCCGGGGTAATGGTGACAATGGTTTTGTTAGCGGTAGCGGCATTCAGATCGACGGCATCGTAGCCCACGCCAACTCGGGCGATGGCCTTCAGCTTCGGCGCCGTTTGCAGAACCTTGGCGGAATAAGGTTCCGAACCGGCCAGGACGGCATCGACTTTTCCCAACCAGTGGATGATTTCCTCTTCGTTGAGTTGCTCCCCTTTTTTGTGGAAGACCAATTGGTGGCCGGCTTTTTTCAAGACATGAACAAAATCCCCGTCGATGCCGTCGAGGGAGGAAGGAGCAACCAGAATATTGGCCATGTGAAACTCCGGCAGTTAAGGGACCAGGAAAGGAATTATCTTAGAAAAAACCGGCCGCCAAGGTATGCAGATGAAGTGAGATGATTTCCCAACGGCGATTTTTGTCCAACGCCGTTTGCTCCGCCTCGTCCAAGGTGACCAGGGAAAAAGTGATGGAGTCCCCCGGGCGCAACTGGCCCAGCCGGGGCAGGTCGGCGCGGATGACCTGGGCCACCCGCGGGTAACCGCCAATGGTCTGACCATCAACGCCCAGGACAAGCAGTTGGCCATCGCGCGCCACTTGCACGGTTCCCGGGCAAACAGGCTCGGACAGCATTTCCAGGCCATTCAAAGTGAAGGGCTTCCCCCCCAAGCGCAACCCCATGCGGTTGCTGGCCGGTTGAACCGTGAATTGCTGGTTGGCCAATTCATTCAAGGAGAAACAGGCCGATTCCGGCCCAGCCAGGACGCGCAGGGGGGTCGAGTCGGGCTGCCAGGCCCATTCTTGGGGGAGAAACCGCCGGGGGATTGAACCTTTTTTGCAATTGAGCGCTTCGCCTTTTTTCAAGGGCGCCAGGGATGAATGGCTGTCGAGGACAGGAAGTTGCTGAAACCCTTCTGGAACGGCCAGGTAGGCGCGCATACCCGTTTTGCAAGCCTGAAGTTCCAGGGTCTGGTTTTTTTTTAGGGTGAAGGAGCCCTGGCGAGTCAGGGGCGCCCCATCAATCAAGGCGGGAAAAGGCGCGCCAAAAAGGCCAAGGGCCAGGTCGCATTGAGCATGCAGGACAGGTCCCGACAAGCTGATTTCCAGCGCCGGGCAGTTGGCTGGATTGCCCAGGAGAGCGTTGGCCAAGTGGTAAGAATCGGCATCGGCGGGCCCGCTCCAGGGGAGCCCTTGATGGCGTTGGCCGAACCTGCCCTCATCCACGATCAAATCCCAGGCGCCTTTTGCTTTAACCAATAAACTCATGGAACGGCCGCTCGGACTTTGACCCCATGGCGGTTCAGTTCCTCGCGCAGGCCGCGGGCAAAGGCCAGGGCCCTCGGTTGTTCACCATGGAAGCAGATGGTTTTCACCTTGCCTTGGCGGATAAGGTCCAGGGCCTGGCGCGCCCCTTCCTTGGGATCCTCAATGAAGGCGTTGGGCTGATCGCGGGGGATGAGCTGGCCGGCGGGGGTGTACTTGCGGTCAGCAAAGCCTTCCGGGATGTAAGGGACATTGCCGACGCAGGCGCTTTCCAGGGCGGAGCCAGGCAGGCCAACCAGCGCCAAATTAAAGCGCGTGGCCACACCCACCAGCATCCTGGCGATGGGCGGGTTCTTGCCGGCCTGGTGATAAAGTCCACCATGGGGTTTCAAAATTTTCAAAGGAACGCCAGCGACTTGCGCCAGCGCCGCCATCCCACCCACCTGGAACATGCATTCGGCCATGATTTCGTTGGGGGAAAGAGGCAGTTCCTTGCGGCCAAAATCAAAAGGATCGTTGTGCCCGGGGTGGGCCCCCACCACCACCTTGGCCATGATGGATCCGCGCAAAACATGCAACGCCATCCCGGGATCGCCGGCATGGCGGCAGCAGGCCACATTGGCCGTGGAGATAAATTGCAGGATTTCTAAATCGTCGGCGCCGCCTTCCGCCATATCGCAGCTCAGATCAATTTCCATGGACTTGCTCCCTATTTTTTAGGGCGAAACGCTTTAACCACTTCATCCTTGGTTGTCAGGTAAGGGCCGTCGAGCAGATCGAGGCAGTAGGGAATGGCCGGAAAAACTGCCAGCAGGCAATCGCGAATAGCGGTGGGCTTTCCCGGTAAGTTGACAATCAGGCTTTTGCCGCGGATGCCGGCGATTTGCCTCGACAAAATTGCCGTGGGCACCAGCTTCAACGATACCGCGCGCATCTGTTCGCCAAAGCCGTCGAGGATCTTCTCGCAAACCGATTCTGTCGCTTCGGGCGTGACATCCCGCTTGGCCGGGCCAGTCCCTCCGGTGGTCACCACCAGGCAGCAATTTTGCGTATCGCACAAGTCGCGCAGGGTGGCTTCAATGGTAGAGCGGTCGTCGGGGATCATGCGGGCTATTGGGGTCCAGGGGGAAGAAAGAATCTCCTCGAGGGCATTGCGGATGGCGGGCCCGCCCTGGTCCTCGTAAATTCCCTGGCTGGCCCGGTCGGAAATAGTGACGATGCCAATGTGAATCGGTAAGCTCATGAAGATTCATCCCTCAACAGGCAATGCGGGCGATGACACTATAGCAAGCTGGCGTGAAAATTAGAACGGATGGTTTGCCATGAGAACAGTTTGGCGGTTTCACTCGGCGGGGGAATTGATCTTTGGCTGGGGGGCGGTATTGGAAACGGCCGAGGCGGCGCGCAAGCTGTGCTTGCAGCGGGTGTTCCTCCTGGCCGACCCCACTTTGGAAAAAATCGGCCTGGTGGAAAAGGTGGCTGTTCCGCTCAGGCAAAGCGGCATCGTGGTGGAGGTGTTTCCTGGCGGGGAGCCCGAGCCTTCCTTGCCCGCGGTTCTAAAGGCCATTGAAGCGGCTACTATTTTCCGCCCGGATGGCGTGATTGGGCTCGGCGGGGGCAGCAACATGGACATGGCCAAGATGGTGGCCAAGGTTCTGGCTCATGGCGGCAGCCCCATGGATTATGTCGGCGATGGCAAAGTTCCCGGCCCGATTCTTCCCCTGATCTGCGTTCCCACCACGGCCGGCACGGGGTCGGAAGTTTCCGGCGCCGATGTCTTCACCGATCCATCCTCCAACCTCAAGCTCGGTTGCCTGAGCAATTTCCTTCGCCCCAGGGTGGCCATCGTCGATCCGCAAATGTCGTCCACTTGTCCGAAGAAAGTCACAGCTGACAGTGGCATCGACGCCCTTACCCATGCCATCGAAGCTTACACTGCTGTGGATAACGAGGTCTTCCCCTTGCCGGCGGGGCAGAGCTCGGTCTACCAGGGGAGGCACTTTTTTGGCGACATGGTGGCGGAGAAAGCCATCCGGCTGTGCGGGCAGTATTTGAAACGGGCGGTTCTCGATGGGAGCGACCTGGAGGCGCGTGAAGGGATGGCCCTGGCCGCCACTCTGGGCGGGCTGGCCTTTTCCAATGTCGGTGTTGCCGCCGTGCACGCGTTGGAATACCCGGTCGGAGGAGCGGTGCATTGCTCGCATGGCGAAGGGAACGGCTTGCTGCTCCCCTATGTAATGCGTTTCAATTTGCCTGTGAGGAAAAAAGCAATGGCCGACATCGCCTCGTGGCTGGGGGAAGATGTCGCGGGGCTTGAGGTGGAACAGGCGGCGCTGGTAGGAATCACGGCTGTGGAAAAACTGAAAGAGGCGATTGGCATCCCGGGAAAGCTTCGCGACCTTGGGGTGAAGCAGGAACAGTTGCGGCCCTTCGCGGAGAAAGCGTTTGGCATTCAGCGCATTCTTCGCGTCAATCCACGGCCGGTGACCGTGGAGGATTTGGAAGGAATCTTGCGCGCCGCCTGGTAAGGCAAAGGGCGGGTTTTGCCTCTCTAATTCGCGTCCCGTCAGAGCCGGGTGGGCGGATGGGGTTAATTATTCTTTTGGGAAACCAAGCGACTTGGGCCCGAAAGCCTTCGGCAGCAACTCTTCCAAGGTGTGGCAATTTCCCTGCCCTTGCAAGTTAACCGACCACAACTTCAAGTTTTCAGAAAACTCCAGCAGCACTTGCCTGCAGGCGCCGCAGGGCGGCGTAGGCGCGGGCGTGTCGGTCACAATCACCGCTTCCACGATTTTTTTGGCTCCCTGGGCGACCGCGGCGCCCACCGCCACTCGCTCCGCGCAAATGGTCAGCCCGTAGCTGGCGTTTTCCACATTGCAGCCAGAGAAAATCTTCCCTTCGCTGCACCGTAAGGCGCAGCCCACACGGAAATTGGAATAGGGAGCGTAAGCCTTTCCCATGGCTTCGATTGCCCGGTCCAGCAAATCCTTGGGTGGGTGCATGATTTCATCTCACAACAGCATGCCGGCGATGGCGGCGTTGATTAAAGTGGCAAGAAACCCAGCCAGCAGGGCTTTTGGCCCCAGTTCCGCCAGGTCCTTCCTGCGGCTGGGCGCTATGGCTCCAATGCCACCCAGTTGAATGCCAATGCTGGAGATGTTGGCAAAACCAGTCAGGGCGAAGGCCGCCAGCACCTTGGAATGCTGGCTTAGCCCGGCGTTCCCTGGCCCCGTGAGTTCCAAAAAGGCCACGAACTCGTTGGCCACCAGTTTCGTTCCCAGCAAGGACCCCACGGCGGTCGATTCCCCGGCCGGCACGCCAATGAAATACGCCACCGGCCAGAAGACCCAGCCAAATATTTCCTTCAGCGACAAGGCCGGGTTTGCCAGCTTGATGCAGGCATCCACCATGGCCAAAAGGGCGAGAAAGGCAATCAACATGGCTGCGACATTGATCGCCAGTTTCATGCCCTCGGAGGCGCCCCCCGCGGCAGCGTCGACAATATTCCCATGTTCCTTTTCGTAGGGAACCCGGGCAAGGCCCATTGTCTGAGGGACATCCTTTTCCGGAATTAGCAGCTTGGCCAGGTACAAACCGCAAGGCGCGGCCATGACACTGGTGGCCAAAATCCCCACCGCGTCGGCTTTCATCTGGATGTAAACCGCCATCAAGGCGCCGGAGATGGTGGCCATGCCCCCGACCATGAGTGCGAGCAATTCCGAGCGCGTCATCTTTTCCACATAGGGGCGGATGATGAGCGGGGCCTCGGTCTGTCCCATGAAGACATTGGCCGAGGCGGACAAGGTTTCCGCGCCGCTGGTGCGCATTAAACCCATCATCAGGCGGGCCAGGATGCGCACAACCCATTGCAGCACCCCGAGGAAATAAAGGATGGTGAAAAAGGAGGAGACAAAGATGATGGTCGGGAGTGCGTTGAAGGCAAAGATGAAGCCATTATTTTCGCCCAGGACTTTCCCCATATGGGGAGGGTCGGCCAGTTTGCCAAAGACGAACTCCGCCCCTTTCGACGAGAATTCCAGGAACTTGGTCACGACGCCGGCTATCAGGCTGATTAACTCATACCCCGGCCTGTAGCCGAATACTTCCAATTTCAAAATAAAAAGGGCCAGAAGCAATTGCAGGCCGATCCCCCAGCCAAGAGTGCGGGTATTGACCGATTTCAAGTCTTCGGAACAGGAAGCCGCCAGCGTGATCAACCCAATGACACCTAGTAAAGCCACACCCCGAGTTCCCAGGATGCTCCCGCCAAACCAGGCGATTAGCCACAAGGCAAGCACGGTTCCTAAAAGGAAAAACCGCCAAGAGAGTGGAGTTCCCTGGGGCCCAGCGCCCGCGGGTCCCGCGATCGGTTGGCTCACTGAATTTCCTCCAAGATTAATGGTTCAGGTTTAAAGCGAGTCTCTGCGATACAGACCGACATTGAGAGCAGATCCCTGGCGGTTTGCAACCCTTTTCCCTGGCGATGGCGGATTTCTATCAGGGCTTCGCCCTGGCGCACCTTGTCTCCGGGCTTGCGTTTCAAGGTCAGGCCGACGCCAGGATCGACCAGGTCGTCCATTTTTCCCCGCCCCGCGCCGAGGGCGCAAGCGGCACGGCCGATCAACCCAGAATCCATCATGCTGATCACGCCGCGCCTGGGAGCGCTGAACACCTCCAGGTCTGGGGAAAGGTCGAGAAGTTTCGGATTGGCCACCACGCGAGGATCGCCTCCTTGCGCCTCAACCATTTCGCGGAACTTTTCCAGCCCTTCGCCACTGTCCAGTTTCTTTCGCACCAGGGCTATTGCCTGTTTCAAATTGGGCGCCTTTTTCCCCGCCAGCACCATTCTGCCCGCCAGTTCAAGTGAAAGGCTGGTCAAATCCTTGGGACCCTTGCCTTGCAGGGTTTCGATCGATTCCAGAATTTCCAGAGAATTGCCCACCTGGTTGCCCAGCGGATGATCCATGTTGGTGATCAGCGCCTGCGCGGGCAGACCGGCATTTTTCGCGGTTTGCACCAGGGAACGCGCCAGTTTAATCGACATATTCCTTTCCTGCATGAAGGCCCCCAGGCCGGTTTTGACATCCAGGACCAATGCATCCAGTCCCTCGGCGATTTTCTTGCTGAGGATCGACGCCGTGATCAACGGGATCGATTCCACCGTTCCGGTCACATCGCGCAGGGCATAAAGGGTTTTATCAGCGGGAGCGATTTCCGGGGTCTGTCCAATCATGGCCACGCCGTGCTTGCGCAAAATTTTCTGAAAGGTGGCCAGGTCATGGCGCACCTGGAACCCCGGGATCGATTCCAGTTTGTCCAGAGTGCCACCGGTGTGGCCCAGCCCCCGACCGGAGATCATCGGGACATAAATTCCGCAGCAGGCAGCCAGCGGCGCCAGGATCAGCGAGGTTTTGTCACCCACGCCTCCCGTGCTGTGTTTGTCTACGCAGGGACCGTCCAGCCCTTCCCACGAGAGAATTTTCCCCGACTGCGCCATGGCCTGGGTCAGCAATCCCGTTTCCCGGAATTTCATTCCTTTGAAGTAGATGGCCATCAACAAGGCCGCCAAATGGTAAACTGGCACGGAGCCGTCGGAAGCGCCGCGGATGAAAGCCTGGATTTCCTCCAGGTTCAATTCCCCGCCGTCGCGTTTCTTGCGGATGATGTCCAGCATTTCCATGAACAGTCCAACTCTACTTTTGGCTTGTTTCAATTAGATACTTTTTCTTTCAAAAGTGAAACGGGCAATTCGGCGCTTTCCCTTTATAGATGAGCTTCCTGAGCCAATTCGTACTGGCAAGGCCCGGGCAAAGGTGGAAAATGGTCCCCGGGCTTTCTATTTTCCTGCGAAAGGCGGTTGCCAATGCTTGGTTTAAAGGCCTTCAAGTTCTGCACCGTTGTAATTCTCCTTGCCATGGCGGCTGGTTGGTCCCTGGGGGAGGAACGCGGCCCCGTGGTCGTTGGCCCAGTGGCTAAACGCTTGCATGCCGAGGCCTTGCTCATCGACGGACATAATGATCTGCCCTGGCAGTTTCGCACCAAGAATGACATGTCGTTTTTGAAACTCGACCTGCGCAAAAACCTGCCGCAATTGCACACCGACATTCCTCGTCTGCGCGCCGGCGGCGTAGGCGCCCAGTTCTGGGCCGCTTATGTTCCCGTTGAATCCACCAAGCGCGGCACGGCGGTCCGCGAAACTCTTGATCAGATCGATGTCATCCACCGCATGGTCAAGGCCTACCCGGACGATTTGGCCTTTGCCCGCACAGCGGAGGATATCCTGCGCATTCGTAAACAGGGAAAAATCGCCTCACTCATTGGGGTTGAAGGAGGCCATTCCATTGATAATTCGCTGGGCGTGTTGCGCATGTATTATCAGTTGGGGGTCCGCTATTTAACTTTGACCCACACGGAAAACACTCCCTGGGCCGATTCCGCCACCGATGAACCCAAGCACAAGGGCCTGACCGCATTTGGCGAGGAGGTAGTGCGGGAGATGAACCGCCTCGGCATGCTGGTGGATATTTCCCATGTTTCCCCCGACACCATGAAGAACGCCTTGAAAGTCAGCAAGGCGCCGGTGATCGCTTCGCATTCCTCCGCCCGCTCGGTGGCCGATCACCCGCGCAATGTCCCCGACGAGGTTCTTCACCTGATCCGGGAAAACGGCGGTGTGGTCATGGTGAATTTTTACCCCGCCTTTATTTCCCCCGATGGCGGCGTTCGCTGGAATGAAACCATGAAGGTCTACCGCGAATTGCGCAAAAAATACGAAAAGGAATCCGACTTTCAAGCTGCCATGGGGCAATGGCGCAAAGCCCACCCGGCGCCCAAGGCCACCATTTACCAGGTTGCTGATCACATTGACCGCATAGTTAAAATTGCTGGCGTTGACCATGTTGGCATCGGCTCGGATTTCGATGGCATCGATTCCGTCCCCTTGCAACTCGAGGATGTTTCAACCTACCCCCGTTTGACCCAGGTGCTGCTTGACCGTGGGTATAAAGAAGAGGATCTGCGTAAAATCCTCGGTTTGAATTTGATGCGCGTTCTTACCCTGGCAGAGAAGAGAGCTCAGGAATTAGAGAGATAAATAGTGTCAGTTCATTTTTCCGCTGCCAATTACCTCGTCCCCAGTTAGCTTCCCGCGTACCAGAGAGGTCCCCCGGGCCCGTTGGGTGTTTGCGGCGTTGTGGGGTTTGCTTCCTGGGTGCGCGGGCATCTTGCCCGCTTCTTCTTCATCTTCTTTATCTTCTTCATGCGGGCCAGAGGCCCGCGTACCCAGGGAAGAACAAACCATTCACCGAGAACGCCAAAGGGTCCAAGCCCGGAGCACCCTCTCGGGTGCAAGAACCCGGGGGCCAAGCGTCAGCGAAGGGTGGTTTAATTCATTCCCCTCACCCTCAA
>SHZZ01000080.1 GCA_009692005.1 Gemmataceae bacterium | reverse complement strand
GCTCGATGCCGTCCAAAGTGAAAGCTCTTTCCGCTTCACCTTCTCCATCCACTCCAACCGTGACATTTCCTTCCGACTCATCGTTATCGTCTCCATTGCCTGCCTCCTTTGAAAGCAGCTTAATGGGGACATTTCTATCTGTGCCAGATGGGGACATTTCTATCCGTGGATGACACTTAAAACTCACAAGTGAGTTTAAGGCAAATTTTGAGAGTATTAATTGTCCACCCGCTTATGGAGTGGTTGGAGTAACCCGGCTGTTTCTTGGACTATAAAAATTGATTTACTTTCGCTGGCGGTAATGGGCCGGACATTACGCCGCCGCGGGCTTCTTGACCTTCTTCTCCATCGGCTGATGTTTCCAGCGTCGGTGAAGCCAGAAATACTGCTCCGGGTGCCTGCGGATAATTCGTTCCAGGGCGGAAGTGTAACGCTGGGTGATTGCTTTGACGGCATCGGGCCGATTCTGGTAATCCTCCGGGTAGATGAAATCTTCGCACTCGACTCGATATTTCAAGGCAGGGCCCACTCGAGGCACTCCCACAACAGCCAAAGGCACCTTATATTCCAAGGCCATCAGCGCCACGGCCTTGTGGGTCGAGGCAGGGCGGCCAAAGAATTCCACGAATTGCCCGCGCGGCCCGGCGTCTTGGTCCGCCAGCGTGGCAATGACCCCGCCCTGGGCCAGGATGCCTTCCATCTGGTCGAAATCGCCTTTTTTAGCCAGCACCTTTTGTCCCGTGCGCTCGCGGAAATTGCGCAAATATTTTTCCAGGTGCGGGTTGTCCAGCACTCGGGCGATGGCGTGAGTTTTGAACCCCAGTGCGCCCAGGGAATATCCGGCCATCTCCCAGTTGCCAAAATGCCCCGTCACAATCATTAGCGGGCGCTTCGACAACAACGCCTGCACCATTCGCTCGTCGCCTCCAAGATCCATGTAATCCCGCCACGACCGCACATGCATCAAGCGGGGCAGGTGGATGATTTCCACCATGAGCTGGCAGAAATGGCAAAGGACGCGATAGACCAAATTGTCCAGTTTTTTGGGTTGCGTTGCCAGGGAGGGGAAAGCATGCACGAGGTTGTCGCGGGCCACCTGCCTATGCCTTTTATCCAACTGGAATATCAACCAGGCCAGGCTGCGGGCGATTCCCCTGGCGGTTTCCAACGGCAGCGCCTGCAGTGCGCAAACGACCATTCGCACTGCCAGGTAAACCAGGATATCAACCAGCGGTTTTCGCTGTTTAGCCATGATCCTTTTCCCCAAATGGTCAGGGTCTTTTACATTAAAAAGGAGAGTTGGGGAAAGCCCGGTTTTCCAGGTTGCCTTTTGCATTGAACCCTGGCATCCATTAAGATGTCTGGGTGGGTTTTAAGGTACATATTAAGAAAAGGGAGATTTGCTGTGGGGAACACAAAGAACGGGGTAACTCGCCGGGGTGCTTTGAAAACCGGGGGGGTGATGACTGGAATTGCAATGGCCGCCATGGCAACACCGGGCGTTTACGCCTGGGAAAGCAACACCGTGCAAGTGGCGCTGGTAGGATGCGGCGGTCGTGGGACCGGCGCGGCGCAAAACGCCCTGTCCACCAAGAGCGGGCCGATCAAGTTAACCGCCATGGCCGATGTCTTCTCCGACCGCCTGGAAAACAGCTACAATTCCATCAAAAGAGCTTTTGATAAAACCGTCGATGTGCCAACGGACCGCAAGTTTATCGGCTTCGACGGCTACAAAAAAGCGATGGATTCCCTCAAGCCCGGGGATGTCGTGATTCTCACCACTCCACCGGCTTTTCGCTGGGTCATGTTCAGCTACGCGATTGAAAAAGGCCTCAATGTATTCATGGAAAAGCCAACTACCGTGGACGGCCCCAGTACTCGCAGGATGCTGGAACTGGCATCCAAGTCGGAAGTGAAGAACCTGAAAGTTGGCGTTGGTCTCATGTGCCGACATTGCATGGCGCGGGGGGAATTGTTCAATCGCGTCAAGGGAGGCGAACTGGGCGACATCGTTCTGTTGCGAGCCTACCGCGTCGCCGGGCCGACCGGTAGCGCATTCGTTAAACCCAAGCCACAGGGCATAAGTGACCTCCAATACCAAATCCGCAACTTCCACGGTTTCCTGTGGCTGAGTGGCGGCGCCTACTCCGACTTCCTCATTCACAACATTGATGAATGCTGCTGGATGAAGGACTCCTGGCCCGTTTCCGCCAAGGGTTACGGCGGCAGGCACTACCGCGACAATTGCATCGATCAGAATTTTGACAACTACTCCACCGAGTTTACCTTTGCCGACGGCGCCAAGCTGATTCTCGAAGGCCGCTACATGCCCAATTGCGATCAGGAGTTCGCCAGCTACATGCATGGAACGAAAGGTTCGGCGGTGGTATCGCAAGCAGGCCATTGGCCCAGCCGCGCCAGGCAGTTCAAAGGTCAGAACATGGCACGGTCAGAAGTGGTTTGGGAATACAAGGGCGAAGACATCAACCCCTATCAATTGGAGTGGGACCGGTTGATTGAGGATATCCGCCAGGATAAAAAGCACAACGAGTGCCGTCGTGGCGCCGAGGCCAGCCTGGTTACTGCCATGGGCCGCATGGCTTGCCATACCGGCAAGATCATCACCTATGAGGAAATGTTGAACTGCGAACACGAGCTCGGGGCGCCGGTGGCGAAGGCCGGGCCCAAGCCCGTAGGGGAGTTGTTTGCCTCGGTGGACAAACTGACCCTCGATGGCCCTTCCCCCTTAATGCCAGACAAGGACGGGAAATACCCAATCCCGCGTCCAGGTCAGTTGGTCAATCCGAAGCGGGAATATTAATCGGTTAGAAAAAGAAAAGGCCGGGCGGCTACTGCCGCCCGGCCTTTTTGTTTGCCAGGATTGTTTTGGACCCAGGAGATGCAAGTTCTCTGCGGGCCATGGTGACCAATGGTCCTTGTCCTATTGCCCCTTGATCTCCACCACCTTGCCGCTTGCGATGGAAGCATAAATGGCCTGAATCACTTCCACGGCCTTGCGGCCTTCTTTGCCATCCACCAAGGGCTTCCCCCCTTGAAGAATGGCTTTGACGAAATCGTCCAATTGCCTTTGATGCCCCTGGTGTGAAATGGCCGCCGGGTTGCTTGCCCCGCCGGAGGCGCCTACCTTCTGCGCGAACCGAGCCTTCACTTCTTCATCATGCGGGCTGGGGGTGAGAAAATCCCAGCGCAGGATGTCCTCTTGTTCGATAACCACGGTGCCCTTGTCGCCATGGATTCCCAGGGTTTTCGGCAAACCAGGGTGCACGCTGGTAGTCGCCTGAATGACGCCAAGGGCGCCATTGGCGAAACGCAAACAAGCGACGGCGGTGTCTTCCACCTCGATGCGCTCGTGCGCCAGGGTAGCGGTGAAGCCGGTGATATGCGTCACCGGGCCCATCATCCAAAGAAGCAAATCGACATTGTGAATGGCCTGGTTCATCAGGGCGCCCCCCCCGTCGAGCGCTTTGGTCCCTTTCCAACCCCCTTCGTCGTAGTAAGCCTGCGTTCGCCACCATTTGCAAGTGGTTTCACCCAGGGTCAAGCGGCCGAAGCGCCCATCCATCACGGCCTTTTTCAACTCGCGATTGGCATCATGAAAGCGTGAAGGAAAAATGGTGCAGAGCAGCGTCTTGTTCTTGTCGCATTGTTGAATGATGGCGTCGCAGCGCTCGGCGGTGATTTCCAGAGGTTTCTCCACCACGACATGCTTGCCAGCCTTGGCGGCGGCAACGGCCGGTTCCAGGTGCGCCCCGGAGGGGGTGGCGATGATGACGATGTCGATGTCTTTGCGCTCCAGAACCGGTTCCAGGCTGGAGTACAGATCGCAGGAGAGGTTGAGTTCTTCCTTCATGGCCTGGGCATTCTTGGTGTTGCGGCCGACCAGTGCCAGCAGGCGGGTGTTGGCCACCTCGGCCAGCGCCCGGGAGTGAAAGCGGGCGATCATCCCGCAACCGACAATGGCGACTCCAAGCTGTCTGGTGGAATGCATGGCGTTAATCCTGGACAAAAAATTAAGGGGTCGTGTCTTTTAAAATGGTTTGAAAAGCCTTGCTGAGGTATTGCAAGCCGCTCAAGACGGTGGCGCCGAGCATGGCCCAGATGAGGCCGGCCCGCGCACTTGGGAAAAAGTCAGGCACTGGGGAAAACCAAAGCGGCGCCTGCAGACTGAGAAAGATGGCGATCAGTGAGGCGACTTGCAGTCCCAGCTTGATTTTCCCCAGCCAGTCCGCGCCGAACGACGCCCCCTTATTCTCCATGTAATTCCGCAAACCAGTGATGATCAGTTCCCTGGCCACAACCACGGTGACCATCCAAGGAGGCAGCCAGCCTTCCTTTGTTCCCAACGGTAAAAGAAAAATGAACGCCCCGCAGGTGAGAACCTTGTCCACCAGCGGGTCGAGGTTTCTCCCAAGGCTGCTTTGCATGTTTTGCGTGCGGGCCAGATAGCCATCGAGCCAGTCAGTGAAGGCCGCGACGATGAAGACGACTAAGGAACTCAGCCAGCGATCGGTGGAAATCAGGTAGAAAAGCACACAGGCGAGAAAGAAGCGCAGCAGGGTCAGTTGGTTGGGGAGATTGAAAACCACCTGGCGGCGGGGAGTGTTCTCCTTGTATTCGGGCATGCCCGCCAGGTTCCTTTCCATGCCAACTCCCCGCTCGCCTCTAGCGAATAGACAATACTCGGCCGGCGAGGTCGTAGCCATCGGAACCGGTGATTTTTACCCGGACGATGTCGCCCGGTCGCACGCCTTTGCCTTTGACGCGGATGGTGCAGTCAATGTCCGGGGCGTCGGCAAAAGTGCGGCCGAGGAACTGGCCGGGGATTTCCGGGTCGGCGCTGTCGATAATTGTTTCCATCTCTTTGCCCGTCTGCTGCTGATTCCAGGCGAAGGCGACTTCTTGCTGCGCGGCCATTAAAGTGTCCTGGCGTTCCTTCTTCACTTCCTCGCTCAGGTGGCCATCGAGTCGCGCGGCGGGGGTGCCCGGCTCCAGGGAGTAAGTGAATACGCCCAGCCTTTCGAATTTAGCCTGGCGGATGAAATCCAAAAGTTCCTGAAACTCTTCCTGGGTTTCTCCAGGGAACCCAGTAATGAAAGTGGTGCGCATGGCCAGGTTTGGGATCTTCTGGCGCAGGGTTTCCAGCAGGGATTCAATGTCCGGTCGTCGCACCCGGCGTTGCATGCGCTTGAGCACGCGGTCATTGATATGCTGCAAGGGCATATCGAGGTAGGGGACGATTTTTTTCGACCTGGCCATCACCTCGATCAATTCATTGGAGAAGAAAATGGGGTAGGCGTAGAGGAGGCGGATCCACTCAATGCCTTCGACTTTTTCTAACTCCACAAGAAGTTCCGCCAGGCGCGTTTCACCGTACAAATCCAGGCCGTAGTAAGTTGTGTCCTGGGCGACGATGAGCAGTTCTCTGACGCCGTCCATGGCCAGTTCTTTGGCTTCGCGAACCACTTCTTCCATGGGCTTGGTAATATGTTTCCCTCGCATGGAGGGAATGGCGCAGAAGGTGCACAGGCGGTCGCAGCCTTCGGAAATCTTGAGGTAAGCGTAATGGCGCGGGGTGATGCGCAGGCGGGCGGTGTCTTCCTGAGCCTTGACCGGGGCGGGGCGGAAAAGCGACCGTTGCTCCTCGTTGGCCCGGCCGGCGAAGGTGCGATTGACCACCTGGACGATTTCTTCTCTGGAGTGAACCCCAAGAATGTGATCGACCTGGGGCACCTCGAGGAGGAGGTCTTCTTTTTTGCGCTCGGCGAGGCAGCCAGCGACAATGACGCTTTTTACTTTGCCCTGTTCTTTCAAAGCGAGCATTTCGCGAATAACGCCGAGGGATTCTTGTCTCGCCGGTTCAATGAAACCGCAGGTGTTGATGATGACGAGGTCGGCGCCGTCGGGGTTGGCCGTCAGAGAGTAGCCATCCTGGACGAGTTTGCCCAGCATGCGCTCGGAGTCTACCGTGTTTTTCGGGCAACCCAAACTGACGAAAGCAAAAGAGCCTTTTTGCGCGGGTGTTTTATTCATACACTTGGTTCCCCAAGGGGAACCCTGGCCTCGAGTTGAGTTGAGAAAAATCCAAGCTGTCGCCACGGATCAGGCTGAGGCGCAAGGCGCGAACAGGACTGACCTTGAGGGATTTCAAAATCTCTGGCGTGTTAATCATGGCCCAGTCCCAACCTTTTATTTCGGCCTGCTAAAGCCAATCCCCTGGAAAGGGAAAAGGAGCGAATTCAAGTATTTCCTTCTTTTAGGGATAACTCTGCAATCCGGTACATGGAAAGTAACCGGAGGCCCCGGACCAAAAACACTCTAAATGGCGGAACCAACAGGAATTATATAGGAAGAACCGTCAAAATCGAATTAAACGGTCAGGGAGTGCATGGAGATGCCGACCCTAGCGGGGGAAAAAAAATAGATAGGGGACATTGGGGAAATATCGGGATTGCGGGAAAAGGGATTTCCGGGTTTGATGTAGGCAATTTGGGTAATCTGACCGCCCCCGCGGGCCTCTGCTTGTTTCCCGGAGTTGCTTCCATTCTTGATTCCTTTGGCTATCTGGCGTTCCTCTGTCCCTTCCTATTTGTCCTGGGATTGGTCGTAATTCTGTACATGCTCTTCCAGTACTTTTTCCAACCCCCAAGTAATGAAGGCAAGAAAAATCTCTGCGGGCGCTGTGGCCAGATGCTTCCCAAGGGAGTTATCCAATGCCCATTATGTGGCAAATTTCATTCCGGGGTGCTGACGCAAACCCGGGGCGAATTGCAAACCGCTCTGCGTGCAGTCCGCAAGTTGAGCCAAACCGCAGGCCTTGGTCAGGAACATTTCCTTTTAACGATAGCTGCTTTGGAAAATCGATTGCGGGAGATCAACGAGAATGTTGATCCTTTCTTAAGCCCAGTTCGGGAAGCTCCCCTGGCGGAACTTGCGGTAGCAGTTCCCTTGGCGCCGGTCGAGGAGAAACCCCCGCCCCTGCCAGCCCAACCGTCAGTGGAAATTATTCCCTTCGCTGAGGCTGTGGAGCCGGTTGCTGCCCCCCCCATTCCCATTCCGATGCCCAGCCTGGCCCAGGAAGTGGAAACTTTTGCCGTGGTGGAACCGCCCCCTCCGGCCACCATGGTCAAGGTCCAGCCCCCAACCGCGCCCAAGGAAAAGTTGTCCAAATGGATGGGCGCCTTCATGGAGAGCCACAACATCCTCCTTGGGGAAATTCTGGGGGGACTGTTGATCGTAGGCGGGGCGATGGCGTTGGTTGCAACTCTGTGGGGAACGCTGGAAAAGGTGCCTTATTTTCCCTTCCTGCTGCTGGGCGGCATCGCGGGGTTGATGTTTTTAGCCGGTGAATACACGCTGCACCGCTGGCGGCTTGAAACCACCAGTCGGGGCATGCTGGTGATTTCCCTGCTGCTTTTGCCAATCACCTTTCTGGTGTTGGGAAACCTGGGGAGTGAAGCGGGGGGATCGTTGGTTGATGGTGTGGTGCAAGCGGCGGCTTTGGTCGCTGGCGGGTTGCTTTGCCGCCGGGGCTTGATCGATGTCTTCCGCCGAGAGGGAAATGAGGACGCATCCTGGGAGTGGCTGATTTTTGGCGGGCAGATGCTGCCCTGTTTTGCCATGCTGGCTGTGTCGTGGTTTAGGCCACTGGGCGATTTTTCCGCAAGCCTGGCCGGCCTGGCTCTGGCAGTGGGCGCCAGCGGTATTCTTGGAGCGCGCGCTGCAAAAAGTCCCGCCAATAGTTTGCTCGCTGGTGGCTTGTCCTTTTTCACTTTGGCGGCGGCTGAGGGGTTTCTGGCTGGGTCGATGGAGAAATTCCACTTGCCCGTCATGGCCTTGCCCTTGGCGCTTTCCGCGCTTCCCTTGCTCGTGAGCCGGGGAAAGGAAACGGTTGCCGGCGATCCCTACCACATTGGCCGACTGGGTTTACTAGGACTGGGATCCTGCTTGATCGGTTTGGCGCCAGTCTTTGCCTGGCCGCGCACTGATTTCCTCCTCTTTTGCCTGGCGGGCACAATACCGGTCCTGGCGTGGACCAGTTGGCGCAACTGCCTTTACTCCGGCACGCTGGCGGCTTGCTTGCATTTTTTCCTGGTGGCGGCCCTGCTGGCGCATTGGCTGGCCGGGTCGTTAACTCTGGGAGAAACCGAGAGCTGGGAACTGGCCAGGAAGCTATTGGAAAACCCTTCCGGCCTGGCCATGGCGCTCCCTGCCATGGCCCTGAGCGTCTTGGCTTTTCGCTTTAAAGACCACCTGGCGATACACCCATGGACTTGGGGCGCCTGGGCGGGCATGGCGCTGGGGACTGGGCTGGTGTGGCATCAGCAAACCGGGCCGGGCTACACAGGCGCCTTGACGCAAATAATTTTCGCACTGGGCTCATTGCTGTTGCACTTTGGCCGTCCGCAAGGATGGAGCGGAGTTGCCTTCCCAGTTCTTCTAACACTGGGGCTTTATGCTGGGTTGAAAACAGCCCGTTGGCCCGATTTTCAATTAGCCACGCTCTCCGGGGCGGCAGCGCTCTTTGTCCTCGTCCCGGCCTGGTTCAAAGTACGGGAACCGGGTTTGAAAACTCTGTTGGATGGCTGCCGGGCGGTGGGAGGCCTGCTCCTGCCCCTTTCCTGGCTGGCCACCGGAGAGATTTGGAAAGACTATTCCGGAGCGGGAGTATCCCTGGCTCTGGGTTTGCAATCCCTGGCGTTATTCACACTGGCCCTTGATTTGGGCAAGCGCGAACTCGGCCAGGCGGGGATGCTGCTGGCGGGTTTATCGGGCTGGCACCTGTTCGCCTATCAAACCTCATTGAGCGTGCCTGTAGCTGCCGGAATATTAACCATGGCCAGCGTGGCGCTGATGATTCGCCTGGGGGGAGCATCGGCGCCCTATTTCGATCCCAAGCGGGAAGAGGGGTTGGAGGATCCCTCGCGGCAGGCTCAGCCTTTACTGCAGTTTGGCGTGCTTACCCTGTTAATGATTTTGACGCTGTTTGAGCCATTCTTCTCCACTTGGCGGGCCCTGGGCGCGACGGCGCTTTCCAATTCCATCTACCTGGCCTGGAGCGGAGTGTTGTTTTTCGGCCACGCCGCTTTGGAAAAACAATCGCTGTGGTTCCGTTGGGCGCAGGTGTGTGTGACGGCAGCGGTGGCCTTTGGCGCCCTGGCCTGGGTGCAAGGGCAGGATTGGTTCAAACAATCGGGAAGTGGATATTCTCAGCCGGCGGTGTTTCATGCTCTGGGCTGCTCCCTCGCTGGGTTGACCCTGGCCTGGGGCTTGGTGCGCCTGGAAGCGCGCAATTGGCCTTTGTTTAGGTCCTTGTGGTTTGATGGCAGACGCAGCGTGGATGAGTGGCTGCTGGCGGGGCACGCGGGGGCGTTGCTCGGACTGACGGTTTACTGCGGCTACCTGCTCACTGGATCGGCCTGGCATGGTTGGTTAGAAGGCGTTTGGGCCTGGGAAGTTTTGGGCCAGTGGTTTCTCATCTGGGGAGCCATCGCGCTTACAGGCTTGCTGATTTACTTGTGGGAAGAGGGAAGTCTCCCCCGTCTGGAATTGTTCTACCTGATGCTGGGCACGGGGTTCACTCTGGCAGGGATATACGCCAGCGCCAGGGATGTGCCCGCGGGGATGGCGCTGGGGTTGACCCTTTGGTTTCTCGCCGGGGCGGTGTTGCTGCATTTCCGCGAGCGGGCAGTTTCCTTCGCTGCGCACCTGGGCGTTCGCGTGATGGAAGGGGACAACCCAGCGAAGATGCTGCGCTGGAATCTGGCGGGGGCAGCGCTGCTGGCACTGTTCTGGCTGGCCTGGGAAGACTGCACGGCGTTCCGCGCTGGGGAGGGGTTTCACGAAAAGATCCAGCAGGCGGGCGGTTGGCTCTACACAGGGGCGTATGGTCGGCACTGGGCTGGCGCAGGACTGGTTCTCGCTGGCCTGATCCTGCAGGCGGTGAAAGAGAAAAACGAACGCTTCCTGTTCCTGGGCGGGTTGACAGCGATGCTGGCCCTTGGCGGGTCGTACTTGCGCTGGCTTTCAGACGCTGGGCATTTAGACATCGGCGGCGTGGTCCTCTTTCCCCAAATGATGGCGGTGGCGGGCGGGCTGTGGCTGGCAGCGTGGGCCTGGTCAGGCCGTTTCTTGAAAATGAATGAAAGTGATTACCCCTGGCTGGGCGGCCTGACGGTTGCGGCTTGCGGGGCGGCGGCGATTGTTCCTGGCGTGGTCACACTCAATTGGACTTCTCATCCCTGGACCGCGGAAGCTGGCGCCTTGACCGGCTTTCTCATGCTCGGGTGTGTATTCCTCGGCGGGGCCTCGATGGCTTTTGCTCGAGCCGGTTTTCTTCATTACCGCGGACTCTTCCTGGCCGGTTTTGCCATTTTGGCGACGCTGGCCTGCAAACGCGAACACGATCCTGGCGAGGGCACGCGCTTCCTGATGGCGGGGGGCGGGTTGTACTTGCTCCTGTGGCCTTGGGGTTACCTGGTTGCCAAGAAAACGCCGCCTCGGTTGTGGCGGCTGGATTTTTCCAACCCGAGGGAATTGGCCGGCTTGATTCAGGGTTTTGGGCTCTTTCTCCTTTTTCTGATCGCCTGGTGTGTTTGGTTCAGGGATCAGTCTGGTCCAGGGCTGCTGGGGCTCGGGGCGATGCTGGCGACGGCCGTAGCCCTGGCCTGGTTCCGTGCTAGCGACCGGCAGGCGGCGGTGGCGTTTTGGCTGGCTCTAGGCTTTGGAGCTCTGTGGGCACTTGAAGTGGAAAAAACCGGGGTGAAATTGCAATGGCCGTCGGCATGGGTGTTTGGCGCGCTGGCCATGGGAGGCGCGACGGCGGCGCTTTGGGGCAAAATGAAATCCTGGTCGCGAGAGTGGGCCGAGCGGCGCTCGCCATCCCACCTGGAGATATTCCACGGCCACTTCCCCTTGATTGCGCTTCTGTTTCTGATTGTCCCCTTGGGAATCGCCTATGTAAGCCTGGGGCCAGTGACAGCGGTACGGGATTGGATCGGGGAATTAAGCGCCCGTAGGGGAATGTTCGCTCTGTTGTTCGGCTGGCTGGCGGCGTGGAAGTGCCGGGAAAAATACGGCCTGGGCACCGCCCTTCCCTGGACCGGTGCGGCGCTGGCGCTGGGCCTGGCCACGGCCTTGATTGAAGGCGACCGCGGCGGCGCCTTCGCCGATTCTCTCCTCACCATGGGAATCACCTGGGCCCTCTTTTCCCTGGCGATTTCCCTGGCCGGGGTTGGCCTCAGGTTCCTCAAGGATTTGAATCAATGGGTGATTCGCCTGGCCGATGCCGACTGGCTGGCCTGCCAGGGGTTGTTGCTTACAGCCGGGCTGGGCGTTGCCTGGAAAATGGGGCTGGTACAGGAAGGCGAGGCCTGGCGCTGGTTCCCTCTCGTCTTGCTGGCGTCGTTGCAATCATTGGCTGTGGCCGCCTGGAAGAGCCACCTGGGATTTGGACTGTTTGGCCTGGCCTTGAACCTCCTTTGGGGCATGCTGGTTTGTTGGTTCCAGCCTTCGTTACATGCCATGGATTTTGTCCTGGTGGCGGGCATGGTCCTGGGCGCCAGCGCCTTGGAATGGCACTTGTTGGGTCTGCTGCCCGGGGAAACCCAGGAGATGGGAGAAAAACTGGGCCGGTGGGCTGGGTTGGCCGGCGTTGTAGTGCTATTTGCCGGCGCCTTGGCAGCCTACGCTTTTGCTTTGTTTGGCCAACTCGTACCGATGGAATTGCGCCTGGCCTGGTGGGCCGTGGCAATTCTTGCCGCTGCCGCCCTCTTGCCACTGGCGAAAGGAAACGCCAGGTTTGCCACCGGCTGGCTGTTCCTTTTGGCATTGGCCACCATTGAGTTTTACTTTAGGCAACGGGGATGGGTGAACGGTGAATTGATCCGCGCCACGCCTTTGCCTTTGGCCTTGTTGCTGTTCACCGCCACCGGGTTGGCCTGGGTGTTTTTCAAGTCCGAAGAGTCAACAAGCTGGCTGGAATCGGCGCACGCCATGATCTCCGGAGTGATCGTGATCGTGGGTTATTGGATCGTTTGGACTGGGGAAATCATGGAAGACCGGTTGCCAGGCTTGGCGGCCGTGGCCCTGGCGGTTCCCTCGGCGTATTTTCTGGCCCGGGCCATTCCCTC
>SHZZ01000079.1 GCA_009692005.1 Gemmataceae bacterium | reverse complement strand
GAAAGCTCTTTCCGCTTCACCTTCTCCATCCACTCCAACCGTGACATTTCCTTCCGACTCATCGTTATCGTCTCCATTGGCTGCCTCCTTTGAAAGCAGCTTAATGGGGACATTTCTATCTGTGCCAGATGGGGACATTTCTATCTGTGGATGACAGAAGATTCCCGCCGGGTGAGTTTTTGCTTTTCGGTTATCGGCTGGTTAGAAAGTGATTCCGCCCTGAATCAGGAGCATTTCCAAACTAAGGTCGCTCATGCGGCGGGTGATTTTTCCAAAACTGAGCGCTTGAAAATCGAGGCTGTTAACCATGTTGAAGTAATTCACCAGTTCATAGCCGATTTTCAAGTGCAGGTGATCTTTCTTAATGATCAGCCCTGCGCCAAGTTCCATCACCGGGACCAATTCCTGGTACTTATCAACCAGGTTGTAAAAGGTCACCTCGCCATTATTATTGGTTTCCGTGAGGAAATTGCGGAACTGCCCGGCAAGGATTCCCCCTTTGGCCCGCCCATACAAGCCAAAATGCTCCGTGCAGGCCCAAGTGCCTTCTGCGCCGGCAGTCAAACCCGCCCCGCTGAAATACACTGGTGAACTTACAAAATCATTGGTAGCGCCCAGGCTGCCTCCATTGTAAATTGCGCTGAAATTTTGGTCTATCCAGGCAAAGCGTCCGCCACCGATAACTCGCAGCAAAAAGTTTTCGGCTGGCTGAAATTCCCTCGACGCGTCTATATCGATGACATTGTAATTCAGGTTGGCCATTGCCGTGGCCGAGGCGACATCGTCAAAGGTGTTATTCGACAAGGTGGAATAAAGGGCGCCTCTTGGAGGGGCGTTAATTGTTTGATTGTCGCTGCTGTGAAGGTAGAAATAGGAAAGATTGATATCCCAGCCATCACGGAGAACTTTCCCCATGGTAAATTTGAAACCGCTGCGAGTTTCCAAATAAAGCGATTGGGTATACCCGCTCACCACGCCTAATGGGCTGTTCGAAACAATGGCAAAGTCCAGGGCATCGCGCCTTGGCCGGGCGAGGTAATAATCGGCCGCCATATAAAAGCCTTTTAGGCGGTAGGGCTCGCTTTCCTCGGCGTGGGCCATTTCCTTGGCCAATTCTTTATCCGGGGCGACAAATTCTTCAATGGCCTTGGTTGGAGCTCCGTCCACGGCCAATTGGTTCGGCTTGGCGGCCTTGGAAGATGGCTGCTCTTCTTGTCCCATGGCCGAAAGGGAAAATTGCAAGCAAACCCCAAACAACGAGCCAGCGGCCAGCTTTTTCCAGGAGAATAACATTTTCCTTACCCCCTAAAGATTCTCCGGTCGTTCTGCTCGTAAAAAGGTTCCCAACCCTTTTAGGCAACACGCCGTTTTTTGATTTGCGGGGGGTGCTGATACCCGCAAAAGAAGGACAGGTCAAGTAGGAAATAGAAGAATATTTCCAGGATTTTTGAAATTGTTACACGGGGGAATTCCCCTAGTTCCCGCAAGTTTTTACCATGATCTGTTAGAATGGGTTTTTACCAAATTGGCCAAAACGAGCCGCTTATGCATTCCCCCTTTTTGCGAACCCGCATTATTGCAACCCTTGGGCCGGCCAGCGCCAAACCGGAAGTCCTCGAAAGCCTAATCCAAGAAGGAGCTTCTATCTTTCGCCTGAATATGTCGCATGGAACTCAGGATTCTCACTTGGCCACCATTCAAATGGTTCGCGACTGTGCCCGAAATTTGGGAATAGAGGTAACTCTCCTGGGCGACTTGTGCGGCCCGAAAATTCGCGTTGGCGTCTTTTCCAATGGCCAAATGGATCTTCAACAAGGGCAAACGGTTACTTTAGATTCGCAAATCGTTCAAGGTGGCGGTGGTTTTATCCATTCCCAATACCCGCATCTGGCCCGGGATGTAACCGAGGGATGTAAAATCCTCCTCGACGATGGGCTCCTGGAACTAAAAGTATTGGAGACAAAAGGAACTCAGGTCAAGGCTTTGGTGGTCCGCGGGGGAACTTTGAAAAACAAAAAGGGGATGAACCTGCCCGGGGCCCAGCTTTCCATCCCGGCCCTGACGGAAAAAGACCGCTCCGACGCGGCTTTCCTGCTAGCACAGGGGGTGGATTACCTGGCGCTCTCGTTCGTGCGGACCGCAGCCGACCTGGCCTCCTTGAAAGAGTGTTTGAAAGCTCTTGGGCGTCAGGTTCCGATTATCGCCAAGATCGAAATGCCACAAGCTTTGGATAATATTGAGGAAATCCTGGAAACCTGCGAGGGAATTATGGTGGCTCGTGGCGACCTGGGCGTGGAGTTGGAGCCTGAAAGGGTGCCGATTATTCAGAAGGAACTCATTCGCAATGCTCGTGCCAAAAGCAAACCAGTAATAGTGGCGACGCAGATGCTCGAATCCATGACCGTGAACCTGCGCCCCACCCGGGCGGAAGTTTCCGATGTATCCAACGCGGTTTTTGATGGCGCCGACGCGGTCATGTTATCCGGGGAAACCGCAGCGGGGGCTCACCCGGTGGAAGCCGTCGCCATGATGAGAAGAGTCGCCTTGGAAGCGGAAAAGGCCCAGGCGTGTGCGGGCTTTTCCCAAGAGGGCCAATTAGCCAACTATTTGAATTCCACCCCGCTGGTGCGAAGGTCGGTCGCCCAGGCCATGAGGGAACTCTCAAGGGAATTGCCTGTTTCTGCCATCTTGGTCCGCAGTCGGGGAGGCAAATCCGCTGGCGTTGTTTCCGCTACCCGCCCTGCGGCCCCTATTGTTGCCTTTTCCACGGAATTGGAAGTGATCCGCAGGATGAATCTGCTTTGGGGCGTGAAGCCGGTCCAGGTTTCCGTGGAGGATTTTGAAGACCCAAAATCCTGCGGCCGCCAATTAGCCGCGCGTTTGGGGTATTCGCAATCCGGGAAATTCCTTCTCCTGTTATCCGGGTTCGGCAAATCCGAACCGGCTATCACTTTACTTCCCACTTAAGCTTCACCCATGAAAAAGGAATTCATTTCACTGCCCAGCTTGCCCATGAGGGAAAAAGATTCCCACAAGGGAACTTTCGGAACTGTTTTAATCCTGGCGGGAAAGAGAGGAATGTCGGGCGCCGCGGTATTAAGTGGCAGGGCGGCCTTGCTTTCCGGGGCGGGTCTGGTTCGTGTGGCCTCGCCCAAATCCATCCAGCCGGAGGTGGCAATCGGCAACCCTTGCTACACCACCATTCCTTTGCCTGAAACTAAGGCGGGTGAAATATCCGCCCAGGCAGCGCCTTGCTTTTTGGAAGAGGTGGAAACCAGCACGGCGGTTGTTCTTGGCCCGGGGTTGGGAAGCGGAATGCCCGTTTTGAAAATTGCCCGTACCTTATTGCAAAAGGGGAAGCCCTTGGTTTTGGATGCGGATGCCCTCAATGCCCTGGCAGGAACGAATTGGTCAATGCAAGTGCGAAACTCCTCGGTGGTTGTCACCCCACACCCGGGAGAATTTTCACGCCTTACCAATATTCCTGTTGGAGAAATTCAAAAAAACCGGGAGCAACTGGCCAGAAAATTCTCCAGCGAATGGGGAATAACGGTTGTCTTAAAAGGAGCCTGCACTGTGATTGCCCAGGGGCAAAAAAGTTACATCAATCAAACAGGAAATCCTGGCATGGCGACAGGTGGAAGCGGTGATGTGCTGGCGGGAATGATTGGCGCCCTGCTGGCCCAGGGGTTTACCCCGTGGGAGGCGTCCATGCTTGGCGCCCATATTCATGGCCTTGCAGGGGATTTGGCTCGGGATGACCTGGGGGAAATTTCTCTGACTGCCTCTGCCATTTTGCGTTTTCTTCCCAACGCATTCAAAAAACACCAGGCCCTGGATTGATATCCAAATTTACCTTCCTGGTTGATCTGAATTAACGGGGGGCCTTGAAAAGGATCCCCATGCGTGTTTCTCTAGCTCACCTCGGTTTGCACCCCTAAACTAGGCTTGAGAAGAAGCCAATTGGAATTGCATGGTGAATAATGCTTGAATCTTTGGGAGATAATTCGGAAAGTTCCCTTAAATCGCAATTCCGCGGTCAGGCCATTTTTCTGTTAAGTATTATTGGCCTTTACCTGGAATTGCTATTAATCCGTTGGATTGGCACGGAAGTTCGCATCTTTGCCTACCTGCAAAACACCCTCCTGGTGGCTTGTTTCCTCGGTCTCGGAATTGGGTTTTTCACCTGCCGTTTACCGGCGACCATGGCTCAATGCCTACGGTCCTTGCTGGTCCTTCTGGCGCTCTTGGCGTTTCCCTTTAGCCGGAATGCCTTGGGGAAAATCAGTGAATTTCTAAGCGTCCTGGATGATTTTGTTATTTGGGGATCTCGCATTCCCTCAGATTACCTGGCCTTTTTGATCAATGTGGCGGGTGGATTGATTTTGACATTTTGCATGCTGGTTCTTGTTGTCGATGCCTTTGTGCCCCTGGGCCGGTTTCTTGGCCGCTGGATGCAGGATCATTCCAAACCCCTGGTGGCTTACTCCATCAATATCGCGGGGAGTTTGGCCGGCACATGGCTTTTTGTCCTGGTGAGTTTTTTTTGGCAACCGCCTTTAATATGGTTTGTGATTTTGGCGGCAATGGTTTTCATCCTTTCCCTGAGAATTCAAGAAAAAGGGAAGGCCAATTTGGCCTGGCTGGCTGGGATCATCCTCCTGGCTTGGTTCGCAGGCCAAGTCCCAGGCGCCCTGCAAGTGACCTGGTCGCCCTACCAGAAATTAGTGGTTTATCTGTCGGGGAAGGAGGGCCATAGGAATACGGAATACTTCCTTGCAGTGAATAACACGGGTTACCAGGAGATGATTGATTTAAGTGAAAAGCGCCTGAGGGCTGATGGGGAAAAATTTCCCGAGGAAATGCATGGTCTCAGTCAATACGACCTTCCATTGTTGATACACCCGGCGCCAAAATCTTTTTTGATCGTGGGGGCAGGCAGCGGGAATGACGCTGCGGGCGGTCTGCGCCATGGAGTAAAAGATATTACTGCCGTGGAAATTGATCCCGCCATCATTTCGATCGGGCGCAGGTTGCATCCGGAGCAGCCGTACTCTGCTCCTGCCGTGCAAGTCGTGAATGACGATGCCCGCTCTTTCTTTGCCACCACGACAAAAAAATTCGATGTCATCTCCTTTGGCCTCTTGGATTCCCATACCACCAATGCCATGGCCAATGCCCGGTTGGACCATTTTGTTTATACCCGGGAAAGTATTCACCGGGCCAAGGAATTGCTGGCCGAAGGAGGAGTCATTTCTCTCACTTTCGAAGCGCAAAAACCTTTTATTGCCGACCGGATGGCCAAAGTCCTGCAAGATGTTTTTGGCGAGAAACCGATAGTGTTTCGAATTCCTCACACGAATTTTGGCTGGGGCGGAGTCATGTTTCTTGCTGGAGATTTAAACAGAGTAAAAAGTCAAATCGCCAAGAATCCCCGTCTGGGCGCTTTTATCGAAAAGCTGCAAAAGGATTATCCTCTTTCCTTGCCATTAACCACGATTCCCGCAACCGACGACTGGCCTTACATCTACTTGAGTTCCCCAAGAATTCCGGTCCTCTTCTACCTATTGGCGGGATTAATGATCCTCCTTTTTTTTTACACAAGCTGGCGCTGGAAAGCGTCGAGCCTTTTCAAGCAATGGCATCATTCGCATTGGCATTTCTTTTTTTTGGGGGCGGCTTTTCTCCTCTTGGAAGTTCAGAATATCAGCAAAGCCTCGGTGGTTCTGGGAAACACATGGGAAACCAACGCCCCGATTATTTCCGGCGTCCTGATCATGGCCCTGTTTGCTAATTGGGTGGCGCAGCGGTTCCCTGGGTTTGGCAGCGGCCCTGCCTACGGAATGCTGATTGCCGTATGTGTTGCCCTGTATTTCGTTGACCTGGCCCGCTTTGCTTTTTTGCCCTATGCGGCAAAAGTGGTCGTGGTAGGCGGCCTGACCACTTTGCCCATGTTTTTCAGCGGCATCATTTTCGCCCGCTCCTTTGCCACAATTCAAGGAAGGGGGGAAGCCATGGGGGCAAACATTTTTGGCGCTCTTGCAGGCGCGCTTTTGCAATCCGTCACTTTCGTGGTTGGTATCAAGGCGCTGCTTCTAATCGTGGCGGGGCTATACTTGTTCTCCTGGTTTTTTAAGCCGCCTGGTGATGGGGTATTGAAGCCAATTACTGCCTAGTTCCCACTGGGAAATTTTCATTTTCCAGTGCATTCCATGAAGGCAAATGATTATTGCTTACCAAATGGCGGCATCTTCGCCGTCCAGCCGGAGGATGAGGCATTTGGCGCTGCCTCCCGACTTCAGGAATTCCCCTAGATCGACAGGATGGGTAGTGAATCCAGCCTGGTGCAAATCGTTTTCCATTTTCTCGCAGCCTGTGTTCACAACTACATGGTTTCCCACCACCACGGCGTTGCAGCCAAAGCGTAGGGCTTCTGATTCGGCAACCGGGATCAAGAAAGTAATGTGGGAGCGCAAAACGCGCAGACCGTAGTCATCGAACGCCCCGGGATAATAAAGCGCCATTCCTGGCTTAAGCGGGCAAAAACAAGTGTCCAGGTGGTAAAAGGAGGGGTGAATCAATTCCAGTGGAAGGACTTGGCGGTGGAGCTTTTCCCCCAGCCATTGGTGTCCCAGGACATCGCTACGAATTTTGTAGCCGCAATAAAGCGAGGTGCCGCAGAACAGGGCGTCGCCGGCGCCTTCAAAAAAGTATCTTTCGGGCAACTGAGCAACTTCAAACCCGTGCTGGGAAAACCATTGCTCGAATATTGGCGACTCCAGGGCCCGCTCCTGGTAGCGGAAGCGAGAACTGAAGAAATGATTTTTAAAGACCAAACCGGCGTTGGCGGTAAATACCAGGTCGGGCAAGCCTGGACTTGCCGGGGTCAATTCAACTTCCACCCCAAGACGCGCCAGGGTTTGATAGAGGTTCTGCCATTGTTTCAGGGCCAGGGCGGAGTCCGCGCCACGCGTTTTGCTCATCCACGGATTGATCTCATACTCAATCTCGAAATAGTCCGGCTGGCACATGAGAATCCGGGGCATGGATAGCTCCTCGCTTTAACAGCCGAGTTCTCCCGCCAATTCCCTGAGGAAGGGCTCGGAATCGGTTACCACCCCCATGGTTTGGTGACTGCCACGGTCGAGCATTTTCGTCACGGTGGAGGGGTTAATGTCGGCGCAAGCCACGCGCACCCATTCAGGCAGCAGGTTGCCCGTGGCAATGGAATGCAGGGTCGAAGCCACCATCAAGGCGAAACCAAGCGAGGGAACATGGGCCCGCATCGCCTTTTGCGCTTCCAGGACATCTGTGATCACCTCGGGTAACGGGCCGTCGTCGCGGATGCTTCCCCCGAGAATAAAGGGAATTTGATGTTTAACGCATTCATACATGATGCCGGATTTCAATAACCCTGCCTTCACGGCCTGGTCAATGCCTCCCAGGCGGCGAATGGTGTTAATAGTACGCAAGTGGTTTTCATGCCCATGAGGCGCACAGCGGCCGGTGGCAACTTCGATGCCCAAGCTGGTGCCATACAAGGCGGTTTCGATGTCGTGAGTGGCCAGGGCGTTCCCGGAGAATAATAAATGCAGCCAGCCGCCTCGGATCATTCTGCAAATCCACTCGGCACCCCCCGTGTGGACCACTGCCGGCCCTAGCACCGCGAGGATTTTCAAGCCTGCATCACGGCACTCGCGCATGGCCTGGCCGATGGCACGGACGGTCACCCCTTTTGGCTTCTCGCTCGAAACGGCGCTGCCCATGAACTCGAAAGTGTCTTTCTCCTCGTCGGTTTTCCGGGTAAGCACCCGCAAGCCCTCCTTTCCCGCAACGATCCAATCACCCACTTGCACCTCGGTCATGGGGAGGCAGTTGACGCGCCCTGAAGGCAAATCTACTTTTATGCCACAATCCATTTCTTGATCCTGGGCATCTATCCAGTCGCCTTTCATCCGCACCTGTGTTTGAATGTTTGTTGTGCAGTAAAAGCCTTCAGGAAAGCATCCTGGAAGGTCGGCTTGAACCAGTTGGCAATCCCGCTCGACTATTGGTTGGAATTATGAATAAGGAAGCATTCATGTTGGATGGCAATCAAATTATTGGACAAGGGCTTTCGATTCAGGGTGTGAAATGACAAAGCAGTCATCCATCCAGCGTATCACATCCCGTGCTAACCCCTTGGTAAAGAGGTTGCGTCAAGGTGCGGTTCAAAGTAATGTTTATCGAAACGATGGGCAGATTTGGTTGGAAGGTGATCATTTGTGTCGAGCAGCTTTGGCTCGCAAGCAAGTGGTAAATCAGGCATTTTTCGCTGAAAGCTTATGGGAAGAACAAGGCCACCTATGGTCTGGGTGTGCGCCTGTGATTACCCTGATGCCTGATGAATTGTTTTCCTTTATCAGCGGGTTGGAGTCGCCTTCACGCATGGGGTTTATGTTGGAGCTTTCCGAGCATAAAGCCATAGATCCCAAGGCAATGACCGTGGTGCTGGATCGATTACAGGATGCAGGCAATGTGGGCTCGATTTTAAGAAGTGCGGGGGCGTTTGGTGTTAAGCAAGTGTTGTCATTGCAAGGAACGGCGGCGCTTTGGTCGCCCAAAGTTTTGCGTGCTGGTATGGGGTCACATTTTGGCCTTCAATTGATGGAAGGATTATCCGAATCCGATCTTGATGCACTGGCTGTTCCTCGCATAGCGACCAGTTCGCATCAAGGGCCTTTTTTGCATGAGTGGATTCAGAATTCTGATGGGCCTTATCCTTGTGCATGGTTTTTGGGTCATGAAGGCCAAGGCCTTTCTGAATCCCTACTAAATAGTGCAAAGTATTGCGTTCGAATCGCTCAACCTGGCGGTGAGGAATCCTTGAATGTCGCAGCAGCAGCAGCCATTTGCCTGCATGCCAGTGCCAGCGCTCACCTTAACGCTCACAAGGGTTCAGCCTCAGTTTCTCCCTAGCGTGGATTGCTATCACAATTAAGATAATAGTTTTTATTGATGATCTGGGTTTCCTAAAAGAGAAACAAAAGCGGTTATGCCCTTGATAAACTATTACGAAATTCTTGAGATCGAGCAAACTTCTGATGCAAGCGTGATCCGTGCAGCCTTCAATAAATTGGCTATGAAGTATCACCCCGATAGGAACCTCGGCGATGCATCTGCTGAAGTGATGATGAAAACACTCAACGAAGCCATTGCTGTTTTATCTTATTCGAGATCGCGTAAAGCGTATTATAAAAAGCTGGCTGAGGAGAAGGGGCAAAGTTTTGTAGATAAATCATACGATGACACTCCTAAAAACCTGGAAGTAGATTTGGGTGATGGTATTAAACTAGATTTAGTGTTCATCCCGGAAGGCACCTTTAAGATGGGTTCCCTGAGAATGGGCGGTTATGAAAATGATATGCCCAGGCATGAAGTAACTCTTACCAATCCGTTTTACATGGGGAAGTATGAAGTCACAGAGCAGCAATGGCAGGTGGTCATGGGCAGGAACCCAAGCTGTTTTAAAGGTGCAAAGCTGCCGGTTAACCAAATCTCTTGGAATGATGCCAAGGAGTTTATTAAGAAGTTGAATGCGAAGACGGATGGAGGTTATCGCCTGCCTACCGAGGCGGAGTGGGAATATGCATGCAGGGCGGGAACCACTACAGAGTATTCGTTTGGGGATTATATAACGCCCAAGGATGCCAACTATGATGATTCCAATAAAGGTAAACCGGTGGCAGTAGGTAGTTACAAGGCAAATGCCTTTGGCCTTTATGATATGCATGGCAATATCTGGGAGTGGTGTGAAGATTGGTATGGGGGATATCCTGGCTGGCCGGTTGAAGATCCGAAGGGGCCGGCCTTAGGGCAATACCGGGTATTGAGGGGCGGGTCGTTTGCTGTCAATGCATCGAGGGCGCGTTCTTCCAGTAGGATCATATGTGCACCAGCTCTTCGATTCCATGTGAATGGTTTTCGCTTGGTGAGGGAAGAATTATGATTGCTTTTGCTTTTATATAATCGATCATTCAGATTCTTATGACTAAGTTTTTTACGAGAACAATACCATGATCACGAACAACAACCGCCGAGAATTCATTCAGGCATCTGCCGCAGGGTTGCTTCTTCCCATGAATGTGTGTGCAGTCGATCCGAAGCCACTTAATGTCGTGGTTTGGGATGAGCGCCAGCCCAGGCAGAAACAAGCATACGATAACTTTCTGGGAAATCAGATCGCTAATCATCTTAAGAGCCTGCCTGGTATTTCGGTGAAGTCTGTGACGATTGATGAAGATGAGAAAGGGCTTTCGCCTGTGCACATGCGTGGGTGTGATGTTTTGATTTGGTGGGGTCATGTAAGGCAGGCGGAGATCACTCCCGAGATGGCAAGGCCAATAATTCAGCGCATCAAAGAGGGGACGCTTTCGCTGATAGCACTGCACTCTGCGCATTGGTCTACGCCTTTCGTGGAAGCCATGTATGAACGCACCCGGCTTGATGCAGAGAAGGCGCTGAAGCGCGATGGTGCGAAAGTCGAGATCACTTATATTGACCCGCCCAAGCGATACACAGTTCCTGGTGTGGCAGACCGAATCACTCCCTACACCATTCCGCGCAAGTTTCCGGATGGCTCTGAAAAGGCGACTGTTTACAGGCCGAATTGCTGCTTCCCTGCGTACCGTGCGGATGGTAAGCCCAGCCAGATTCGGTTGCTCAAACCCGATCATCCGATCGCCAAGGGGCTGCCTGTTACATTTGAACTACCGCAAACCGAGATGTACGCAGAGTCGTTCCATGTTCCTGAACCAGACGAAGTGGTGCTGGAAGAAAGGTGGGCGAGTGGCGAATGGTTTCGTAGCGGCATGGTCTGGAACTTGGGAAAGGGGAGGGTGTTTTATTTCCGTCCGGGTCATGAGACCTACGCAGTATTTAAAGAGAAGCCTGTATTGCAATTGCTAGAGAACGCAGTCCGCTGGCTCGCCCCAAAAGCGTGACCAATAAAAATGCTTTTTGTTCTAAATCGCTACCTTCGCTTGCCCTTTCGGCTAGTAATGCCTGATGCGCGGGGGCGCATTAAAACAACCCGTGAATAGGTTGGCCCGATTCTAGCATTCTTGTAGGTCGGCCACCCTGGTTGGTGTACTGCAAGTCTAATGGCATTCCTAAATACTGGAAGAGGGTTGCTAGCAGATCGTTGGGAGAAATCGGGTTCGTCTTCGGGACATCGCCCCGCTTGGTGGACTCGCCGATGATTTGACCCATCTTAAGGCCGCCACCAACCAAGACCTGGTTACCTAACTGTGGCCAATGTTCGCGGCCGCCGTCTTTATTAATGTGGGGAGATCTACCGAATTCGCCAACGATGGCTAGCAAAACTTTATCATCCAGCCCGCGATCGTATAAATCCTCAATGAAGACCGATACTGCATGGTCGAATTCAGGTGCAAGCTTTCGCATTTCTTCTTCGATTGTTCCATGATTCACTGATGGGTTCGTTCCATGCGAATCCCAACCCCCGTACCAGACAGTGACTAATCCGGTGTTGGCTTCTGCGAGTCGGCGGGCGAGCAGTAAGTTTTCGCCTAGTTTTTTTGCTCCTCGGCCATATCGATCGCGCAACTTGGGGTCTTCCCGAGTTAGATCAAAAGCATGGCGAGCGTTTCCCCGCACAAGATCGAAGGCACGGCCTTGGAATTCGTCCATGACAGACATCATACCAGTTTGATCAATCTTCCGATCGAGTCTATCCAGTGATTCTCGTAAGGACTGTCGTTCTTCGACTCGGGCGAGTTCAATTCGAGGTACCATGTTTGCTTGGGCATTACCCCGTGCATCAAAAGGTGAATACGCTTTACCCAGCCAAGATGGCCCTTCTGCATAAAGATGATCGAGACCAACATAAGTTGGTATTCCAGTTACCGCATGGTTGGTCCCACGGTATTTTGATAATACCGAGCCGATACTCGGGCTGATTTGGGCTGCTCCATTTGCAGCAGGCGGATGATCCTGCCCTGTTGATAGCCAATGAGTGGCTGCGGCATGGTCAGCGGCAGTGTGGGCAAAAGAACGGATGATTGAATATTTGTCTGCCAACTTGGCAAGTTTGGGAAATAATCCCCCAATGTTTGTCCCGGGGACATTAGTCCGTTGAATGCCAACAGTACTACGATAAGGCAGGGGATTATCCGGTTTAGGATCGAAAGTCTCGTAATGCGAAGGGCCTCCAGATAGAAACAGCCAGATCACCGTCTTATCGAGATCCCGAGATCCGGTATTACCGAGAGCAGATTTGGCCCGCAAAAGATCTGGCAACGCAATCCCGGTCGCCCCAAGTGCGCCTACCCTAAGAAAGCTTCTTCGACTTAATCTAGAATGTTGATTCCTAT
>SHZZ01000024.1 GCA_009692005.1 Gemmataceae bacterium | reverse complement strand
ATGGCGGGGGAATTGACGAAGCCCCCTTGGGGAAGTATCCTGCACAGAGCCGGACAAGAGTCGGCGAATTGGGGCTGTGGCGCAGCTGGGAGCGCGTCTGAATGGCATTCAGAAGGTCAGGGGTTCAAATCCCCTCAGCTCCACTAAGTAGGGGTTTAGTTTGTAGTTGCCTCGATAAATGAGGCGAAAAAACACTTCCCGTGACACGGGTTACTTCCCTGTTTAATCCTTGTGTCTATTTCGGTGACTAAAAACAAAACCCCAGGTTGTGGCCAGGGGTTCCCAGCAATACCTCCAAAGCCCAATGGAACTTACCACACACCCTAAACTGGGCGTGGACCAAAGTGATTGCAGTTTAAACTTCGCTGGGATCGCCGCGCAGAAAGCGCGGCTTCTTTCTTTGCCAGGCTGGAGCCTGGCGTTCCCGGGGAAAAGGCGGGCCGGTCGAACCTTAGATGACCACTTTCCTGTTTCAGGTTTTTCGAGCCTTGCACTTTCTTCATTGCCTCGAAGCGAGATAGGCTTCGTAGTCCTTCAATATGGCCCCGGGTGTCGTCCAGGGCTGCCATTGCACCCGAAAGGAAAAAGCGTAGAGCCGGTCTTTCACTGGCGCATCGATAAACCACTGAAAGTCCCAGGCGGGGTTGCCCTGGCCGCCGCCCGAAGGGCTTTGCGTAAAACGGATCAGGTCGCTGGGGTGGAACATCAAGGCCAAGGCATGGTCCTGGTAACGGCCGAAGTAAAAAGGCTTCGTGTATTCATAACCCGATTCATTGAAGACCAAGGTCAAAGGGAAAGGCTCGGCGCGCTTAAAATCCCGACGATCACTGGCGCTTCTGTGCGTGGATAAATCACCATGTTTGGGGGTGACCGCGCGGATCCAGCTCTCGTCCTTTTCTCCCTTTTTCCTGCCCAAAAACTGAATGCCCATGTCTTCCGGTTTCTGGATGTAACTGGCCCAGAAGAGATTCAAGTACCCATAGGGAAAATGGTCCTTCCTCGGCACGCAGGCGAAGGTGACATCGATAATGCCATTATCTTGGAAATGGAAGCGGGTGCAGCTTTCCAGTCCGGTGTTGGGCAGGGGTTTCTGGTAAAGTTCAAAAGTGGAGTCGTTAATTTTGCGGATTTCCATGGGGTGCTTGCGCGGCTCGAATTGCAGGTCGCGGTTTTCATAAATCACGCCGTTGTTCACATGCTCAAGATTGAGCCCGGCGTAGTTCTCCACGAAGGGGCTGGGAGAATTGCCCAGCCGCAGCCGAGCCAGGCCGTTGTACCCTTCCCGGTGAGTCTTTCCATAAGCCTGGTTGTCGATCAAAGTCGCGGACAGTTTTCCCCGAGTCACTTCAATCGGCACAGCAGTGACCACGGTGAAGGGGATTTTCGGGTTTCCCAGCGTTGTTTTTCCCACAGCCTGGGCCGAGGCCATGGCGGGACAGAGGGCAAAAAGGATGGCTGCATGGCAATATTTCATAACGGCTACTCCAAGGATGGCCTTCACCTGATTCCCTGAGAATGATAAAGGATAATGTCCCGGGATGAAACAACCCGGTAAGGGAATGCCATGTTTAAAGCAGCGGATTTAGAACCTTGGGTAGAGATGGAGACCAGCCGGTCGGGCGGGCCCGGAGGGCAGAATGTCAACAAGGTGGAAACGCGAGTTCGCCTGGCCTTGGATCTGGGAAAGGTCCCCGGTTTAGGGGAAGAAAAAAAGGCTCAAGCGCTGTCGGATTTAAGGGTGCGCGCCAGCCTGGACTCCGCGGGCAGGGTGCTCAGCGCCAGCCAGCGCCACCGCACGCAAGGGATGAACAAGGCAGATGCCTTGGAAAAGTTGTGCCTGCTGCTCAACCAGGCCCTGGCGCCCAGGAGAAAAAGAAAGAAAACGCGGCCGACAAGAGGCTCGCGGCTGAACCGGTTGCAAGAAAAAAAAATCCAGTCGAAGAAAAAGGCCCGCCGGTCCGAGCGCGGCTGGGATTGAACCGTCTCACGAACTGCCAGCCGGGATTCCTTGTAGATTCTTCCCCGTTTAGATAAATTGAAACCTGTCCGGAGGGGTGGCAGAGCGGCTGATTGCGTCGGTCTCGAAAACCGAAATACCTGTAAGGGTATCGTGGGTTCAAATCCCTCCCCCTCCGCTCCGACTCTCCTTCACATAAATCGGGTTCGATAGGATCCAGATCATTTTCTCCCCGGCCACCTCCAGCCAAACTTCCGCCCGGTAGACCCCCGGTTGAAGAATCGCTATTTCCAGCGCGCGGCCTTTTCCCTCATGGACTACCTTGCCATCGCGGAGAACCCGCCATTCCCCGGGCAAGGGGGCGCGACCCAATAGTTTCAGGCCCTTTTCCCAGGCGACCCGATCTCCCATTTCCACCCGGCCGTTTTTTCCCTGCAAGTGAAAATCAAACCCGGTGGTGTCGGCAATCCAATCGAAACCGGCGAAGGCCTGGCCCTTTTCCAGCGCGCGCCAAGCTTCCTCCCGGGTCAAGTCCTTCATCAATAAATGGGTGCCGGCGTGGCGCAAGGCGTATTCATAACCATCGAGCTGCACGCGGAAAAGCTCATCCCCTTCCTTGGGATTGGCCGGCAGCGGAACAAAAGGCTTGAGCAGGGTGGCGCTGACCTGGGCGATTTTTTTCCCCAGTGCATCCTGCAAGACCACGCTATTGCCGCCCGCCCATTGAACGCGCATGCCGACATTCTGGTGGGCGTCATTGGCGGTGACCCCTGTGTGGGGGGCGCGCTGGCAAAGCTCATCCCAGCGCCCCAGGTAATCGGCAGGATATTCGTGAATGGCGGAATAGGCCTCCTGCGGATATTCCCTGATCCGCCCAGCGGCTTGCACAATCCACAGAGGGTTTTTTAAAGCCTCGAGGAGCCGTTTTTGTTTCTTGAAAATGGCGTGGATGTTGTAAATTTCCACGCCGGTCAACCCGGGCACTTCCAGATTCATTCGTTCCTCCAAGTGGCAGAGGAAAGCCAGGCCGCCTTTCCTTCGCACCAGAGCGGCCACCTCGCGGGTGTCGTTGCCAAAATCACCCAGGGACTCGCTGGGATAGGCAAGCAAGCCGGCGGTTTCTGCCCCGGGAATAAGCAGCACGCCATCGCGAAGACCCTGGTGGCCCTGTTTAAAGAAGTCGTAGTGGGGGGCGGGGTGTTCCGTGAAGAGAAGAATATGGGTGCCTGCTTTTTTCGCCGCCGCCACGATCTCCTCGATTTTTCCCCGGCTGTCGTGCGAGAGGTGCGAATGCACATGCAAGTTGGCGCGGTATTCCTTGAGCGGCCCTTGGCGAGGCGGGGCCTGGATTTGTTTCTTCAAGGATTCCCGCACCGTGTGAGTTTGCTTGAGTTTCTCCAGCGCCAGGCGGTCGAGGCCATCTGCCGCAAAGGAGTGGTTGGCCAAAATCAAAACCGCCAGGGACAAGCTCGCCAGGCGGGTGCAATGGCGCCGGGCCGTGGTGCAGTTCACCGTCATGCGCAACCCCTTCCGAAAAAGGAAAAGTAGGAACAAAAATTAGAACCGCCCGGGAGGGGCAGGTTCAAGGAAAAAGGGGTTGGGTAAATCTTTTTCGCAGACTATTGTGAAAGGTTCCCCTGGCCCATGCTGGCGCCGCGAGCGGGGGCCCGAGAAAAGTCGCGGCAATATTTTCTTGAATGGGAAAAAGCGCTGCCTTAGGATAATTAGGCCTGGGTGTGGATCCTGCCTTGAAGAGGTTAAACATGAAAAAGCTGCTGTCGCTGGTACTGGTTGTGGCTCTTCCCCTTTTGCTTCACGCTGAAGGAAAAGAAACCGTATTGTCCAACGGCAAAGATCTTTCTGGCTGGGTGTACAAAGGCAGCAAGGAAAGCCTCACGGATAAAACCGCCACTGCCGATGAACGCGTCGCTGTTGAAAATGGCGCCATCGTCATGCGGGAAAAAGACAAGAACGGCAAAGGCGGCATCAAGGGCCTGTACACCGAGGCCGTCTTTTCCGGCGATTTCACTCTTAAACTGGAGTTCAAGGCCGGGTTAAAGGCCGACAGCGGCGTCTACATCCGCGGGCCGCAATTGCAAATCCGCGACTTCGCCCGCCGCGGCGAGCAGAAACAGTTGAAAGGCTTCAAAAACGACGATTGGAACCTGCTGGAGGTCGTGGTCAAAGGCGCCACGGCTGAATGCAGCGTCAATGGCGAAAAGCTCGCACCAGCCACCATGAAAGTTCCCGACAAAGGCGACATCGGCCTGCAGGCCGAATCCGGCAAATTTGAGTTCCGCAACATTCGCATCAGCAACCCTTGAGAAAACTAAAGGAGAAGACTATGTGGCGCGCGTTGACTTTGGCCCTGGTGGTTGTGGTTGGTGTTTCCCCTGCCCTGGCAGCGGAAAAAAACCTCCTCGTCATTACCGAATCGAAAGGCTTCGTTCACTCGGTGGTGAAACGGCCCAAGGCGGAGGAACTCTGCCTGGTGGAAAAAACATTGATTCTCCTCGGTGAGAAATCGGGCGCCTTCAAAGCCACCGTGACACAGAACTCCCGCGAAGCCATCACTGCGGAAAATTTGAAAAAATATGACGCCGTCTTCTTCTACACCACCGGTGAACTGCCACTTTCCGATACGCAAAAAGCCGACTTGCTGCAGTTCATCCGTTCGGGAAAAGGATTCGCCGGCAGCCACTGCGCCACCGACACCTTTTACAAATGGCCGGAGTATGGCAAATTGATTGGCGGTTATTTTGACGGGCATCCCTGGCACGAAAAAATCCAGGTGATCGTCGAGGATACCAAGCACCCCGCCACCGCTCACCTGGGCGACAAGTTCCAAATCACCGACGAGATCTACCAGTTCAAGGGTCCGTACGACCGCGGCGACCTGCACATTCTCATGCGCATGGATGCCGAGTTCACCAAGAAGCCAGGGAAAAGGCAGGACAAGGACTACGCTCTGGCCTGGACGCGTGAATATGGCAAGGGTCGGGTATTTTACACCGCCCTGGGCCACCGCGAAGATGTCTGGGCAGACGAGCGCTTTCAAAAACATATGCTGGGCGGGCTGAAGTATGTCATGAATCTTGCAGACGGTGAGGCCACACCCAGCAAAAAGCCGGGGAAATAACCCAGTTTCCGCTTTCTCTTCCCCCATGGGCAGGGATAAAATCGACTAACCCCGGGTACTCCAGGGTGGAGGTTCTGCGTGATTCTGTCCTTGCTCCCGTCAGCCGCACACGGCGGAATCGGTGGCGGTTTTCAATACCTGACCACACTCATCGTCAACCGCCGCGTTGCCGTAGATGCTGGCGCATTGGGTGTTTACGGCACCCCCAAGGAACAAGCGGAAATCCGCCATGTTTTCCTGACCCACACGCATCTCGACCATGTGGCAACCTTGCCGATTTTTGTCGAGAACATTTTTCTAAGCGACCCATCCCCAGTCTGCATTCATGGGTCAACGCCGGTTTTTGACTGCCTGCAAAAAGACATATTCAACAACCGCATCTGGCCCGATTTCATCGCCCTGTCCCAAAAGCCGGAATCGCCATTCCTGCGCATGGTCCCCCACGAACCGGGGCAAACCGCCGAAGTCGAGGGGCTGAAAATCACCGCCATTTCTCTGAACCATGTCGTCCCCACGGTGGGTTACATTATTGACGATGGAAAAAGCGCGGTGGGCTATGTCAGCGACACTGCCGCCACCGATGAAATTTGGGATCGTTTGAACCAATGTCCCAATCTCAAAGCGGTTCTCATTGAGGTGACTTTCCCCAACGACCACCAATGGCTGGCCGACATCTCCAAGCATCTGACTCCCGCCAATTTCAAGGATGAGGTCGCCAAGCTGAAAAAGCCAGTGCCCATCCTGGCATTGCATGTCAAGGCGCGCTTCAACAAACAGGTGGTCAAGGAAGTATTGGCGCTGCAACTCCCGCAGGTGGAGTTCATGGAATTCAACAAAGTGTACGAGTTTTAAAACGCAGAGAAACTACCGGGGCAACGGGCGGCGGCGATTCCCTTACGCCAGCAGTTCCCGCACCACCCGGCCGTGAACATCGGTCAGGCGTTGGTCGCGGCTCCCATGGCGGAAGGTCAAGCGGGTGTGGTCGATCCCCAATTGGTTCAGCAGCGTGGCGTGGATGTCGTGAATGGAGAGGGGATCACGAATGACGGAATTGCCAAACTCGTCTGTTTCGCCAAAAGCCATGCCGGGTTTGAAACCCCCGCCGGCCATGAAAAGGCTGTAGCCATCCACATGGTGGTCTCGCCCGGCGCTGGCGCTGACGCCAGGATTGTGCGGCGTGCGCCCCATTTCACCAGCCCAAAGAACGATGGTCTCGTCGAGTAATCCGCGCTGCTTGAGGTCGAAGATCAAGGCCGCCACCGATTGCTCGGTAATGCGAGCGTTTTTTTCGTGGTTCTGCTTCAACTGGCTGTGCTGATCCCAGGGCGAGTTGTTGCCATCGAAGCTGGGGCAGGTGATCTCAATGAAGCGGACGCCCGCCTCGACCAGCCTGCGGGCGCGCAAGGCCTGCGTGGCATAAAGTTGCTGATGCTTATCAGGGGAATCGAGCCCATAGAGGGCGCGGATGTGCTTGGGCTCATGACGAATGTCGGCAATTTCTGGAACCGCGGTCTGCATGCGAAAAGCCGTCTCGTAGTTGGCGATGGCGCCTTCAATGACCCGGCCATCCGACGCGGCCTTGGCGAAGGAAGCATCCTGAAGCCGCAGGAGATCGAGCTTTCGTTTCTGGCTGGCGGGGCTTCCGGCGGGTGTGATGTTATCCACCGGCGTGCCGCTAGCCCGCATCAAGGCGGCCTGGTGACTGGCGCTGAGATACGAGTTGCCAAAGTTTTCCATGCCGCCGTTGGGCACCCAATCGTTGTTGAGCAGAACATAGGAGGGAAGGTTGTGGTTTTCACTGCCAAGACCGTAGGAAACCCAGGCGCCAAAGCTCGGCCCCTGCCCGAGAATCCTGCCGGTATGCAGTAATAAATTCTGTTGCCCATGGAGCGGCAGTTCCCCCACCATGGAGCGAACGACGCAAAGTTCATCGGCGACCTTGGCGATGTTGGGAAAAAGGTCGCTGACCCACAGGCCGCTTTTTCCACGCTGATGGAATGGCCACGGACTGCCGAACCAGACCCGGTTGGCGGTTGATTGCGAACGCTTGCTCACCGCCGACTCGCCGATCGGCTTGCCTTCCTTCAACTTGAGCATCGGCTTGGGATCGAAGGTATCGACATGGCTCGGCCCGCCATCCATGAAACAAAAGATGATGTTCTTGGCTTTGGGCGCGTGGTGTGGGCGGGGGATATTGTGGGCCGGCGCGTCAGCCCGGGCCATGGCTTGCGCGGCCAGCCAGCCGAACCCAGCGGAGCTGTGTTGCAAAAAGGCCCTGCGGGTGAATGGTGTTGCCATCCGCCCAGGGCAGGAACCGGGCGCCAGGGAACCAGCGAGGGGAGTTTTCATCGGAAGTGAATTAACTCCTTGGTGTTGAAAAGGGCATGGGCCAGGTTTTGCCAGGCGGCTTCCTCGTCCATTAAAGCCGATCCCCGCCTGGGGGAAAAGTCCATCAGCGCCATATTCCAGAAGTGCAACTCTCTGGGATTGGGATCGCGCCCCAGGGCGTGAAGAAACATGGCGCGAATCCGAATATTGGGGTTGTCGTGCCTTTCCTTCACCAGCCGGCTGGCCCAGTACCTGGCCATTTCGTTGACAAACGGGTCGTTGAGCAGGGTCAAGGCCTGGGAAGGAACCTGGGTGACATCCCTGCGACCAGTGGGCAGCCGCAGGTCGGGCAGATTGAAGCCGACAAGAAACTTGGGCGGGTCCATGATCGACATTTGCAAATAGATAGAGCGGCGGCCATCCCCATCGAGGGGTCCGGAAAAAAGGCGTTTGGGGCTGTCTTCCACGGCGCGAGGGGGAAAGACCGGGCGGCCATACAATTGCCCATCCAGGCGGCCCGAGACGGCCAGAAGCGTGTCGCGAATGGCCTCGGCTTCCAGCCGGCGCGTGGCGAAGTGATGCAGCAGGCGGTTGCCCGGATCACTCTCGCGGGCCGCTGCACTCACCTCTCCTGATTGCCTGAACGCCTGGCTCAGCACCAGCCTGCGCACCAGCTTCTTGGTCGACCACCCTTCCTGAATGGATTGCCTGGCCAGCCAATCCAAAAGTTCCGGGTGGGACGGTCTGTCGCCCAGGCGGCCGAAGTCGTCGGGCGTGGCCACCAGCCCGGCGCCAAACACCCAATGCCAAACCCGATTGACATAGACCCGCGCCGTCAGCGGATGCTCCGGATCCAAGAGGGAATTGGCGAGTTCCAACCGGCTCAACCCGGCGCCTTGCCCCGTTCTCTGTTTCACTTCCAGCATGCTCAACGACCCCGGTGGAATCAGCGGCCCGCTGACATCGGGATTGCCTCGCACATTCAAGGGGTAGCTCATCGGCGGTGTTTCCCGCTCGTCCATGCTGTTGACGGTGCGCGCAAAGGCGATGCCGTTTTCCACGCTGCGGTATTCTTTAACAAGTGAGGCGAGCTTGCTTCCTAAAGGAGCCTGGTTGAGCAGCAGATTTTTTTCCAGCAGCCAATTGAGAATGTCCCGGTCGCCGGGCTGAGTCTTGCCCTTGCTCCACCGGCCCAGAGGGGAAGCTAGCCAGTCCGCCATTGCGGCGCTAACCGCCTCCTCATCCTTGGGCGATTCCCTTTCATAAAGAGAAGCAAAGGCGGCCAGTTCGTCCTGTGGCGCGCCGCCGCTGTCGTGTGCCACGATCCCCGTGACGCTGATCCAACTGCGCTTTTCATAACCGAAATCGTTGTGGTTTAGTCCGGGGGCCAGGCCGGTGCGCGGCGGGAAGTTCGGGTTGAGCGAAGCGGTGGCGAACTCCACCGTAACCTGCTGCGCCCCGTTGATCAGCGCCGCGTCGGCAAAGCTCTTCCATTGTGCCTCGGTGTTTTTGAGGAACGAAATGGTTTCGTTCTGAAAAGCGTGATCATCCATGACCAAATAGCCGCCGAACTCGCCCCCGGCCAGGTTCAAGCTGGCGAACTTTCCCGCCACCAGATGTTGCGCCGGCATGCGCAAGACCCCGGGCAGCTTGGAACTCAGGGCCTGCGTGTGGAACCCCGCCTCAAGCAACCGGTCGATAATTTTCTCTCCGGTCAGCGCCACCAGGGGCGTGCCTTCCCGCACATGACCATGGATCATGCCATCGCCTTCCACCACCCAGCCAGGTGGTAGCACACCCTGTTGAACCTGGCCCAAGGGGTTGAAGGCCTGGTTGGCCTTCTTTCTCATTTCGCGAGCCGTTTGCCACTCCTTTTTTAACACTTCCCAATTTTTGACAGACTCTTTTTGCGTCAAGCGCATCAGCGGATAGGCGACCTCCTGGATCGTCGGCTTGGACTTGGCAGGGTCGCCAAGAGCCTGGCGCAGGGTGGCGCTATTCAGTCTGGTGTTGCGCCATAGAAGCGCCAGCTCGGTTTGAATATCGCCCCGCAGCTCTTTCAGCCGAGCGATGGCCGCATCGTTTTTGCCCGGGGCGTCCGCGACCCGCGAGGTCCAGCGCGGGGTTGTGAAGACCGCCGCCAGAGCGTAGTAATCCCGCTGCGGCACCGCCTCCAGCTTGTGGTTATGGCATCGGGCGCAGGCGACCGAGGTCGCTAGAAACGCTTTTGAAAAAGCGTCGATCTTGTTATTGACCATGTCCTGGTGAGTGCCGTTGAACATCAGGCTGCTGCCATGACGATGCTCTCCCAGGTGATAGAACATCGGGGCGATGAGGGTTTCCAAAGTTTGCGTGGCGGGGTGGATGCGTGGCGGCAGCAGGTCCCCCGCCAACTGCTCTTGCAACAGGCGGTCGAAACCGAGGTCGTCGTTGAAACCGCGGATCAGATAGTCGCGATATTCAAACGACCCCTTGGCCGGGTTGTCCCACTCGTAGCCGTAGGTATCGGTATAGCGGATGACATCCATCCAATGGCGGGCGAAGCGCTCGCCGAAATGAGGGCTGGCCAGCAGGCGGTCAACCAGTTGTTCATAGGCGGTCTCGCCTCGGGCTTTTTCAAAAGCGCGCACATCGGCCGGCGTGGGAGGCAACCCGGTGAGAATGAAGGACAGCCTGCGCAGCAAAGTTAAAGAGTCGGCTGGCCTGGCCGGCTTGAGGTTTTTTTGTTTCAGCTTCGCCAGAAGGAAGCGGTCCACCGGTTCCTGGGCCCAGGCAGGGTAAGCCGGGTCGTCCCCTGGAGGCGCCCCGACCCGCATCGGCCGCAAGCTCCACCAGTCCAGCCTTTTGGTAAATTCTTTTTCCCAGTCGTCCTCAGTGGCCAATTCTGGCTTGGCTGAAGTTTTGGCCAGCACACGCGGATCGACCGCGCCCTTTTTGATCCACTCCTTGAATATCTCCACCTCGCCATTGGGGAGCATCTGCTTGGGCGGCATTTTTAAATCGACCTCGGCGTGGCTGAGCGCTTTGATCAACAAGCTGACTTCGGGCTTGCCTGGCACAATGGCCGGCCCGCTCTTGCCGCCTTTTTCCCACCCCGATTTGGAATCAAGCGCCAGGCCCCCTTTGATTTTCTTCTCATGTGAATGGCATTCAAAACAGCGGGCCTGAAGCAACGGGGCAACCTTTTTGTCAAAGAAATCATCTGCCCAAGCAGGCGCAACGCCAGCGAACAAAAGACCAAAGGTGACCAAACACTGTTTTGTTAACATGAAGCAACCCGGGGAGGAATTACCAGGCGGGAGCAAACTCGGTTTTCTTCCTCTCAATTATTCCATGGCAGGGAACCACAAGGCAACCACTTTCCCCACCTTGACAGGGGCAAAGTTATGGGAAGTGATGGTAAGGCTGGTCTTCCTGGAATTGCACTGTCTCTTTTGCCCGGTTTGCCTGGATCTCGAAACCCCCAAGAGATAATTCATAAAGCGCCCTGGCCCGCAAAGTCGATAAATGACCCAGGGGTTCACTATTTTGCCAGGCAAGATTCGATTCCGGGGAGGCCATCCCCTTGTTTCTATCCTTCTGTCGCTCGGGGCTTTTTTCGCCCTGGCGCCGCAGACCCTCCATGCCCAGGAACTGCAGCCGGTTCCCGCCAATGAGCCGCTGAAGCTCCTCCCCGTCCCGCTCGGCGACAAACAATCGCTCCCCGACTTTCCGATCAATTTGCCAACCGCCATGCAGTTGGCCAACGCGCGTCCGCTGGACATTCAAATCGCCAGCGAGCGGATTCAAGCGGCACAAGCGCAGTTGCTTCGGGCCCGAGCCCTGTGGCTGCCGACACTGGCCATCGGCGGGGATTACTACCGCCACGACGGCCAGATTCAGGACATCCGTGGAAAAGTGTTTGGCACGGGAAAGAGTTCCCTCTTGGTGGGGCTGGGGCCGTCGGCGGTCTTCGCACTCACCGACGCCATTTATTCCCCCCTGGCGGCGCGGCAGGTGCTGCGTTCTCGCGAAGCCGACCGCCAGGCGGCCATCAACGACACGCTGCTGCAAACCGCCGAGGCCTACTTCAATGTGCAAGAATCCCGCGGCGATGTGGCCAGCGCCATGGACACGGTAAAGCGCTCTGAAGATCTGTTTCAGAAGACGAGTTTGCTGACGCCTGGCCTGGCGCCGCCAGCCGAGGCCACTCGGGTTCGCGCTGAACTGGCTCGGCGTCGGCAAGACCTGGAATACGCGCATGAACATTGGCAGGTGCAAAGCGCCGAGCTTTTGCGCGTGCTGCATATGCAAGCGGGTTTGCAGGTCTCTCCTGTGGAGCCGCCGCACCTGAAGATTGACCTGGTCAATCCGGAAAAAACGGTGGAAGACCTCATCCCCATCGCATTGACCTTGCGGCCGGAGCTGGCCTCGCAACAAGCGCTGGTGCAAGCGTCGCTGGCCCGATTGAAGCAAGAGAAGATGCGGCCGTTGATCCCGAGCGTGCTGTTACGGGGCAATGGGACGCAGCCCGGCGGGGCACTTTCTTCCGGATGGTTCGGCGGGGGAATCAATAGTTTCATGGGAGATTTCGGCATGCGCAACTCCATGGATTTGCAAGTGCTGTGGGAGCTGGAAAGCTTCGGCATAGGGAACATCGCCTTGAAGCGGGAGAGGCAAGCGGAGAACCAGGTGGCGACCTTGGAATTCTTCAAAACCCGCGACCGCGTTGCCGCAGAGGTCGCCCAGGCCGCGGCCCAGGCTCAGCGCTCGGCCAAAAGATTGATAGAAGCCGAGGAAGGGCTGCGCTTTGCCCTCGACACAGCAGATAAAAACTACCAGGGCCTCAGCCAGACCAGGCGGGCGGGGGAACTGCTGGTGCTGGTCTACCGCCCGCAGGAAGTCCTGATCTCTATCCAGGCGCTGCAGCAGGCCTACCGCGACTTTTACAAGGCAGTGGCAGAAAATAACAAGGCGCAGTTCCGCCTCTACCGGGCGCTCGGCCACCCTGGGCAAGAGGTCGCGGGGCATTCCATCCTGCTCAAGGGGGAGATCCAGGATACCTCGAAGCAAGCCCCCCAGGATCTCCTGCCCGCGGTACACTTAGAGCGGCCCCAGCCCCTTCTCCCCTGAGGCGCAACCGCCATGAACCCCATTTTATTTGCCATGAAACGACCTGTCACCATCCTGGTGATGACCGCGGGGCTTATCCTCGCCGGCATCTTCTCCCTCAGCCGCATCAAGATCGACATCTTTCCCGCCCTCAATCTGCCCGTCATTTATGTCTGCCAGCCCTACGGCGGCATGGACCCCAGCCAGATGGAAGGCCTCATCGCCAACTATTACGAGTACCACTTCCTGTACATCGGCGGCATTCACCATGTCGAATCCAAGAATGTCCAGGGCGTGTCGCTGATGAAACTCTACTTTCATCCCGGCACCGACATGGCCCAGGCGCTGGCGGAAACGGTCGGCTATGTCAACCGCTCCCGCGCCTTCATGCCGCCCAACACCGTGCCGCCTTTCATCATGCGCTTTGACACCGGCAGCGTGCCCGTGGGCTACCTCGTTCTCTCTTCCGAAACCAAGACCATTGGCCAGATCCAGGACCAGGCTCTCTTCCGCGTGCGGCCCATGTTCGCCTCTATCCCCGGCGTGTCGGCGCCTCCCCCCTTCGGCGGCAATCAACGCACCATCGTCGTTCGCGTCATTCCGGAAAAACTCCGCTCGCTTCGACTCTCCCCAGAGGATGTCGTGCAGGCGCTGGCCCAGGGCAACAGCATCAGCCCCTCGGGTGCCATCCGCGTCGGCGAGAAAATGCCTTTTGTACCCATCAACTCCATGGTCACCCTGCCGGGGGAACTCGGCGGCATCCCTCTCGACCGCCAACGCAGGATCTTCATGCGCGATGTCGTCAGTTCCATCGACGATGCCAGCGACTTCCCCACAGGCTACGCCCTGGTAAACGGCCGCCGCGCCGTCTACATCCTGGCGACCAAGCGCGCCGAGGCCAGCTCCCTCGCAGTCGTCAACGCCATTCGGGCCAACCTGCCGCGCATGCAAGCGGCCCTGCCCGATGACATCCGCGTGCGCTTCGAGTTTGATCAGTCGCCTCTGGTGGCGTCGGCGCTGGAAGGGGTCGCTTTTGAGGGCCTTCTTGGCGCCGGGCTCACCGGACTGATGGTCCTGCTTTTCCTGCGCGATTGGCGCAGCGCCCTGGTGGTGGTGGTCAATATCCCCATCGCCTTGATCGCCGCCGCCGCCGGCCTGTACCTTTGCGGCCACACCTTGAACCTGATGACGCTGGGCGGCCTGGCCCTGGCCGTGGGCATCCTCGTCGACGAGTCGACGGTGGAAGTGGAAAACATTCACACGCAGATGCCCCTGCATAGCAACATGGCATCGGCGGTGCTGGCGGGAAATCAGCAGACCGCCGTGCCACGCTTCCTCGCCATGCTTTGCGTGCTGGCCGCCTTCCTCAGCGCCCTCTTTTTGCAAGGTGCGGCGCAAGCCCTCTTCCTTCCCATGGCACTGGCTGTCGCTTTTTCCATGATCTTCTCCTACCTGCTCTCTTCCACCCTTGTGCCGGTCCTGTCCGCCTGGCTACTTGCTGGCAGGAAAGAAACAACTCACCAGGCGCCGGGCTGGTATCAGGGATTGCTCTCTCGTGCGCTGGCCACGCGCTGGGTTCTCGTTCCTGGGTCGCTGGCGGCGGTTTCCTTCCTGGCCTGGGAGGCCAGCCGCAAAACCGGGACTGACCTCTTTCCTGAAGTCGATAATCATCAGTTGCAGTTCCGCCTGCGGGCGCCGGCCGGGACGCGCATCGAGGAGACCGAGGCCATTACCCAAGAGGCGCTGCGCTGGCTGGGAAAAACCGCCGGCGAGGAGAATGTGCCCCTTTCACTCGGCTATGTCGGCCTGGTGCCGTCCAGTTACCCAATCAACAGCGTGTATCAATGGATGGGCGGGCCGGAGGAAGCGGTCATGCGCGTGGCGCTGAAACCCGAGGTATCGACGCGGGAGCTGCGGATGCGGATTCGCCAGGACCTGCCGCCTCACTTGCGCCAATGGACCCTGGAGCGCTGGAAGAAACTTGGGTATGTCAAAGAGGAAAGTGCGGCGCCGACCTTAACTTTGTTTTTTGAACCCGCCGATGTCGTTAATGAAGTGATGAGTTTCGGGTCGGCCACGCCCATCGAGGTGATGGTCAGCGGCCCGAAAATGCCAGACAACCGCGCCTACGCCGCCCGTTTGTACAAGCAAATGCAAAAACAGAGTGAGTTGAAGGACCTGCATTTTGGCCAGACGCTCGACTATCCCTCCATCGAGGTGAAAGTAGACCGCGAGAAGGCGGCGTTCAGCGGCGTGCATGCCGACGAGGTGGCGCGGGCGCTGGTGGCGGCGACCTCGTCCTCACGATTCACCATGCCCAACTACTGGCGGGACGGCGCCAGCGGCATCGGCTATCAAGTGCAGGTGGAAGTGCCGCAGGCCATCATGAACTCCCCCGAGCAGATCGAGTTCCTGCCGGTCAAACAAGCGGGGCCGGAGCAACGGCTTCTCCGCGATGTCGCCACGGTCAAGGAAGGGCAGATGCCGGGCGAGGTGGACCGCTACAACATGCGCCGCTTCGTCAGCCTGCGGGCCAATTTGGAAGGGACCGATCTCGGCAGCGCCACGCGCTTGGTGCGCCAGGCCATCGCCGACACCGGCGAGGTTCCCCAGGGCGTGCAGGTCGATGTCCGCGGGCAGATCGCCATCCATCAGGAACTGTTTTCCGGCTTGAACTTTGGACTGGCGCTCTCCGTGGGCGCTGTCTTTCTCCTGCTCTTGGCTTATTTCCAATCCCTGCGCCTTGCCCTCATACCCCTGTTGGGGATACCCTTTGTCTTGTGCGGATCGCTGCTGGCGCTGCTGGCCAGCGGCACAACCTGGAACCTACAATCGTTCATGGGGACCATCATGGCCGTGGGAGTCGCCAGCGCCAACGCTATACTCCTGGTCAGCTTCGCCAAGAAAGCCATGGAGGAAGGCGCGGCCTCGGGTCTGCAGGCGGCGCAACTGGCCGCCAGCGGCCGCTTCCGCGCCATCGTCATGACCGCCCTGGCCATGATCGCAGGCATGCTGCCGATGGCGCTGGGGAAAACCAGCGCAGGTGAGCAGGCAGCGGCGCTGGCCCGACCGGTGATCGGCGGAATTTTATTCGGCCTGATCGCCACCCTGGTGGTTCTGCCCGCACTCTTCGCTCTGCTCTTTCCCAAACCGGCTTCCTTCGCCGTTTCCTTGGCGCCGGAGGATGCCACTTCCACCCCTGGGGGTGAATCATGATTATCTGGCGTTTGTCTGCTGTACTTGGGTTGTCCGCCTTGTTTCTCGGCTCCGGCTGCTGGGAAAAAGCCAAAGAAGGAGCCAAACCGGCCGAGGCCAAAGTGGCCGAGGTGAAGCTCGTCAAGGTGAGCAAAAGGAGTTTAGTCCGCGCCATCACGCAGCCGGCGCAAGTCCTGCCCTTTGAGGAAGCCATCCTGCATGCCAAGGTGACCGGGTATGTCAAACAGGTGCTGGCGGACATCGGGGATGAAGTCAAAGGCCCGGTCTTCGGCCCCATGGGCAAGGTGATGACTCCTGGCACAGCTCTGCTGCGCATCGACGCGCCAGAGATTCTCCAAGATTGGCGTCAGAAAAAAGCCATGGAGAAGCTGGCCGAGGAGGAGTTGGCTTTAAAAAGGGACATGGAGAAGGTATCGGCAGCGGCCATCGAGTCGGCGCAAGCCGGCCTGGAGGAAACCCGGGCCGGCATCCTTCGCGTTGACGCCGCCTTCCTGCGCTGGAAAACCGAGTACGACCGCATCTCCAAGCTCGTTTCGGGCAAGGTCCTGGACGAGCAGACAGGCGACGAGGCGCTGAATCAGTTCAAGTCGGCGGAGTCGTCCAAGGAGGAAATGGCGGCGCGGGTAAAGCAGGCGCAAGCGCGGCTGGACAAGGCGCGGGCTGAGATGGCGCAGGCAAAGGGAGAAACCCGGGTGGCCGCCGCCAAGATTCTGGTGGCCGAGGCCGAGGCGAAAAAATCCGAGGCCCTGGTGGCCTACACGATCCTGGAAACCCCGTTCGATGGCGTGATCACCTCAAGGAAAGTGGACCCAGGCAAACTGGTGCATGAGGACAGCGCCAATAAGGGCGAGCCCCTTTTCACGATTTCAAAAATTGACCCCGTGCGGTTGGTGATCGAGGTGCCGGAAATCGACAGCCCCCTGGTGAACGCCGGGGCGCAGGTTCAAGTAAGTTTGCACGCCCTGCCGGGCAAAGAAATCACCGGCAAGGTGAGCCGTATTTCCTGGGCCCTGGATCAGTCATCACGCACCTTGAGGGCCGAGGTGGACCTGGAAAATCCGCAGAGAGAAGTTCGGCCAGGGATGTTCGCCACCGCGCGAATCTTGGCGCCCTTGCCTGAAGCCTTGGTGCTTCCCGTCGCCGCACTGGTCCGTTCCCCCGAGGGAAGTTTTGCATTCACCGTGGAAGGTGGAAAGGCGAAGCGGGTGGAGTTGCGCCTGGGAAGAGTGGAGGGGGACTTCGCGCAGGTAACGGGCATCCGATTGGAAGCAGGCGGGGAATGGCAAGCGGCGCCACAAGACCTGGAGTTTATCGCCAGCGGCGCAGCTTCCCTCGCCCCAGGGCAACCGGTGCTGGTGAAGTAAACCATTGAAAGACTGCCAAGGTATTCACCTTACTGGGCAGAATGTTTTTAACTAACGCTGGTAGTGGGGAAACTTTGTCCCTGCCTATAAGGCTGTGTAACGCTTCACGCCGCCGGTTTCTTTTTCCAGTAAGGCAAGATGCCTACCACAAAGGCTGCCAGAGCCATGAGAACATAAAAGATTTGCAAAAACACACTGCCCGGTCTTTCCCGAGTGGCCAGGAGGCCGAAGAGGCAGAACCCGGTGAGGAGAAACATCGGCAGGGAGATGGCCAGTTTGAAGAACATGGCTTTTTTCCCCCCGGGAATTCCCGCCGCCGCTTGCCGATGAAACCACAGGCAAGCGACAACCCCCGCGGCCCCGCCGGCCAGCGACCCGGCGCCAAAGGCCCATATTTTCACAAACAGAGGCGTGGTCCCCTGCACCATCACCAGGCCAAAGATCACCCCGTTTATCACCAGGCCAGAGACCAGTGCGTAAAACCACTTGGTAAAAAAGGCGCCCAGGCCGCCGCAGGCCAGCCCTCCCAGGGTGGATAAAAAAACTATCCCCAAAGAGGCCATCTCCCAGGAAACCAGGGTAGTTTGAAAAACCTGTTCCAATACCCCGCCAAGCCAGGCGCTCACCACGCTGGCAAGAAAGGCGACTCCCGCACCACCCATCGAGGCGGTGAAATACTTGCGCGACTTTTCCGAAAAACTCACCGGGTTACTCCTGAGCTATTTCTTTCCCCTGCACAGTTTTTACTCCCTCGCGGCTGACCGCGCCAATGACAAAACGAAATCCCGGCCCGAGATCGCGGGTGGAAATGCCAATCACTTGCAAATCCCCATCCTTCACCTTCGCCGATAGCGACAGCCGGCTTCCCCGCGTGGTTTCCACCAGGACGATTTCATTTTTGAAATCCACCTCGGGCGCCTTCCCTTCCAGTTTCCAAACCTTCCACAGCCCCTCCAGCCCCTTCTGGCTGACGATGACTTTTGCTCCCTTGGCCGCCAGCTTTTCATCCGGGACAGAACCCTTCAACACCTGCCGGACTTTCGGCCCATCTCCGGGGTTTTCCTGAGCCGGCAAACCCAGGGTGAAAAACAGCAAGGCAATGCCGCAAGACAACAAGATTCGCATGGTTAATTCCTCTTCATTGAACGGGGCTTCCTTTTCCTAGACGAAACTGTTTATACCACCGATTCATTTCTTGGTCTGAAAATAAAGAAGGTACGGGACCGCCGCTTTCCCCTCGCTATCCTTGAATTTGTCAAACCGCACCCCCTGGTTGAACCAAAGAGCGTAGGTTTTTCCCGGTTCGAGTTTCACTTTTAACAAAAAAGTTTTTCCGTCAGGGGAATAGGCACCCTGCCCCTGTGTTTTCGGAAACAGGTCCGGGTTGATTTGAACCACTGACCAGGATTTATCCAACATCTTGCGGCTGAAGACGACCTGGATTTCCGTCAGGGCAGGATCAACGCTTTCGCTGCCGGCCGAGGGCGCGGTCTTGACTACCACCGGGCGGAAATCGGCCAAGTTGTCCTGAGCGAAGGCCCCAGGGACCAGGACCAGCGCTAATGTTAAAAGGATCCTCATCAGGGGCTTTTTTTCCTGGGCGCTTTTTTGCTCGCTTCCCGCCATTTGTCCTCTCCTTCCTTTTGCAGCTTGGCCCGCATGTCGGGGCCAAACTTCTTCTCCAACTCGCCGTTCATGATTTCATTCCAATTCTGAACCAGCAAGCGAAGTTTCTCCTGGTCTTTTTCATTCAAGCCAGTGTCTTTCACCAGCAGGTAATCGGCTTTACATCGCTCTTTGAGCAATTGGATATATTCCCCATGCCCGGGGGGAGAAGGGAGGGGAGGATATTCCTTGAAAAGGATTATTCCTTCGGCGGCCATTTTTTCCGCTGCATTGGCGGTGTGAATGGAAAGTTCGGCGGCTACGGGCTGTTTTCCCCCGGCGTTTTTCTTCGGCAGGCGGACTTCCCCACAACCCGAGAAGAGCGCCAGCAGCAGTCCCGCCAGGCAAATCGTTGTTCGTGGAAACATGGTGTCGCCTTTGGAACATTTGACCGTGGTTTAATGCTAACAAGGATTATCCCATTCCGGCCGGTAATAACCACCTTTTCTCCACATTTTCCCTTTACCAGGCGCCTGGCGGCATCTGCCCTCATTCAAGTTTGGAACAGTTTGACGGACCTCTCGATGCCCTTCGGAATATCTCTGAACGGCCTCGGTTAAAGAATCAGCATGGCATCGCCATAGCTGTAAAACCGGTACTTTTCCCTTATGGCCTCGTCATAGGCTTGACGCATGAGATCACTTCCAGCAAAGGCATCGACCAGGAGAAGCAAACTGGAATGCGGCAGGTGAAAGTTGGTGACCAGTGCTTCAATAATTTGAAAGCGGTGGCCCGGGCGAATGGTCAAGCCGGCCAACCCCTGCCAGGGTGAGGCCTGTCCCCTTTGAGCATGTGTCTCCAAAACTCGTGTGGTGGTGGTGCCAACCGCGATCAACCGCCCGCCCGCCACCTTCGTTTGCTGAATCAAAGAGGCGGTTTCTTCGGAAACCTGGGCCCATTCCGGTTCGACCAAGAAATTGTCTGGAAGGGATTCCGGCAAGGGGCGGAAGGTTCCCGGGCCGACATGCAGTGTGACAAAAGCGCGACGCACGCCTTGTTGTTCCAATTGGGAAAAGAGTTGGGGGGTGAAGTGCAGCCCAGCGGTGGGCGCGGCGACTGCGCCCGGGTGGCGGGCGAAAAGTGTCTGGTAGCGCTCCTCATCTTCAGGGTTGGCAAGGCCCTTGCGTATGTATGGTGGCAGGGGGATTTTGCCATGTTGGGCGAGAAGTTCTAACGCGGGGCGGTTGGGCTCGGGGCGGGCTCGCCAGATGCCCTCGCCCAGGTTGGCCAGCATCTGCAATCGCAATGGCGGCGGATCCACTTCCACCCATTCTCCCGGTTGCAGCCTGCCCCCGGTTTGCGACATGAGTTCCCAAAGCCCGTCTGGCGTTTCCTTTAGGAACAACCCTTCCCATTTTCCCCCGGTGGCGGCGCGTTTTCCCAACAGCCGCGCTGGCACCACCCGCGTGTCGTTCAACACCAGGCAGTCGCCAGGTTTCAAAAAGGCCGTGAGCGAATTGAAGGCATGGTGGGCAAGCGACCCGCTTTGCCGATCGACCACCAGCAAGCGGGAATCCTGCCGCCGGGACGGAGGATGCTGCGCGATCAGTTCCTGCGGCAGTCGGTAATCAAAAAAGGGATCGTTCACGAGGGGACCTTAAAAAAAAGAAAGCGGCAAGGAACGCCCTGGCCGCTTCGCGAAAGCTTATTGAGTGAAAATCATTTGAAAGATTCCAGCCATTTATCGAACCCGGGAGCATACTTGGCCACCGTCTTGGCAGGGCCCACCAGGCGAATGTGGTAGATGGTTTCGCCTTCCACATGCACGGCCAGCATGCGGTAGTTTTCCATGGCCATGGCCTTGGCGTTGGGATCGAAGGGCGCGGTCTTGAAAAGGTAGGTGCCATTGACATCCAGATAAGCGGAGGGCACCCCCGCCACTTTGATCTCCTTGACCTTGGGGTTTTTGATTTTGTCCCCGTCCGCCGTTTTAAACATGCCGACCCAGCGGTCGATGTTGGCCTTGGCCGAGCCGCCCAGCCCTTTGAATATGATTACTTCCCCATTGCGGTCGTCGCCTTTCTCCTTGGGAAGAACAAACTGCGCGTAGCGCATGCGGTTGGAAACCGGTTCTTCCTTCCACTCGGCTGGGGCAACGGATTTCAACCCCTCGATGACCACCACGACCTTGCCCTCGTCGGCGGCCGTAGCCACCCCCACCATTCCAGCCAGCAAAACACCCAGCAGTTGTCTAAACTTTCCGTACATGTTTGCCTCCCAAAAGCGTTTTCTTTAACCTTGAGTTATTATCTGGCAGTCAGTCGAGAAGGGACAGGAAATTTTCCATTTCGCCAGCGGCGTGCGAGTCGCCGGCCTTTTGAGCCACTTGAATCCCTACCCGATAAACATCCCTGGCTTCTGGTTCCTTTCCCAGGCGCGCCAGCAACTGCCCGGCCTGCAAATACCCGGGCGGATAATCGGGCTGAAGGGCCATGAGGTTTTGCAAGGCCTTGAGGGCCAGGTCCTCCGCGCCTGTGGACAGGTGCTCCATGGCCAGGCCGTAAAGCAAGAAGGAATCGCGCGGATCCTCGGCCAGCATCTCCTCGATCTGTTCCTTGCGTGATTTTGCCACCATGTCATCGCCCCTTCTCATTATCCTATCGTGGGGAAAAAGGTTTCAACGCTTCTCTTTATTGTTCTGCAGTTTTTTCAAGCCGAGAACAGCGATGGTCCCCACCAGACCGAGGAACAAGAGAAGCAGAAAAATCAGGAACACCCAGCCGACCCAGCGCCCGCGTTTCACTTTCTGCGCCAACGGGTGATAGCCAAGAATAGGGGCCTGGAAAAAATCTGCCGGCGCTTCGGGAAGAAGCAACTCGGCGGAAGAGGATTCAACCACGCGGGCGGGGGCGAAATCCTGCAGCGGAGCGGCAGCGCCGGCCAGATCGGCGAATCCGGCGCCCGGCTGAATCGCCTCCACCGTTACCAGAAACGATTGATTGCCGTTGGAGTTAACCCGCACCCAGGTGGATTGCCTGGGGCTTTGCAGAAAAGACGGGTTGACGCTGATGGGAATCAGGGCGCGCGAGCCCTTCATTTCCATCTGGCCGATGGAAACCCAAGGAGCGCCAGCGACGGCATGAGCGTAGACTGGTTTTTTCTCCGGGCTGGAAACGGCAAGATATTGCGCGGCGGGCGCGGCATGCGACAGGTCAAAGGTCAGGAAGGAGGAATCGATTTCGACTTTGGGCGCGCGCGCCAGTCCAAGGGCCTCGAAAAACTGCTGCACCGAGGCCAGGCCCGAGGCCGCCGGGCCAGGCACAGGATACTTCCACCCATTATCTTTATACCAGCGTTCGACCGCGCCGCTTTCAAACAGCGCACCCGCTTCCCTGGCGTTGGCTTTCGATTTCTCCGCCACTTCCCGCGGACTGCGGGCGCCAGCCAGCGCCCCGGTCATAAAGGGCCGGACCGGCACATCGGCCCGAACCACGATGACTTTGCTTCCCCCGTTGGTCTCCAGAATCAACTTCCCTTCCAGCGGTTTGTCGGAAGAGCGCAACTGATCGCCCAGGGTGTACAGGGGCAACGGAGCCTCGGCGATCAACTGAAAGCGGCTGCGAGGCCGCGCCTTGTCCTGGGAAAGCGAAAGCCAGGGCAGCCCCTCCAGCGTGACTGTGCCGAACAGCAGCCTGCGTCCCTTATTCCGTAGTTTCACCGAGGATTTGAATTTCTGCCCCACGCGAAGCAAGCCCAGATTCAAGGTCTCGGTGTCGGTGACGAGTTGCGCTTCTCCCAAGTTGCTCACCGGCATGCGGTCGAGGAGTTTGTCCAGCCCCTGGTCGGCTGCGGGGAATTCCTTGGCTGAACGCGCCGCCATGGCCAGGTCTAACCGCCCGATCGAACTGAAAAAATTGACGAACTCTCCCTTGCGGTTGAGTTCCACAGCGACGGACCATTCCCCCAGGATGCCTTCCACCAGCTCTTCGAAATTGGCGCACAGACGGCCTGAAGGGAATTTGAACGGGTTGAGGAACCGGTGCAAGTCGTGTTGCGAATGCGGATGGCTGCCCAGGCCTATGCCATCGAAATAGCAATAGGAGGCTTCGTCAGGATTGACCCGGGAACATCTTGGACAGACTTGCGCCATGCGGCCATGTTAGGCGGGGAGAATCTTCATTGCAACTTGGCAAGAGAAGCAAAAGGAAAAAAGACGGGTCCGTAGTAGCGCCCGAGCCCGGAGCACCCTCCCGGGTGCAAGGGTGACCGACGGGTTTCTTTCTCCTTCTTTTTTTAAACCACCCGGCGCTGACGCTTCGGGCTCGGTTGTTGCGGCAAGCTTGAATGCGAGGGGTTTGTTCTTCGCCGAAACCCCCGGCATGGTATCATCAGGATCAACACTGCCGACGAAAGGACCATCCAATGACAAAATCAAAACTCCCCTTCTTGTTGCTAACCAGCTTGGCCATGCTTTTGCCCCACTTGGCTGGGGCCGATGAAGCTCCTATCACCGTGCGCACCCTCCGAGCGCCGGATGGAGGCATTCAACCCCAGGCCCTCAGCGATGCCAAGGGGACCATTCACCTCATTTACTACAAAGGCGACCCGCGCTCGGGGGATTTGTACTACACCTCCAAGGCCAAGGGGGCGGAATCCTTTGCCAGGCCAATGCAGGTAAATAGCCCGTCTGGCAAAGCGATCGCTGCCGGTTCGGTCCGCGGGGTGCAGATGGCGCTGGGAAAGAATGGCCGTATTCACGCGGTGTGGAACGGCTCGGGCAAGCCGACGGAAGCGGTCTTTTACTCGCGCATGACTGACGATGGCAAGGGGTTCGAGAAAGAGAAAAACCTGATCGGCTCGACCTGGGTGATGGATGGAGGCTGCTCGGTCGCCGCCGATACACTCGGCCAGGTTCATGTGGTATGGCATGCTTTGGGGAAAACCACGGGCAAGGGTGAAGCCAATCGCAAAATTTGGGTTGCCCACTCCACCGATGAGGGAAAAACCTTTTCGCGGGAAACCCCCGCCTGGAGCCAGGAAACCGGAGTTTGCCCTTGCTGTTCCTTGAAAGCTTTTGCTTCAAAGGAAGGGGCGGTTCAAATTCTCTACCGCTCCGCCATCGAAGGCATGGACCGCGACATTTACCTATTATCCTCGAAGGACAAGGGGCAATCATTTCAGGGGAAAGAGGTGCATAAATGGCGATTGCCGCTCTGACCCATGAGCACGCTGGCCCTGGTTCAGGGCCCAAAAGGAATCATGGCTGCCTGGGATACCGCCGGGCAGATTTACTTTTCTTCAATTGAAGTGGAAAGCGGTTCCATTAGGAAACCGGTTGTCGCCCCGGGCCACGGCGGAGCGAGAAAACACCCGGCGCTGGCGGCGCACAGCAATGGCGACACCCTTCTGACCTGGACCGAGGGAACCGGTTGGGAACGGGGCGGCGCCCTGGTTTGGCAAGTCTTCGACGCCGAGGGCAAAGCCAAGCCGCTTCACGGGCGCGTGGATCGCGGCATCGGAATTTGGGGCTTGCCCGCCGCCGTTGCAACCCCGGAAGGCTTTCTGATCTTTCATTAACGCCCAGCGGACGGGGTGGATCCTTCCTTATATTGCAGCAGGTATTTTTGCCTTTGTTCAATGAAGGTCTTTAGGGGCATGCTCCGCCCGCCTGGGGTGGAGGGGTTGGCTTGGTCCCCGGTGGCGTTGCGAAATGCGTCCAGGGAAGCAAGGCCGCGGGTTTCCGTGGCGACCACCGGTTCAATAAGATCGCGGAACTGTTTCACCAGCGGCCCAAGGTTTTCCCAGGACAACGCCTTCTCGGCGATGGCCTTAATCTTTTGCAGGTAGCGGGCGCGCAAAGAAGGTACAGCAAGAATCTTGGAGCGCAACGGTTTGCGCTGGTCGGTGAGGCCAAGGAGCGGGTCAAGATCGGTACCGCGGCTTGAAGGATTTCCTTGCCCTCCATCAGGCCCCATGGGGCCACCTGCACCTGGTACGCCTGGGCCACCTGGGAACCCTGCCCCACCAAGTCCCCCGGGCCCACCTGGGAACCCTGGCCCACCCGGGCCGCGATCCCGCATCTCTTTCAATTGCTTCGACTGTTCCTTGGTCAAAATCTTTTCCAGGCTGGCATCGACTTCTTTTTGCAATTCCCTCATGGCCTTGCCCTGGGCTTCAGTAAAACCGAGCATGGTTTGCAAAAAGGCGGGCAGGACCTCGCCCGGGGGGGAAAAACCGCCCATGCGGAAACCGCCCATGCCGCCGGCGCCACTCGGGTGAAAGGCCTCGTTCATGTCGTGCGGCAGGAAATGGAACTTCCCTTTCTCATCCAGGTAAATGCTGAAATCGCTGGCGCGGGTCCAGTAGCCATCGCTGTTAATCAAGGCGATGTCCAGCGCCAGGAAAGCCAGCAGTTCGTCCATATCCACCAGAGGCTTGAGGGCTTCTTCGAGTTTTTCCGGCGGGGTCTGGTTGAGCGTTTTGCAGAAGTGGATGAGCGCCTTCCAGGCCTTGGCGTTCTCGGGCGATTTGATTTCATAGCGGCGCTTGTAGGCTTCGGCATCGTCGCCGAGGTACTCGAGTCCGCCCTGGCCATTGGGGCTGCCGCGAACCTTCCAGCGCGTGCCCTTGGAGGAATGGTAATTTTCCACGAGGAAGTCGCGGTTGAACTGCTGGGTATTGGCGTAAATCCCCCACGATTCGCCATTGATCACCAGGTGGACAAAGTTGGCCTTGGGCGCGGGCAGGAACTGCCGGGCGATTTGAGAATAAAGCACGGAGCTCATGAGGGAAGGGTCGCCATTGCAGTTGAGCAAGTTCATGGTCTTGTAGCCATATAACTTGGCCTTGGAATTGACGGTGTCGAGCGCCAGGTTGAGAGAGCGTTTGAACCCTGGGCTGACCATGCTATAAGAGGACATGCCGCGGAAGTGAGCACCCACGCCGGGGTATTTTTTCCCATCGACGGTCATGGTGCAGGGCACATCGACATCGGTGCCATGGAAGTCTTCGAGTTCTTTTTCCCAATCGGCGTTTTCGAAATCGAGGAAGATGACGCGCAAGGATTGCGCATCATACAGGCCGCCTTTTTTCACCACGGGAGCTTCGCTGGGTTTGAGCGAAGGCCCTGGCTTGGGCGGAGTTTGATTCATGCGGAAGCCTCCCGGCCCCTTGCGCAATTCCCCACCTTTAAACTTGATCTCCTCCCGCGCCTTTTGCCTTTCCTGCTGGTTCAGCCAGCCGTCCTTGTTGCTGTCAAATTGTTTGAGGACTTTTCTCTCTTGCTTGCCGAAGCCCGGAGGCCCGCCCGGGCCTTTGAACTCGCCTTTCCCTTCGCCCTGTTTTGCAGGAGGAATCCCCGGCTGCTGGGAAAACCCCATGGGAGTGAAGAGCGCCACGATGCCAAGCAGCCACATCGAATGAATAATGCCGCGCATGATTTAACCTTTTTAAAAAATCGGGCAGACAAGCCTCTTGGGAATAGAGTATCCCCCCGGCGATGAAAAAAGGATGAAAAAAGTGTTTAAACTTTTTGTTCGCGAGGAAGGTCGGCCTGGCGAGCAGGGGAGGTTAATCCCCTGAGCTGCTTTTCAGATTTTGCAATTTACTTTTTGGGGGGGAAGGTGCGGTCGATCTCGTTGAGAACCGCGCGAAGCGCGGAGACATCGGTCCTGGCGGTGGTCTCGAAATTCCTCGTCACGCCGGGCTGACTGGGGTCTTTAATGGCGCAGTAGAACTTCCACTCGCCGGCTTGCGGGTTGTAATCGAGTCGTTGCCAGGCCAGGCCGCGCGTGGTGATTTGCTGCATTAAAGAGCGGAACTCCTCGGGCGTGCCAAAGGGAGAAACCGCTGGAGCAGGATTGACGCCAACAGGCATGACATTGTTGCGGCTGGGGTCTAGAGTGGAGAAGCTGCCGGTGGCCAAGGCGGCTGGGCTAGTGGCGGAACTGGGAGAGGGCAGATTGGGCAACCCCCCTTGACCACTATTAAAGGTTCCCGGTATGGCGGCGTTGGCCGTGGGGGAAGGAATGCGGGAGACGGGCACTCCACCGAACAAGGGATCCTTATCGGAAACGGCAGGGTTTCCAAAGGCAATGGGGGTTGGAGAAACCGGGGAAAAACCCCCGGCGCCATTGTTAACCGAGGCTCCGTTGTTGGCTCCATTGGCCGATGGGAGCGGCCCAAAATATTTATCCAGGGCGGAGGAGTTCCCGCCAGAATTTTGACACCCTGCCAGACCCCAGGCAAAAGCAACATAACAAGTGGCTATCCAGGCGGCCTGGACGCGACCTTTGAACCGGAAAAATGCCTTTGCGACCATGCTTGACTCCCTGGCGACTGCGCCTATCCTGCCTATCGTGTCCCATTTATAGGGACAATCAACCCGCTACGGGTAATGCCCGGTGGCAATAACACACCCCAAGGCTCCATACAATGCCAGCTTTCAAAATAGCAGTAATCGGCGGTGATGGGATCGGCGTGGAAGTGATCGACCAGGCCGTTCGCGTGCTCGAGGCCGCCGTCGCCAAGACCAGTAGCAAACTTTCCTGGACCAAGCTTCCCTGGTCTGCCCTGCACTATCACAAAACAGGTGTCATGGTGCCGGAGGAAGGCTGGGATCTATTGAAACAGCACGATGCCATCTTCCTGGGCGCCATTGGCCACCCCTCGGTGCCGGATCATATCCCGGTCCACGGCCTGCTGCTGCCGATGCGCAGGCAGTTTGATCAGTATGTGAATCTGCGCCCGAGTTTCCTCTTCGAAGGGGTGGAGTCGCCTTTGCGCGACAAGAAGCCCGGTTCCATCGACATCCTGTTCTATCGGGAAAACACGGAAGGGGAATACGCCCCCGTGGGGGGCCGGTTGTACACCGGCACGCCGTTCGAAGTGGCGATTCAAACCAATACCTTCACCCGCCGGGGCTGCGAGCGGATCATGCGGGCGGCTTTTGAAGGGGCGGGCAAACGCCCGCGCAAAAAAGTCACCTCCATCACCAAGTCCAATGCGCAGACTTTTGGCATGGTCCTCTGGGATGAGTGCTTCAAGAAAGTGTCGGGGGAGTTCCCCGAGGTGCAATCAAGCTCGTTGCTGGTGGACGCCGCCGCCATGGACCTGGTGCGCAAGCCGGAGCATTTCGATGTCATGGTTGCCAGCAATTTATTTGGCGACATTCTGACCGACCTGGCTGCCATGGTGACGGGAACCATCGGCCTGGCAGCGAGCGCTAACATCAATCCCGAGCGGACCTTTCCCAGCATGTTCGAGCCAGTGCACGGCTCTGCCCCGGACATCGCCGGCAAGGGGATCGCCAACCCGATGGCGGCAATCCTGTCGGGCGCCATGATGTTGGATCATTTGGGGCTGGCCAGCGCCTCGCTGGCGGTGCGCGATGCGGTGGCCCGGGTTCTCAAGGCGGGCAATTCCCGCACCCCAGACCTGGGAGGAACCAACTCCACCAGCGAAATCACCAACGCCATCCTGGCCGGGTTGTAAGACGAAAAGTAAATGAAGACACTCTGAAAGGCCGCGCTCATTGCGCGGCCTTTCTCTTTATGGCAGGAGCCCGGCGTTCCCGGGAGGGGTGGGTGGCTTTTCCCTTGACTTACTCTCGTTCCCCAGGGAACAATCTATACTTCGTGCTGAACCTGCCTGCCTGAACCTGCCTTTTTGAAAATCCCGGAGACCCGCCATGCTTTCCCCAGTTTCGACTGCGATACTTTGTCTCCTGGCACTGGCGGCCCAAGGCCCTGAAAGTGTTGTCACCCGCACGGCGAAAAGCGGGCCGTGGTCCGCGACCGCCACCTGGGAAGGGGGAAAAGTTCCCACCAACGGGGCCAAGGTGCTGATCCAGCAAGGCCACCGTGTCGTTTACGATGTGCAATCGGAGCAAGTCATTCGCGCCATCAACATTGCCGGCGCTTTAACCTTTGCCCCGGACAAGAACACCCGTTTGAATGTCGGGCTGATCAAGATTCAAGCGGGGAATGAATACAGCGAAGAGGGTTTCGACTGCGACGCGCACCTGGAGACCACCAAGCCGGGACAGACGCGGCCGGCGTTGGAAGTGGGTACGGCGGAAAACCCCATCGCGGCCCAATTCACCGCTCTCATCCGCCTGCACGCGCAAGAGGGCATGAATCCTGACTCCTGCCCGGCCATTGTCTGCTGCGGCGGGAAGATGGAATTCCACGGCGCGGCCATGGCACGCACTTGGGTCAAACTGGGAGAAACCGCCAAAGCAGAGGACACTTCTCTTACCCTGGCCGAGCCGGGGATCGGCTGGAAAGCCGGCGACCTCCTGGTCATTACCGCCACCCGCCGCAGTTATGGAGCAAGGAACAAAGGGCCCTTCACCGAGGAAAGAAAAATCCAGAGCATCAAGGGGGCGACAATTATTCTGGATAAGCCACTGTCGCATGACCACCTGGGCAGCGGGGAATACCGGGGCGAAGTGGCCAACCTCAGCCGCAATGTCATCGTGGAGTCGGCAAATCCGGAGGGAATCCGCGGCCACACCATGTACCACCGCGGCTCGACCGGATCGATCCGCTTTGCCGAGTTTCGCCACCTGGGGAAAAAAGGCATCCTCGGCCGCTACAGCCTGCACTTTCACCTGGTCGGCGACACCATGCGCGGCAGCGAAGTCAGCGGCAATTCCATTCACTCCAGCCACAACCGCTGGCTGACCATCCATGGCACCAACTACCTGGTGGTGCGCGACAATGTCGGCTATTCCAGCCTTGGCCACGGTTACTTTCTTGAGGACGGCACCGAAGTGTACAACCTCCTCGACCGCAACCTGGCCGTCGGGGCTGTTCGCGGCAAGCGGATGCCCAAGCAGCCCTTGCCCTTCGATGGCAACGAAGGCGCCGGCTTTTGGTGGGCCAATAGTTTGAACAGTTTCACCCGCAATACCGCCGCCGCCAACGACGCCTATGGCTTCCGCTTTGAAGCCACGCAGACCTCGGCCAAATCACTCACCTTGCAGATCCGCCAGCCGGACGGACAACGCGCCCCGACCGACATCCGCACCCTTCCTTTCATCCGCTTTGACAACAACGAAGCCCACAGTTCCATCGGGCTTTATGGGGTCAACCTGGGGGAGGGGGTCAACCGCGCCGGGCCCGACACCCGCCACCCGTTCATCATCCGCAATTTGAAAATCTGGGATGTTCATTACGGCTTCCGCCCGCAGGTTCCCTCTCTGCTGGTGGAGAACCTGCAGATTCACGACACCGCTTATGGCATCTACCATCCCAACTATGACAACCATGTTTACCGAAATGTCTCGATTGCCCAGGTGGGTTCCGAGCCATTTAACCGCGGCCACGATGACGACAGCGTGCAGCACGGGATGCTCACCGTCGAGGGATTGACTTTTGAAAAGCAAAACTCTGGGGTGCGCATGCCCTTGATCCAGATCAGCGACCAGAACCCAGCGGGGAAAGCGGAGTCGCATTTCCGCAATGTTCAGGCGCCAGGGTGGAAGGGGCACAAGGAGCGGGCGATGGTGAACCGAGGCGGCGACGGACCGCGGCCAGAACCCAAGCATGCCACCGGCGTGCCGGTCTACTTGCACGACTGGTTTGGCCCGGGCCGCCATGCCCTGGTGGTAAGCACCGCTTCCCCTGATTACAAAAAAGCCGACCCCAGAGATTTCCGCAAGGAGGCGCTCCTCACCGGGGATGAATCCCGCGTCAAGGAAGTGACCGGGGTCGAATTTCCCAAGGCCCTCAACCCGGTCGATGACTTTCCCCCAGTGACAATAATCACCTCCGTGAGGAAGGTGAATGGCAAGCTGATCGTCGGCGGGGTGGCCCATGACAACGGGGAAATTACCGCGGTCCTGGTCAACGGGGAGAAGGCTAAGTTAACGAAAGTGCTGTCCGGTTTGGCCGAGTGGGAAGCGGAAATTCCCCTGTCGGGGGACGGGCAGATCTCGGCCGGGGCCACCGACCAGGCCGGGAATGTGGAAAAAACGCCTCACCAATTCCAACTGGAAGAGGTGATTGGAAAAAAGTAAGGGGACGATTTACAAGGTCGAGAATGTTCTTCCCGGGAAACCTCGGCCTTTCCTCCTTTTTTCCCTTCTTCCGCCAACTACAATAGCCATGCTTTTCCATGGGAATCAACACCCCCGTTATGGATGAACTGGCATGCGAAACAATTTAGTGGTTTTGACTCTGGCCCTGGCGACTTTCTGCGGTTGTGGCGGGAACACGCCATCTCCTGCAAAGAAGAATACCGAACCGGAAAAGAAAGCCGAGAAAAAGACCGAGAAAATGGCAGTCACCATCGATGCCAATCTTGCCACCAAGGTCTGGGACAAGCTCGAGGTTGAGACTTTCGTCAAGGAAGATATCAAACTGGTGGAAGTGACGCTGAAGGAAACCACCAAGAACAATTACAGCGGCACGGGCAAAGATGCCCAGGGACGGATCTTCAACCTCCAGGTGAAGCAAGTCCCGGGCGGCATTGCCTGCGACTTCACCAATAACGGCGGGGGCAGTGGCCGGGTGTCCTTTGGTAATTCGGTCCCCTAATTCCCAAGGTGAAAGCATGGGGCAGTGGCAAGGGATCTGGAGAAAAACTCCGGCGCCATTTCGAGCCGTTGCCTGGCTTATTGCTGGCTGGCTAGCCATCTCCCTGGCGGCTGTCTTTATCGCCACCCACCGCTTCCTTCCCCCCTGGCCGGAGACCGCACCCAAGGTCGAGTGGGGCGCATTTGAACCGGTGCGCTTGAAAACTCGCGACGGGTTGGAACTGGGTGGATGGTTTCTCCCTTCACAGCAAGACCGGCCTTCAATCATTATTTTGCATGGCTACGCGCAAAGGCGCACTTCCATGCTACCCATGATCCGCATGTACGCCGAGCGGGGCTGCGCCGTCTTGGCCCTGAGCGCCCGGGCGCATGGCGATTCCAGCGGGTTTCACAACGATATCGGTTATAGCGCCCGCCATGATCTCTTTGCCGCGGTCAATTTCCTTGAGGAAAAAAGGCCCGGCCGACCGCTGGTAGTGCATGGGGTGTCGATGGGCGCGGCGACCGCCATCTATGGATCGCAAGAGTTGGGCAGCCGGGTCAGCGGCTATGTTTTGGAAGCGCCATATTTGGATGCCTGGACGGCGGTGGATAACTTTACCCAAGTGTGGATACCGCAGCCGTTCGCTTGCCTGGCGTTTCAGGGATTCCGCCTGTTTGGCCCGTGGTTTCTGCCAGAGATCAGCGCCATGTCGCCTTTGGAACAGCTCGGGGGAATCCCTGTTTCGGCGCCGGTGCTGTTTTTAGCCGGGGAAAAGGACCGCCGGGCCCGACCGGGGGAGATCGCCCGCCTGCTGGAAAAAGTGGCGGAGCATGGCACCCTATCTGTTTTCAAAGGCGCCGGCCATGAACCCTATTTGCTGAGGCATCGCGAGCAATACCTCGGCACAGTGGAAGCGTTCCTGGCCGAGGTGGAACAACGCCGCTGAAACCATTTCCCAGGCGCGGGGTTAATCGTTGCCAGGCGCCTTGACTTCTTTTTCCGGCTGTTCAATCCGAATCAGGGAAAACTGCTGCGTCTTGTCCTTGGAAAAATGAACCATAATCGTGGTCTCCGGCTTGGTCAGGTTGGCGATGCCAGCCTGGTAGACGGGAAACTTCTTGTCGCCAATGGTCCAGGCGGCGAGATTGGTCTTCTTGTCCACCGCGCCTTTCACTGTTTCATTGGCGTCGGTAACGGCGTTGTAGTAATTCCCGCGCATCACGCCTTCTTTGTTGACAGCAAGCTGAAAGATGTTGAAGGAGGTTTTTTCCTCTCCCTGAACCAGGGCGAAGACACCCAAGGGCATCCACTTTTCCTCTTTGCTTGGTTCGGTTTTACTTCCCTGGGAAGCCAAGTCCGAGGCCTGCTGGGTCGATTCCTGGGTGGTTCCGGTCTGTTCGCCATCGGTGTAGACGCCGCCATTGTTGTACACCACAGTGCTGCCGTAATCGTAATAGACCGGAGCGCGTGGAGCGGCGGTAAAGGCGGCCAGGGCGGCGTAAGTGGGGTAGGTCCAGGCGTAGGCGGCGGCCCAACCTGCGCCATTCCAGGCGCCTGGGTAACCGCCATACCAGCCCGAATGGAAGCAATTGTAATTATTGAAATTGTTGCGGACATAAAGGCCCTGGTTGTTGAGCGCCGCCTGGCCGTGGTAGTAAGTGCCGTTGGAAGTCACGGCGCTGCGGGAGGCGGTGGCGCCAGAGCCATAGGGGCCGGTGGTGGCGGTGACCCCCTCGCGGCCGGCCACAGTGTTGCCTTCCGGCCCGCGCGCCGCCCCGCCGGTGCCGGCGTGGGTGTAGGTTTGCCCGCTAGGGGTGGTGACTTGCACTCCGCCGACATAGCGGCCGCCTTCGCCACCGGCGGCGGTTTTTCCTCCCGCCGCAGCGCCACCATAGTTCACGGTCGAGCCACCCTTGGTGGTGGAGGAGCCGCTGGTGGTTCCTGCCTTCCACGATCCGCCGTAGGGCCCGGCGCCGCCAGTGGTGCGCGTGCCCTCGGAGGGATGGGCGCCGCTATTGTGGGCAGCGCCTGCAAACCCGGCCGCGTGTCCGCCGCCAGGGCCCCGGGCCCATGCCGGGCCGGTAAAGGTCCAGGGTATCATGCTCGCCAACGCCAGGATCGCCAGTTTCTTTTTCATCCCACACCTACTGCTGGTTGCTAATCCATTTACTTGGTTTTTACTCGCCTCACCACGATGGGAGGCAAATCCGGCAGCGACAATTCATTGACCTTCACCTGAGTGGGCAGCCAGGAAAAACTTTCTTCGTTCACTTGGCTAAGAATAGTGGAGGAAGAAATCTCCACGCCATCAGGGAGATTCAAAACCGCCTCAATCACCCAGCGATTGCCGTCCTTGCGGATGGTTCCCGTCCCCACGCCGCCATGGGTTTCAAAGGTCCAGATTTTCAACTCTCCGCTAGCGGGATCCAGGCCGATCAGGCGCAGACCGTGGAGGACTTTATCTTTCTCGCGCACTTGAAAATTGCATTTCAAAAAGGTTTTTCCCTCCATCCACTCATACTTGCTAGTGATGTCGTTCGCTCCTTGTTTGGCTTGCCAATTTCCCACCAGCCACTCCAATTCCAATAACGAGGCCCTGGGCGCCGGCGATTCTCGCACCATGGCCACCAGCCATTTTCCCTCTTCGCGCAACAACAGGATGGAATACTTGTGGACCACGGTTTCCTTTCCGTCGGCGGAAACGCGCATGAGGCCGTCTTCCATGGCGGCATCCTTTGAGAGAAAACGCAGGGCATGCGGCTCCAGGGCAACCTTGCAGCCCGAGTTGTTTTTGAAGTAAACGGCATAGGCCGCGCGGATGGCGGCTTTGCCCCGGACAGGCGGGCCGTTTTCCAGATAAAGCTCGGCGTTTTCGCTATAGGCACCGGCGGCCTGGCTGGCATTGCCGGCGGCAAACCCATCCGCCAGCCCCTTTAAAGCTTGCCGGATCCCGGCTTCCTCGCCCCCGGCGCGGGGAGATTGGCCGACGGTGGCGGAAACCAGCGCCAAAAAACCCGCCAGAGCTGTCAATCCTATGGCCTGTGTTCTCATTGCTTGCATCTTACTACTCCCCGGGTTTCCTGAATATCTCGGGTATTCTAGCATGGGAAGCTCGCGGCAAGAAAATCACTCTTCACCTTTTCTGGCTGTAATATGGTTTCTACGGCGCCGGAAGGGATTTAGTTCATCACAACCATTTTTTGGTTGTCATTAACCGAAATAAGTATTACACTTGAGCCGTAAGTTTCTTTCCTAATTTTTTTTTTACCCGAGGTGAACCATGTCTCGTTTCCAACGCGGTTTCACATTGATCGAGTTATTGGTGGTCATTGCCATCATTGCCATCCTTATCGGCCTGCTTCTGCCGGCTGTGCAAAAAGTGCGCGAGGCCGCCGCCCGCAGCCAGTGTTCCAACAATTTAAAACAGTTCGGTTTGGCGGCCCATAACTTTCACCAAACCAACAATTTCCTCCCCCCGGGCGGCATGACCGACGCCCCTCCCTTTGCCACCGCCAATAATGGCGGCTGGGGCAGTTCTTGGGCCGTCTTCATTCTGCCCTTTATCGAACAAGAAAACATGTACAAGCAATTCACCTTCCCAGGGAATTCCGGTTGGGGCGCCACCAACAATCCCCAAAAGGCCACCGGCGTGGTCATCAAGATTTTTCGCTGCCCGTCGTCACCCTTCCCGGAATTGGTCCCCAGCCCCCCTCCCGGCACTGGCGCCGGCGGCTTGATGGGAAACAGCTATGTCGGCGTTTCTGGCGCTGTTTCTACCGCAATTAATGGCTATGTCGATCCCGATTTTAACACGGGCGGCGCCGGCGCCGGATGTTGCACGGGCGGGATCGGCGCGGGCAACGGTCTCATGATTCCAGGGACTCCCAAAATCAAAATGGCCACTATCCGAGATGGCACCAGCAACACCGTCATGATCAGCGAACAGAACGATTTCCTCTACACCGCCAATAACACCCGCGTCAACTGGAGCGTCGGCGGGCTGCACGGCTGGTTGATCGGCTGGCATTCCACCGCTACTCCTCCCATGGTGGGTAACGGCGGTGATATGCGCACCTTCAACATGACCACCGTCCGCTACAAGATCAACCAAAAGAGCGGCTGGCCCAATACTCCTGGAAATTGCGGCACAGTGGGTGTGTGCGACAACATTGGCACCAACATCCCCCTCAACTCCGCCCATCCCAGTGGGGTTAACTCGGTTTTTGGTGATGGCTCGGTCCGCTTCCTCACCGACAACCTCGATCTGGATGTTTTGGGGAAGATCGCCAATCGTCAGGATGGCCAGGCGCCACCCCAGTATTAAACTGTCGGGCTTCACCAAGAAATCTTTACACCCAGGGAGTTTCATTCATGCAACGGCCTATTCTTGCTTTGGCTTTTGTTGCCGTCTTGGGTTTTTTTTCCGGCTGTGGCGGCCCAACCCCGGAGAAAATGTACAAGATCAGCGGCTCCGTCTCTTTGGATGGCAAGCCTCTGGCCTCAGGTGAGATCACCTTCGAGGATTCAGTGGGAAAGGCCCCTGCAACCTGCACTATTAATAATGGGCAGTTCGAGGGAACCTCTTCCGGGGGCAAGAAAAAGGTGCTAGTCTCGAGCTTTAAGGAAGAGGAAATGAAACTACCCAAGGGTGTAAAAACCGGGCCCGGACAGGAAGCCGGCGCCAAGTCCAAGGTGAATTTCCTTCCCGAAAAGTACAACACCGCCACCACCCTGTCAGCCGAGGTGAAGCAGGATGGCGATAAGTTCGAGTTTAAACTTGATTCCAAGTAGTTTGCTTTAAAAAACTCGCGCCGGTCGGTTGACTCAACCGGCCGGTTTTTTATTCCCCTCTCCCCCAAGGGGAGAGGGGCCAAAAAAAGAAGCCGCGCTGGAGCGCCGCAATCCCAGCGAAGAACAAATCACGCTTGCACCCTGGGGGCTTGGCCAAGTGGGGCCTCGGATGCCACCACGGACCCATCTTTCTTTTCCCCTCTCCCCCGCTGCTAAGCAGTGGGGGAGAGGCTGGGTGAGGGGTCCAAAAGAAGAACCCGTCGCTGACGCTTGGCTCCGTGCGGCCTTCCGATTCGGAGCACCCAACGGGTTTTCTTTCCTGGGAACGCCGCGCTCCAGCGCGGCCAATCAATCTGCCGCGCTGGAGCGCGGCGTTCCCAGGAAAGAAACAAACCGGGTCCCTTGCAACCGCTTCTACTCGATCACGGAAAAATCGACGATCAGCCCATCGTTTCTCACGCAGAGGTTTTTAAAAGCCAGAGGGTCGCAGCCAAATGAAATCCTTCGGACCGAACCATCGACAAGAACACCCTGCATGCCGCTAGAGTGTGAGGAACCAAATTGCATGGAGCCCGGCCCGCCGAAATACCCGCCGTTCACCGTGGTTTGCACATTGATATCGGCGGCAGGAGTCAGCCAGGAAGCTCCGGAAGGCTGTGCCCGGCGAAGAACATCGCCATCGGAGCCAGAACGCACCGCCGGTTCGTTATCGTAAAAATCAGTCCCGGAATCCTGGGTGGCCAGATTGATCCTGCGCTCTCCCACCATCAAAGTGTTGGAAGTTCCATCGGTAATTGTGCCGATGCGCACGCGCATATAGGTGGGAGAGTTGTTGATAACGAGAACGCCATCGGAGTTGTTGCTGCCGCTGTTGCCGGCGAAGTCGCAAATGGCATCGCCGTGATAAAGTCGGGGGCTGCGGCGTGTAGAGCAGTAGTAAATGTTGATGACCGAGGTATCGAGTGTGGTAATTACGGCGTTGCCGCCGGCCAGGGTGAAAATGTCGACGAATTCATCCGTGGGGGCAAGTTTGAACAGCGCTTCCTGCTCGATGAAAGGATAGATATGGAAGGGCCAGTTGAAGTAGAAGATCCTGCGGGAGGGGTTTTCGACTCCGCCAGTGGGGTCGCCGCCCCCCTGGGGGAAATTCCCCCGGGCATCATGGTAGCCAATCAGGGCCAGGCCGATCTGCTTCAAATTGTTGGAGCAGCGCATGCGGCTGGCAGCTTCCCGCACTTTTTGCACCGCCGGCAGAAGCAGGCCGATCAGCAAGGCGATAATAGCGATCACCACCAAAAGCTCGATGAGGGTGAACCCTTTTTTGCGCGGGGACATGGGAAACCTCAGAGAAAGGATGGAAGAAGGATTAATCAATATCCATCGTAGCTTATATTTCCTGGAGAAACAAAGCCCGGTGGCTATTATTTCTTCAGATCCAGGTCGATGCTGTTCCGTCCGGAACGGACTTCCCTTTGAAGAGGAGTGGTTTCCATCGATTCGTAGGTCTTTGGCAGAATATTGCTCAATTGGCCCTTTTCCTCGAAGGCCAGGGCTTTTTCCCCCACAGGGACTTGACCTCCCCTCAGAGTCAGCTTGACCACCGAGACCTTGTAATTCCCCAAGGGGACCTTGGCGCTGGTCGAACCGAACAACTGGTACTCGCCCATGTCGTTTGTTTGCGCCTGGAAGGGCCCGGCGCGGTTTTCCCCCTGGATTTCAAAGACCACCCGGGCCCGATCGACCACTTCGCCATTCAGCGTCACTTTGCCGGAAACTGAACCCCCGCTTTCGCCGCTGAAAAACCACACTCCCCCCACGATCAAAAACAACACCACGGCTAGCGCCGACATCAGGATCAACTTGACATTCGGTTCGTCGTCGCCTGGGCGGGATCTGGCCATGAGGCACCCTGAAAAGGAATGAGTTAGAGGATAAACCCGCTGCCACCCGGTTCCCTTAAAATTGCGGGATCACCTGGCCGTCGTTTCCCTGAATCAAGAGCTTGAGGATTTTTTCCTGAATGTTGGCGGAGATAAAGCGGACGCTGCCATCGCAAAGCGAAGCATTGAACCCGCCGTTGACATTGGCCATCTTGGGCAGATTGCCCTTGGGATCAAAGGGAAACTCCTCGGGCTTGGTCCACTCGACGCTGTCTGCTGCTTCCACCGCCATGATCGTGTTGGAAGTGCCGTCGGGGATTTTAGCCAGTTGGGTTTTCTTGGTTAATTCAAAGGCTGCGCCGTTGCCATAAAAAATCCGGTAGTGGGTCTTGGTATCTCCCTGTTGATTCAACTCCGGATGGAAGTAAACCTTGGGCATGATAGCAATGAGTTTCTTATTGTTGGGAGAATCCCACGGTTCATCGAGCTTGAACTGCTTGTACAGGTTGTCCTGGTCAATAAAAGGGAGGATGGCGACGCGCCAGCTGAGAAGCGGCTTGCCGTTGGCATCGCAAATGGCCGCCGAGGGAAATCCCTGGTAAACATCATTGTAGTTATGCATGGCCAGGGCGATCTGCTTCAAATTGTTCATGGATTGGGTCCTGTTGGCAGCAGAGCGGACCTTCTGCACCGCCGGCAGCATTAACGCGGCGCCAATCGCCCAAGAGGACATCATGGCGTTCGAACTTATTTGTGGCAAAACCACCCTGGCATCGAGCCGGTTTCCCTTCTGCGTGATCGGCGGGTTCTTCAACTGGTTTTCCACTTCATTAAGAAAGGCCAGGCCAACCAGCGCGCCTGCCGCTTCCGGCAGATTGGCCAACGGAGCGGGCACAGGTTTGCCCGGAGCGAACAGAGCCTTTTCCATTTCCCTTCTCGGTTGGACCAGTTCCCCCAGAGCCATGGTCGCCAGGCTTTTCAAAGCATCAAGCGAGGCAGCGGCCTGGTCATCTTTCTTGTAAACAATCCGGGCGCGGATCTCGGCGTCTTTCCCACTGGGGATTTCCAAAACCAACAGCTCGGCGCCCTCCACCAGCGGAGATAAGGGCGGCGGCAGACTGCCAACCAGTTGCGCGGGAATGGCGGCGAAATTGACGGCGGCCAGAATGGGAGATGTCATTTTACCACTGAGGAATTTCCCATAGGCGTCTTCCCGGTTTACACCCGGTTTTTCCAGCCGCGCCAGCGCCCCGGGCGTTCCAACGGCTACCAGCTTTCCACCTTCCAGAATCGCCAGGCCGAACTCACCCCGACCATCCATGCGGATAGAGATCCCGCCCTTGGTTACGGTTTTCCCCTCCGGGAAGGCCGATTGCATCAGCCCCTTTTCATCCACCGGCTGGGCAAAACTGACCATGATGGCGAAATCTGGGATGGGCATGGCGAACAAGGCGAAAACGGAAACGCTGCGCACCGAGGAGAACTGAATGGCAAAGCGTTTGTCGAAAGCAAGCAGGGCGCGCGGGCCGGCTTTCAGCATCAAGTCGCGGACATCCTTCAACGATTCGGATTTCCACAGCTCATCGATGCGGATGTGGGCCATGGCCAGGGAATCGGCGGGGACGCGCTTTAAATCGGCCGGGGTTTCCTGAGAGAAAACTGCGGGGATAAAGAAAACCGCCAGGGCCAGCGCCAAAGGCCGGATTAGGAACGCTTTCATGATCAACTCCTGCTTAAAAGGAAACCCGAATGGGAAATTGCAATAGCATGGTAACTGGTGGAAAGTGGGTCCGCAAGCAGCAAAGCGCTTGCTGTACTAATTAACTAGTACACTGGGGATGGCAGGCTGGCCAGGTTTTTTTTCTTACCCGTTCGCGTGACGGCGAAATGAGAAAATCGGTCCCTACGCGCTCTTATTTCCCCTGCCCCAGGGGAGAAGGCCGCACAGGAATTCCTTGCAGCTTTTGCAATCCTTCCGCGATTTCTTCCTGATCGAGTGCGCCATTCTTATCCTTGTCCCAGGTGGAAAAAAACACTTTCATGCCGGTGGCGAATTCCGCCTCGGTCACCTGGCCATCCTTGTTGGCATCGAGGGAATTTAAAAAAGGCCTGGCCAGCGGCGCGCCGACTCCTGGGCCACCAGGCCTGCCCGGGCCAATGGCAGGGCCTTTTCCCATCCCGGCCGGCGGACCGAAGGCAGGCACAAAGCCTTTCTTGTTTCCTTCCAGCTGACCTCGCGCCGAGGCCACTCGCTTTTCCATAAATACTTTCACTCCCGGACCGCCACTAAAGAAAATCCCAAAACCACCCCCTTCCTTCCTCCCCTCCACCGCTTTCTTTTCCTTGGCCACCAATTCCTTGGTTGCAGACTCCACCAGTTCCAGGTCTTTGCCCAATTTCTCCTTGGTAAAAACCTCCGACAGCAGCCGTTTCAACTGCTCCCGGTAGGCCGACTTGACATTCGGCATGGCCAACAGCCGGTCGATCAGCTTGTTTTCACCCAAATGCGGATGTTCAATACTCAGGTCGGCCAATTGATCGCCATTGCCAAAAATATTGAAGGAGCCAAAAGCCAAATCGAGATCCCAGGGAATGAAAGTAAACTTCCCGGTATCAGGTGATTGATACAGGTAAAAATTGTGCCCCAGGCCAATGAACCCGTCCATGCTGGCCAGCAGCGTATTGGCAGCCAGAAAGCGCACAAAAGAATCGACATCGAGGTGTTTGGCAATCTGGTTTTGAAACTCGGCGTCGGTCCCCTTGTTGACCAGTCGAGTGAACTCCACCAAACCTTTCCAGTTGCCGTTCCCCTCTTTGCTTTTGGGGTTGTAGGTTTTCTGGTAAGCGGCCGGGTCATCTCCCAAGAAGGGCACGCCGCGGATCCCTTCCGGCTTCAACAGCAGCCCCTTCCCGTTCTGAAAATTCCTCTTGAGGAATTCCTCATCTACCTGCTCCACCAGCGTATACAGGCCCAGGAATTCTTTGTCGAATTTTCCCGGGACGGTGATGAACACCTCGGCAAAAGCGGTTCGCGGAGCCATCACCCCAGCGGCGCGGAAGACTTCAAACGCCAGGGCCTCGCGAATTTTCGAGGGATCCATGACGCTGCTGTTCAAATTCAACTTGGTCAGGCCGTGAAAAGCCAGGCTGGCATCAAAACGGTCCAGGTCGATTTTCAAAGAGCGCTTGGAAAGGCGCGAGGAAACCATGTAGGTCCCGCTCCCCTTGTAGCGCAGGCCGATGTCCTTGAATACCTTGTTTTCGGCCTGGAAGGCAGCGTGAACATAGGGAAACTCGAAGCCGAAATTCCCCGCGCCCCTGTCGGCTGGGGGGATGACGGGTTGGCCTGCCGCCCCCGGGCCGAAAGGATTGGCCCGCGGGGGCGGATCCATCGCAGGGTAATCTTTCGCCGATACGGTGAAATGGAATTGGTGAACCCGTGTCAGGCCGAAGACTTCCTGCGGGTTAGCCTGAGCCAATCCTTGAAAGGAATAGAGCCAGGCAAGGGCCCCGAAGAAATGGGAAAGAGGGGTCATGGAAACTCCGGCCAATAATTGCGAGAAGGAAACGATAAACAAAAATGGTAACCGGTTTTCCCACTTGCGCCAAGCTGGAGACCAAATTGACGGGAATTTGTCCTCTTGTTCCAGCACACCACGGGGTTGTTCCCCAGGGAACGGCAGGCTCCTGCCCGGTAGGAGAAGAGGCCGCGCTGGAGCGCGGCGATCACGGGGAAGACCAACCCCCCGGGTAGTTAAAAGCGGGGCTGAATTAGAACTGTTTTCACTCCGGGCGGGATTCAATTGCAGCGGTCATGCGGATGTTCTCCACCACGCGCCCCTGCATGTCCTTCTTGGGAAAAGTGGTTTCCATCACCCCGCGCACTCGAGTCAAATCGGACGAGTCCTGGTCATACTCCAGGGCGATGCTAACTTGCGCGATGTAGGAAATACCGGTGCGGTTATCCAGCTTGATCTTCGCTTCCCCTGTAAGCAGGGCAAACTGGCTTTTGCCATTGCTCCCTGCCGGCCGCAGCGTGAATTCCCCTTCGATGGTTTCAAACCCGCCCATGCCATCCATGATGGCCGGGGGGTAAAACTGTTCCAGCCAGGGAAGGATCCCGTCGGCGCCGATTCGCGTTTCTTTCTCAGGGTGGGCCAGAATTTTTTTCAATCTGTTTGACGAGGGGACAGCTTCCACCGTGGGGGTGCGGTAATGGTTGAGGCGGTTGCTGCCGAAAGTAAGGAACATCCTGACGCCGGCCATGGGCCCGTCCCCAAGAACATCGGGGAGTGAAAGTTTGGCGGGATCTTTCTTGGGAGGCTCGGGGAGTTTCATCCCGGAAAGGAAGGAATCGACCTGACGCTTGAAATCCTTCCCTTGGGCCTCGGGGTCGAAACGAAATTGAGGCGGGCTGATCATGGCATTCATTCGCTTGAGGAATTTGCCCTGGGCATCGAGCGCCATCATGTCAAAGTTAAGGTTTCCCCTGCGGTCGCCGATGGACGCGCACAAGGCTTGAATCTCCTCGGGGAATTCACTGACTCGCCTGGCGCTGGCGTAGGTGATGATGAAAGGACGAAGGGCTTCGATAACCGGCGGGTAAGCGAGAGAACTCCCTCGCACATGGTCGACATTGGCTCAGGTGTGGCCGGAATAGAGGTTGCAATGGGCGGAGATGTTGGTGTTAAGAATAACGAGAATCGGGCGCTTCTCTTTTTGCGCGCGGATCTTGGCCTCGGGCAGTGTGCAAACCCAGTCGAGAGAGTAAAAGCCCATGGCTGATGGCAGGGGCTTGGCCTGTTCAAACTTCTTAAAAACCTCGACAACGTCGGCATCTTGACCCCGGGCCAGCCCGGGGAGAAGAAACAGAATCAGAAGAAAGGTCGCCCAACGCATGACTTGCTCCTTTGCTTAGCGGGGTGAGGCGCCCCGTTCGCCAAATAAGGGGATGCGCCCGTCAACACCCACGCTCCATGGTAGCACCCCCTGGGGTTGATATAAAGGTGTCAGTTCATTTTTCCGGTCAATTACCTCGTCTCCAGTTAGGCTGCCATCATGGGTCGACCCTTACGACCGAGCGCTGACGGCTTGATCTACCATGCCATCAATCGCGACGCCGCGGTTGCCCGGCCGCCGAAGGCGGAGCAGAAATAAATGAACTGACACCATTTATTCTCCATTCGCGGCGCCAGCATGGGCCAGGGGAACCTTTCACAATAGTCTGCGAAAAAGATTTACCCAACCCCTTTTTCCTTGAACCTGCCCCTCCCGGGCGGTTCTATTTTTGTTCCTACTTTTCCTTTTTCGGAAGGGGTTGCGCATGACGGTGAACTGCACCACGGCCCGGCGCCATTGCACCCGCCTGGCGAGCTTGTCCCTGGCGCTGGAGAAATCGCGCCGAGCGGGAATCCTTGAAGAAACAAATCCAGGCCCCGCCTCGCCTCGCCAAGGGCCGCTCAAGGAATACCGCGCCAAATTGCTTGTGCGGGCGCGGCCGACCGCACCCGCCAAAAAACCACTCTGGAACCAACGCTTGAGTTTAAAAGGCTAAGGCAGCTCTCGGATCCGGACATTGCGGTAGAGCACGGGGGAACTATCGCGGCTGAGGTGCTGGAAGCCGATGTGCCCTTTCTTCGGCCGGTCCTTGATCGGCGGGGCATCGGCGCCATCGTGGCGTTTCACCTTTTTATCAAAGGTGGAAAGGTCGATATCTTGAATGAATTCCCCGTTCAACCACGCCTTCATCTTGCTTCCCCGAAGATCAATGCGGACCAGATTCCACTCTTCGGGTTTGTAAACTTGTTTTGAAGGGGCAATGGCGCGATAAAGGCCGCCTGTCAGTTCCGAATCCTTGGCCTTGGTGTTGTAACGGAAGTCGGCGATCTGAAATTCCAACCCATCAAAAGCGGGGTCGCCCTTCATGGGGGCGCGCAAGGCCACGCCGCTGTTGCCCAGCGCTTCCAGTTTGACTTCCAACTCGAGAATGAAGTCGGCGTATTCTTTCTCGCTGACAAGCCAGGTGCCTCGCTTGCTAGAAGGCCGCAGGATCCCCTGCTTCACTTCCCACGATGTCCCCTTCGCCGCCGGGGTTTCCAGCTTGTTCCACTCGGTCACCACCCAGCCTTTCGGTTTCCCCTCCAGGGAGAAAAGGTTTTGAAAGTCATTGGCCTCCCGTGGGTCTCGACCGCCCAGGGCGGCCGTCAGGCAAGTGAGGCAAAGTAAAAACACAAGCGCTCGCATGATTGGCTCCTTATTAAATCTTCCGGCCCAGGCCAAACTGATCTCCCGTGCGCACCGGTTTACCGTTTGAGTAAACGACCTGGATCATTTTTTCGCTGTGCACCTCGCGCCCCATTTCATCCTTTAACGCCGCCACTTTCTTCTTCGTCGCCACATCGAACACTTCCCCCGTAGAGGGGTAGGCCAGCTTGCCATCCAGGCTGAAGGTGACCCAGCCCGGCTGTTCCCGCAAGGGAAGCGAATGGGTCTGACGAGCCTTTTCACCCGTGATGTCGAATACATGCATGTGGGTGTTGTGCCCGTCGGTCAGCCAGATTTCCTTTTCATCAGGAGTGAGGCCGATGCCGTGCGATGGGCAGCCATGGCGCTTCACCGGGCCTTTTTTAAACCCTTCAACCTTCACCTCGGCAATCTTCTTGCCGGTTTCTATGTCGCCGACCTCGAATCCCAGCAGTTCATTCACATTGACATAACAGCGCGTCTGCTTGCCGTTGACCGTGAACGGCCGGATGGAGGCGGAAAATGGTCCGACCCGCTTGACCACCTTGTGGCTGGCGGTGTCGGCCACGGAAAGGTATGGGGAACGCAGCCCGGCCAGGTACATGAACTTGCCATCGAGGCCGCAGACGGTGTTGTGCGCGCCGCTCTTGGTCGCGATTTCCGCGGCGACGCTGCCATCTTCGCCACGCACCACATTCCAGGTATCTTTCTCGAAAGAGGGCACATAGAGAAAACGGCCATCGGGCGTGACCGACATGCGGTCGCAGCCGTTGACAAGTTCCTTTTCCCACAGCGTTTCAAACGAGTTGAGATCCAGGGCGAAAAGTTTCTTGGGGGTGGTGAACCACAGTTTTGCCGAACCGGCGTGAGCGCAAACCCCTTTGATGTTGGCCGGCTTGGCCAGCGGCTGCTTGCTGGCCGCGGTTTCGATCCGCTTGACGAAGGAATGGTCGTTGCGGTTGAAGACCAACACCCCCGCCCCGCCGAATTCCACATAGTCGCGAATCCCGGGTGAGACGACGAAGAGGTAATCACCATCGGCAAGCGGCACGGCGCCGGCCAAGCTGGTCACTTGCATTGCCATGGCGGCGGCAAGAAATTCTCGGCGATTGAAGCCCCTCATTGGCATCTCCTTTCCCTGCGGATCTTGAAAGAAAGATACCATGACGGCGCCACGAGGGAAAGGCGCCAGGGTTTGCTGCTTTCCAATCATTCCTTGCTTTCCACCAGGGTTCTGCCTTCCAATATCATGGAACAGAACTGGCGAGGTTGCTTATGAAAACCATTCTCTGCTTCGGCGATTCCAACACCTGGGGTTACATTCCCGGCACGGGCCAGAGGCATCCTTTAAAGAAGCGCTGGCCAGGCGTGGCGGGAAATATCCTCGGGACAGATTTCCACTTCATTGAAGAGGGGCTCAATGGGCGGACTACCGTGATGGAGGATCCCACCCGCCCCGGTCGAAATGGCTTACCCTATTTCGGCCCCTGCCTGACTTCCCACGCCCCGCTTGATCTCGTCGTACTCATGCTGGGAACCAACGATTGCAAACACCGCTTCAACCTGTCGGCATTTGACATTTCGGAAGGCATGGCCATGCTAGTTGGGCTAGCGAAAGCTTCCAGCTCTGGGCCGGGGGGAAAGCCGCCTTTGGTTCTTGTGGTCAGCCCAGCAACAATTGGGCTGCTGTCGGACAAAGTCGATCTGTTCGCGGGGGCGGAAGAAAAGGCGCAAGGCCTGGCCCGGCATTTTGCGGCTGTGGCCCAGGCGCATGCGTGCGGTTTTTTCGATGCCAGCAAGGTTTGCCAGACCAGCCCCGTGGATGGCATCCATCTTGATGAGGCGGGCCAGCAAGCGCTGGGGAGGGCCCTTGCGGAGAAAATCCGCGCGATGTTGGGGTAGGCGTTTTGGTTCAACGGGCCCATCTTTTTCTCCCTCTCCACGCTGCGAAGCAGTGGGGGAGAGGGATTGAGGGAGAGGGGTCCAAAGAAAGAACTCGTTGCTCACGCTTGCACCCCAGAGGGTGCTTGGCCCCTTGGGGCCTCGGACAGTGCGCCAGTTATTTTCCCAGCCGTTTCTTCATCAACGCTGAAAGTTCCTCCACCGTCTTTTTCAACTCGGGGTCGGCTGCCAGGTTTTTCAATTCCCGCGGGTCTTTCTCGCGGTCGTAGAGTTGCACCCCCCCGGCGCCTCCATCCCATTCCGTGTAGCGGTACCGTTCCGTGCGCAGGCTGTACCCCTCGACTTGGTTGTACTTTGTCTGCGTGATCGCCGGGCGGTTCCACACCTGTTGCGGGTTTTGCAAAAGCGGCTTCAAGCTGACCCCATCGAGATACCCCGGCGCCTTGAGCCGACACAGCTCCGCCAGCGTGGGATAGATATCCAGCATCTCCACGGTGCGAGGCGACCGCTTCGATTTATCAAAACCCGGCGCGGCAATGATCAACGGCACCCGAGCCGACTCTTCATAAATGCTCCTTTTCTGCCAAAGGCCGTGTTCACCAAGGTGGTAGCCGTGGTCCGAGGTGAAGACCACAATGGTGTTGTCCGCCAACTTCAAGCGGTCCAAGGAATCTAGCACCTTGCCCACCTGGGCATCCATGAAAGTGATGGAAGCGAAATAAGCCTGGATGGCCTGACGGCGGAGGTCGTCGGTCAGAGTGGGATCTTCCTTCTTGGCGGAGAGGAAGGCGGCTGCGGGCACGCCCTCCTTATGATTTTTTCCCACCTCGGGCAGGCGAATGTTTTCCCTGGGATAGAGATCAAAGTACTTCTTGGGTGCGACATAAGGCGTGTGCGGCCGGTACATCCCTACAGCCAGGAAGAACGGCTTGTCCTTGTATTGTTCCAGGAGTTCGATGGCCTTGGTTGCGCCGATGCCATCGGTTTGCTCGTCGTCTCTGCCCTCGGCGGCAAGCCAGCTCAGGGTGCCTCCCCATTGCCCCTTGACCAAGGTGATGACCTTGTCGAGTTCGTCCTTGTCACGGCCCTTGGGATTGATAACCAAATCCCACGATTGCGCATCGTCGAGGCCGCTGGTGCCGATGCCCAGGGGAACATTGTAATGGTACAGCTTGCCGACCCTGGCCACGCGGTAGCCGTTCTTGCGGAAGAGTTCCGGCATGGTGACAGTGTCGGGGATCATTTCGCGGAAGTGCGGGCTGCCGCCGTACTTCCCTTCGGTCGATTGCCCCGGGTTGACTTTCACCCCGTTAATATCGGGCCTTCTTCCCGTGAGGAAAGAAGAACGGCTGGGGCTGCAGAGTGGAAACTGGCAGTAGGCGTTTTGGAAGACCACGCCGCGCCGCGCCAACTTATCCAAGTTGGGAGATTTCACCAGGTAGTGGTTGTAGCAGCCGAGCGAAGTATTCAAATCATCGCTGACGATAAAGAGGACATTCATTTTTTGGGGTTCAGGCTGGGCCCATGCAGCCCCGGCCCCGAGAAAAAAAACAGAGAGAAGTAAAGTGAAGCTTTTCATGCCTGGCCCCCGAGAAGGATTTAATAATCAAAGCAGAGTACCCATGGGGACAAGCGAATGCAAAATGGAAATGGGAAAAGAATCATCAAGCCCAGAGTTCACCTACACATCAAACCTCACCCCCTGGGCCAGGGGCAGGACATTGCCGTAATTCACCGTGCAAGTTTGCCTGCGCATGTAAGCCTTCCAGGCATCGCTGCCTGCTTCCCTACCACCGCCGGTGGCCTTTTCGCCGCCAAAGGCGCCGCCAATCTCCGCCCCCGAGGTGCCGATGTTCACATTGACGATGCCGCAATCGCTACCTGTGGAGGAAAGAAACTTCTCCGCTTCCAATAAATGGTTGGTGAAAATAGCCGAGGCCAGCCCCTGTTCCACCGAGTTGTTCCACTCGATCGCGTCTTCAAGTTTGGCATAAGGAATCGCGTAGAGAATGGGGGCGAAAGTCTCCTGGCGGACTATGGGCATGGCCTGGCTGGCAACAATAAGGGTTGGTTCCATGAAGAAACCCGGGCGGTCGATTTTTTTCCCTCCACAAAGAAGCTCGCCTCCCTCTCTGCGTGCCTGGGTAACCGCCTCCAGAGCCTTATCCACCGCCGCCGCGGAGATCATCGGTCCAAGCAGAACGCCCTCCTCCCACGGGTTGCCGATTCGAATGCTCCCGCACGCCTTCATTAATTTATCAAGAAAGGGATGGGCAATATCCTGATGTAGGAACAACCTGCGCGTGGTGGTGCAGCGCTGGCCGGCCGTGCCGTACGCCCCAAAAAGGACTGCCCGCAAAGCCAGTTCAACATTGGCCGAGGGCGCCACCACCAGGGCGTTGTTCCCACCCAGTTCCAATAAAACTTTCCCCAGGCGAGCGGCCACCCGAGGCGCGATCTCCCGCCCCATGGCGCAACTCCCGGTGGCGGAAACCAGCGCCAGCCTTTCGTCCTCGGCCATCCACAGAGCCGGGTCATTGCCCCCGACAAACAGCGTCGCCGCGCCCAACGCCTCATGGCGAAGCAGAAGGGGTTGAAGAATTTTCAGAACCGCCACCGCTGTGAGAGGCGTCCTGGGTGAAGGTTTCCACAGCGAGGCGTTGCCACACACGCCTGCCACCACCGCGTTCCAGGCCCACACAGCGGCCGGGAAATTGAACGCCGTAATGATTCCCACTTTCCCCAGCGGGTGCCATTGTTCCATCATGCGGTGCTCTGGCCGCTCACTCGCCAGGGTGAGACCGTAAAGCTGGCGGGACAGCCCGGTGGCGAAATCGCACATGTCGATCATTTCCTGCACTTCGCCCAGGCCTTCCGACAAGATCTTTCCGGTTTCCAAAGTGATGAGCAGGCCGAGATCGTGCTTGCGTTCGCGCAGGGCGTTGCCGAACTCGCGGATTAACTCCCCCCGAGCCGGCGCCGGCCGACGGCTCAAGTTTTGAAAAGCCTCCTGACCAGCGGCGACACACTCCTCGTAATCCCTCCGCGAACCGGCTCGCACACGCCCCAAGACTTTTCCATCCGAGGGATTGATCGACTCCAGCCACTCGCCGCCCGGGTTTTCCACCCACCTCCGGGTGAACACCCCGGAATTTTCTGCAGCCAACCCCAGGCGCGCCAGCAATTCGTTCACCATGTTTTCTTTCCCCGCAAAGTATTCCTCAGGCAACCCGCGCCATTTCCTCCTGCAATATCTCCAGCGCCGTCGACACTTCCTCTTTTCCCACCATCAACGGCGGGCAAAACCTTATGGCGCTTTGCCCGCATCCCAGGAGCAGCAGGCCTTTTTGAAAACACCCTTGAATGATGGCATCCCGGCGAATGGCGTCCGGCTCGCGGGTCTGCCGATCCTTCACCAAATCGATGGCCACCATCAACCCAATTCCCCGCACATCGCCGATCAAAGGAATCCGCTCGGCCATCTGGCGCAGCGCCGTTAGCAAAAATTCACCCGTGCGCGCCGCGTTTTCCATCAGCCCCTCTTCCAACAAGGCGATGGTCTCCAGCGCCGCCGCGCACGACACCGGATTACCGCCAAAAGTGCTGGCGTGGCTTCCTTTCTGCCAATCCATGATCTCCTCTCGGGCGATCATGGCGCCCAGGGGCATCCCCGAAGCGATCCCTTTGGCCAGGCAAATAATATCCGGCTCCACCCCCCAGTGTTCAATGGCGAACATCTTCCCCGTGCGCCCCATGCCGCTTTGCACCTCATCGACGATGTAAAGAATGCCGTGCTTCTTCGCCAGCTCTTTCAAGCGGCCATGGTACTCCGGCGGAGGCACGATGTAGCCCCCTTCACCCTGGATCGGCTCGATGATAAACGCCGCCACCTCGTCCGGCGGAACCGTTTGCCGAAAGATCTGCTTCTCTATGTGCGTGACGCAATCGATGCCGCATTCCGGGTAAACTTTGTTCAGCGGGCAACGGTAGCAAACGCCGAAAGGCACATGGGTGACTTCTGGCACCAGGGGCTCGAATCCTCGCCGTTGCACCATCTTGCTGCCGGTGAGTGACAGCGCGCCCATGGTGCGGCCATGAAAACCGCCGAAGAAACTGATCACCTGCTTGCGGCCCGTGTGGTAGCGAGCCAGTTTGAATGCGGCCTCGACCGATTCCGCCCCGGAGTTGGTGAAGAAGACCCGCTTGGGGGAATCGCCCGGCGCCAGCAAAGCCAGCTTCCGCGCCAGGGCGCTCTGCGGCCCATAGTAAAAATCGGTTCCGGACATGTGCAGCAACTGTTCCGCCTGGCGCTGGATCGCCGACACCACTCGCGGGTGGCAATGCCCGGTGGAGCAGACAGCGATGCCCGCGGTGAAATCGAGAAACAGGTTGCCATCCATGTCCTCGATGGCGGCGCCAAAGCCGCGCTTGACCGCCAGGGGGTAAAAGCGCGTGTAGGAAGGCGAGGTGAATTTCTCGTCGGCCTCGATCATTTTCCTGGCCAGGGGGCCGGGCGGAGGCACGCGCATATCGGGAACAGGACGGTTATCCCAAGTCGCCATGGCGGCCTCCTGGAAAAGTGAATAGAAGCGCGAAGAGATCCCGCTTCATTTTACCCTGCAACCCAGCCCGCCGTGCAATACTCAGGCGTAGAATTAAGTAGAACTTGCCAACGCAACCAGGATAATAAGCACGGAAACACCAGGAAAACCCAGACAGGAGATAGCCATGGCTGTTGCCATTCACGGCCCTCACGCCGCCATTGTAACCGACAGCCCCCGGGAACGCTTCACCCTGGACCTTTTCGACCACCTGTGGGAACGCTTCCGCAACCGGGTTTCTTTCGTCAACACTTACGAAAAAATTGTTCACGACCACTCTGCCACTTTTTTTAACGACCACATCGCTTTTCGCACCTTCGCCTCGCAAAATCCCCAGACAGGCATAAGTTCCCTGTCCCGTCTGTTCGAGGCCCTGGGCTACCGCGCCGCCGACTCCTACCAGTTCGAGGACAAACACCTCAGCGCTCTTTATTTCCAGCACCCTCATCCGAAGTTTCCCAAGCTCTTCATCTCGGAACTGCGCGCTTGTGAACTCAGCCTCCCGGCCATTGACATCATCCACGACACCATCAAAACCCATCGCCCCAACCCGGATGAGCGCTTCCTGGCCCGCCTGGCCCATCTCGATCAATCGACCGCAGACCGAGAGGAACTCTTGCGGCAGTCGGTGGCGCTCATCCACGAGCTGCCCTGGGAACTTCCCAGAAAAAAGGATGTCATCGATCTCAATAAGGAATCGCAGTATGGCGCCTGGGTGTTGGTTCATGGTTACCAGGTGAACCACTTTACTTCACTGATCAATTCTCATGGGGTTGAAGGACTGAACGATATCGAAAAAACCGCCGCCGCCATGGCTGGCGCTGGAGTCCCCATGAAGAAGGAGATCGAAGGGGCGCCCGGATCCAAGTTGAGGCAGACCGCAACCGAAGCTGTGAACATTCCCGTGGAGGTGGAAGATGGTGGCAAAACCGTTTCCATCCCCTGGACCTACGCCTATTTTGAGCTGGCCCAGCGCGACCCTTTTATTGACAAAGACAGTGGAAAACTGGTCCGCTACGAGGGTTTCCTCGGCCCGCAAGCCACCAACTTGTTCGACATGACCAAGGTGAAGTAAGCCCTGGGCGGCTGGGCGGCGCATGCCGACGAGACAGTCCATTTTTTTGCCTCATCCCGGGAACGCCAGGCTCCAGCCTGGCAAATTAATTGGCCGCGCTCTTTGCGCTGCGATCCCAGGAAAAACAATCCGAACGACAAATGATTACCCGCCGCCACATTTCCCCTCTTTCCCGACTCTAATGCCTGACATTCAACATTGAAAAACCCAGGCCGTATGCAGAACCCCCGTTGACTCCTCGAACTTGCTCGCGTATCTTCATTGTAGACACTGGGAGACTGCGATGAAAACTCGAGTTCAGAAATGGGGCAATAGCCTGGCTTTACGCATCCCAAAGTCCTTCGCTTTAGAGGCCGGTCTTCACGCTAACGCCGCGGTCGAGCTAACCCTTGTCCAGGGTGCTCTCGTCATTCATCCTGTCGCTCCCCAACCGATCACACTCGATGAATTGCTGCGCGGCATCACGGATGACAATATCCCAGGCGAGTGGAAAACGGGGCCTGCCATCGGCAAGGAGGTTTGGTGAGCCGCAAAGGCGCCTATATTCCCGAACGAGGGGATGCGGTTTGGATCACTCTCGATCCCCAAGCAGGCCATGAGCAAGCCGGGCGACGGCCAGCTCTGGTTTTGTCGCCATCGAGTTATAACGGTCGGGTTGGCCTGGCCCTGTTCTGCCCGATTACCAGCCAAGTAAAGGGGTACCCGTTCGAGGTGCCCTTGCCTGCTGGAATGCCAGTAACCGGTGTGGTCGTGGCGGATCAAGTGAAGAGCTTGGACTGGCGGGCGCGCAAAGTGACCCGCATTGGCATCGTCGCAAAGGAAGTCGTTGCCCAAGTTCTGCAACGCCTTGAGAAGTTGCTTGAAGACGCCAGCTAACCAATTTCAACAGTTTACAGAGTATTATTGTCTGTGTTTAGTGATATTCTGCCTTCACGGGAACTGGGGGTTTTATCAACCACACCGCCATCGTGAAAAAGGCGGCCAGCAGCGAGGCCAAGGCCAGCCAGGCAAATCCCTCCGCCAGAGGAAGAAGAAAAGGCAAGCCCATGACCTCGCTTACCCCCCGGGTGGCAACCGAATACATGCCA
>SHZZ01000078.1 GCA_009692005.1 Gemmataceae bacterium | reverse complement strand
AAAAGCTCAAATCGACCGCTGCTGGGGTTTTCCCTAATGTCCTGGTTTTGCAGCACCATCAAGCGCGTCGGGAAGTCTGCCACCTGGTCAATGCCGCTGTTGGCTCGGCCAATGATCAGCAAACCTGCCAGGCCCCGGTAGACCTGTTCATGCGTGAATTCGTGGCGGTGCGGATGGTACCAGAAAGTTCCTTCCTCATGAGTGGAAGGCACATGGAACTCGAACACATTTTGCATTCCAGGGGCAACACTGAGAATGATGTTATCCGAGTTCCCCAAGGGGCTAATTTCCAACCCGTGCGTGTGCAGGTTGGTGGGAAACGACATGGTGGAACTTCCCGGCAGCGAGAGATTCTCCAATTCGTTTATTATGCGAATGACCAGGGTGTCCGAGGGGTTAACTTTCAAGGTTGGCGAAGGATAAGTGTCGCCGGTTGTTTCCAGGTTGGAAGCCATTCCCTGGTTGATTGTCCAGGCGTAAGTGAGGAATCCGTCCACGGGGGTAGGTATACCAGCGGCGAAAATATTGCCGGCCTGCTTAACCTCAATCATTTGCGTTGATTGGTGCGCGCGGAAAGTGATATCGAGGATGCTATTCACACTGGAGAGAGCAACCGGCTCGGCAAAAGTGGAAGGGGTGGTGCGGTCTTCCAATGTTTCCAGGTGAAGTTTGTTTATTATAACTTTTCTGGTCATGATGAAACTCCTGCTTGTTATATGATTCCCATTTTACCAACTTAACCTATTGCCCAACAAAAGTCAAATTGGGAATAAACGAAGTTTTAGTGCGTTTTCCAGTGAACCACCTGGACATCTCCTGGGTGGACACGGAGAAAAGCCTCCTCGATTTTGCCCGGAGTTTTACTCAATAGTGTCCGCGGTTGAGTTAGTTCCTTGACCGAAACCGCGGCCGTCTTCGACCGCAGAATAATATCCACCCATTGGTTTCGATCGACCCGCGCCACCCCGTTCTGCGTCTTGTCCACCCCGCGATTGTTCAACAACGCCACGATCCACCCGTCGGGCGCCCGATTGATTTGATACATGATTTCCCCCTTGGGCCGTGAGCCGTCCGCCAGGCGAACTTCCACGGGGAGAAGATCCTGAGTCAAGCCGTTGAGTAAATAGGGGAGCGCCGGATGGGCCCGCTCATCAAGGCCGATCTGGTGTGGCACCAGCAGGGTAATGACAGCGCCCTCCCCCACGGCATTGCGAGTCAGCAAAGGAACCTTTGCCCCTGCCGTGGCGAGAACCCGAGCGCCTTGCATTTTCACTTCGGTGACTTCAAACGGGGTGGCTGACTGAGATACACCACCCTCGGGAGTCCATGTATCTTCATTTTGAGACTTTCCAGTGAATTGAAACCCCAAAAGATTCGCGGGCAGTTGCTTGGCCAGGTGCGCTGGCAGAACCAGGGTGCCGCCTTTTTCTAAATACTCCTTCAAAGTGGGCAGCAAGGGAGCCAGGCTGGCATCGCCTCCGGCCCAGACAATGGGATAATCCAGCAAGGCCTTGGCCCGGTTTGGCCGGTCGACCAGAACATCAAACAGGTTGCCAAAGCACCCGCTGGGCAGGCTGGCATCGGGATGCGCGGGCATTCCCTCCACCACCCCCGCCGGGTGCCACAAAACATTGAACCATTCTCGCAACTCGATGTCGTTAATGTTTTCTTGAAAGGCATGGAGCATTTTGCAGGCGTAATTCACGCGGTCGTAGGCATGGCCATGGCTGAGGAGAAGCGCGATAGGGGTAAAAGGTTCGCCACGGTTGGGGATGCGGTCCACGGTGGCAAGGAATTCTTCGGTGGCGCGGCCGAAGGGAGAGAGCTGCACCGGGTGGGCGCCTGGCCCGGGTAGCATGAACTGGTTTCCCAGCCCCTGCTCCCAAAAGATGGCTGAAGCTCCTCCCAAGTAATTCAAGTAATACAGTTTGCGATACCAGGAGATATTAACGCCATCGGTTACGGCGTATTTGCTGTGGTACCACCCTTGCGCCCCGCGGTTGACCACCGGGTTTTGCGTGAAGTAGTTGCAAGCATCGCCAAAATTCCCGCTGGCGTAGTTGATCCATGCCTGGCCGTATTGCCTGGCAGCGCCGCGTTCAAAGGCTATGCGCATGGGCACATGAATATTGGTGGCGTCCTCCTCGTACCCCACCGTCTTCATCCCGGCTTCGTGAAATGCATGGGCCAGGGCAATGGAATCGGTGGAGAGGCAAGAAATGCCTTTATCGAAATGGTTGGCAGGGACGGCGGTTTTATAAATGCCACTCCAGGCTTTGGCCTGGTTTTCCTTAAGGTGCTTGATGAAGGCGTCCACATGCTCTCTGCGGTTGGAAGCCAGGGGGCGGGTTGGCATCGATTGCCCGCTGGTTCCCACGGCTTCGCCATGGATGTAGCCCAGGAATTGCCCCTCGAGCGGGCCGGTCAGGGCCTGGAAAGTCTCCGGCCCGGCCTTGTCCTTGTATTGGGGATTGGCGTAGTTGGTCAGAATGGCGAACGGGGTTTTGCTTTTCTCCAGCCATTGCCTTAGTGGTGAAGTGGAGGAAAGATCAGGTGAGTTTCCCAAATACAATACCGGTCGCAACCCGGGCCAGGAAAGAATAGGCAAGTCTTTCTTGCCTACGAATTGCTTGTGAAATTGCGGCCGGATGTCCGCCGGCGGGCAGAAATGGAAGAAGACATCAAAGGGGGAAAGGGTTTCGAGCTTCTGGGCGCCCCACCACTTGGGGTCGGGTTCCACACCACCTGCCCACATGGTGAAATCCTTGCCTGCCAGGGGCGGGCGTTTCCAGGACTGGCCCGTGGGGAAGTTTTTCGCGGACCCTCGCCAGGCTTTTCCTCCCCGGGGTTCCAAGGGGAATGAAGCAAGGTAGGCAAAAGGGGGTTTCTCTCGTCCCCGGGGTTCGTACCCCAAGTCGTCGGTAATCAAGACAGCATCAATTTGCCTCCAGGCTTCGCCGACTTGGTCCACGCCCAGGGTCAATTGGGCCGGTCCTGCTTGGAGTTTCACTGGGGTTGAGCCCCAGCCAAAGGAAAAGCCCCAGTAGAGTTGATATTCATCGTTGGGAGGAACCAGGGGCTGGTGGCCAAAGGCCCCCTTGGCCTGAGGGTTGCCTTTTTGCTCAATGGAGGCGAAAAAGGGTTCGCTCTTGTTTCTGTGATCTACATAGCGGATCCATAATCTATATTTTCCAGTGCGCGGCACGATGAATTCCCGTCCGCAGCGCGCTTGCTTTTCCTCCGCGCACACCCCGATCGAGTTCCACTCGCTTTCGCCCCCTTGGGTCCACTCGGCGCTGATGCCAGGGCCGGCAATTCCCCAGGCTCCGGTTGGCTTCCCGGGTTTGGTTGAATCGCTCCAATAACTGAATGACCCTTCCACCCCAGGAAACCACTCGGGTTCGAACCAGAGGTAAAGGGGCGGGGTGCCTGCCAGAGCCAGGGAAGCGCCAATATTTAACAACAGAAACAAAGCTGTAATTCGCATGCCTGCTCCAAAAAAAAAGGGTGAACCGCGCGGGTTCACCCTGATTGAACGCTTTCCAAGAACAATTACTTGCCCTTGGTTTTCATCTCGGCAAGCAACTGATCCACGGCCTTGTCCATCGCCGACCCGCGCGCTCCCTTGTAGCGGATCTTGCCCGTGCCGTCCAAAATATAAATCGTGGGCCAGGCCGTCACCTTCCAGGCCTGACTGATCGGCCCTTGGGTGCTGCCGCCATTCCACCACGAACGCCAGCTCATGTCTTTTTCCTTGAGCAGCTTTTTGACAGCGTCGCGATCCTTGTCACTGTTGATCCCCAGGAGCGCGAAAGGTTCTTTTTCCAGGCGCTTCACGAGCGACCGCTCGTGTTCGTACATGGCCCGGCAAGGCGGTCACCAATCTCCCCAGAAATCAAGCACCAGCACTTTCCCGCGGTAATCGGAAAGCTTGAAGGTCACGCCATCGATGTCCTCGGCTGTGATCTCTGGCGCGGTTTTCCCAATCGCCAGGAACTTGAGTTCAAAGATGGAATCGCCAGCAATGTCCTTTATCGTTTTGTTGCCGAGTTTGACTTCCGCAAATTCTTTGGAAGTCAGTTCCTCGAAGAGGCCGAGGGCCTTGGTTGACAATTCCTCCCGCTCGGGGTTGTCACTGGTCAACTCGCTTTGCTGCTTGATAGCTCGAGCAAAAGAGAAAGTGGACATGGCCCGCACTCGCGCCAGGGGATGCTCCTGGCGGATTTTATTCACCAGTTTTTCACCATCGGGAGTGAGTTGCTGGCAAAGCATGGAAGCCAGGGTCTCGGCCTGCGCCGCTTTCAAATGGTGCTTATCAAGGGTTTCCAGAACCCATTTTTTGTCGTCCGGGTCTAGCTTGGCCAGGCCTGGACGGGCTGCCAAAGCGTAAAGAATATCCCGCGAGACTTCGTCCCCGGGCTTTTGCTTGGCCAGCGCCATGCCTCTTGGCACGGAAATGCCCACGGACTGAAACTCCTTGATGATGGCTTCTTTTTCTTTTTCATCCTTGGCCGCCGCGTATTTGGCCCGGACTTCATTGGACTTGGCAATCATTTCCTTGCGGAGTTCATTCCAAGCTTGCTTTCTCGGGTCAGTCTCCTCGGCCTTTTCCCCTCCCACCTTGGGGTCCTGCGGGGTGCGAATTTTGACGGGCGCCAGCTTCTTCTTCGGTTCTTCCTTATCGTCCGCGGCCAGGAACGGGACAAACAAGAGTCCCGCCATCAAGCCGCCGCAAATAAACAGTTTCATGGGTAAGCCCCCCTTCGGAGAATACTGTAACAGGGCCGGGCGTAATGCCGCCAGAGAAAAAACAGAAAAACCCTACCCGGTACTTTGGTTACTTAGGTCAGGAATTTAGCATGACGGGTTTTACTTTTATTTCCTCAGAATCTCGCAGATGCGCTCGAAGTCGGCGTTGGAATGAAACGGTATAACGATGCGCCCCTTTTCCTTCCCTGTGACTTTGATCTCGGCTTTTACTCCCAGCTTGCGAATAAACTCTTCTTCCAAAGCTTGTACATGGGGCGTTTTGTGCGGATTGCTTTCCGGGTTCAAGTCGGCTTGGTAGTTCACCTCGGCCGCAGCCTGCGGCACTGCCTGCCGGGCCAACAATTCCGTGGCATGTACCGACAAACCCCTGGTGACGATTTCCTTGCATAATTGCGCCTGGCGATCTTTGTCCTCCACGCCCTTCAACACCTTGGCATGGCCGGTGGTGATTTGTCCCACGCGCACCGCTTCCTGAACCTCGGGTGGAAGTTCCAAGAGCGCCACCAGGTTGCTGACGGTGGGTCGGCCCAGCCCCAGCTTTTTCGCCAACTGTTCGTGCGTCACCTGGTACTTGTCCAGGTAATCCTTGAAGCCAAGGGCCTTTTCAATCGGGTTCAAATCGGCGCGGTGAATGTTCTCTACCAGCGCGGCTTCCATCACCTCTTGATCATTGAACTCCACCATATGAACCGGCACGACGACGAGGCCCGCCGCCTTGGCCGCCCGCAGGCGCCTTTCACCCGCGATCAGATGGAACTTCCCTTCCATTTGTCTGACTAGCAAGGGCTGCAAGATCCCGTGGCTGCGAATGCTCTCTTCCAGCGAGGCCAGGTCGTCGGGGTGGAAACTTTTCCTGGGCTGGTTGGGGTTTGTTTCCACCTGGTCAATGGGGACCAGCGAGGAAAGTGAGGTGGTGGTGTAGCCTCCGGTTGAGTTGCCAATCAGGGCATCCAGACCCCGACCCAGGCGCGCTTTCTTGTCCATGTGCGATCTCCTTATCCGGACTTGTGCGGAATCCTTCCACGGTTGGGGATGGTAGCAAGAGGGAATTTCGCTGACAAGACAGCCTTGGTTCCACATGGAACCAAAGAGTTTCTAAAAACCTATTTCAGAATGCCAGGCTGGAGCCTGGCGATCCCGGGTGGGGCAGGCCAAGAGCGCGGGTACATCCAAGGAGCAGTCCCATCCGCAATCAGAGAAAGACGGAACCAAGCAAATGAAGCCGCAATTGCTGGCCAGGAATGTTCCATGTGGAACAAAAAAAAGGGGCCCGAAGGCCCCTTGAGTTGTTTGAAACTGGCGCTTATCTCTTTTCCTTGGTGGGCAGGTCGGCCAGTTCTTCTTTCACTTCGGCGTAATGGCTCGGCTCCATGGTGAAGGCCGCCGTGCCGCTGGTGGCGCCACGCAGGTCGGTGGTGTATCCAAACAGCTCTGACAACGGCACCTGGGCGGTAATGGTAACCCGGCCGCCGACGCTGACGGAATCGAGAATTAGTCCCCGGCGGCGGCTGATGTCGCCGGTGAGCGCGCCCATATACCTATCGGGGGCGACCACGGCCACTTTCATAATTGGCTCCAGAAGGACAATTCCCGCGGTTACCTGGGCATCACGGAAGTTTTCCCACCCCGCCAGGCGGAAGGCGTCCTGCGAAGAGTCGACATCGTGGTACTTGCCGTCCACCAATTTGCCCTCGATGTCCACGCACTGGAAACCATATTTGGCGCCCTTGACGGTGCCCTGGCGAATGCCCGCCTCGACCGAAGGAATGTATTCCTTGGGAATCACCCCGCCGAAAATGGCATCTTCAAAATAAATGTTGTTGGGATCGGGCTTATCCCCGTCATCTTCCATCACCTTGGCCCACTCTTCGGAATCCTTGGGTGTGAGAGGCTTGTATTCAACGGTGATGACAGCATACTTGCCGCGCCCGCCCGACTGCTTGATATACCGGGTTTCCTGGCTGATTGCCCTGGCCAAGGTCTGACGGTAAGCCACCATCGGCTTGCCCACGGATACCTTCACGCCGGGGAAACGATGCAGCTTTTCGACGGAAACTTCCAAATGCAGTTCACCCATTCCGGAGAGAATTAGCTGGCTTGTCTCTGGGTCGGTGTGAGCCTTTAAAGTGGGGTCGTCGCGCACCAGCCGACCGAGGGCGTCCGCCAGCTTCGTTTCATCCGTGGTTTTATCAGGAATCAAGCACTGGCTGATCACGGGTTTGGGGAAAATGATCGATTCCAGCGCGATGGGCTTTTCCGGAATGCACAGGGTGTTGCCTGTGAAGGTTTGCTTGAGCCCGATGATGGCCACGATGTCGCCCGGGCCGGCCACTTCTTTTTCTTCCCGCTTGTTGCCCATCATGCGGTAGATTCGGCCAATGCGTTCTTGCTTGGTGTTGGTGGTGTTGATGACGGTGTCGCCTGGTTTTAACTCGCCGGAATAGACCCGCACATAGACCAGGTCACCGGTGCTGTCGGCCACGGTCTTGAAGGCCAGGCCAGAAAACGGCTCCTTGGACTCCGGCTTGCGCATTACCTTTTCCTTCGACTTGGGAACCTGCCCCTCCACCGGTGGGCGGTCTACGGGGGAAGGCAGGTAGTCGATGACTGCGTCGAGAAGCTGTTGCACCCCATGGAAAGTCTTGGACGACCCGCACATCACCGGGGTGAATAGGCTATTTAAGGTCCCGTCTCGAAGCGCTTTTTTCAATAGCGCCTCGGGAATTTCCTTCTCGTCGAGGACCAGTTCGGCGACCTCGTCGTTAGCCAAGGAGGCCACATCCAGCAGCTTGTGCCGGTACTCTTTCGCCTCCTCCAGGTGGGATTCGGGAATTTCCACCAGTTCAAACTTGGTGTTGGTGCGGTCGCTGGAGTCGCGGAGAACGAACTTCATCCTGACCAAATCGATGATGCCCTTGAATTCGGTGTACACGCCGACTGGCAAGGTCAGAATGGCTGGCTTGGCGCTGAGCTTTTCCACCATTTGGGCAACGCAATCAAAGAAGTCGGCTCCGGTGCGGTCGAGTTTGTTGACATAGGCCAGGCGCGGCACGCGGTATTTGTTGGCCTGGTACCACACCGTTTCCGATTGCACTTCTACGCCGCCCACGGCGCAGAAAACACAAACCCCGCCATCCAGCACGCGCAGCGAACGCTCTACTTCTGCTGTGAAATCCACATGGCCTGGCGTGTCAATGATGTTGATGGTGTTTTCGCCCCAATCGACGGAGACGGCGGCAGAATTTATGGTGATCCCTTTTTGACGCTCCAGCGGATCGAAGTCGGTGGTGGTGTCGCCTGAATCGACATTCCCGACCTTGTGCTTGGTGCCGCTGAAATAAAGTATGCGCTCGGTGGTTGTTGTCTTCCCGGCGTCGACATGGGCAATAATTCCAATGTTTCTGATTTTATCCAGCATGATAAACCTTTTCCTGACCTGTGTTAAAACCGCCTGGCTAGCCTTGCTGGGGGTTTCCTCGTCCCGTGCCGACCCGCCATTACTCAAAGTTTCTCATCGAACCAAAAAACGAAAAACTAATCCAGCCCGCCTTCCCGGAAAGGAAAGGCTCTGGCCACTCCTTGTTATCAATTCCATTTAGCTGGGATCCTTGGCCTCGGCTTGGCGACGCCGGGCCGAATCCCATGGGAAGGAAAACCAACCTGATCCATCCGGGGACTTTCCCACTTCCTCTTGGGTCAATCTATGAAATGGGCTGGCTGCCAAAAAGGGTTCTGATACCCTTTTCTGCACTATTTCTTGCCCCCGCCTGACAGGCTCATGAACTTCAAAACCGGGGACTTCAGGTTCATTTTCAGGGATAATTCCTTACCCCCCGAGGCCTTGATCTCCCAGGTGTCTGCCTTGGGAGATTTGGCAAACGCCTTTTGCGCCAGCGATTCCGCGTTGGCAATTCCCTTGGCCAGGAGGGGCGCGCCTGCGTTTAAAGCCATGGAGAATTCCAGCGCCTGGCTTTTCCCCAATGGCCTGGCAGCAACTTCCTCCAGCGCTTCTTTGCCGTTAGCTCCCCCTGATAGCAAAACCTTGTTATCCAGAATGGCCAGGAAAAGGGGCCCGCTGCCAAAAAGGGGCACATCCATGGGGGGCACCGGCACCAGCAGCTTATGAGCCATGGTCCCATTTTTAAGGGGAAAGGCATCCAATTGCATATTCTTCTGCTCCATGGGGGGCAAGGCCTTATGCATCTGCCTCAGGACCTCTTCCAGACCTTTGCCATTTGCCACTTTTAACCCGGCCACGAAACTGAACTTGCCGTTCTGTTCTGCCCGCACATCGAGGCCCAGGTCGATGGCGCCTGCGGCCACGGATGGCGTCACGGCCTTCAAGAATTTTTCCATGAGCGCCTTCCTCCCCGCGTCTTTCTCCTTGGCCAAGTCCCCCTGAAGCGTTTCCAGGAAGTTGGCCAAAAAGTCGTTTTTCAAATAGTCGGGCAATTGGAGGGTGGTGCCGAAGTGGAAGACGGAGTTTTTGCCTTTGAGGGAAGCCCCCAAGCTAGGCAAGCTTCCCATTTTGTCAATAGATTTGGCCAAGTCGCTGTCTTTTTTCCCCGACAACGACATGGAAACATCAATGTCCCCTGTTTTTCGATCCAGGTCCAAAGCCAAACTTACCCGCTCCCCCTGCGTAAATAATTGCACAATCGATTGCAAAAAGAATTCGCTCATGTCCTGGCGAAACTTCTCCTGGGCAGGAGTTTCTCCGGGCACTTTGCGGTTTTTCTCTTCCACTAATTGCAGCTCAATTTGCGGCACCAGGTTTTTCGCCAGATCCTCAGGCAGGCTGGCCACATTTAACTCGAAGAAAATGACATTACCTTTTCCCCCTATGAAAAAGTCCTTTGGTCCGCCCTTTCCCTCCTTGATCCCCTGTTCCGTCCGCACGGTGATCAAGAGGTAACCGTCTTGGAAGCGGAAAAAAAGGGGAAAGGGAAAATTGGGAATTTCCATGCTGTAGACTTCGCCCTTTCCCTTTTTGGCTTTCAAATTCAGCTTGTCCAACAGCGCCAGGAAGGTGGGCTGGTCAGCAATGGGGATCAATCCAACCAGGTCGCTGTCAAAAATGTTGGCGCCGATTTGGCCATAAAGTCCCAGGGGCTTCTCGGTATGAATCCCCTCCAGACCCTTGGTCCCGATCATCAGCTTCAAAACATTCTCAATCTGCCGCCCCTCCTCCAATTTCCCCATGGACTCCAAAAGAAAAAGGGTGTTTTGCACCAATTGCTGGATAGATTGCACGCGCAAGACGATGCCGTGGGGTTTTCCTTCTCCCGGTTGCCCTTGGATCTTGATTGCTGCAAGAAAGCCCAGGCTAATCACCAGTGAGAATTGCAGGGTGGCGCGGATCATGGAACCTGCTCCAAAGAATAAATAAGTGGTTAAAACCCAGAATATCAACGCTTCAAGTTACTCGTTCTTACAAGGCGGGCCAAGGGTCTTTTTCCTTTTCCTCGAATCCGCCAGCAGCTAGGATACTTCAACTTAGATTTTACAACCAAGGCCAAGGGTGAATTATCATGGGGACACTTTCTCGCACGCTTCTTTGTTGCTCCCTGGCGGGGGCCTGGCTCTTTTGCACCGGTTGGCTGCATTCCCAGGAAATCGCCATTATTCCCGGGGATGGGAAACTCGATTTCAAAGTGGGCGGCAAAGTTGTGACCTCCTACCGCCACGGCCCGCAAGTGGCCAAGCCTTATTTCTGGCCCATCGTTACCACGAAAGGTAACCGGGTGACTCGCGACTGGCCGATGCTGCCCGATTCCCCCGAAACCAAGGATCACAAGCACCAAAAGTCGGCCTGGTTCTGCCATGGGGATGTCATTGCTGAAGGCTTGGAACTACCCAAGAAAAAAGGAGTGGAAGGAGTCGATTTCTGGAGCGAGGAGGGGAATTTCGGGAAAATCGTCTGTGTTGAAGTGGGTAAAGTTATTTTAAATGGCGGGGTCCCCTCGGTTTCCACCCGCAACGAATGGCGGGCTCACGACGGCACTCAAATTCTCGATGAAAAGAGAACACTTACCCTTAGGGCCAGCGGGAACGGCTATTTGATTGCCGTCGATTGCGAATTGATTGCCGCGCATTTCCCCATCACTTTTGGCGATACCAAGGAAGGAAGTTTTGGCATCCGCGTTCGCGATTCCCTGACGGAAAAGGAGAAAAAGGGCGGCGTAATGACCACTTCAGAGGGGAAGCAAGGGGAAAAGGAAATCTGGGGCAAACCGGCTGCCTGGTGCGATTATTCCGGCCCCTGCGACCAGGGCACGGCGGGTATAGCTATTTTAACAGATGGTAAAAATAGCCAAAAAAGCTGCTGGCACAGCCGCGGTTACGGCCTGATGTCAGCCAACCCCTTTGGCCGGGAAAAATCTGGATTCCCTTCCATGAAGGGCAATTCCAACCTGGTGAAAATTTCCAAGGGCAGCAGTTTGAAGCTCGGCTTCGCACTCTTTGTCCATGAAGGCGATGCCAAGGCCGGTGGCGTTGCGGAAGCCTACGCCGCTTATGCTAATGGCAAGTAAATGTAAGGGGCCAAGGCCGCTGGCGCGTCCAAGGGTGATTTATTTTCCCTGGGATCGCCGGGCAGAGAGCGCGGCTTCTCCATCTTGCCAGGCTGGAGCCTGGCGTTCCCGGGTTCACCCCGTGAGTGGGTTCACCCACCCGTTCTTCAATCCTTGGTGACTTCAAGAAACCTGACCCGGGTGCCGCCCACCTGGATAAGGTCTTCGGTTTGCAACTGGGTGGCTTCTGAAATGCGCTTTTTATTGACAAAAGTGCCATCGCGGCTGCCCAGGTCTTCAACGAAAAAGGCCTTTTCGTTTTTGCTGATCGCCGCGTGTTGACCCGCCACATTCGGGTCGCCAAACAGCCCCAAGTTGCAGCCTTCTGCCCGTCCGATTATCGTGATTGCCTGGGTCAGGAGGATTTCTTTCCCCTTCCACCGGCCGTTTTCCACCTTGATCCAGGCATCTTTTAAAAGAACCTGTGCCAGGCCGATGAACAACCCAATGGAAATCCCCAGGGCGGAAAAGCCCAGGGCCGCAGGGGCCCAGTACAAGCCTTGACCGTATATTTTTCCATAAAGAAAGGCCACCAGGACAAATAGCATTCCGCCCAGGGTTCCCCCTATCCCCCCGCCCGCCAGGCATTTAATTAACTTTTTTTTGCTGGCGAGGAATTTATCCGGGTCGTCCACGCTCAGGAGCAAGTCGAGGCCAACCAGGGAAAAGCCAATGAACAGCCCGGTAATGGACCAGCCTAGGAGAAGGAGGGAGAAATGGAATTTGAAAAGTATTTCACCGGAGGCTCCGCCAATAAACCCCCCGGTTCCGCCGAGAAAGGCGCCCGCAGCCGCGTGAAGCATCAATGGCCCTTTGGCCCGGGTGTTCCATATGGAATCTAAAATGCTTAATCCTGCCGCCAGGGTGAAACCCACCAGGGCGCCTTTGTGCGCTGTGCGCAGAATTCCTTCTCGCGTGACACCCAACCCCAGGGCCCAGCCCAGGTAAGCGAACAACCCCCCAACCAGGGCGCAATAAATGGCAAATAGGCGCTGTGACAAAGCGAACTCCCCTTAGCCGAAGATTCCGCTGGCGGTGACTTTCCTGATGCGGATGTTCAAACTCTGCTTGATTTTGCGGGTGGTGGTGGCGCTGAACAGGCCATCGGTTTCCTTTGTCGGCGCTTTGACTTTCCAGGTAATGGCCTGTCTGGAAGTGGAATCACGCAACGGCGTTTCCACTTTCCCATCGATCAAAGTAAACCCGGGAGGAAGGGCCAAAGTTAATTGATCGCTGCTGGAATGGCCGGAAATGTAGGCGGTCAGGGTGAATTCACCCCCAGGGGTAAAGTTTCCGCCGGCAGT
>SHZZ01000023.1 GCA_009692005.1 Gemmataceae bacterium | reverse complement strand
GCGGTGTCGAAGATGAACCGGTGGTAGTTAAGGATGCGGACAATCCCGTCTCGGCCACCCGCCTGCCTCCGCGCTACTGGGCCGCCTGGATCCTCTCCGGCGATTGGAACTGAAGGAGTTGTAGTAAAAGAGGGCGGTTTGTGCTTGAGCAAAAAAATTTGCTGGGTGAAGGGCTAATCAATGTGCGCCAGGGAGCCGCGTTGCACCGTGCCAGCGCGGATGAGAAAGAAACGCACCGGCTGAAAACTGGGCAGTTCCGGGTGGTTCAGCACAAAAGCGATGTTGTCCAGCGAGATCATTTCCCACTGGTGCAGGCCGACGAGAATGTCTCCTTTTTGAAAGCCTGCGCGAGAGGCGATGCTTTCCGGCCGGACCTCCAGGATCAGCATTCCTCCATGCAACTGCGAATTGGCCTTGCTGACCAGGTCGGCGCCCACGCCCTGGGCCTTTAACCCGAAGCGGCGCCAAACGAGTTCCGCCAACGACGGCTCCGGACGACCCGGGTCGAGCGTGATTTCCTTTTTCTGCTCGAGGCCATCGCGGCGCAGGCGAACTTCAAGCTTGTCCCCGGGGGCGCGGTCGAGCAGAGCCCTTTCCAGATCCAGGCTGGAAGCCACGGGAAAATTGCCCACGGCAAGAATCTCATCGCCGCGCTGAATTCCACACTTGGCGGCGGCGCCCTCAACCACATCCACCCAGGCCGCCCGACGAACTCCCTCAACACCTTCTGTCCGCACTTCATTGCGAATGCCAATTCCATGACGCACGCCGCCGCGTTTAGAACCCAAAAGGTCCGCCGCCACGCGCACCATGGTATCGACAGGGATGGCGAAGCCGATCCCCTGGGCCCCGGCGCGGATCGCCACATTGACCCCCACCAGTTCTCCGTGAATGTTCAAGAGCGGCCCGCCGGAATTTCCTGGGTTGATGCTGGCATCCGTTTGAATCAGCCCCTTGTAAGCCATCTCTTTGTTCAAACTGACATCCCGGCGCGTGGCGCTGACCACTCCCACCGTTACCGTGTGTTCGTAGCCGAAGGCGTTGCCCATGGCGACCACGGTTTCACCCGTCATCAGGTCGGAAGCCGTTCCCAGATGGATGACCTGCAGCGGCTTCCTGGTTTCGATTTTCAACAAGGCCAGATCGTGTTCCGGATCGCGGGCCAGCACTTGCGCGGCATAAGTGGTGCCGTCGCTCAGCCGGGTTTTTAACAGCGTCACATCCTCGACCACATGATTGTTGGTGATGATGTACCCGCGCGAATCAATGACGATGCCGGTGCCCATGCCGTTGATGTTGTTTTTGGCACCACCGAGAACCGAAAAATCCTCGGTGGACGGCGGCCGTTCGCTGTGGATGTTAACCACCGCGCCCCGCGTTTTTTTCACCACTTCCGTGATCGGGGTCAGGCGCAGGTTCCAGTAGCGGTTGGGCGTCAGGGAGGAAGGCAGGTTTCCAGCAGTGGTGGCCACCGGTTTGGCTTCTTGGCCAAAGGCCAGAGCGCCCTGAAAAAGTGCCGCCAACGCCAGCGCGCGGGAAAATCCCATGGGTTGCCTCGAGGAAGCCATGGCGACCTTGCCTTCCCCTGGTTGCATTCCAGGTTCCTTAACGCAAGCCGTGATGCCTTCGGCTATTTCATTCGGAAGAAAGCCTTTTGCGCCTGCATGGCCAGACTGCCTTCACCTTTCCACTCTTCCGGGTTTCCTTCCAGTAAGTCCTGCTTTGCCGATTCTTCCTCTCCTTGCCTGTTTTCCGGTGAGGAACTTTGTTGGTTCCTTGACGGTACTCCCGTTTCCGTTGGATTAAAAAACCGCGCAAAGGGTAGTTTTGCTCAAGTTGTCTCCCGGCACATTCTTGCAATTTCCATCACGATGCCGGAACATGGTGGCGGAGGCCACTATGCACGCAGAACTCAACCGCCGCCAATTCCTGGCTGTTTCCCTGGCGGCCTTGCCGACCCAAGTCGTTCAAGAAGGGATCGTGGGCGAGCCGCACGGCGTCAAGGCGGGGAAGCAAATGTTCGCCGACGGGGGCAATGTCGTCGACGCCATCGTCAGCGCGGCAGCGGCCTCCGCAGTGGCGACTCCTCATATGTGCGGGTTTGGCGGTTACGGCGGGCACCTGATCTTGGCGGTGGACGGCGGCAAAAAAATCACCTGCCTCGATTTCAATTCCGCCGCGCCAAAGGCCGCCCACCCCGCCATGTTCCTGCAGAACAATGAAGCGCAACTGGCCAGGCATATGTACGGCTGGTTGGCGGTGGGGGTGCCGGGCATTCCCGCCGGTCTCGACCGGGCCGTCAACAAGTTCGGCACCTTCACTTTCAAAAAGGTTTTGCAGCCGGCCATTACTTTGTGTGAAGAAGGATTCTCCCTTGGCCCGGGAGTGGCGGCGGCCATCAAAACAGCCCAGGGCAGAATGGCAAAGGACCCGGGCTCCGCCAGCCTTTATTATCCTCAAGGAAATGCCCTTGCCCCCAATTCCCTCTTCAAGAACCCAGCCCTGGGAAAACTTCTCGCACTGATGGCAAAGGAAAACTCCTCGCACCCTTTTTACCAGGGAGGACCGGCGCGATTACTGGCCAGGGCCATGAAGGAAAACGGCGGCATTCTCACCGAGGACGACCTCAAGAATTATCAAGCTCTGGAGGTTGCGCCGCTAAGGATGAACTTTCGCGGGAAAGAGTTTTACACCGCGCCGGTCACCGCTGGCGGGATCTCCGCATTGCAGGTTTTGGGGATACTTAAAGGGATCGAATGGGGAAAAGTCGCCTGGGGCGCGCACCTCTTTGCCAGGGTGGAAGCGATGCGTCTGGCCTGGCGCGACCGGCTGGAACACCTGGGGGACACGGGGCTGGAAAAAGGCCCGGCGGAACGGCTGCTGTCGCCTGAATATCTGGGCCAATGCCGCGAGAAGGTGCTGCAGGCGGTCAAGCTGGGGGAATGTTTGCCAGCGGCACGGAGCGCTCCTTCGCAAACCGGCACCATCAACCTGAGCGCCGCCGACCGCCATGGCAACCTTGCCGCCCTGACTTTGACCCATGGAGGAGCCTTTGGAGCGCAGGTTACTGTCCCGGAACTTGGTTTGACCTTGGGCCATGGCATGTCTCGTTTTGAAATCCGCCCGGGGCATGCCAATTCTCCCGGGCCGAGAAAGCGACCGTTGAACAACATGTGCCCAACGGTTGTGGTGCAAGAAGGAAAAGCGGTGGCGGCGCTTGGCGGCCGGGGGGGCAGGCGCATTCCCAACTCTCTTTTCGAGGTGCTGTTCCAAATTGGCCAGGGGGAGAGTTTAGCCAAGGCGGTGGCCGCGGGGCGGGTTCACACCGAGGGCGGGCTGGAAGTCGATCTGGAAAAAAGTTATGGCGAGACTGCACTCAAGAATTTGCAAGTGACCGGGTTGCAGGCCAAGTTCGGCGCCGCCGCCACCATCAGCGCAGTTCACCGGAATCCAGAATCGGGCGAAGTAATCACCGCCATGCGGTGATTCTCAAGTCTTCCCAGGAGAGGCCATGGTCCGGCCTGGCAGAATACCTGAAAAAGGCGTCCCTAATCCATTTGCAATCCATTTCTGTCCGGGGCAAAATACTTGGTGCCAAGCCACCACGCACACTTGGAATGGTTCAATTGGGAACTGAAACGGGAATTTAACATGAACAGGCATTTTTCCAGATGGGCATTTCTTCCACTTTTTCTCCTGCTGGCCTTGCTGACCTTGCCCAGCCTCGACGCCGATGCTCAGATCATCCGCAAGAAAGGAAAGACTTCTCAGGCGGAGCAACCTCCGGTCAAGGAAGAGGCCAAGAAGCAAGAGACAAAAAAAAACACTCAACCAGGGAAAGAGAAGGGTCAAGAAAAGGCTAAAGTGCTGGCGCCTGCCAAGCTGCCTGATGCCTGGGCCAAAGTTTTCCCTTTCCGCCCGCTTGGTCCGGCCAACATGGGCGGGCGCATCACCGCCATTTCTGTTTTTGAAAAAGACCCCAGCACTTTCTGGATCGCCACCGCTTCCGGTGGGTTGCTCAAGACCAACAACAACGGCATTACTTTCGAGCATCAATTTGACAAATCCGCCACCGTTTCCATTGGCGATGTCTGCGTGGCGCCCTCCGACAAGAACGTCGTCTGGATTGGCACAGGTGAAGCCAACCCGCGCAACTCGGTCTCTTATGGCGACGGGATTTACAAGTCGACGGATGGCGGCGCCTCTTGGAAGAACATGGGGCTTAAGGGCGCTTTCCAGTTCGGCAAGATTCTCATTCACCCCACCAACCCGAACATCGTTTACGCAGGCGCCATGGGCCGCCTGTACGGCGCTAGCAACGAACGCGGGGTTTTTAAAACCACCGATGGCGGCGCCACCTGGAACAAAGTTCACTTTGTCAATGACCGCACCGGTGTCATCGACATGGCCATGCATCCCACCGAAGCCGATACGCTTCTCGTGGCCACATGGGAACACATGCGCGATCAGTTCGACAGTTGGCCAGGGGAAGTCAAGAAGCCCGAGGGCATCGACGGCTATGACCCGATCGTGCGCTGGGGGCCGGGAAGCGGCATCTGGAAAACCATCAATGGCGGCGCCAATTGGAAGAAACTTACTAACGGGCTCCCCTCAGGCAATGTCGGCCGCATTGGCCTCGACTGGTATCGCAAGAACCCCAACATCGTTTTCGCCATCATCGATGCCGAGAATTTTGGCAAGGGCCTGCCCCCCATCACCACCTATCTCGGGGCGGCGGCCAAGGACCAGGCCAACGGCCTGGCCAAGATCTTCCAGGTTTCACCCAACAGCCCGGCGGCCAAGGCCGGAATTCAGCCTGGGGATGTCGTAACCGCCGTCGGCGATAAGCCCGTGAAGGAATTTAAGGAAGTGGTCGAGGCCATTCGAAACAAGAAAGCGGGCGACAAGATTTCCTTGCAAGTCAACCGCAATGGCCAAACCAAGACGATGGAAGTGAACCTTTCCGACCGGCCCGAACGCAAGGGACAAGGCAAGGGTGGCGCCGGAACCAAGGGCGGGGGAGGAGGCGGCTTTACCAAGGGTGGCGGACGCGCTCCTTCCGATGCTTACATGGGCGTCTTTGGCGAAGACGCCAGCAACGGCGCCAAGATTACCCGCGTCACCGATGAAGGTCCGGGCGAAAAGGCCGGTTTGCTAAATGACGATGTCATCACCGAGATCGACGGCAAGAAGATTTCCTCCTACCAGGAATTCATCGACATCCTGCAACCCAAGAAACCCGACGACAAGATGAAGCTGGCCATCCAGCGCGGCAAGGAAACCAAGGTCGTTACGGTTTCTCTGGAGGCGCGTCCGGGCGGCGCCAACAGGATCAGGCCCAACGCCGTAGACCTCGGCGGACAAAACATGAACATCCAGGATAGCCAGGGCGGCAACGGGCACGAATTCGGCGGCGTCTACCGCTCCGATGATGCCGGCGAGTCCTGGGTGCGCATCAACAGCATCAATCCCAGGCCCATGTACTTTTCCGTCGTACGCGTCGATCCCTCCGACGACAAGAAGATCTATGTCCTTGGCGTTTCCCAGCACGGTTCTTCCGATGGCGGCGCCAGCTTTAACTCCTCTTTCGGCCGCCAGGTGCACGCCGACGGGCACGCCATGTGGATTTCTCCCACCGACGGCAGGCACATGATCATCGGCACCGACGGCGGAGCCTATCAGACCTACGATACTGGCGCCAACTGGGATCATTTCAACACCTCGGCCATTGGCCAGTTCTACCATGTCGATATTTCACCCAAGCTGCCTTACATGGTCGCGGGGGGATTGCAGGATAACGGTTCGTGGTCCGGACCGGGGATTTCCCTCCAGGGCGGCGCCATCAATGAAGATTGGATCTCCGTCGCAGGAGGCGATGGCTACACTTGCAGATTCGACCCCAACGACGCCGACCTCATTTTCTTCACCAGCCAGAACGGCAACATGGGCCGACGGAATCTCAAGACCGGGCAGATCTCCTCCATTCGCGCCCAGCGAAAACCAGGGCAGCCTTCCTTCCGCTACAACTGGAACACCCCTTATTTCCTTTCCAAGCACAATTCCAAAATCTTTTACTGCGGATCGCAGTTTGTCATGCGCTCACTCAACCATGGCGATGACCTCAGGCCCATCTCGCCCGACCTGACACTGACCAAGCGCGGCAGCATGAGCGCCCTGGCGGAATCACCGCGAAACCCCGATGTCCTTTGGGCCGGCACCGACGACGGCGCACTCTGGGTCACGACCAACGGTGGCAAGGATTGGACTAATGTCACCAAAAACCTGGGCCTAAAAAATCCTCTGTGGATCGCCACCATCGAGGCTTCACGCTTTGCCGAGGGGCGGGCTTATGTCGCCATTGACGCACACCGCTCCGACGACGACAACCCCTACATTTTCATTACCGAAGATTTCGGTAAAACCTTCAAGCCGCTGCGCAACAACCTTCCCGTGGGCTCTACCCGCTGTCTGCGCGAGGATCAGAAAAATGAAAACCTGCTCTACTGCGGCACCGAGTTTTCCTTCTTCCTTTCCCTCGACCGCGGCGGGCAATGGACCAAGATGATCCTTCCCACCGTTGCCGTCCATGAAGTGGCGCAGCACCCCGTGATTGGCGACATCGTATTGGCCACCCACGGCCGCAGTTTGTGGGCGCTCGATGTCACCGCCTTAAGGCAGGTAAAGGGTGAAACCTTTGTCGGACAACCGGTGCTGTTTAAGCCCGCCGCTTCCATTCGCTGGAGACCGCAGCCGAACCGCGGAGGCACCAACCGCAAGTTTGTCGCCGCCAATCCCGCCCGCGGCGCTCCCCTCTTCTATTATCTCCCTAAAGAAGCCGCCAAGGTGGAACTCAAAGTCTTCGATATTGAGGGCGATGTTATTCGCACCCTGCCCGCTAATAAAGAGGCTGGCCTACACCCCATTACTTGGGACACCATGCGCAATTCCGCCCCTGGGCAGGGGGGTGGCGCAAGGCAAGGCGGCAGACCAATGGGCGGCGGCGGTTTTGGACTCGGCGGGTTCACACCCGGAAGACCCGTTTCCCCCGGACAATACCGCGTCGTTCTCTTCGTCGAGGGAGTGGAATTTTCCCAGCTTATTCAGGTGGAAGCAGACCCCACCGCACCGCCATCCATCCTGGCCGAGGAGATCTTCACCGACTGGGATACCCTGCGCTTGCAAAAGTTTCCGGATTAGGTCTACGAGCCCGGGGCGCAAGGTTCCAAGGAAAGAGGAAAAAGACCCGTCCGTCGAGCCAACCTGCTTCTCAGTCTCCCCCACTGCTTGGCAGCGGGGAGAGGGTGAAAAAGTCGGGGCAGGCGCCCGGCCTGGCCTTGCAAACTACTGGTTACCCTTGCCCAACCCGGACTTCCTGCCCATGCCCCAATAGAATGACAATCATTCCGAAGAACCTTCACGAGGAACAGCCATGACCATTGCAACCAGCGCGGCATTTCAAGGAAAGTTGTATATCGATGGCCAATGGTGTAACGCCGATTCCGGCAAAACCATCGAGGTGATCAATCCGGCGACAGAGGAAGCGCTTTGGTCGGTGGCCTATGGTTCGCGCTTGGAAACTCGGCGGGCCTTGGAAGCAGCGGCCAAGGCCATGCCCGCCTGGCAAAAACTGACGGCCTGGGACCGCGCCAAGATCCTGAAGAAAACTGCCGACCTCATGCGCGAACGCGCTGACGCCATCGCACGCACCATGACCATGGAACAGGGCAAGACGGTGGTCGAGGCCCGCGCCGAGGTCATGCATTCCGCCGACACCTTTGAATGGTTTGCCGAGGAAGGCAAACGCGCCTACGGGCAGGTGATTCCCCCGGCGGTGGCCGGCAAGCGCCACCTGACCTTGAAGCATCCCGTGGGGGTGGTGGCGGCGATCAGTCCGTGGAATTTCCCCATTACTTTAGGGGTCAGGAAACTGGCGCCCGCTCTCGCTGCCGGCTGCACCGTGGTCAGCCGACCTGCCAGCCAGACGCCGCGTTCACTCATCCACATTTTTGAATGCCTGATCGATGCCGGTCTCCCACCGGGGGTGGCCAACTTGGTGATCGGGCCAGGCGAGGAAATGGCTGCCGAGTTCATGGAAAACCGCATTTGCAGAAAAGTCAGCTTCACCGGCTCGACTGCGGTGGGAAAGCAATTGCTGCGGGCCAGCGCCGACCAGGTGAAGCGTTTGAGTTTGGAACTGGGCGGGCACGCGCCGTTCATCGTCTTCCCCGACGCCGACCCGGAAGTGGGCGCCAAGCTGGCGGTGACCGGGAAGTTTCGCAACAACGGCCAGGTCTGCATCTCGCCCAGCCGGTTTTTCGTGCACCAGGATGTGGCAAAGAAATTTACCGAGGCGGCGGTGGAGTTCGCCAAGGGGTTGAAACTGGGCAACGGGCTCGATGCCGGCGTGGATGTCGGCCCCATGTTCGAGAAAAAAGCCCTGATCCACACGCAAGATTTGGTCAGCGACGCCTGCGCCCGCGGGGCCAAACTTCTCACCGGGGGAAAACGCTCCGAGCGCTTCGAGCGCGGCTACTTCTTCGAGCCCACCGTGATTTCATCTCTGAACAGTTCCTGCAGGATTCTCAACGAGGAACCGTTCGCCCCCGTCATGCCCATTCTCGATTTCAACAAAATCGACGAAGTCATCGCCGCCGCCAACAACACCCCTTACGGACTGGCCGCCTATGTCTTCACCAACGACTTGACGACTACGATGAAGATGGCCGAGGGGCTGGAGGCGGGAATCATCGGCGTGAACGACCCCGTGCCGGCCACGCCACAATGCCCCTTCGGGGGCATGAAGGAAAGCGGGCTCGGGCGCGAACTTGGCCACGAAGGGCTGGAAGCCTACCTCGAAACCAAGTATGTTTCCATCAAGCTGCGAGACTAACCTTTGTTACAACATGGTGCCTTCATGAGAAAACTTTTTTTCACGCTGTTTTGCGCCTTGATGGTGATCACTTCCCTGTCGGCGCAAGCGCCCGTGGGAAAGGTGATCCAGGATAGTTGGGATGCCGCCTATTTGGAGGGCGCCCGTTGCGGCCACTTCCACACGCAAGTGAGAGAGTTCACCAGGGACGGCAAGACCTTTTTCTCCTCCACCGTGGAAATGCACCTCTCCTTGCGCAGGTACAAATCGGTCGTCACCATGCGAATGGATTCAGTTACCGTGGAAAACGCCGAGGGAAAGATCGACAGTTTCCGCGTGATTCAACACCTCGACCAGGGCAAGGCGGAATCGTCGGGCGAGGTCAAGGACGGCAAACTGTGGCTGAAGATTCCCGGTGTTGCCGAACCCCGGCCCCTGCCCTGGAACGACAAGGCTGTCGGCCCCTACCAGCAAGAACAGATGCCCAGGCTCTTGAACCTTAAGGCGGGCGGAACTTATCAGGTTTCTAGTTTCGAGCCCAATCTGCTGCAGGTGATTCAATTAAAAGTCCAGCTCTTTCCTGAAGAGGAGGTCGATATCCTGACCAGCAATCCCAAGAACCCGTTGAAACCGGTGCAAGCGAAGGGCAATCTGAAAAGGATGGAAGTGGAATCTGAAAAGGTGGTGATCTTTGGCAATCCCTTGCAACTGCCCAAGATGGTTAGCTGGGTCGATGATTCCTTTACCGTCAAGCGCACGCGAACGGAAATGCCCGGCATGGGCGCCATCACGCTTTACAAAACTTCTGAAGAGTTCGCGAAAAAGATGGATGGCGACCTGGCCCTCCTGCCCGACATCGGCATCAATACCATGATCGCCCTGGATAGGCGCGTGGCAAACATCCACAAGCGGGAGGAAGTGGTCTACCGCTTTCAAGTGAAGGGCGAGGACGGGGCGGCCGCCTTTGTCAATGACGGCAGGCAAAAGATCAAGAAACAAGAGGACGGCTGGTTTGAACTGACCGTGGCGGGAAACACCGGCGTGAAGGACGACGACGCACCCAAGGAAAACCTGGAGGCCAGCTTCTTTCTCGACAGTGAAGATGCCGAGGTGAAGAAACTGGCGGCCATGGCAGTCGGCGCATCCACCAATCCGCTGGAGAAGGCCCGCAAGATCGAGAAGTTTGTTTCCGACAAGATGACCGGCGCCAGCGACATCGGCTTTGCCACGGCGGCGCAGGTGGCGAAGTCGTTGCGCGGCGATTGCCGTCAACACGCCATGCTGATGGCGGCCATGTGCCGCGCCGCCGGCGTGCCCGCCCGCACCGCCATCGGCCTCGTTTATGTCGAGGACCGCCAGAGCCGCAAGCCGCTCATGGGTTTTCATATGTGGACGGAAGTCTTCGCGGACGGAGCCTGGATCGGTCTCGACGCTACCTTGGGCGAAGGCGTGGTCGGCCCAGGCCATGTGAAAATCGCCCACCACAACTGGCATAATCAGCAGACCTTGGCCCCGCTCCTGCCGGTCATCCGCGTCATGGGCCAGGTGAAAATGGAAGTCCTGTCGGCAAAATGAATTGGCGCGGAGACACAGCCCCTGAGCGTCGAACCTGGAAAATAAATGGTGTCAGTTCATTTATAACTGCTCCGCCTTCCGCGGCCGGCCGCTGGAGCGCCCAAGCACGATCCGTCTGGAGCCTGGCGTTCCCGGGGAGGGAAAAAGCCAAGCCCGGCGCACCAAGGCCCAATGGGTCAAAGCACTTACTTGACTCGGCCCTATTCCCTTGCCATGATTTCCTTTAGCCCGTTGAGGAAAACCCATCCATGGATGCTTCCACCCGGATCGCGGCGGAGGTGAAAACGACTCCTTCCATCAAGGACATCGAGGACACCCGCTACATTGTCTTCGACACCGAAAGCATTCCCGACGGGTTGCTGGTGGCGCGGGTGAAATACCCTGAGGAAAACCTGACACCCGAGGAAGCCATTGAAAGGGCGCAAAAGGAAGAGAAGGCGCACAGTTTCACCGGCTCCGATTTTCTCCCGATCACTTTTCAAAAACCGGTGGCCATCTCCGTCCTAAGGGTCTCCAAAGACTTGTTGCCCATGGCTCTGCACTGTCTCGATGCACCCTCTTTTCGCACCGTGGAAATGGTGAAACTCTTCTGGCTGGGGATTGAAAAATTCAACCGGGCCAGCCTGGTCACTTTCAACGGCCGGGGATTCGACTTGCCTTTGCTGGAGCTGGCTGCTTTCGAGCATGGCATCTCGTGCGAAAAATATTTCGCCTCCGACAAGCGCAACCGCTACCGCTCGACAAATATTGACTTGTTCGACCTGATGACCAATCAGGGGGCGTGCAAGATGGTAGGGGGGTTAAATCTGTTGGCGAAAAAAATCGGCCTGCCTGGAAAAATGGGCACAACCGGCAACGATGTCTACCCCATGTACAAGGCCGGCCAATTGCAAGAGATCAACGATTATTGCCTTTGCGACACCCTCGACACTTATTTCGTCTTTTTGCGCTCGCGGGTGTTGATCGGTTCAATTCAATTGGAGCAGGAAAAAGAAATCACGGCGCGGGCGGTGGCGTGGTTGCAGGAACGAGTTGCCGAGTTTCCGATTCTGAATAAATATCTCCAGCAGCGCCAGGGTTGAATAAGAGCGAGTCGCGCTGTGCTTCCCGAGTATTTCCCAAAACCACGGTTTCAAAGCGGTTGACATCGAGAAAAGGCGCCAGGGGCCTGCGGCCGCAAACCATGCGCGCCAGCAGGTAGCGGAGTTTTCTCACCCAGTTGACCGGTTCATGGGCGTATTGTTTCATGGCGCGTTTAAAACGGACATGCGTGTCGGCGCTGATCGACTGCGCCGGGCCTTTCACCGCCACGGCCCAAACTTGCAACGGTTTATTTCTCGGCCCCTGCATGCCGATCAGCTTGTGCGGGTAGGGCTCCAAAAGAAAAGAGAAGGCATCCGGGGTGAAGCGCCAATAGTCGTTGGGGTAGGCGTGGCGGTGGAGAAAGAAAGGGCAGGAGACAAAGAGCATTCCCCCCGGGCGCAGCACGCGGTGGATTTCCTCGAACCCTTTCCAGAACTGGCGCACATGCTCAAAAAGATTCAGGGCGATAACGCTGCCGACCGTTTCGTTTTCCAAAGGCAGGTCCTCGACATTACCCACGAGATCGATCCCCTGCCCGGGTTGCAGATCGATGCCCAGGTATTCCTTGCCGGGAAAGAGCGAGCGCAAGCTGGGGAAATTTTCCTGTCCCAAGGCCTGCCGCGCCCCGATCTCCACCAGGGGTTCAGGAAAAGAAAAAGTTTCGCTGGCCGCGCGGGCCACGCCATGAAGGAAGCTGTTCATAGTTAAGTCGCAGTCCTTATTCGAGATAGAAGTCGAAGTTGTTGACGATGCCGCCCTTGATCTCGCGCACCAGGCCGGAAAGCCCTGGGTCGCTGAAGCGAGCCGGCAGGTTGGCGGTGGACGGCGCCATGGTCACGCGGTACCAGCCAGGGCGGGGCGGTTCCTTTCCCGGCTGCGGTTGAATGGCGAAAGAGCCATCGGCGAGAATTTCCGCTGAGGCCATCGGTCCCGAGGAGCCTCGCGTGGGGTCGGGAATGAAAACGATTGTGCCACCGGCCAGCGGCTGTTTGAGGAAAAAGATTCGGCCTTGAATGGCGGTGGGGGAGTCCGGCTGGGAGGAACATCCCAGGAAAAAAACCAGCAACAGAGAAAAAACCGCGAAAAGGCGCATTCTCCCTCCCTGGAGTGGCGCGGGGGCTGACAAGACAACCGGCCCCGGGATAATTTAGCTCAAACGGGGAAAAACAGGCAAGAGGGAGTGGCGCGGGGGCCACGCTACTACGGCCGGTTCGCCTTGACCCTGTTTTTGCACTGGGGTAGAAGCCATCCATCAAGTGAAATTCCCGGGCCCATTGGGGCTTGAACTCCGGTGAAAGTGCCGCAAGGACGCGGCGCTGGCGGGGTGGGAAAGACCCGGAAGAGGAGACGGCAAGTGAATAAGAAACTGAAGCTGGCGGCCATGGCCGCGGCCATGTTAGCGGTAACCTACCTGGGGAATTCCTGGATCAGGGCTCAAAATGGGGCGCCAAAGGCGGCCGTGGCCGCCGAGGGCCGCAGTCGCGTCGCCCTGCTCAACATTAGCCATGTCATCAAGAATTATCAAAAGGCCGTGGCCTTGAACAGCGAAATGAAAGAGTTGTTCACGCCTTTGCAAGCCAAGACCAAGGCCAAGAACGCGCAGTTGGAAGCGCTGGCCAAGGAAGTGCAACTAAAGCCTGATCAACGCGATAATTTGGAAAAGCAAGCTCGCATTCTCAAACGCGAACTGGAAGATATTTCCAACGAAGCGCAAAACATCATCACCAAAAAGCAAGACGACATGGTGGTGCTGATCTACCGTGAAATCCAGGACGCCGCCCAGCGCACTGCCATCTCGCACGGCTACGACATGGTGCTGCACTACAACGACCCGACGACCTCGGCGGAATACTGGAGCCCTGCGAATATTGTGCGGAAAATGCAAGCCGGCGCCTGCATGCCGATTTACTTTGCCCCGGGCATCGACATAAGCGCCGATGTGGTCAACTCCTTGAACCAGGCTTACAGTCGGCTGGCGCCACCTACAACACCAGCGGGTGGACTCATTCCCACAGGCGGAACTGCGCCGAAGAAATAAGGAAGGCTCATTTCCCCGGCGGGCAGGAAGCCCGCCGGCTGCCTTATTCCACCCTGGCCAAGGATCTAAAGTGATTCCCGTTTCAACGCGCTTCGAAAGGACCATAGCCAAGCCCGCGGAAGTTGAAGGAATCGGATTCATAACCGGCGCCTTCGTCCACTTGCGCTTTTGCCCCGCCGCCCCAGGCACTGGCATTCAGTTCCTGCGCACCGATATTGCTCAAAGCGTCCCGATCCGCGCCCATGTGGGGAATGTCACCGGCACGCAACGCCGCACCACCCTTGGGGAAAAACCGTTTCAGGTCACGCTGGTGGAACATGTTCTGGCCGCTTTGGCCGCCTTGCGCGTCGACAACTGCCTGGTGGAATTGAACGCGGTGGAACCCCCTGGCCTGGATGGTTCGTGCCTGGGTTTCATTGAAGCGCTGAAATCAGCCGGATCGGAAACGCAAAGCTCGCGAAGAACTATCTACAGTGTTGAAAGCCCTGTTATCCTCGAGTCCAACGGCGCCACCCTGGCCCTGCACCCTTGCGAAGGCGAGGGGCTCAAGCTAACTTACTTTCTGGATTACGGCAACCACTCGCCCATCCACCGCCAGGTGCACACGCTGAAATTCGAACTCGGCAATTTCATTCGCGAAGTGGCCAACTGCAGGACTTTCCTTCTTGAGGAGGAAGCCAGCCAATTGCGCCTTCTGGGCCTCGGTTGCCGCACCACAACCCAAGACTTGCTGGTCTTTGGCAAACACGGGCCGATTGACAATGAATTGCGTTTTGCCAACGAACCAGCGCGGCACAAAATCCTTGATATGGTGGGCGACCTGGCTCTCCTGGGCGCCGATTTGCGCGGCCATGTCGTGGCCTTCCGCTCCGGTCACCCGTTGAATGTGGAAATGGCCCGCACCTTGGCGGCCCGCCTGGGATCCGCCGCCGCCGCTCGTTACCTTTTGGCTGCTTGATCCTAGATCAGGGAAAGGGATGGCATGGCTGGAGTGAAAATTGGCGTTGTGGGAGTCGGTCACCTGGGCAAGGAACATGCCCGGATATTATCTACCCTGCCGGGTGTGGAACTGGCGGGAATTGCCGACCCTTTCAAAGCCCAAGCTGAAGCCGTGGCCCTTCGCTGCAATACCAAATCTTACGCCAGCCACCTGGAACTAATGGACAAAGTGGACGCTGTCGTCATTGCCGCACCCACCCGCCTGCACCATGAAATAGCCCTCGACTTCCTCAACCGCGGCCTATCCGTCCTGGTGGAGAAGCCGATATGCATGGACCCGGAAAAAGCCTGGGAACTGGCAAAACTTTCCCGCCAGCGCAAGGCCACCTTGCAAGTCGGGCACATTGAACGCTTTAATCCGGCCTTTGAAGCTGTCGCCGCGCTTCCCATGAAACCCCGCTACATCCGCTGTGAACGCCTTGGCGTATTCAGCGGTCGCTCGTCCGATACTGGGGTGGTCCTCGACCTCATGATTCACGACATCGACCTGGTTTGTTCGCTAACGAAATCGAAGCTGGTTTCAACGCAAGCTCTTGGCGTGGCGGTTCTGGGCGGTCACGAAGACATGGCTCAGGCGCGTCTGGTGTTCGCCAACGGCACGATCTGCGACCTGGCGGCCAGTCGGGTTCACCCCGAGCCTCGTCGGCGCATGGACCTGTGGGCCGCGGAAGGTTACGCGGGCATCGATTTCATTGCCAAGCAGGCCACCCTGATGCAACCGGGGCAGATCTTGCGCGACTTGGCTGAGAGCGCTCCCGCCCGGCTCGACCCGCAACTGGTGAGTTCTTTCAAATCCAACCTCTTCTCCACACAGGTAGAGTCGAAAAAACTTGATTGCTCCAAGCGCCCGGGCGACCAGCTCACCTGGGAACTGGAGGATTTCGTAAAAGCCATCACCACGGGGGAGGCCCCGCGAGTGAACGGGGAAGCGGGCGCTCACGCCGTTGAAGTCGCCTCGCGTGTGCTGGACAGCATTTGCGGGCACAAATGGCAGGGCGAGCAGGGGCCAGAAACCGGCCCCTGGGACATCCCCGCATTGCAGGGGAAAATGTTTCAGGCGCTTACGATTAGCAAAGAATCGGCGGCGTAACCAGGTTTACTTTCCGACCCGGACGAATGACCGGGGTTATTCTTCAACTTCAATAAACATCCCTTTGATACCGGCCCGAGCGGCTTAGCTCTGCCATATATTTGGCCGTGGCCTCGGTGTCTTTTCCCCCTTGATTGGAAATGATCTCCCTTAGCGCGGCATCGACATCTTTGGCCATGCGACTGGCGTCGCCACAGACATAAAAATGTCCGCCCTCCTCCATCCAGGCAAAGAGTTCTTTGGCGTTTTCGCGCATGCGGTCCTGAACATAAACCTTATTCTGGCCATCGCGGGAAAAAGCAGTGTCGAGCCGATGCAGCGTGCCGGCCTCAAGCAAAGCCTGCAGCTCTTGCTGGTAAAGAAAATCGAAATCCCGCCGCTGGTCGCCGAAGAACAGCCAGTTCTTTCCCTTGGCCCCCAAGTGATGCCTCTCCTGAAGAAAGGCGCGGAAAGGAGCGATGCCGGTGCCCGGGCCGACCATGATCATGGGGGCCTCGTGTTGGCGCGGCAGAGCAAAGCCATGCGACTTCTGAATATAGACATCGACCGGCTCGTGCCCGCGGACGCGGTCGCCCAGGTAAGTGGAAGCGACCCCTTTTCGCAAGCGGCCGTTGTGTTCGTAGCGGACCATGCCCACGGTGAGGTGGACCTCGGCGGGGAAGACCACGGGTGAAGAGGCGATGGAATAAAGCCTGGGCTTAAGGCGCTTGAGGGCCAAGGCAAGGTCGTCGGGGGAAGGGCGTGCGGAGGAAAAATGCCGCACCAGTTCCACCACGCCCGGGTTCTCTGGCACGCCAGCCACGGTTTCTTCTTTAAGCAGCCGTTGCAAGTCCTCGATCTGCGAGGTGACCGTGGCCGAGCGTATCAACAGTTCCAAAAGCTCATCGCCAAAGGATTCGATATCGAGGAACCGGGTGAGGGCCTCGCGCAGCGGCACAGCCCTGCCATCGGGCGCACGGACCGGTTCACCCCCGTGAAACCCAAGTTCCTTGAGCAGGCAGGTGACAAGTTCATGGCAATTTCGCGGGTAGATGCCGAGGCTGTCGCCGGCCCGGTATTGCATGCCGCTGCCAGAGATATCGACGCTGATGAGCCTGGTGTCCTTGGCCGAGCCGGCCAAGTTGAGCGGACGGTTGAGAAGTAGCGGCGCGGGGAATGGGTTGTCTCGGTTGAAACCGTTGACTTGGCCGTTGGCCATGTGTCCATTGGCGCCGTGGATCGCGGCTGCGGGAGTGGGGCTGATTTCTTCCGTACGCAGAAGGCAAAGCTCTTTCAACTTGGATGCAGTTGGCTTTCCCCCTGGCTGGCACAGAGTATGGTCTTTTTCTTTGCCGCTGGCCAAAGCTTCGGAATAAGTCTGGCACAAATAGCCGCAGGTGCCGCAATCCAGTTGCGCCATGGCAGCCATCATGCGGTTCTTCAGTGATTTTCCCTCGGCAAGTTTAATTCGCTCGTCGAGAGAAAGGGCGGAGTCGTGCCAGGGGTGGTCCTCTTCCTCGGGCGACAAGGCGGCAGGCGCTGCCTGGCCGTTGGCCGCGCTGAATAGACCCGCAAAGAAGCCATTCAACCACGAACGCTGTTCCAGGCTAAAGGGAGCATTTTCAGGAATCAAGGGAACCATCATGGCGCCACTTCTAGAGAGTGCGCCAGTTCGGCCCGGTGTTTTTGCACCCGTTGGCGCAATTCTTCAATCGGCAGGGAAGCCACGAACTGATGGAATTTTTGTTCAGGGGAAAGGCGCTGTTCCAGGTAGACGCGCAAGAGCGCCTCCAGAGCCGCCGGGGTTTCACGGACGGTGACATCGTGCAGCAGTTCTTTACCAATGGCGCGGTTCTCCCCGTGCCCGCCCCCGATGTAAATGTGATACCCCTCGACCTGATCGTCGCCCTCGGCCACCTTGGTCCCCAGCAGACCGATGTCGCCAATGTAGTGCTGCGCGCAGGAGTGATGGCAGCCGGTCAGGTGAATGTTCACCGGCTGGTCCATCTCGAGCGCCGCTTCCAGATGATTGGCAATGAGTTCGGCATGTCCCTTGGTGTCGGAGGCGGCGAACTTGCATCCCTGGCTGCCGGTGCAGGCCACCAGGCCGGCGCGAATCCGCGTCGCTGACCAGTGCAGCCCCGTTTTCTCAATCTCCTCCTTCACGATGTTTACCTTGCCGAGGGGAATGCCGGTGAGAAGGAGGTTCTGCCAAACGGTCAGGCGAATGTCGCCGGTCCCATGCGTTTGCGCGATGCGGGCCAGTTGGCGCATTTGCTCGCAGGTGAGTTTTCCCACGGGCAAAACGACGCCCACATAGGCAAGCCCCGGCTGTTTTTGCGGATGGAAATCGACATGCCCCAGCGGGTTGGCCTGCCTGGGCCGCTGACACTTCTCCTCAGGGAACTTGGGCCAGGGGAAGAGCAGGTGCTTTTGCCCCTCGGCCAGGTATTTCTCGAAGCCCCACTCGTCGAGCAGGTACTTCAATCTGGCTTTCTTGCGGTCGGTGCGGTCGCCAAAGTCGATGAAGACGCGCAAGACGGCTGCGGCGGCGGCCAGGCACTGGTCTTCTTGCAACAGGACCCCGGTGTCGCGGGAGAAATCCTTGTGCCCGGTGATGCCTCCCAGTTCCATGCGGAAGTACACGCCGTGAGGAAACTCGGGCGTGGCATCGGTCTCGTTGACGCGCACGGCGAAAAAGCCGATGTCGTTGGTGTCGGCGACGGTGCTGACTTCGCCCCCGCCATCAATGGCGATGTTAAACTTCCTCGGCAGGCAGTACATCTCCGGGTGGTTGAGAATGTAGTGGTGGATGCGCTTGGCCAGCGGGCGGGTGTCGATCCATTCCCCTGGGTCGATGCCGGCGGTGGGGCTGCAGGTGATGTTGCGGATGTTGTCGGCGCCGGCGCCCCGGTTGATGATTCCCAGGTCGCGCAGCCCGGTGAGGACTTCCATCCCCTGGCTGGCGGGGATCTCGCGGATCTGCAAGTTGGCGCGGGTGGTGACATGGGCGTACCCGCCGCCGTGACTTTCCGCCAGGTCAGCTACGCTGCTCAACTGATGCGCGTTAATCACCCCGGCCGGCAATCGCAAGCGGCACATGTAGGAGTTCTGCGCGGGCGAAACGAAAAACAACCCCTCGAATTTTGTCAAAAAGACATCTGTGCCCTTGGGAAACTCGTTTTTTTCCGCCCGCTGAGCATGCTCATCCCACAGTTGCAGAGGATCCTTGTCGCGCTTGGCTTTTTCCTCGGGAGTCAACTTTTTCCCCTGGGATAGGAAGCGGTCTTGCGCTTGCACCAGCAAATCGCGGCCTCCACCAACGGTGAGGGTTTGGCCTTGTCCCGGAGGTTGCGGGTTGAGGACCGGCAAGAAGGCCAGCGATTGGGCCTGCCTTGCCAGCCCGGCGCCCGCCGCGAATCCTTGCAAGTACTGCTTCTGTTCCTCGCTGAATTCCTTCATCGTCATGGTTTCTCCTTCCTAACTGGCTGCCAGGGGTTCAACCCGAACGGCGCAGGCCTTGTACGACGGCTGTTTGGAATAAGGATCGAACTCGGAAAAAGTCAGGCGGTTGGTTTCGGCGTAGTGCATTGGGAGAAAGATCTGACCCGGGGCGATGGCGTGCGAAAGCTGGGCGCGGGCGATGACGCTGCCCCGGCGCGACAGCACTCGCACCCTGGCCCCGGGGGGAATCCCCAGCTCCCGGGCGTTGACCGGGTTGATCTCGACATAAAGGCTCTGTGGGGAAAGCTTGTTCAGCACCTCGGACTTGCCGGTGCGCGTTTGCGTGTGCCATTGCGCCGCCGTGCCCCGCCCGGTGAGCAGCCAGTAGGGGAACTCGCTGTCGGGAACTTCACCCGGTCGCCGCGGTTTCTCGAAGAGAATGCGTGCGCGGCCATCGACATGGTAGAAGCGCCGGTCGGCGAATAGCCTTCGTTCAATCGTGGGCGGCCCGGCCTGGCTGTCCTTTTGCGTGTAGGGCCACTGGATGCCATTCATCAGATCCAGCATCTGGTAATCGCGAATGCCGGTGATGTCGCAGGGCAGGTTGCGCGTGGTCTCTTTGAGAATCTGAAAGACGGCTTCGGGAGTTTTCCAGGCGCGAAACAGATGGCCGCAGCCCCAGTATTCCGCCACCAGCTTGAAGAGGTTGAAGTCCGAGAGAGCCTGCCCCGGCGCCAGCGACACCTTCTTCACCAGGCCGATCCTTCTTTCCGAATTGATGAAGGTCCCCTCTTTTTCTCCCCAGGCGGCGGCCGGCAGCACCAAGTCGGCCAAGCGAGCCGTCTCTGTCGAGTGATACATGTCCTGAACCACCAGGAAATCAAGCTTGCTGAATGTCTCCAGCAGGGCCCGCTGATCAATCCAGGAGTGCGCTGTGTTGGTGGCGATGACCCACAAGCCTTTGATCTTGCCTTCTCGAATGCGATCGAGAATTTCGTGGTAGGCCAGGCTGTTGCGGGCCTTGACCCGTTCAACCTCGATACCCAGCGCAGCGGCAACCTTGGCGCGGTGTTCAGGGTTGAGGAAATCGTGCCCGCCGAGCAGGTTGGTGGTGTTGGAAAAAAGGCGCGAGCCCATGGCGTTGCACTGGCCGGTGATGGAGTTGGCGCCGGTCCCGGGCTTGCCGATGTTTCCCGTCATCAGCGCCAGGTTGATAATCGCCTGCGCTGTTCGCGTGGCTTCGTGCCCCTGGTTCACCCCCATGGTCCACCAGAAGGAAACGCGCTTCCCCTGGTGAATGGTTTTGGCCAGTTCGATGACGGTTTCGGCCTTGATGCCTGTGAAACCGGCTGTCTGTTCGGGCGAGTAGTCGGCCAGGAAGGCAGCAAAGTCGTCGAAGCCCTCGGTGTGGTTGTCGATAAACTCGCGATCGATCCAGCCCATGCGCACCAGGACCTGGGCGATGGAGTAGAAGAGTTGGAGATCCGACTTGGGCGCCAGGGCCACATGGTCGGTGGCGGCCATGGCGGTTTCGGTTTTCCTTGGATCAATGACAATGGTTCGCGGCGAGTTCGGGTTGCGCAGCACACGCTCCCAGAGAATGGGGTGAGCGATGGCCAAGTTCGACCCGGCGAAGATCAAAACATCGGAAAGCTCGAAGTCGGCATAGGTGTAGGGGGGCGCGTCGAAGCCGAAAGATTGCTTGTAGGCCGCCACGGAAGTGGCCATGCACTGGCGGGTGTTGCCGTCTCCATGCACCAGCCCCATGCCGAACTTCGTCAGCGCGCCCAGGAATGCCATCTCTTCACTAGTGATCTGCCCGGTGGAGAGGAAGGCCACGGCCTCGTCCCCATGCTCTTGGAGAATGGCTTTGAAGCGGCTGGTCATGACGGTCATGGCCGTGTCCAAATCACAAGGCAGCAGCGGGCTGGTTTTCGATCGGCGCAGCAACGGCTGGCTGGCGCGGTCCGGCGCTTCCAGCACCCGCAGCGCTTCCCACCCCTTGGGGCAGGCCATGCCCAGGTTCACCGGGTAATCGCTGGAAGGCGTTAGCCCCACCGCGCGGCCCTCCTTCATGTGCACGGTCAGGCTGCAGCCAGTGGAGCAGAAGCCGCATACCATCTTGGTCGCGAAGTCGGGCTGCGCCTTGGTCGGCACCTTGCCCAGACCGAAATTCCCCTCGGTCAGCGACAACTCCTGCGTCAGCGGCCCGCTCTTGGCCTGTATGAGCGACAGCAGGCGCGATTCTTGCACTGGGGCTTCTTCCATTTGGCTGTTCACGCCTCACCTCCCAGCCCGGGCATTTTGGGTGGCGTCACCGCCATGAAAAACAAAAGCCGCTCTAGCAGCTCCCCCGCCAGCAACAGACAGAATGAAAACGGGAACAACAGAGACGACGCCTGCAATGCCCCGTGGCTGCGGGCGTTCCAGCCATCGATCAAAAGCAAAAGAGGCAGGGCCACGCCGCCCATAAGACCGAAGACCACGCGGGCGGAAAAAACTTTCAACAGCGGGCCAGTCATCAACTGGGCAGATTTCCTCAAGGGGTTGTGGGTGCGGTCCCAGCGGTGTCTTAGGAAGGAAACTTCGTACACCACTTTCAGCGAAGTGAAAGCGAGGATCAGCCACAGGAGTTTTCGGCCATCGGCTTGCAGGTAGGTGGGAAAATCGGCGCCGCTCATCAGGGGCGCGGCCAGGACCTGTGCCAGTAGCAACCCCGCCGGGCCGAGAATGGCCGTGGTGAGAAGGAACTTGAAGCCGCTCCGGGGGAAGGCCCAAAAGGGCCGTGGTGTGTCGTGATAAATCATGATGCCGCAGATGAGGCCCGCCGCACCAAGGAAAATAGAGGCCATAATGAGGAAGTGGACGAAGGGGTTTGCTTCCGCCGCTGGCAGGCGAACCAGCAGGCCGTTCAATACGGCCAAAGACACCAGGAAGCCGGCGAAGAGTACGATCTCGCGACTCATCCACGATTTTCTCAGGCCCAAAAAAGCGCGGAAGGCGTACAGCGGCCGTCCCAGGTGCAGCACGCTGGTGGCGATGCCGGCCAAGGCGGCGGCGAAAGCCAGCCAATGACTGATCAGCCAGGCCAGCCCGCCCGGTGCCAGGCCGACGGCAGACCCAAGAAATTCTCCCGTCGCCAGCGCCCCCACGGAAAGTTGCGTCAACACCAGCATGACCGCCAGTGGCGCGTGCGCCGGTTGCGGCTTCACCTGGTAAAAATCGGCGGGCAATAGGTTTCTCGGCAGCGCCTTCTTCCCCACATAATTGGTCGAGGGCAAGGTGAACTGCGGCTCCGGCGCCCCCGCCACGAAACGGTTCGACTCGCAATCCTCCACCACCTGCCTCTTGTCCACCACGCGAATCTTGATCGCCCGGTTCGGGCACGCCTGCACGCACGCCGGCGCCTCCCCCGACGCCAGACGCCCATGGCACATATCGCATTTCCTCACGATTCCCAGGCGCTTGTTGTACTTCGGCACATCGTACGGGCATTTGAACACGCAGTACTGGCAGCCAATGCACTGATCGTCGAGATGCTTCACGATCCCAGTTACAGGATCTTTTTCATACGCCTTCACTGGGCACCCATGCAGGCATTCCGGTTCCAAACAGTGATGGCAAGCAGTGGTGACATGCTGCACCACCGGTTGCTCCATCGTACCGCCCACCAGCAGGCCGACATCGCGCCAGGTTTCCCGGTCGTCCAGCCCGTTCAAGCTGTGGCAGGCCGTCACGCAAGCCTTGCAGCCCGTGCAGGAATCGAGATCGACTTCAAAAGCGTATTGCTGACCCGCCTGAGGTTTCGACAGCGGGATCAAGTCTTGATAGTAGCGCGATTGCGACGGAACTTTCCCCTGGTCATGCAGGCTGGCAAAGCGCTCCACCGCTGTCAGGTCGCGCTGTTCCCACAGCAAGTCCTCGACCAGCCAGGCGAACGGGCCGGGCGTTGCTGGAGAATTCCCCGCTGGCTGCCTGCCTGCCAGTGGCAATTCCAAAGACCGGCTGCCGGGGGACATCATTTACGATACTCCCGCTGGTTGCGCTTGAACTAAACCTTCATCAACCGCCGGGGCGAACTGCATGAGTAAAGTCGCCAGCGAGCAAACTGCCACCAGGGAACCAAGCAGCAGCATAGCTGAAGACCAGGGCATCGACCCTTTAAAGAGGAACCCGGATAAGACCGCGCCGAGGTTGCCTCCCGCGCCGACGATGCCCGCCACCGAGCCCACGGCCCGAGTGTTGATAAAGGGAACGATGCCAAAGTTGGCGCCGCTGGCGATATCCGAGAACAGCCCGAAACAGGCCAGCATCACCACCGCCAGGCCCAGCGACGACACCTGCGAAAAGAGCATGAGGAAGAGCCCCTCGGCGAAGAGGGCGAAGCCCAAGAGCAAGGCCCGCCCGCGAAGCCCGCCCGACAGGCCGCAGCGGTCGCTCAGCCACCCGCCTAACGGACGAGCGAACATCGCCATCAGGCCGAAACAACCCGCCATCAGTCCGGCTTCTTTCAGGCCCAACTGGTATTCATCAAGGAAGTACAGAACCGCCAGGTTGTGCATGGTGATTTCCAGGCCAAAGCTGGCGCCGTAGGCCAGGGCCAAAATCCACACCCGCCGGTCTTCCATCGCCGCGCGAAACAAACCCTTCTTCAACGGCCCCTTTGCCAGGCGCCCGGCGGCGCGCAACGAGGAGTAGTTTCCTTCCGGCGTGTCTTGCGTCAGCCGGTAATATAAAATCCCCGTCACCAGCATGAACGCGCCCGGGATCACCATGGCCAGGCGCCAGCTTTGCGACTCGGCCAGGCCAAAATAAATCAAGGCGGTGAATAAAAGGGGCATGACCATTTGCATGACCCCGCCGCCTAGGTTGCCCCAACCCGCGGTCGTCGCTGTCGCCATCCCCACGCACTTCTTCGAAAACATCAGCGTGGTGTGAAACTGCGTGATGACAAACGACGCCCCGATGGCTCCGATCGCCAGACGCAAAGCCAAAAACGAGAAGTAATCCTGGGCCAAACCAAGGCACATGACCGGGATCGACCCCAGGATCAGCAACCAGGTGTAGGTGAGGCGCGGGCCATGCTGGTCGCACAGGCGACCGACCAGCAACCGGGCCAGGATGGTGATGGCCACTGAGGCGATTACGAGGTTGCCCACCTGCGCATCGGTCAGGGAGAATTCCTTGCGGATGATGGGCATGAGCGGGGCAGCGGCAAACCAGGAAAAAAAGCAGAGGAAGAACGCCAACCAAGTCATGTGAAAGGCGCGCATGGAGGGGGTGTCAAAGCGAAACAGTTCCACCCGGTCGGCTTTCCCCTGAATTTCCATGAGGCTCCCTTGCATGAGGGCATAAGCCAAGCCTTGGGCGCCAGACCTTTAAGATTCCCCGCTTCTTGGGGACCGTTCAACAGGACAAGGGGGGGATTCGCGAAGAGGAGTAATTGGCTTTTTGGCCAACCGCGAGCCGCCGACGAGAGTCACTTGCCTTATTAAAACCCGAAGGACAAATGCCTTAATCGCAAACTATGTGCCATAAGTTTAAACAGGGTTGAATACACACTGAGTTAGTAAGTGGTGGAATCAGTATTTACTACTTAATAATCCATAAGGTAATATTCAACAACGACTTATGACAATTATAAATGCTTTGTTCCAGTGTGAAGATTTGAAGTTATAAGGAAAATGACAATCAGCCAACCCTCGATTGAATCACACATTGCCTAATTCATGGGCAAAATGCCCAAAGAATGAACCGGCCTTGGCCCTCTGGCGGTTTAACCAAGAAGAAAGTAGATCCCCGCCAGGAAGAGCGCCCCCAAACCCAAACTCCCTCCCACCAGGAAATATTCCGCCCGGTGAAAGGGTTCCGGCCCCGACATCTCTTCCCCCTTGGAACTGTTTTCTTCTTGGCTCATGGGCCACCTCCAACATTAAGCGGCGGTTGCATCCCGTGGAAAAACAGCCACGAGATTCCCAACCCGATCCAGATGACAAAACCAAACAGGCAGACCACATAAACCGCCAGCAGTTTCCCCAGGCCTTCTTGCCACAGCTTTCTGAAGTCCGCCGACAGGCCGATGCTAAAAAAGGCCAGTGCGAAAAAGATCTTCCTCCAGGCATCGAGTTCCCCCGAGACGATTTTCAAATCGCTCAACTTCTCTGGCAGCAACTTTGTCAGCAGCAGGAACAGGCCAAAAGCCAGGAAGTATGCCAGCACGAAACGGGGAAACCGGTCCGCCACTTCCTTCCAGCCCACGCGGTCGCCGGGTTTCTTGTCAATCCAGTAAACCCATACGCACGAAAGCACCAGGCACCAAACGCCAATAAACAGGTCGATGAAAATCTTCACCGTGGTGGTGGTGAGCAACATCCAGTCTTTTTTGAAAACGCCATCGGGATTGAAGAGCGCTTCGGTAATGGCTCCGCTGGCGATGGCGGCCCCGTCGGTCTTTACAGCCAGCCCCATCCAGGCCGCCGCCACCATTGGCTCTTGGGGAATCAAGAGTTTGGCCAGGAAGGGCAAGCCGAGCAATTCAACCACTGAGAAAACGACGACGAGTGAGGAAACCACGATGGGCACGACCGGGCGGGCGCGGATGGCCGCGCCTGTGGCAATCGCCGCCGACACCCCGCAGATGGAAATTCCAGAAGCCAGGGGAGCGGCCCATTCCCGGCTGAAGCCAAAACACTTCCTTGCCACCAGGTAAACCAAGGCCCAGTAAATCAGGTAAGCCTCTACAATGGCCGCCAGGCCACGCAGGAGAATGGCGCCAGCCAACTGGTATTGTTCCATGGCCTTGACGCCGATGGCCGCCCCCACCAGGACGATGCCGGTCTTGATAAACCACTCGGTTCGGGCCGCGGGAGCGAGAAACCCCGCCGCCTTCGGGAAAAAGTTTCCCAAGATCAGGCCCAGGCCCAAAGCCAGGAGATAACCCGCTTCTCCAGTCAAACCGAGGGACCAATTCAGGCCCAGCTTATTCCTTTCATTGGGCGTGGCCGCGAAAAACCCATGGTGGCCAATCACCCAGGCGGCCAGCGTCAAAGTGACAACAATCACCAAGGGCAGAAAAAACTCGGCTGGTTTTTCTAAACTCTTCCACCGTTCCCACAGCAAGAGCAGGCAGAGGAAGCCGATGGTGGCGGCCAGGCTGAGCCAGCCGGGCACGGGAGCGTAGCTTTTGGCCAAGGGGGCCAGCGCCTTGCCCGGATCGGTCCAGACTTTGACCCCCAGCACCCAGCCGGTGCAATCGCCCAGCCCTGCCAAGAGGAACAAGGTCAGGCCGATGAGGAAAAAGGCCAGCCAGACCGCGGAACGGTCTTCGTTGAATTTTCGCGCTTCCAACATGGGACAAGTGTAATGGGGAAACTAACGGGGTTCCAGGATCTTTCGGGGCCGTCAGCAAAGGATCGGTCAGCGTGGAAGCTAATCCAAATCGCGCTTGTCGAGACGGCCTTCACTCTCGAGTTTTTTGAATTTCTTGATGGTCCTGCGGACGCCCTCCACCAGCGGCGTGCCGGGGAATGGCCCCAGTTCCGTTTGCAAGGAATCGTCGGAGAGGTCGAAGGCGATAGGGATTTGTTTTTCCCCGAAGGTGATTAGTCTGGCGGCCTGGGGTTCCACTTCGGAAAAAACCTGATGCAGTTGCGCCATGTCGACAATATCGCCACGGAGGTTGTAGGCCTTGGCGCCCTGAAAAGGGGCTTCCAAGGAGCGGACGAAAATGCGAGCGACATCGGCGACGAACTGCAGGTCTTGCTTGCCGCCGTAGGAAATGTGGTAAGGTCGCCCCAGGGCCATGCACTTCATGGCCTTGGTCGGTTCACTGGTCATGCCGACATCGCGGCCGACGCCGTAGACGGTCCAGGGGCGCAAACCGATTGAAGTCAGGCCGTGCTCCAGAAAGTAAACCTTGGCGTTGCCTTCGTTGCAGATTTTGTAGAAGCCGTAGTGGGTGCTGGGTGAAAGGCGGACCTCATCGTGAATTTTTCCCGCGGGGTAATCGCCTGGAGGGCCAAAAACCGCGGCGCTGCTGGCGTAAACCACCCGCTGCACCTGGTCGCGGCAAGCTTTATAGGCCTCGAACACCGCCAGTGTGCCCAGCACATTCACCTGAGCGCCAAGGACCGGGTTGGCCCTGCAAGTGGGCACTTGCAACCCCGCCAGGTGGATGACATGGGTAATGCCATTGTCGCGTATGGCCCGGATGATGGAATCGCTGTCGGTGACATTCCCCTGTTGAAACTTGACGGCTTCAACCAAATCGGCAGGTAGGATGCAAGTCAGTCGGTCGTTATCCTGACGGAGATCGAGAATGGTGGTGGAGTGCTTCGCCGCGGCCAAGTCGCGGACAATCCAGGAGCCAAAAAAACCATAGCCTCCCGTGATAAGGACACGCATGCAATAGGGCCTTTCGTGGAAATCAAGAGGGAGGGTTCTGGCTGTCGTCGTCGCCGTTCGCTTCTCTCACCAACTTGGCCAGGGAGGCCAGTTGGTCGTTGTCGCGCAAGTTCATGACGCGCACGCCCATGGAGTTTCTTCCCACGCGGCGGATTTCATTGACATGGGTGCGGTTAATCATCCCCTGGGCGGTGATCAAAAGCACATCGTCATTGTCGCGGACGCTGGCGATGGCGACGACCTGACCATTTCTTTCGCCTGTGCGGATGTCTCGCACGCCTTTGCCGCCGCGCCGCTGTTTGCGAAAGCGCATGGAGGAAGGCGTGGTCGCGGCATCGGGGTTGTCCTCGCCTTCAGCAGCGGGTTCGGCGACTGATTCGGTTTCCTCCGGAATTTCCTCATCGTCGGAGGTATTGGGCCCGAAGGGAGTGCGTTTGCCATACCCTTTTTCACAAACCGTAAGCAGGGCGCCCTCCGGATCGGCAATCACCATGCCAACCACCCGGTCGTCGGGTGAGAGTTTGATGCCGCGCACGCCCTTGGAGTTTCTTCCGGTGTCGCGGGCATCGTCCTGGCCAAAGCGGATCGACATGCCCTTGGCCGTGGCCAGGACAATTTCATCCCCGCCTTTAACCAGGGCGACCTCGATCAGGGAATCGCCTTCTTCCAGATTGATGCCGATGATCCCCCCCGCGCGTGGGCGGGAATAGAGGTCGAGCGGGGTTTTCTTAACCAGCCCCTGGCGCGTGGCCATGATCAAACTGGTTTCCTCGTTGCCAGCGAAAGTCTTGACGGGAATGATGCTGGCGATTTTCTCCTCGGGCCGCAGGGATAGCACATTGGCGATGGAGCGCCCTTGGGACACGCGAGTCTGCTGGGGGATCTTGTAAACCTTGAGCCAGTAAAGGCGTCCCTGGTTGGTGAAGCAGAGGAGGTAATCCTTGGTGTCGGCAATGAAAAAGTGTTCGATGAAGTCGTCTTCGCGAGCGGCGCCGCCGCTGACTCCGCGCCCGCCCCGGTGCTGCGCCCTGTAAACATTCACGCCCAGCCGCTTGATGTACCCCTGGTGGCTGAGTGTGACAGCGCAGGTTTCATTGACGATGAATTCCTCGTCCTCCAGCTCGGCGGCCTCGCCGGTGATTTCGGTTCTGCGGTCGTCGCCAAATTTGTCTTTCAGCTCTTGCAATTCGCGGCGTATGGTGGCAAGGATATTTTTCTCGTCGCCGAGCAGTGTGTCATATTCGCTGATTTTCCCGCGCAGGTGATCATATTCGCGCAGGATCTCGTCTCGCTCTAGCGCCGCCAACTGCCCTAACTGCATGCGCACCACCGCCTCGGCCTGCGCTTCCGTCATGCGGTATTCCGCCAGGGCGCCCAGCTCTTTTTGCAAGGAGGTGAAATTGTCGCTTCCCAGGGCCCGCTCCAGCACTGCCGCCGAAACCCCATGCCCCTGCAGCCGAATCTTCGCTTCCGCCCGGCTGGGGGAAGTGCGGCATACCTGAATGATCTCGTCCAGCGAAGAGATGGCAATCAATTGCCCTTCCAAGATGTGCGAGCGCTTCTTCGCTTCGCGCAAAAGGTACAGGGTCTTTCGGCGAATGACTTGAACCCGGTGCCTCAAGAAAGCCTCGAGCATTGCTTTTATGGAAAGCAGCCGAGGCATGCCGTCTACCAGGGCCAGCAGGATAATGCTGGCGGTCTTTTCCAAGGGGGAAAACCGGTAGAGCTGATTCAAGATCAAATGCGGGTCGGCGTCGCGCTTTAACTCGATGACGATGCGCACGGGGTCGCCCGTGCGGATGCTGCTTTCATCGCGTATAGCCGACACGCCCAGGATTTTTTCGTTGCGAACGAGGTCGGCAATGGCCTCGGCCAGACGGTTTCTGGTCTGCTGGTAGGGAACCTCTTTGATGATAATCTGGGGCCTGGAGCCTTCTTCGTTGATTTCGGCTCGGGCGCGCAGGGTGACTTTCCCCCGGCCGGTGGTGTAGCCATCGAGAATGCCCTGTCGGCCGCAGATGATTCCTCCGGTGGGAAAATCAGGGCCGGGGATAACCTCCATGATTTCCTGGATGGAAATCTCTGGGTTCTCAATGAGTCGGATGGCCGCTTCGCAGACTTCACCCAGGTTGTGCGGCGGGATGTCGGTGGCCATGCCTACGGCGATGCCATCAGATCCGTTCACCATCAGATTGGGAAACCGGCTGGGAAGAACCAGGGGCTCGCGGTACTTGCCATCGTAGTTGTCGATGAAATCGACGGTGTCGTGGTCGAGATCGTCGAGCATGGCGGCGGCGACATGTGTCATGCGCGCTTCGGTATAGCGCATGGCGGCGGGTGGCAGCCCGGCTTGCGAACCAAAATTCCCTTGTGAATGCACCAGGCGGTGGCGCATGTTCCAATCCTGGGCCATGCGAACCAGGGTGGGATAGATCACCGCTTCGCCGTGCGGGTGATACCGTTTCATGGTTTCGCCGACGATGCCGGCGCACTTGCTGGTGGCGGAAGTCGGCCCGAGCCCGAGATCGTGCATGGCCACGAGAATGCGCCGCTGCGAGGGCTTCAAGCCGTCGCGTGCGTCGGGCAAGGCGCGGCTGATGATTACGCTCATGGCGTAAGTCAGGTAGCTGTCCTTGAGCTCATCGGCAATGTTCAACTGATTGGAGGGTTCGGTATCGCCGACAAGATCATCCGGAGGGAGCGGAGGTAGAGAATTATCCGGCAAAACGGCACCCGCATGGGGAAAAAGGGTCAAAAAACGCACTTCCGGGGCCTTCCCCTGTGACTATTTACTTGGGGGTATTTTATGGAAAAAAGGCCGGGCAACCACCCGGGAAATGGCTTGTTTTACAGCATTTTTTTGAGGTTTTTTCTGTCCGGGGGGCGGGAATTTGCTACCATGAAGCCTGGCCGGGATTTGACCTGTTTCGAATTCCCACCCGCACCTGTTTTTCCTGGAGATAATACCGTGTTCCGTTTAGCTGTGCTCCCCTTTGCCGTTGTTGGCATCCTTGCGGTTTCCTCCCTACAGGCTCAAGATGCCAAGGAAACCAAGAAAGCCCAAATCACCCTGAAGCTTTTGGATAAAAAAGCCTCGGTCGATTTCAAAGAGACCCGCCTGCAGGAAATTATTGACGAGTTAAAGGACCATGCCAAAGGCCTGCGGATTCAAATTGATGCCAAGGGTGGCGTGTCGCAAAATCGGAAACTGTCCTTTAGCGGAAAAGATGTCACCATTAACAAAATCCTGGAAGGGCTTTTGAAAAAAGAAGGGTTGGGCTATGGCGTCATCTCCAATGAAAAGGACGCCTACGACGGCAGCGTCTACATCAAGGTTGGCGGGGAGTTGGGAGGCGTAATCAGGAAAAGGTGATTACACCAAGAAGGCGCGGGCCGGGGCTAACCCTGCCCGTTTTCCCTTTAATATGACCCGCATTGCCTTTCCCAACCCGGAAAAAGCCCCCACAGGTGAACCTCTGGCACAGGGCGGCGACCTTTCTACCAGCACACTTCTCAAAGCCTATTCCCTCGGCATTTTCCAGTGGTTTGATGATGCTTCCCCCATCCTCTGGTGGTCGCCCGACCCGCGGGCCATTCTCCCCTTGGATAACTTTCATGTCAGTCGGCGTTTGGCCCGGACAATTCGCCAGGGAAAATTTCAGGTGACATTGAACCAGGCTTTCGCCGAGGTGGTGACCGGTTGCGCCCAGGGGCGGGAAGAAGGCACCTGGATCACCAAGGAAGTCCAGGCGGCCTATTGCCAGTTGCGCCAGCAAGGGAGCGCGCACAGCGTGGAGGTTTGGCAGGAGGGGGTTTTGGCTGGCGGGCTTTACGGCGTGGCCCTGGGCGGATTATTCGCTGCGGAATCGATGTTTTTTCGCGTCAGCAACGCCTCCAAAGTAGCGCTGGCCTGGCTGCTTGAACACTTGAAAGAAAGGGGATTTCAACTCCTCGACTTGCAAGTCCTCAATGACCACACGAAGTCGCTGGGGGCGGTGGAAATTCCCCGTTCGCAGTATTTGCAAAGGTTAAAGAAAGCCTTGCGGGTGAAGGCCAGAATGGCGCCCGACCCCGCCGCGCCCTCTGAGTCGCAAGGGTAAGCGGGTGGTAGGCTGGAAAAAAAAGAACCCGATGGGGCCTTCGGGTTCGGATGGCCTTGCCGGCCTTGGATCACAACGACTCGCTTAAACTTTCTCCGGCACCATGAATCCTTCGCGGTAGTTTCTCGTCAGCAAGGCGTTGGCTTCCTTGTCGTTGGTAAAGGATTCCTTGGCGGCATCGACGAGGAGCTTCGGCCCCAGCCGGTATTGCTCGCCTTGCAGCTTGACGCCATTCCCTTCAGACAAGTGTTCCTCCATGCGCGCCAGGGTTTCGTAGCTGTCCTTGTCGTCGCCAAGGGCCCTGGACTTTTGCAAGAAAGGCACTTGCTTTCCCAGCCTGTAGGAAATGTTGGCCAGGTGGCAGCAGGCGCTGGAGTAGTGTCCTTCGAGTACCTCGGCATCGAGGAGTTCGCGTTTTCTGGAGCGCACCGCGGAGATAAAGTTGCCAAAGATACCGCCGCCCACGCCGCGCTTGGGAGCTTCCACCGAAACCAGGGGCTGGCTTTCGTTCTTTCCCTTGGGATAGAATTTTCCGCCGGCCACGGTTCCTTCTTCAAAGTGAAGGATGTTGCCCACCTTTTCCCCGCGCAAGGCGTCGGTCTTTAACCCGCGCACCTCGAAAACCAGCATGGTGGAGCCATAATCCAGAAAGGAGATCTGAGTATTAGGAGTTTCGCCCTGATCCTTGTAGCCAAACCTGCCCCCCAGGCTGAGGACGGACTTGGGCAAGGTGGCGCCCGGGATCATCCAGCGGGCGATGTCCATCTGATGGACACCCTGGTTGCCGATGTCGCCATTGCCGAAATCCCAGAACCAGTGCCAGTTGTAATGAACCAAGTTGCCGTTGAACGGTCGGTTGCTGGCTGGCCCAAGCCAGAGATTGAAGTCGAGATCGGCGGGAATAGCGGAGTTGTCCTTGGCGCCAATGCTGCCTCGGGGTTTGTAGCAAAGGGCCCTGGAGACGAGCAATTTGCCGTACTTCCCCCCCTGGACGATTTCCGCCAGCTTGGCCCAGCTATCGCTGGCTCGGCTTTGCGTGCCGTGCTGCACCATGCGGTTGTACTTGCGCGCCGTGTCCACGGCGATGCGCCCCTCATGCACATTGTGGCTCATCGGTTTTTCGACATAGACATCTTTCCCGGCCTGGCAGGCCCAGATGGTCATCAGACTGTGCCAGTGGTTTGGCGTGGCGATGGAAATGGCGTCGATGTTTTTATCCTGAAGCGCTTCGCGAACATCTTGAACGGCTTTGGGCAGCTTGCCGGACTTGGCCTCGATTTGTTTGAGTCGCTTGCCATGCGTGCGGGTGTCGGGGTCGATCAGGCAGGCGATCTCCACCCCCTTGACGCCGAGGAACCCGTCGACATGGGAGCCGCCTCGGCCGTTGAGCCCGGCCACAGCGACGCGCACGGTGTCGTTGGCGCCGAGGACTTTGCCCGATGACTTGGTCCCGGCAATGGTGATGGTGGCTGCCGTGGCCAAGGCGCTGGCGGTGAACTGGCGGCGGTTCAAATTTCGCATGAGAGGCCCTTTCCAAAAAGGTTTGAAGAAATCAATTGTCTTGTAACTGCCAGGCTTCATTGAAGAAACCGGCGGCAGCGATCTTTCCCGGTTTTTGCGCGTTGGGCGGCTGGCTCAGGTCAATCACGGCGTAGTCGGGCAGGCGGGGTATCTGCCGCGCATTGTTCAAATAATCATAATCTCTAAAGGTAAAACCGCTATTAAAAACCACATAGCGAGCCGGATTTTCCGGATTGGGGCAGACCAGCGCCAGCGCGTGGCTCTCGGCTGAAAAGCTCTTTCCCGCCACAATTTCCTTGCCCCACTTGATCGGCAGACGGGAGGCAACCCGGCCCATGATCTTGTTGGATTCCGGCGTGCCCCACAGCACTAGGTGGTGCTTGCGGGCATCCTCTTCGGTAACCTCCACATCCTTCTTCACTCGGGCTTCACCGCGGAATTGGCTCCTCCATTGGACCAGCGCGCGATCCATTTCCTTTTGAACCCAGGCATCGACCTGGGAACTGGCGCTTTTACCCGTCGGCTGCACCATGAGGAAGGAATCCATAAAGGCATCGTCGATGGGGCCTTGCAAGCCATGAATCTTGCGCATCTCTTTGGGTTGAGCCGAGGTCGTTTGAACCCAGGCGCCATTCTCCTTGCGGAAATGAACCGACCAGGATCTGTCGGAGGCGGGCGGGTTGACGGCAAGAAGCGTTCCATCGATGTCCACCTGGATCTTGGAAACGGGGTCGAGCGGGCACAAGCCCGCGGGCATCAGGAAAGTCAGGCCCTCGATATTGGCTGTTTTGGCGCGGACCCTGGTCGGATCGAGAATTTCCGCGTGGACCGTGGCTTTTTCCCAGTGCGCTTTCAGCAAGTCCACCTTCACCCACAGGCACTGGTTATAGCGCAGCGTGTAAGTCGTGAAGCGAATTGATTTCGGAATTGGGTCTCGCCCTTTTTCCACGATGGCATCGATGCGCTGGTTGATTTCCCTTTTGGCCAAAGGGTGGTAGGAATGGCCGGTTTTGGGGCCGATGACATGACGGAGGGTCAGCCCCTCTTTTTTCATGGCCAATTCCATGATATCCGCCGCTTGCTTTTGCTTGTCCATATCGCCGCTGTAAGCCACCACGGGCAGGTTGGCGAAATTGAGGGCCCAATCAGTGCAATCGTACAAGTGAAACAGCTTTTTTTCCCAATCGTTGGGGTGAATGATTTCGTTTTGAAAGACGCGCAGAAAATCGGGGGTTTCAGAAAAGCCCGCGCCCGGGGCGGCGGCGGCCCAACGGCCAGGATAATGAACCGCGAACTGCCAGCAGGCGGCGCCTCCCATGGAAAACCCGCGGATGACCACGCGGTTGCGGTCGATGGAGTAATTTCTCTCAACATGCGCCAGGGCCTCCATGCCGTCGATCTCGCCGGCAAATTTGTTGGCGCAGCAGTAGCGGCCATACAAGTGCAAAACCAAGGCCCCGGCAGGAGTGAATTCACCCGGGCTTTTCATGCGCCCTTCGAGAAAACTTAACTCGGTCAGCTTTTCACCGCGGCCATGGCACCAAAGATCAAGCCGGTGCTTGCGTCCTTCCTGCGGGTTGTACCCCGCCGGCACCACCAGGCCGTAAGGCTGAATGGAGCCATCGATGACCGAATGGTACCCGCGCACCACCAACCCGGTGGCCGTGGTCCAGGGAGCTTTTCCTTCGGCCAGAAACTTGGCCCGTTCTTTCCCCAGCTTCAATTGATTGTTGGCAGCCTGGAATTCCTTGGCATCGTAAAATTCGTTGTGGGTTAAAGCATAGCGGACGCTGTTGTGGAAAATCCGCACATCGGGGAGAAGCTCAATGGCTGGTTTCCCCGCCAGGGATTTTTCCAAACTGGCGATCTGGGCGCCCAGCTCGTCGATCCCTTTTTGCAACTCTGAACGAACTGCATCGGGAACCGGAATCCCGTCCGGCGGCACAGGCCGCACCTTGGCAGGGATGTTGTCCCCAGGGCCGTCGGCGAAAATGCCCAGGGACAACCCAATAAATGCCAGCGCGGCTATGCTTCTCATGATGAATCCTAAAATAAAAAGATCCCCCTTCACCATCGGGTAAAGGGGGGGTAAGGCAACCAAAGGTTACAGCGCCCAGCCCTTGCGGTATTCCATGTGCAAGTGCTGGTTGGCTTCCGGCGCGTTGGTGAATTTAAAGCCGGGGCCGTCCCACTCCAGATTCTTTCCCGCCTTCATGGCCACATTGCCCAAAAGGATGGACTCGGTAAGCATGCCGGCGTAATCGAAATTCGACATGGCCAGGGAAGGGTTGTTTCCGCGGATGGCTTCCACCCATTCCGCCTTCATACCGAGGTCGCCCTTGCCATTGCGCGGCAGAGACTGTTCCACTTTGGGTTTTTCCATCGGCTTGCCATCCAGCTCAAATAGCCTGTAGGCCCCGCCGTAGTCGTTCGGGGAGTAAAGAATTCCTTTATCACCCACCAGGATCGACCCGGAGGAGACCAGCTTATCCTGCTTGCCCTCCTGGTTCTTGGGCAGTACGAGATCCTGCAGCAAGGCAGGTGGATGAACCAAGACGCCGTCTTTCTTCCCTTCGTACCAGTTCAAAGTAACCGGGGCCATTTTTTCCCTGGCGGGGAATTTGAGAGTGACATGAGCCCAGCCCGGGTAAGTTTCAGGATTGATTTCCTCGCATTCAGCACTCAGGGAGGACGGGTAGCCGAGCTTCAAGGCCATGAAGGCCATGTTGGCCGTATGGCAAGCCATGTCGCCGAGAGCGCCCGTGCCGAAATCCCACCAGCCGCGCCAGGCAAACGGATGGTATCCGGGCGCGTAAGGGCGGGTTTGGGATGGCCCGAGGAATTCATCCCATTTGACATGTTTGGGCACTTCGAAAGCGCCCGTTGGCCGTGTTTTCACCTTGGGAGATTGCGGCCAAATGGGCCGGTTGGTCCAAACATGGACTTCCTTCACTTGGCCAATCGAGCCGGCGCGAATTATTTCCACCGCTTCCCTCAGGCCATTTTCCGCAGTCCCCTGGTTTCCCATCTGCGTGCAGACCCCCTTTTCCCTGGCCAGCTCACGCAGGACGCGCGCTTCCTTTACCGTGTGCGTCAGCGGTTTTTGCACATAAACATGTTTGCCCAGACGCATGGCCATGGCAGCCGCCGCCGCGTGCGTGTGATCCGGGGTGGAAATCGTGACAGCGTCGATTTCCTTTTCCATTTCTTCCAGCATTTTGCGGAAATCGAAATACTTGCGCGCCTTGGAAAACTTCAAACCCGATTTTTCCAAAGTGTTTTCATCAATGTCGCAGATGGCCACCACATCGCCGAGCTTCCCGGCGTTGTCGATATCGCTGCTGCCCTTGCCGCCCACGCCAATCCCCGCGAAGCGAAGCCCTTCTAACGCGGACTTTCGCGTTTCCGCCGGGGCCACGCCTCCCGCCAGCCAAAAGCCAGTCCCGGCCAGCGCCGACTGCTTCAGAAATTTTCTTCGTGAATTCTTGCTTGCCATCGCGATCTCCTTGAGAAATTGAATTTCCAGGGTGGGATATTTTCAACCGTTTATTTTAGGGCGGCGGGGGGCTTGCCGCAACAAGTTTCATGGGCCAAAGGGAAAAGTCTGGCCGCAGCCGGCCGAGTCGATTAAAACCAGTGTAATTCCCGTGAATCTGGGGCCTGAGGATCTCATGATTAAATTTCTACCCCCCTGCATCTGGAGTTTGGCCCTGTTGACGATTTCGGCATTTCCAGCCTTGGCCGGGGAAATCTCCACCCTGGCCGGGAATGGGAAGCCAGGCTTTTCTGGCGAGGGCGGCCCCGCGGCCCTGGCCCAAGTCGACAACCCCTTTGGCGTGACCCGCGGACCCGATGGCGATATCTGGTTCTGCGAGTATTCCGGCCAACGGGTGCGGAAAATCACCCGAGAGGGAAAACTAATCACGATTGCCGGCTCGGGGAAAAAGGGTTTCTCCGGAGATGGAGGAAAGGCCGAAAACGCCACCTTCAATCTGCCCCATGAAATCCGCTTCAACTCACAAGGGGATCTTTTCATCGTCGACATGCAAAACCACGCCGTGCGCAAGGTGGACATGAAAACGCGGGTCATCTCCACCATTGCCGGCAATGGCCAGGCCGGTTACTCGGGCGACGGCGGCCGCGGGCGGCTGGCCACGCTAAGGCAGCCCCACAGCATCCAGTTCAACCAGGCGGGCGACCTTTTCATTTGCGACATTGGGAACCATGTCCTTCGCAAAATCGACATGAAGTCCGGGAACATTTCCACCTACGCGGGGACAGGCAAAGCGGGCAACACCCCCGATGGCGCCCCCTTGGCCGGCACGCCGCTCAAGGGACCGCGTTCGATTGATTTTGATGCCCAGGGAAATCTTTGGCTGGCCACGCGAGAGGGGAACCAGGTTTTCAAAATCAACCCGGTTGAGAAAAAGATTTATCACATCGCCGGCACCGGAAAGGCCGGCTTCACAGGCCACGGGGGCGACGCGAAAATGGCCGCCCTTTCAGGGCCCAAGGGCATCGCCGCTGGGCCCGATGGCAAAATCTACCTGGCCGACTGCGAGTCCCATTCCATTCGCGTCATCGACCCAGAAAAGGGGACAATTCACTTGCTGGCGGGCACGGGAAAAAAAGGCGATGGTCCGGACGGCGATCCCCTGAAGTGTCAACTGGCCCGCCCGCATGGAATTTTTGTGGATAAAGATGGCGGGATATATATCGGCGACAGTGAAAACCACCGCCTGCGTCGGATCCGGTAAGGGAACTATTGGTTGATGGGCTGAGCATAACCTAATCCGAGCCAGGAGATGCGTCCAAGGGGCCTTGTAAGGCGCTACGGGTTTTCTTTTGATCCTTTTGGCGCCGGATCTTGGTACAGCACTGGTTGCAGAAGTTTGTGCAATGGATTGTGTGGCGGCGGCATGGCCTGCACCCCATGCTGCGAAGGCAGAGTTCCTTTTTTCAAGGCCTCACCCTGCTTTTCGTAATCCAACCAGGAAAAATACCCCATGGTCAGGGCGATCGACCAGCAGAACAAATTGGGACCCAGCGACGGGCCGAAACATTTGACGGCGCTGCCCGCGAACTGATTCAACTTCACCGACATTCCGTTGAAATCGACGGAGCAAAGCTCATCGAGAACCAGGTGGGATAAGAAACCGAGCATGCCGCTGGCAGCCATGTACAAGCGCAGCAAAAGGGAATCATGGGTGTAGGTGAGAAAGATCAATGACCCCACGATGGACATGGCGGGGATGCTGTGAAACATGCCTCGATGCACGCACAGCTTCTTGAAAAACCTCGAAACGCCAAAGCGGATAAATACATAAAGCATGGATAAGACGGCAAAAGCCTGGTCCTCCGTCAGGCCATATTTGAACAGCCTTTTCAACAGCATCAAAGGGACAAGCACGGCGGCGAGATTGAACATCTCGCGCACGGGAACGCCCGATTGGCTGTCGAGGTCGGGAAGCAAGCCGCAGACGGCGGTGATGCCGGCGGCCATAAGGGCCACACCCCAATCGAGGTTGAAGACCATGGTGGCGGCAATGCCATTGGCAGCGCCCAGCATTGAGGAAAAGGTCAAATGACCGCGATAACTGGCGATGGAGCACCTCCTTGCGCTCGTTGAGCCCGGATCAATCTGTCATGCCCAAATTTTTCACGAGGAAGCCCCACTGGTCGGCGACTTCTTCGATGATTTTGGCGGTGGGTTTTCCCGCGCCATGCCCGGCTCGCGTTTCAATGCGAATGAGCACCGGGTTGTTCCCTTCGTGGTATTCCTGCAACCGAGCCGCGAATTTGAAACTGTGGCCGGGAACCACCCGGTCGTCGGTGTCGGCGGTGGTGATCAGCGTCGGCGGGTACTTCACCCCTTTTTTCAAATTGTGGTAAGGGGAATAGGCGAACAGCGCTTTGAATTCCTCCGGGTTGTCGGCGGAACCGTAGTCATCAACCCAGAAGCGGCCGGCGGTGAACTTATGGAAGCGCAGCATGTCCATAACGCCAACGGCAGGCAGGCAGGCGCCGAAAAGTTCGGGCCGTTGAGTCATGCAGGCGCCGACCAGCAGTCCGCCGTTGCTTCCCCCTTGAATGGCCAGCTTAGAAGGCTGAGTGTATTTTTGCCCAATGAGCCATTCAGCAGCGGCAATGAAATCGTCGAAGACATTTTGTTTTTGCAGTTTGACGCCTGCCTTATGCCACTTTTCGCCATATTCTCCGCCGCCGCGAAGATTGGCCACAGCCAGCACGCCGCCGAGTTCCAGCCAGCCTATGCGGCTGGCGGAGAAAGCGGGCGTGAGGGAAATATTGAACCCGCCGTAGCCGTAGAGCAGCATCGGGTTCTTGCCATCTTTTTTCAAACCCTTTTTATAAGTGAGGAACATGGGGACGCGGGCGCCATCTTTTCCTTTGTAAAACACTTGCTCGACCTGGTAATCGGCGGAATTGAATTTGACCTTGGTGTCACGGAAGACTTCAGACTTGCCGGTGGTAAAATCGTGGCGGAAGATGACTGGAGGCGTGGCGAAACTGGAAAATGAGTAGAAGGTTTCCTTGGCGTCTTCTTTGCCGCCGAAGCCCGCCGCCGTGCCAATTCCAGGCAATTGAATATCCTGGAAAGTTTTGCCATCGAGGGAGAAGAGGCGAATTTCAGTCCGGGCATCTTTCAAATACGAGGCGGCGAATTTCCCCCCCACCAGGTTCACGCTCTGCAGGTTTTCCTTCCCTTCGGGAATAAGCAACTGCCAGTTTTCCCGCGACGGTTTATTCACATCGATGGCGACGAGTTTTCCCAGCGGCGCATCCCGATTCGTTTTAAAGTAAAAAATGTTCCCCTGATTTCCCGCCAGGGTGTATTCATCCTCAAAATGGTCGATCAGGTCGACCGCCTGGCCGCCTGGCTTCTTCAGGTCGAAATAGGTGATGCGGTAGTTGTCGTCGGTGCCTTTCCAAACGGTGAGGACGAGGTATTGACCATCCTCGGTGACTTCAGTTTGGAAGCCCCAATCAGGGTGGTCCGGGCGGGAGTAAACGAGTGGATCCTCGGTTTGCGCGGTCCTCACTTTGTGGAAGTAAACTTTCTGGTTGAGATTCAAGCCCTGGAACTGGGCGCCCTGAGGCGGCTCGTCAAAGCGGCTGTAATAAAAGCCCTTGCCATCGGGGAGCCAGGTCGGGGTGGAGAATTTCACCCATTTCAATTCATCGGGCAGGGATTTTCCCGAGTCGACCTCAAGAATCTTCCAGGTGTTCCAGTCGGATCCAGCCTCGGCCAGGGCGTAGGCGAGAAGTTTGCCGTCGTAACTGGGGGCCCAGGAGGCCAGGGCCACGGTGCCATCCTTGGTCAGGATGTTGGGGTCGATGAGGACCCGGGGATTCCCTTGCAAGCCGTCCTGAACATAGAGCACCGCCTGGTTTTGAAGGCCATTGTTGCGCAGGTAAAAATAGCGGCCGTTGCGCACCACGGGAGCGCTCACTTTTTCATAGTCCCAAAGTTCTGTAAGGCGCTTGCGAATAGCTTCGCGTTGAGGGATGCCCGCGAGGAAGGCATTGGTGACTTTGTTTTCCTCTTCGACCCAGGCGCGAACAGCGGGGGAATTGCGGACATCGTCCTCGAGCCAGCGGTAGGGATCGGGCACCATGGTCCCATGGTGGTTGTCCACCTGGGGGCCCTGCTGGGTTTTGGGATAGGTCAAAGGGCCGGCCAGTAGGCTGTTTAGCGAGCAAAGCATGAGGAAAGCAGCACCCGATTCAAAAAGAGGAAAAAAGCGCGCCATGTTGCGACCCCTGGAAAGCAAAGGAAAACCGGCGGGGAAAACCAGCCGCGAGAATGATTCAATTATAGTTTTCACAGGGACATTGGGGAAAGGAAAACCAGGAGGCTCAACCCTTCTTTTCGCTGTCGCCGGCCTTGTCGCCGCCTTTGTCGGGCGCGCCCAAGTTCGTGGGCCTGGAGGGAACGACCTTGGTGACATCCTCAACTGGGTTGGCGGTCAAGCGGTTGTAATCGAGAAAGAGGAAAACTGCGCCGATGATCTGGGCCAAGAGTGAAAGGACCAGGATGCCGGTGTAGGCATTGTTGCCGGCGCCTGGGCTGGCCGCGGATTTGGAACGGGAAACCGCCATGCTGTGCTCCTGCTTTTGGAATTAATTGCCCAGGATTCTGCTGGCCACGCGATCGCCTTCCCTGGCCTTGTCGGCAAGCGGCCGCACCGGCTGGCCGACGGCTTCGTGTGGCGTGACTTCCAGGATGCGAATGGTGCCCAGGTACTTGGATTGCGAAGCGACCGCGCTCAGGCGGTAGATTTCCAGGGTGTGGCCTCGGGCCAGTCCGGCATCGGAACCAACGGAAATTTTAACCAGGCCAGTGGGGTCGGCGACTTTCACCAGGCCTTCAATATTATCCGGTGGGGGGTTGGAGGACTTGATCCCTTGGGCCACGGTTTTTCCCGCCTTGGCTTTTTCCATGTCGCGGGCCATATCCCGCAACTGCGCCTCTATCCGTTCGTTGATGGATTTCAAAGTGTTGACGGCGATGCCGTTGGCTATTTCCGCCGACCGCGTTTTTTCCAGATCCTTCGTCAGCTTGACATTGCGATCCACTTCGGACTGCAAAATTTTTCGCATCTCGTCGTTTTGATCCTGCCGCCTTTTGTTTTCGTCCACCGTGGCTTTCAGCACCGTGTCCTTTTCGTCCATTGCCTTATTAATGTCCTTGATCTTGGAATTCAACTCACCAGTTCGTTTGTCACGGTCGCCTACCTTGGTGTTGAGATCCTTGACGGTTTCCTTCAAGGTGTTGGATTCCGCCGCCTGGCCCGCCAGGAGGACTTCTTTCTCTTCCTGATAGGTTTTGGTGCTTGCTTTCAAGACATCTCGTTCTTTAAGCGCCTTGGAAAGTTCCAGGTTCTTTTCCGTGTCGGCCTTGAAGACCATGATACCCATGGCGCCAACCACCAGACTAAATATCAGGTTAAAGAAAACCAGGATCTTTCCTACGGGTGTCATGACCGGCCCCTTGTATGAGAGGTAGGATTTCCGTTCTGGAAAACCAACCTCAAGATTTCGTGGGAATACAGGCAGCCCCTGCCGGGTTATCCCTCAAAGCGGGGGGACTATGCCGGGAACTATCTCTCCTGTCAACCGCAACCGATGGAATAACAGGAGTCCAAGGAAATCATTCGGTTCCCCTAAGGGAATTATACCCTAAAGGTAGGGAATAACCTAGGGAAGAGAGATAACGCCGGAGGAGGAAAGTTCGACGAGGCGTTTTTGGAGTTCTTTTCGACGCTTGAAGAGATCATCGGTCTCCACGCCCAAGCTTATCAATTTATCCTGGATTGCCTCAAATTCCTCGCCAACCCCTTTGCGTTTGATTTTTTCCGCTTCGATATGCTGCTGTAACCCGGTAGGCCCCGTTTGCTGTATTACCAGTTCCTGCGATTCCATGGCGATCTTCACCAGTTCCGTTTGTTTCTCCGCGATCGCCTTTCTTAATTCAATGATCTTCTTTTCCTGCGCTTCCAAATTGCTTAGCACCTTGTCATTCAAGTCGCGAACATCGACCATTTCCAAAGGCACCATGCGCACCTCTTTGGTCTTGGGTCCCACCGGCTGGCCGTTCACCAGCTTGATGGCCTTGGCCAGGGATTTCCCATCGGCCTTTTTCTTGAGAAAATCGAGCTCCTGCTGGTAATAGTCCTCGATCTCCTTCACATGCGATTCCAAGCCGAGGATTTTGCCCCGGCTGTCGGCATAGCGATTAGAGGCAACTGAAACTGCCGCGACTTTCACCTCATTTTCAAACCCCTTTGGTGTGTACCATTTGTCCAGCTTGGTTCTTCCCTCTTCGATTTCTTCCCAACTATTGCCTTTGGGGGTTAGCAAGGGGTTGGACCACAGGGAAAAGGCCCAGGTGGCGATAGAAAAGCTCGCCAGGGCGGTCAGGTACAGCGCTAATTTTCCGAGCAGGGACATGCCAACTCCGTTATTATTCCTTGGCCTCGATATCCTTGATCTTCTTGGCCAGGTCTAAGTTCCCCTCATTCACGCCAAAAAGGCGGTTGTGAACCTGGAACAGCCCTTCGTTCAAACGGCGCAGGCGGGTCATCAACGCGCCCGTTTTTTCTTGCTCGCTTGCCAGTTCTTTTTTCAGGCCGTCAACAAGTTCCTTTTCCTTGGCCACCAAAGCAATGCGGAGGGTGATGCGGGCATCGTATTCGATGGAGTAATCGGCCAGAGTCATGATCTCTTCAGCGCGGAATTTCATCTCAAAGATCAGGTCCCGGTGATCCGTCACGAAATCCTGTTCTTCCTGAATCAACAATGCGTGAAGGTCCTCATAGCCCCTTTGCCAAATGACATAGGCATTGTCCAAGGCGGCGACAGCTTGCGCTGGGCCAACCACCACCAATAGCCTTTGCATCGACTGGTCGCTGCCCCCATCGACCGCCTGGTACAGGGAAAGGAGAAGGTGAGCGATTGACTGACGCATTTCCGAACGGCTGATTTCTCTGGCTGAGGCGGGGATTTTTCCTTTTTCCCTCGGTTCCGCCGAGAGAAACAGGCTGTCAACATTTTCTCGGAGCTTGGTGTATTCCTTGGCCTTGTCCTCGTCTTTGGCTTCCGCGATCACCTGGTGATATTTCAGCCGTTCCACATAGGTCAGGGAATTCTCGCGCAGGATTTTGGCCAAGAGGACCGCTTTTTGGGCGCTGTTGGGCAGCTTCTCTTCCTCGGCATTGAGCTTTTTGTACATCCGCTTGACTTCGTCCACCTGGGTATAAACCGGTTCGCCCCCCGCTTCTTTAAAGAGCGTGGCGGCAATTTTGTCATCCAGGTTCTGAATTCGCGGCAGGCCCTGGTTGGTGATCTCGTTTTCATCCAGAGGCAGGCCGTTCAAGGCCACTTCCTGGCGAAATAGCAGGTAGGACCAGTTTCTTCTCGCCCCCAGATCCATGATCAGGAGGACTCCAAGGCCAAAAGCCATCATGGCATTCAATAAAGCAAAGATTTTTCCAATAAGGGACATAAGAATACCCGAGGCTCTTCCTGACCGGGGCGCTGACAAACACGCCCTCCAAGATATATTTTCCCTCATAAACCGGCCCAAGGCCAGTGAAATTGAAGCGATTATTCCGCATTTGGGTCGGGTTGGGAGGGTTCGACCTGGGTAACGCCTCAAGTCAAGGATTTCCCAACTGCACGAGTTAATCGTTTCCCTTCCTTCGTCAAGATCCTTAAAATTGAAATAGACACCCGGGAAAAGGAAATTATGCCAGATTCAGCGGATGCCCCTGGAGTAAACCCTGTTGCCGGGCAGCCTGCCTTGGGCAAAGTGGGCAAGTACGACCTGTTAAAAAAAATCGCCGACGGAGGCATGGGGTCTATTTACCTCGGTCGCAATCCGGTCGATGGCACCGTTGTCGCCATCAAGGTCATGTCCGCGATTTATGTTTCCAACCCGGTGCTGGTCAAACGCTTCGAGCAGGAATTCCGGGTGGCCAGCCGCATTAACCATCCCAACCTGGTGCGCGCCCTTGAATACGGGGAAACCGCCGATAGCCCCTACCTGGTTATGGAATTCATTGATGGGGAATCGCTTGGGGCCAAGGTCGAAAGGGAAGGGCCCATGGAGGAATTGGCGGCGATCAAGATTATCGCCCAGGTGGCGCAAGCCTTGCACCGGGTGCACAAAGAAAACCTGGTGCACCGGGATGTCAAGCCGGACAACATTCTTTTGGAAAAAACCGGGGTGGCCAAATTAACCGACCTGGGCCTGGTCAAAGAAAAACAGTCGGGCGACATGAACTTGACCCGATCCGGCCGCGGTCTGGGCACCCCCAATTTCATGGCGCCGGAACAATTCCGTGATGCCAAAAACGCCGACCCGCGCTGCGATATCTACAGCCTCGGCGCCACATTCTACACGCTCGTCACCGGGGAATTGCCCTACAAGTGTGCCAACCCGCTCGATGCCTGGATGCAAAAGGTCCAGAACGAGTTGATTGCCCCCAAGGATTTAAATCCGAAAATCTCCCATCGCACCGACTGGGCCATTCGCAGGGCGATGAACGGCGACCCGGCTGTGCGCCCGGCCAATTGCAGGGAATTCATCGAGGATATTACCGGCAGAACCACGCGCAACACTATTGAGATGCCCAAGCCGGGGCCGGTCGCCATCGACACCTGGTATTTATCCTATCAGGATAAACTCGGGTCGCGGCAAGTGGTCAAAGGCTCCACCAAATCCATTCGCAAATCGTTTCGTGATGGCATTCTCGAAGAACCGGGAAAATTCCGCGCTTCTCGTTCCAACAAAGGCCCCTTCGTGGAACTGCAAAACTTTCCTGAGTTTCGCGACCTGGCTTTTCAACTCCCCAAGCCTAAACCTCCAAAAACGCAGGGGGAATTCTCCGGGCCCATCACCGACAGCCTCGACGAAACCGCTCCTTATAAACCCCTGAAAAAAAAAGTCCCTCTGTGGATTTACCTGGCCATTTCACTCATTCTCCTATTCGGACTCATTCTCGCCATTGCTGTCTGGCTAAGGTGATCTTTGTGCCGGTAGGCGGGATTGAGGTTAATAAGGATAGTTTGCACCCGCCGCTCACGCTTGGCCCCTTGGGGCCTTCGGTCTCGGATGTCGCGGCAAGCTTGGATGCCTTGGCGGCCTCGGGGAGGGGTTTGTTCTTCGCCGGGATCGCCGCGCTCCAGCGCGGCTTCTTTTTGCCAGGCTGGAGCCTGGCGTTCCCGGGGAAGAGAAAAAAGGGGAGCTTGTCGAATTTACCGAGTGGCCTGGCTCCACAAAAGTGATAGCTGTTCACTACTCTTTTTTCTTCCCCTTCTTTTCCTCCTTGAGCTTCAGTTCCTTTGGGCGGGCTGTCGCGTATTTTTCCAACGCCTTGCCCAACAACTCTTTTACCCCGACGGCTTCCCCTTGCAACCCCGCCAGGTTGAGCGGCGCTTTTTCCAGCTCATCTTTGGTTAAATCAAACATCTTGCCATCCCCATACAGTTTAAATCGCTGGTTGCGTGCGAACTCCACCCCCGTCGGGCCGCCGTTCCGGGAATACCAGCAATAAGTCCATTCGCGAGGATTGCCCTTCTCCCCTTTTAACTGGGGCAGAAACGACCTGCCATCAAGGCTGAGGCCCGCGGGTTTAATCCCTGCAAAATCGACCAGGGTGGGGAAAAAGTCGGTTGTGTCCACGAGATCCTGGCGCACCTGGCCAGCCTTGACCAGTCCCGGCAGGTTGGCAATCAGCGAGACATGCGTGCCCCCGTTGGTCGTCGCCCCTTTGTCCCCAACCACTTCCTTGTTTCCCATCCGGGAAACTATTCCCTTGCCGGTGCCGTTGTCGCCCAGGTAAAGAATCAAAGTGCGCTTGCGCAGTCCCAGCGCCTCCAGTTTGTCCACCAGTTTCCCCACGGTCTTGTCGCCATAGGCCACCATGGAAGCGAAGTGCTTGCGGTTGCCGGCCTCGCTGACCCCCGTGCGCGCCTTGCGATCGTAATCGGGGCTGTCCGGCGTGGGAACAAACGGGCCATGGGTGAGCATCATGGGATAATAAGCAAGAAAGGGTTTGTCTTGATTCCGTTCAAAAAAGGCGCAGAGATAATCGCTGACAAGGTCCTCGCCAAATTCTCCCTGGGAGTAATTGACTTCCTTGCCATTGATTTCCAACCCCGGATTGGCGTAGCGGGCCGGCCTGCGCGTGAGCTGCCACAGGCAATATTCATGGAAGCCAAAATGGTTCGGTCCCTGGAAGCCGCCTTGCAACTGCCATTTCCCCGCTACGCAGGTTTGATAACCCGCCTTTTGAAAAACCTGGGCAAAGGTTGTGGCCTTGGGGTCGAGCAGGCCAAACTCAATGTAGTTGCGCTTGTTGTAAAGCCCTGTCATGAGCTGAACGCGAGTCGGCGTGCATAGCGGCTGGGCGTAGCAATGCTCGAAGCGGGCGCCCTGGGCGGCCAATGCATCCAACCGCGGGGTTTTATAAGAGGCGCTGCCATTGGCCCCGAGGCATTCATATCCCTGGTCATCAGCCATGATGAGAAGGATGTTTGGGCGAGCCTGCTCGGCTGGCGCGGGGCTCGCTGAAAACAACCCCAGGGTTGCCAGCAAAAAACCAACCTGACGATTCATGTCTGGCCTCGTTTCAAGAAAATAATTTTTTCCAGAGCCGTGCAACTACCTGATAGTATCCTTGCCGATGAGGATTGTGAACTGCCACTCTGGATTATTGTTAAAGGGAAAGATCATGATGCCGCGCTGCTTCGGTTTTTTCTGCCTGTTGCTCGCTTCCACCCTGGTCTTTTCGCAAAACCCCGCGGGAAAAACCGCGCCGCCCAAGAGCGAAGTCCTCAAGTTCACTTTCGAAAAAAGCAAAATCTTTCCCGGCACCACGCGGGATTACTGGGTGTATATTCCGGCGCAATACGACCCGGCCAAGCCCGCCTGCGTCTATGTCAACCAGGATGGACTTCAGTACAACGCACCGGCCGTTTTCGACAAGCTTATTCAGGAAAAACAGATGCCGATCACCATCGGCGTCTTTGTCATGCATGGCAGGGTCAAGGCCCAGGATTCCTCATCACTCGACCGTTTCAACCGCAGTTTTGAATACGACGGCCTCGGCGATGCCTACGCTCGGTTCCTCCTGGAGGAACTTCTACCCGAGGTGGAAAAACAGAAAGCCACCAATGGCCGGGCCATCCGATTATCTCAAGACGGCAACGATCGCTGCATTGGCGGGGCCTCTTCAGGCGCCATCTGCGCTTTCACCGCCGCCTGGGAGCGACCCGACGCCTTCTCTCGCGTTTTCAGCGCCATCGGCACCTATGTCGGCCTGCGTGGGGGACATAATTATTCCACTCTTGTTCGTAAATTCGAACCCAAAGCCCTGCGCGTTTTCCTCGAGGACGGCGCCAACGATCTCAACATTTACGGAGGCGACTGGTGGATCGCCAACCAGGCCATGGAGCGCTCTCTGACTTTCATGGGTTACGAGGTGGCGCATTCCTGGGGCGACGGCGGGCACAACGGCAAGCACGCCAGCGAAATCTTTCCCGAGGCGATGAAATGGCTGTGGCGGGACTACCCCGCGCCCGTGAAAAAAGGCCAGGGCTCGCCCCAGCTTCAAGATATTCTCCTTCCGGGTGAGAACTGGAAATTAGTGAAAAGCGGGTTCAAATCGACGGAAGGGCCCTGTGTCAATGCCCAGGGGGAAGTCTATTTCAACGATGTGCCGGCCGAGAAGACTTACAAAGTCTTGGCCGATGGCGGTGTCGAATTGGCAATTGCTGAGTCCAAGCGCGGCGATGGGCAGGCCTTTGGGCCCGATGGCAGGCTTTACGCCGTGGCCGGAGGCGCCAGCCAGATCCTGGCCTATGAAAAGGGCGTGCCCGTGGTGGTGGCGGAAGGGTTTCGCGGCAACGACATCGTGGTGCGTCACGATGGATCCGCGTATGTTACCAATCCCGGCTGGGATGGAAAGGAACCTAGCAAGGTCTGGTTAATATCCAAGGGGGAAAAGAAGGTGGTTGATACCGGCCTCAAGTTTTCCAACGGCATCTGCCTTTCTCCCGATCAGTCGCTGCTTTATGTCGCCGACAGCCGCAGCCATTGGGTTTACAGCTACCAGGTTAAAAAGGACGGGTCGCTGGCCCACAAGCAAAAGTATTTTCACCTGCATGTCTCGGATAACGCCGATGACTCCGGCGCCGACGGACTGCGCGTTGATTGCGATGGCCGCCTTTATGTTGCCACCCGCTTGGGACTTCAGGTGTGCGACCAGGCCGGCAGGGTTAATTGCATTATCCCAACGCCTAATGGCAAATGTTCCAACCTGACCTTTGGCGGCAAGGACTTCGACATTCTTTATGTCACCTGTGGCGATTCCCTTTATCAAAGAAAGGTGAAGACCAAGGGAGCGTTGAATTTCCTTGCTCCAATCAAGCCCGCTGTGCCCAGACTTTAGAAAAACCCTCTTTCCGTGGGCGACGGGTGTGGAGGGGCTCTACTCCGGCGCGGGGGTGGAGTACATCAGCACGGCAAAAGAGGCCAGCCAGTGTTCCCCGGCGTAATCTCCGCTGGATACATGGGCCACCCCCGCCTGCAGGTGCCGCTCTGCTGCCTGAATCAACCCCTGCCGCGCCGGATGTTCCTTGGTCAGCGCCCTCGCCAGGTTTCTCATGCACCAGGCCCGGCTGAGGTTCAATCCATCCAGGTGAACGATCTGCGGATCGCCGCGGTCGGTCACCGTTGCGGGTTGCATAAGAGCAGCTGGTTCACCCTGGGCGAGCTTGGGATAAAAATTCTCCAGCCACGAGGGATATTCCTTACTGGAGAGAACCTTGCGCATCAGGTCGGCTTCCATCAAACTTGGGGAGAAAAAATCGGCGCCATCCGGTTCCCACTTTGCGGGTATGTCGCGGTCTTTCAAATAATATCTCCGGGCGGTTTCCACCAGCAACTGTTCCAGCTTTTGCTGTTTTTCCTGGCGGGCGAAGTCCAGGGCAAAAGTCAGTCCAAAGGCGGTGTTGGAGTGCACGCCGGAGCGGATCGGATAGGTCTGCTTTGGGAAAAATTCCACATACCTGGCCGTGATGACTTCCACCAGGGGATTCAAATTGGCCCGCCACTGTTTCCCTTGCGCATCGTCCCAATCGCCCAGCTCCATGGCAAGTTTCAACAGCCATGACCAGCCGTAGGGTCGTTCGAACGACTTGCTGTCGGGGCGTTTGAAGAAGGCGGCTTCGGCGAGCAGGTTTTTGGCGGTCAGGTTAGCTGCCAGGGCGGCGCGTATTTCCCCCGCCTCCGGCAGTTGGGGAAACTGCTTGAGCAAACGCACCAGCATCCAATGGCCATGCACCGCGGAGTGCCAATCGAAACAGCCATAAAACGCAGGGTAAAGCTGCCTGGGGCTGAGAACATCTTTTGGCCCGGCCAGGACATTTCCCGGCTTGTTCGGAAACTCCGTGGCAATGCCCTTCAGCGCCAGTCGGGCGAACGCCGACCCTTGCGCCTGAGTCATCTTTAAAGGTTGCGGGTTTTTCAACAGTTTCTCATCAGCATTTGCCACGGACTGCAAGCCCAGGAGGTAAATCAAGATCCAACCAGCCAGCCTGAGCATTTCTTATTCCTTCTTTTTTCCCTGGGCCTTTCCCTTGTTAGCGCCATTGGGCGGGTAATTCTTCCACCAATTTGGGCCCTCGCTTTCGATCTCCCGGTTCAAACGCAGCAACGATTCCTTCATGCGGGCGAATTCCTTTGTCTCCTGCAAGGCCAGGTCGGTGGTTTCCTTTTCATCCGTCGCCAGGTTGTAAAGCTCAAACCGGTTGAGCGCCTCGTTGGCCACGATTTTCCAATCGTCGATGCGCATGGCGATTTTCATCTGCCCAGGTGCGATGTCGCAGCGCCAGTACAGCGGCCGCTGCCTTTCCACCTTTTCCCCCTTCACTGCTGGCAAAAGGTTGCCGCCATCAATGACTCGGTCGGAAGGGATTTTCGCCCCGCCGACCTGGCACAGGGTGGTGAAGAGGTCCGAGCCAATGACCGGGATATGGCAAACGCCGCCCGCTTCCACCTTCCCCGGCCAGCGGAGCAAGCCCGGCACGCGGATGCCACCTTCATACACCGCCCGCTTCCTACCACGCAGCCCACCGGTTGATCCGCGACCTGGGGTGGTCACACCGTCACCTTCCGGACCATTGTCCGAGGTGAAATACACCACCGTGTTCTCCGCCAGCTTCATATCCTCCAGCGTCTTCATCAACTGCCCGAAGGCGAAATCCATCTGGCTGACGCAGCCGTGATGCTCCAACTGCACCTTGTCGGTCAGGCCCGGATAAAGGGCTTTGAATTTCTCTGCAGCGGCGATGGGATAATGCGGCTCATGGCTCCAAACGGCAAGGAAGAAGGGTTTATTCTTGTCGCGCTTGTTTGCCAGCCAAGAGGCAGCTTCCTTCACAATAAAAGGGGCGGAATAATCGTCCGCTTTGCCGGCGAGGACGCCATTGCGCACAAAGTTCGTGGGAAATGCATGGCTGGGGGCGGCGTTGTTCTGCGTCGCCAGCCAATGGTCGTAGCCATGATCGTTTGGCTGCGGCTGAGTCGGCTGGTTGAAATGGCTGTTGAGGTGCCATTTGCCCACATGGCAAGTGGTGTACCCGGCCTCTCGCAGTAGTTTCGGCAGAGCCATCTCGGTCTTCCTCAGGTGGATCTCCTGTTTTTCAGGTATCCAGGTGAAGACGCCGTTGCGATAGGGAGTGCGGCCAGTCAGGATGGCCGAGCGCGAAGGGGAGCAGACGGCGCTGGCCGAGTAACTTTGAGTGAAGCGGACGCCCTGCTTGGCGAAGGCATCCAGGTTTGGCGTTTTCATGAGAGGGTGGCCATAGCAGGCGAGGTCGCCCCAGCCGAGGTCGTCAGCGAGGAAGAGAACAATATTAGGCTGCGGTTCTTTTTGCCCCAGCGCCGACTGTCCGCAGGCCAAAAGTGCCACCATTACCCAAGCCCAGTTCTTCATGGTTTCACCTCGTTCTGTTGGCGGAATTGTTCCAGCCTCAAGGCCAATTTCAATTGAATCTCCTTCAAGGCCGGATCGCCGGCCAGGTTTTTCACTTCCCCGGCATCGCTGTTGTGGTCGTAAAGCTCTGCCGCCGTCTCTTTTCCTTTCCACTCCGTGTAGCGGTAGCGCACGGTGCGCAGGGACAACCCGCGGGCCCCGCCCCGTTCCACTGTGGTGAAGGCGGTCTCCTTCCCCAGTTTCGCCGGATCGTCTAACAGCCGGGCGAAACTTTCCCCCTGAAGCCCTGAAGGCGCGCCCACCTTGGCCAATTCGCAAAGGGTGGGATAGATATCGATCGCTTCCACGATCCCCTGAGTGGTTTTGCCGTTACCCTTGGCTCCGGGCCAGCGCACGAGAAAAGGAACCCGGCACGATTTTTCAAATAGCGTGTTCTTGTTCCACCAGTTGCGCACTCCCAGTTCATAGCCGTGATCGCCCAAGAACACCACCACCGTGTTCTGCTCCAGCCGCAACCGATGCAGGGAGTCGAGCAGTTTTCCCACTTGCGCGTCCATGTAAGTGAGGCCGGCGTAGTAGGCGCGTAAAAACTCCCGCTTGTCATCCTCGGTGAAGCTGTCGAATGGGGACTTGAACGCCCCGCCTGGAAGAGTGAAGGCATTGGGCAGCCCGCCCGCGGGAAAACCGGGCGGCAGCTTCATCTTTTCCACCGGGTAGAGATCAAAGTATTTTTTCGGGGAATGAAACGGGTCGTGCGGCCGGTAGAAGCCTATGGCGATGAACCACGGCTTGTCTTTCCCGGCTTCCATCAGGCGGATCGCTTCCTTCGTCGTTTGCCCGTCTTGCAACCCTTCGTCATCGCAGTCGGCGGCAAGCCAGTTGCACCAGGGAAGCTTCCCCCCGGACATGTTTCTTCTCTCGCCAGTTTTCCCCGCCTCGGTCGCTTGGCCGTAAAATCGGTGATCCCAGGAAGGCGGGTCGTCCATGTCGGGGCGGAGTTCCTCCGGCGACAGGCCGCGATGAAAGACTTTTCCCAGCGAGGCGGTGTAATAGCCATGCTCGCGGAACCATTGCGGCAGGGTTTTGACTTCGGGGAGATTTTTGCGGAAGTGAATGTTGTTGCCTAATATGCGCGTCTTTTCCGGGCGCAAGCCGGTGAGAAAGGAAGTGCGGCTGGGGTTGCAGACGGGGTATTGCACATAGGCGTGGTTGAAGCGCACGCCGCTGGCCGCCAGGCGGTCGAGGTTGGGCGACTTGACCCAGGTGGCGCCGTAGCAATTCAAATCGCAATTCAAATCATCGGAGATGATGAAAAGGACATTGGGCCGGGGGGGCGCCTCCCCGGGGGCGAAGCTGCTGGCGAGAATTCCCAGGAGAGCCAGATTCATGGCGTTTCTACCTTTCTTTTTTGCGGGCAAAACCCCATCCCGTCTTAACCGTTGCAGTGAAAATTGCTATAAAAATCTTCTCAACAACGGCTGTTCGAGAAATCCAGGGGCCGAGTCCCCAAGAGGAGTATTGCTATGGCGCACTTGAGACCCCACACGACCGCCTGGAAAAAGCGCACCAAGATTCGCAAGGCGAAGTTGAAGAAACCCTATCAGACTAACCTGGGGGTCCCCCCGAGAAAGATGAAGGTGGTGAAAAAAGCCCCGCTGGTTTCCAAAAAGAAGGCTCCTGCCAAAGTAGCAAAGTAGATTGGTATTCCCCCCGCAGTGCGGGAGCCCTTTTATTCCTCTTCCCTTGGGAAGAGCCGGGCCCGTCAAATCATCCGAGCCCGGAGGGTAACCGACGGGTTGCGTTTTAAAAACATGAAAACCCGTCGCTCACCCTTGCACCCGTGAGGGTGCTCCGGGCTCGGCTTTTTCCTTTTCCTGGGAACGCCATAAAAAAGGGGACCATATGAATGGGCCCCAAAGGGGCCCGATCTCAAAACCCGGGGCAAGGCCGAAAGGCCGCCGCCCTGGGTTTTGGAAAGAACAAACCACGCGACGGGTTTCTTTTTTTGTTCCCCTCACCCTCAATCCCTCTCCCCCACTGCTTGGCCGCGTGGAGAGGGAGGAAAAAGGCGGACGCGGCTTTTCCCAGGCCCCGGCCTGGCAGATTGATTGGCCACGCTCTCTGCGCGGCGATCCCAGCGAAGAACAAAACCCGTTGCGCCCTCCGGACCGTCCGTAGCCACTCGCGAAATTGTCTTTGCACTTCTATATTTCAGACATTAAATTAACTGGACCTTTATCTCTCTTAAGGAGACCCATGCCATGCCTGTCCAAGCGCATCCGCCCTCGCCCGAACGCAACCTCCTCTTCGCCGGCCTCGGCCTGACCCTTGGCCTCCTGACCCGGGAAAAAATCACCCGCGCCTTCAGCGAATGGCTGCTCAATAAAACCCAGCCCCTGGCCAACATCCTGGTGGAACAGAAAGCGATCACCCAGGAGCAAAAGTCGATTATTGAAAGCGCGGTGGAATTGCAAATCCAGGTGGATGGCAATGAGGCCCACGCCCTGGCTTCATTAAAAAACGCCGGTGAAAT
>SHZZ01000022.1 GCA_009692005.1 Gemmataceae bacterium | reverse complement strand
GAGCAGTTAAAATGAACTGACACCATTTATTCAGTTTTTTCCCGGTATTGACCGCAGATAGTCCGCTGGCGTAAAAAAGAATTTTCCATGGGAATTCTAAACCGGTGAAGGCAAGGAAGCCGTCAAGATGAGTGTGGAGCTGGAAAAACAGGAAGACTCGGGAAAATACCGTTTGCTGGCTGCGGGGTTAATCCTCCTCTCAGCCGCCGCGCATATCCTCTATCTTCTCTTCTTTTGCCCGCTGGACCTCGCTCCGGACGAAGCCCACTATTGGGATTGGTCCCGGCATTTGGATTGGAGCTACTACAGCAAGGGTCCCCTGGTGGCCTGGTTGATTCGGGGTGGGACAGAACTCTTCGGGCCATTATCCGTCAGCTTAAGCGGGACGGAAATGCCAGCGGTGCGCCTGCCAGCGGTAGTGTGCGGCAGCCTTATGCTCTGGGGCATTTACCTTCTTGGCGAAAAAACCTTGAACAGCAAACTCGCTTTCTTTCTCACGGCATTATCGCTGACCATACCCCCAGTTGCCGCCGCTTCATCTCTCATTACCATCGACTCGCCTTACACCTGCGCATGGGTATGGGCGTTGGTCTTTGGCCATATGGCGCTTTTTGAAAACAAGAGCTGGGCCTGGCCCGCAGGCGGAGTAGCCATTGGCATCGGCATTCTGGCCAAGTACACCATGATCCTTTGGCTAGGCGGATTGTTCTTTTACCTGCTTTTTTCTACCGATAGAAAACGCCTGCTCCAGGCCGGGCCATGGGTCATGGGAATCACCGCCGCCCTTTGCGCTTCACCCATATTGATTTGGAATATTCAAAACGGCTGGGTTTCCTTCCACCATGTCAGCGCCCTGGCCGGCATGCACGATGGTCCGCGAATTCATTGGACGGGGCCGCTGGTTTACCTCGGACAGCAATTCGCCCTGCTCTTGGGATTTTGGTTCGTGGTGTGGGCCTGGGCCATGTGGAGATTCAACCCGTGGGCCACTGCCACGCCAAAATTGAATTACCTCTGGTGGATATCCGCGGCGCCCTTTTTTGTCTTCTTCGTTTTCAGCCCAAAAACAGGCGGAGGAGAAATCAATTGGCCGATCACCGCATACCTCTCCGGCCTGGTCTTGATGGGCGGATTAATTGTGGAATTGTGGAACCACGCGCTGGAGCGCACGCGGTTGGCATCGCGATTTCTGATCTGCGGCTTTGCCTTGCTGGGGTTGACCCTGGCCGTGGTGGCCCATCAAACGGAGCTAATTCGCCCGGCGCTGGTGGCGCTGGCGGGAACTCCGAATGAAAAAAACCCCTTCCCCCTGCGCAAGGTCGATCCCACTTGCAGGCTTCGCGGCTGGCAAAGCCTGGGCAAGGAAGTGGACAGGCGACGAAAAGAAATCACGCAAGGCAGGTCAACGGAACTGGTCCTGGCAGGTGGCAGTTGGAATGTGCCTGGGGAAATTGGCTTTTACTGCCAGGGTCGACCACAGGCTTATTCCATCGGGCTGGTCAATGGCGACCGCCACAGCCAATACGACTTATGGAAAAACCCGGTGGACAACCCCAAAGATTTTCTCGGTAAGGATTTCCTGGTGGTGGGTTCGTTGTCGGCCGAGGCGCGGAAAGGCTTCGCCGAGGTTGTGGATCTTGCCCCATTTTACTATCAAGAAAAAGGCCAGCCGATCAGCGTTTGGCACTTTACTTATTGCAAGAATTTCCGGGGTTTTGCCGTGATTAAGCCGGGCGGACACTTTTAAATTTTCCCATACCGTCAAGAGTTGAATAACCTTTAAAAGAGGTGCGCAAATCCATTTTAAGGACTAAATTTTTCTCGGCCCGCTGGGAAGAAAACAGGGGATTGCCTGGTTTAATGCTAAAAAAATGGATGGTTTGAGCAATTCGGTCCTATGAATTTCCAGGCCTAAACGGTTTCTATTAATTAAGCTTCTTCAGTTCCTCGCCTGGTAATGCCGATAAAGTTTTTTATGCCCATTGTGCCCAATTAAAAAACCACCAGGTGACCTCGCTGTGCAGGATTCCGTTCTTTATTGTTCCACCTGTAAAAGTTCTTGGCCAATGCCCAAGACTCACTCCCTTTACGAAAAGGTCCGGAGGGAATCCTCCCCCTGCCCTGCCTGCGGGGCGGACACTCTGAGGAACGACGACAATCCAAAACCGGCTCGGACAAAAGCCCCGGCCCGCTTGCCCAAGCCTTCATAAAAACACTTTTTTTCAATTTGCTCTGGTCAAATTCCAGCCCTGCTGGGCAAAATGCACCTGGATTTTTCGCACTGGGGCTAGAGGGATTTTCATGTCGCATACTATTGCATTGGCTGCCTGCCTGGCCATTTTCCAACCCCCCCCGGCAATGGAATTTCTCAATGTGCGAACCCCGCTCGGGCTTTACGGGGCCAACCGACCCGACCCCAGGCGCTTTCTCCCCGGCGACAATTTCATTCTCGCCTTTGATTTGTCCGGGCTCAAAATCACCGACCCGGGGCGCGCCTTATTCTCGTTGGAAGGGGAACTGTTTGATTCAACGGGAAAATCGGTATTCAAGGCGGCGCCCAAAGAGACGGAATCATTCAGCCCGCTGGGGGGTAACCGGGTGCCCGCCTATGCCGCCGTCAACATCAACCCCAATTATCCGCCCGGCAAATATCTGTACAAACTAACCGCCACCGACCTGTTGGAGAAAAAATCGGCAACCCTTTCTTATCCTCTGGAAATCATGGCCAAATCCCTGGGGTTTATCCTGTGGCACATGACCTATGAAGACAATTTTCCCGCCCCGCCGATGGCCGTGCCGGGCCAGGTTTTGATCCTGCGCTATTGTGTTATCGGTTTTGAAACCGACCCCAAAACCCGCAAGCCCAACCTTTCCTTCTCCATGCGCATTCTCGATGAGGCTGGGCAGCCGACCCTGGCCAAGCCCTTCATCGGTGAAGCCAAGGACATCTCCGAGGAATTCAAGGACATCCTGCCGATCACTTTCCCCATCCGGCCAAATAAGCCGGGGAAGTACAAAATCGAAGTTACCCTGGTGGACAACCTCACCCGCAATCGAGTGACAATTAAACAAGAATGTTCCCTGTGGGTTTACGAACCCCGGTAATTTTCGTCCCTTCTTCCCTTCTCTCTTTACAATAAGGTTTGCAGCTTGGAGGCTAGGGCCGCCGGGCCATTCTTTATTGGAGACCTACATGACCGACTTGGAAAATCGCATCGCACAGTTTAGGAAAATGGCCAGCGACGACCCGGATAATGAACTGGGCCACTACCGGCTGGGTCAACTGCTGATGGAGAACAAACAGTTTGATCAGGCCGTGGAATCCTTCAAGCGCACTTTGGAACTGAGCCCGCAGTTTTCCAAGGTTTTTCAATTGCTGGGAAAAACGCTGCTGGAGAGCGGTAAAAAAGAGGAAGCCGCCACGGTTTTGAAAAAGGGCTGGGGAGTGGCGGATGAGCGCGGCGACAAACTTCCCCGCGACGAGATGGGGAAAATGCTTGTGGAAATGGGTGAGTCGCTGCCTGAATCGAAGCGGCCGGCGCAGACAGCCGCCCCCGCCGGGGGAGGTGGTTTCCCTTGCAAACGCCCCGGATGCCAGCAGGGTTCCAGCGCCAGGAAGTTGCCGGCTCCGCCCTTCAAGGACGAGTTCGGCAGTAAGGTTTTCGAAAACATTTGCGCCGATTGTTGGACCGACTGGTTGCGCAATTACAGCATCAAAGTCATCAATGAAATGCGGCTGGACCTCAGTACGGAACGGGGCCAGGCGGAATACGACCGGCACATGCTGGAATTTTTGGGTCTGGAGAATTAAGGTTTGAACAATTAAATCTCGGGTGAATTCAGGGGAATTCACCCGGGGTTGCAATTGGCGCGACCGCGCCGAGATTAACTTTATCAGCCCAGTCCCGCCGCTTTTCTTAACGCCGCGGCCTGGTCGGTTTTCTCCCAGGTGAAATTTTCCATTTCCCTACCGAAGTGGCCGTTCCTGGCAGATTCCTTGTAGATCGGCCTGCGCAAGTTCAAGGTCTCGATGATCCCTTTCGGGGTCAACTTGAAATGGGCGCGGATCAGGGCAACTATTTTTTCATCCGTCAGACCATTCTTGGCCGTGCCAAAAGTGGAAACCCAGATATTAATGGGGTCCGGGTAGCCGATGGCATAAGAGAGTTGCACTTCGCATTGCCCGGCCAGGCCGGCCTTGACCAAATTCTTGGCAATGTACCTGCACATATAGGCGGCGGAGCGATCGACCTTGGTGGGATCCTTGCCGCTGAAGGCGCCGCCACCGTGCCGCCCGCGCCCGCCATAAGTATCGACAATGATTTTTCTTCCGGTCAGTCCGCAATCGCCGTGCGGGCCGCCTTCGAGGAAAATGCCGGTCGGGTTGATATGCACCAGGATGACATCGGGGGCATAAGTTTTCCCGGTCTCGCCAACGGGGACAATGTAAAACTTCTCCTTGCCATCAATCAGGTCGGGCCGTTCGGCTTTCAATGTGGGAATGATCAATTTGTTGAGGATCTCTTGGCGGGCCTTGTCGGAAAAATACTTTTGCCCATTGCGTTCCTCCACCACGGAGCTGTCGTGCTGGGTGGAAAGAACGACCGTATGAATCCTGCAAGGCGAGCCATCGGGTTTGTATTCCACGGTCACCTGGCTCTTGGCATCCGGGCGGACGAAATTCAGTTCGCCCGATTCCCTCAGGCGGGAGTGGTTTTCCACCAGGCGATGCGCCAGGGAAATGGGCAAGGGCATGAGCGACTTGGTTTCCTCGCAGGCGAAGCCAAACATCATCCCCTGATCACCGGCGCCGCCGTTGTCAACGCCCACCGAGATATCACCCGATTGAGAATGGAGACGGCAATCGACCTGGCAGGTGTCGGCGGCAAAACCGATGCTGGGGTCGGTGTAGCCAATCTCACGGATCGTTTTCCGCACCAGCGAGTCGACCACCGCACGAGTCAGGTTCGCCTTGGTGGTGATTTCACCCGACACGCAAGCGTAGTCGGTGGTTACCATGGTTTCACAGGCCACCCGGCTTTTGGGATCATGCTCCAGGCAGTAATCGAGAATGGTATCGCTAATTTGGTCGGCTACCTTATCGGGATGCCCCAAGGAGACCGATTCACTGGTAAACAGATAATTTTGGCTCACAGAAAATCCTCTTCTGAGTGGAAGCGCAGAGTCCATTACGACTGTTAAATTATAAGAAAAGGTAAGGAATAACACCAATAGCAGCTTGGAAGGCCGACAGCATGGAAATCGAGCCTTTGGTCCTGGTAAACGCGGTGGGGTTGACAGGGAAACTGCTTTCCCTGGCGCCACGGTTGCGCCAACTCGCCGGTCTGGGCTGGACCCGCCCATTGACAGAGCCTTTTCCCGCAGTCACCACCACCTGCCAGGCGACCCTCCTGACCGGGAAAACTCCTTCACACCATGGCATCGTGGGCAATGGCTGGTTTTTTCGCGATACTGCCGAGGTCCGCTTCTGGCAGCAGTCCAACTCCCTGATCCAGGCCGAGCCGCTATACACCACTGCCCGGAAAAGAGCGGCGCGCCAGGGGAAGTCCTTCACCGCAGCCAAGTGGTTTTGGTGGTACAACCAGGGCGCCGATGTCGACTTCAGCCTGACTCCAAAACCGTGGTATGGGGCGGATGGCAACAAAGCTTTTGGCATTACAGGCGACCCGGATTCCCTTCCCGGGGAAATGGAAAAAGAGTTTGGCCCCTTCCCTTTTCACACATTCTGGGGGCCGCTGGCGGGAATCGGCTGCACCGGCTGGATTGCCCGCACTGCCGCCGGTTTGCTCCTGCGCAAAAAGCCAACCCTCACTCTCGTTTACTTGCCTCACCTCGATTATGAACCGCAGCGGAAGGGTCCTGCCGGCTGCGACATGAAAAAAGAAGTGGAACAGCTCGATGCCGCCTGCCAGCCCATCCTCGATGCGGCCAAGAAAATTGGCGCCCGTGTTTGGGTCGTCAGCGAATACGGACATGTCGATGTCCAGGCGGCGATTGAACCCAACCGCCTTTTAAGAAAGCAAGGATTACTGACTGTTCGCGACGGCCCTTTTGGCGAAACGATCGATTTCTTCAACAGCCCGGCTTTTGCTGTTTGCGACCACCAGGCCGCGCATGTTTATGTCCGCAAACCAGAAGCCCTGCAACGGGTGCGTGAACTCTTTACGCAAACCCCGGGCGTGGCGCGGGTGTATGACAAAACTCAGCTTGCTGATTTAGGTCTGGCGCATGAGCGCAGCGGCGACTTGGTCCTGGCCAGCGCACCCAATCACTGGTTTGCTTATCCCTATTGGCTGGAGAGGTCTGGGGCGCCTGACTTCGCCCCGACGGTGGACATTCACCGCAAGCCCGGCTACGACCCATGTGAACTATTTTTCGACCCAAGGCTGGCCTTTCCCAAACTGCGCGTTGCCAGAAAACTGCTGGGGAAAAAATTGGGCTTCCGCACTTTGATGGATGTCATTCCCCTCGACCCTGCTTTGGTAAAAGGCAGTCACGGGCTGGTTTCCTCCGGCGATGATGATGGCGCCCTGCTGATTGGCGATGGGCCAGCGCCAGGGGCAGTGAAGCTGCCCATGACGGCGGTTCGCGATCTGGTGTTAACGGCGCTGGGGCTGGAAGAATAAGGGATTAAGGCTCCGGCGCCGGGGCGGGAGTAGCTGGCGCGGGAGTAACTGGGGGCAACGCCGCCAGCGGCAGCGGGTTCAGGGCTTTCAACCCGATATCTTTGCGGAATTGCATGCCTCTGAACTGGATCAGATTGACCGCGTCGTAGGCTTTTTTGCGGGCATCAAGAATGTCATCGCCCATGGCGGTGACAGCCAACACCCTGCCCCCCCAGGTCACAACATCCCTGCCATCGTAATGCGTGCCAGCGTGAAAGACCTGGACATCGGGAAGTTTCGCCGCCTCCTTCAAGCCGTGAATGACAAAACCTTTTTCAACGGGTCCAGGGTAACCTTGGGAGGCCAAGACCACGCACACCGCCGGCCGCGGATCCCATTCGATTTTCCCCTCGAACTCGTCCAGTCGGTTGTCTACGGCGGCTTCCAGCAGGTCGAGCAGATCGGTTTTCAGGCGCATTAACAAAGGCTGAGTTTCCGGATCGCCAAAACGGCAATTATATTCCAGCACCCGCGGCCCCTGGTTCGTCACGATCAGCCCAACATAAAGCACCCCGAGAAACGGCATGCGCTTGCGTTTCATGGCGTGGACCGTCGGCACCAAGACATCGGTTTCCACCTGCGACATAATCTTATTCGTGCCCAGGGGGGCCGGGCAGTAAGCGCCCATCCCGCCGGTGTTCGGGCCCTTGTCGTCGTCGAATACCGCCTTATGATCCTGGCAGGGGTCCAGGGTAATGATGGTGCGGCCAGATACCAAGGCGAGGATGCTCAACTCCGGGCCGATCAGGCGCTTTTCCAGCACGATTTGTCGGCCGGCGGCGCGGCCGAATTCCTCGCGGACCATGATCCGCTCCACCGCCTTTAACGCCTCTTCTCCCGTGGCGCAAACTATGACTCCCTTCCCCGCGGCCAGGCCGTTGGCCTTCACCACCAGGGGGTAATCGCGGGTCTGAATCCAGGCGCGGGCCTGGTCAGGGTGATCGCATACTTTGAATTCAGGGGTTGGGACATCCGCGTAGCGCATCACCGTCTTGGCAAAGACCTTGCTCGATTCCAATTGCGCCGCCTGCTTCGTCGGGCCGAAAACTTTCAGCCCGGCCTTTTGAAAGGCGTCGACCAGGCCCTTGTCGAGAGAATCCTCGGGGCCGACCACTGTCAGGCCGATGCCCTCACCCTTGGCGAAGTCAACCAGGGCGCGAATGTCATCGGGTTCAATGGGGACATTATTGGCAAAGCCCCGTGTGCCAGGGTTCCCCGGGGCGCAAAACACCCTGGTCACCCTGGGTGACTGCGCCAATTTCCAGGCCAAGGCGTGCTCACGCCCGCCTTTTCCAACGACCAACACTTTCATTTTAAAACCGCCTGTCAATCAGGCTCCTGCAGGCAGGAGAGCCAGCAAATATTCTTTACCCACGCGGTGGCAATAATCGCCAAATCCTTCAGCAGAAAGGCGCTTGGCTTTGAAATCCACTAACAAAGAGCGCAACATTGGAATGATCTGGGCCTTGGGCACCAGATCTTTGAGGAGGAAGTTAAGGCGCGCGCCATGCACATGCCCGCCGACATAAACGACATACTTCTCCCCGCTTCTTCCCACCAGGCCGATTTCGCTTTGATAGGGCCGCACGCAGCCGTTGGGGCAGCCAGTCATGCGGACATTAATGATTTCCTGGCTCAGGCCGAGCTCCGCCACCGTTTTTTCCAGTTCATCAATGAGCGCGGGCAAGAGGCGTTCCGACTCGGAAAGGGCCAGTCCGCAAGTGGGAATGGCCGGGCAGGCCAGGCTGTTTTTTTGGATATTGGAAAGTTCCCCTGGCGGGCGAACTCCGTGCGAGCGCAAAATCTTTTCAATTTCCTGGTCGGCGCCGGGGTTCAAATCGCAAATGACCAAGTCTTGGATGGCGGTGATGCGCACCTGGGTTTGGAACTTGCTGACGATCTGGCGAAGCGCCTGGCGCAGTTTAAAATCGCCTTCATCCTTGATCCGGCCGTTCTCGATGCTGATGCCATAGAAAAACTTGCCCTCTCCCTGGCTGTGCCAGCCGAGGTGAGTATCGAAGCCGCTCACGGATATTTCTTTGGGAAGCGCCATGGGTGTGGAGAGATATCCCTGGACCACGGAGCGGAATTTCTCCAGGCCCCAGTCGGCGACCAGGTACTTGATGCGGGCGCGTTTGCGGTCGGCGCGGTACCCATGATCGCGGTAGAGCTTGACCACAGCCTCGGCAGCGTGAAGCGCTTCATCCCGGGGGATGTAAAAAATCGCCTTGCCGAGATGGGGAAAAGTAGCGGGCTTGCCATGAGTCATGCCCATGCCGCCGCCTACCAGCACATTGTACCCGGTGACTTCGCCATCCTTCACATCGGCCAGAAAGCCGAGGTCCTGGCTATAAATGTCGATGCAGTTATCGTTCGGCAAAGTGAACCCGGTTTTGAACTTCCTCGGCAGATAGACTTTGCCATAAAGCGGCTCGGCATCTTCCACGGGGGCATGCTGGGCTTTGCCATTCAGCCAGATTTCATGGTAGGCCGTGGTCTTGGGCGCCAGGTGCATGGCCAGCGCGTGAGCGTCGTCTTGAATCTGCTTGTGGGCTTTGTCCTGGTGCAAAGGCGCCGGGCAAGCCATGACATTGCGGTTGACATCGCCACACGCCGCCAGCGTCGAAAGCAGGCAGTCATTAATTCCCGCGATGACGCCTTTCAAGTCCTTTTTAATAATACCGTGGAATTGAATACTTTGGCGGCTGGTCAGTCGGATGGTGCCATTGGCATGAGTCCCGGCCAGGGAATCGAAGGCCAGATACTGAGCAGCGGTCATTTTCCCGGCGGGGATGCGAGCCCGGACCATGAACATATAGTATTTCCCCAGGCCCTCGGCCCGGCGGTTCTTGCGCGCATCACGGTCTTCCTGCTGATACGACCCATGAAACTTGAGTAACTGCTTGTCCTCATCGGAAAAGTGGTCGGAATCCTTGGCCATTTCCAAACTAATGGTGCCTCGCAGCCATTGGCTTTTTTCCTTGATGCCTTCCACCGCCGACTTGCCCGTGGCGGACTTTTCTTGCTCTTCAACTGGTTCAGTCGCCATGGATTCCTTCTGTAACTTGAAGAGGGGAATGCTCCGCGCCGGGTAGCCCGATCCTGAGTGCGGAATAAATCCCCGGGTTTCCATAGTCAATTTAAGCGGAGCAACCGTCAAATTCTAGACCCTTTGATAGAGGAAAGGAGGAGGCGCAACCCGCGCAAACGAAATCTTTGGCGGATTTTCCCCAAGATTTTACCCATTTTCTCCCGATTCAAGTCCCTCGCCTTTTCTTCCGAACTTCATTAGGAATCAAGGCGCCTGCAATTAACTTGCTTGGCCTCAATGAAGGAGACAACCCTGGTGGCTTTGACCGTGGAATCCCTGTGCAATTCCCAGGGAAATTATCATTTTGGCTTCCTGACCATCAACCAGGAACCCACCGGATATGTCGGGGCATATTTGCTCACCAACCGCTGGGTTCGCCCGCTGGAGTTTCGTATTTCCAGCGCCGTTCAGCCCAACAAGGTGCAGCAGATCCTGTATGGCGACAGCCTGCGTTCTTTTCTTTTTGCCGATGTCATCGCCAAGACTTTGGTGGAAAAATCATCCACGCCGGCCACGGTAATCCTGACCGATCAGCCGGAAGTGATAGGCCTGGCGAACAAATTGGATGTGACCGTGGCCTGTCTGGCCAAGGCGGAAAGCCAGGCGCCGGAGGGAACTCTCACGGCGGTGGGGCCGCGGGGCATAGGCTTGCACTGTTTTGGCACGGCGGAAACCGCAGAGCTTTTAAGCAAAATGTTTGAGGGGATGGACATCGACTTGGCGGAACCCTTCATCCGCATCCGCGACGCCATTCAGGAAACCCGCCGAATCGGGCCAAAAACGCCAGCCCAGGCCGCCTAGGATCCTGGCCCTGCTGTGCCTTCAATCGTGACGGTGAGCGGAGTTTCTTGCAAATCGGTTTTGATCTTGAGTTCCTTGCGAAAATCGCCAGCCAGCTTCCGCGTGCATTTAAAGGTTACCGTTTGCACCTCGGCCGGTGTCGTTGAAGGCGGCGAGCCCAACTCTATCCCATCGCCAAGCCCATCCACCCCCAGCACCAGGAACGGCTTGTTTCCACGCACCACCACACGCCGGGTCAGAGGCTCATCCTGCTTGATACTGCCAAGGGAAAGCAGTTGCGGCGAAACCGTCAAAGAAGATTGAATCACCCCTTCAACGAGTACGGCGAGCAAGGGCGTGGTGGAATCATTGGTCTTCAAGTAAAGGAAATCCTTGAAGGAACCACTGGCGGCGCCGGGCTTGAGCGTCACTTGCACTTCGTAGCCCACCTGGCCCGGTCGGCGGTAAGTCTCCTTCAAAATGGCATCGACTGGCAAATCCTTGGAAACCAGTTCCGTGATCTTCCAATCTTGCGCCCCGGCGTATTCCACCTCCACCGAACGATCGGTCTTTTGCCCCTTGGCAACCGTGCCAAAGGAAACCTGCCCGGGGTTGAAGACAACATCACTGCGGCAATTGCCACTGACTCGCAGTTCCGCCGTCGAGACAAATTCAGGACCAACCGTCACATAGACGATCACCGATTTCTGCCCGGTAAATCTGCGGGCATCCATGGAGACATCGATGGTTGTGGTTTCGCGCGGCTCGAGCACCTTGACTGGGCACGAGGCGCTTACACAGCCGCAACCGCTACGCAAGTTGGTGATTTCCAGTTTAACGGCGTAAATGTTGGTGAGAGTAAAGCGGTGGAAGAGTTGAGCGCCTCGGGGCACGGTGCCAAAGTCGTGGACCACGCCTTCCTTGAACAGCTTTTCCGCCCAGGGCTGGGCCAACCCCTGGCTGGCGTATGTAAGGCAGAAAAGCAGTGCGAAAAGTAAATGGCGGAAACCGGCCATTTCATCCTCCTTGAAAATAGCACTTTGGGCAAAGGCAGCGCCTACCCCCTAAAACACGAATCCTAGCCAATCTGGACTAACATGAAAAGGGGAATCCGCCCCGCTTGCGGCATGGCGAAATAAGACACTGCCCTTCCGGTGCATCTGGCTTTCGGATCTTGTGGTGGCCGAGAGGGCAAAAACCGTCGCTCACACCTGGCCCCTTGCGGCCTTGGCCCTTTAGCCCCTTGGCCCCTTGCGGCCGGATGACCTACGACTTCCAGTTATCCTGAATGAACTTGTACCCTTTGGTGTAAACTTCCTCGGCCGAAGGGAACAAGTCGCGCCAGACTTTGGTGGCGGCGGCCAAGTCGGGCAGCGCCCGGCCGAACGATTCAATCGTCAGCCAGCCATCGTAACGGGCTTTTTTCAATGCCTGAAAAGTCTCCGCCCAATGCACATGCCCCGTCCCCGGGGTGCCACGATCGTTCTCGCTGATGTGCACATGGATATAGGTGTCTTCCATGGAAGCGATCGCCTGCGTGATACATTTCTCTTCGATGTTGGCATGGAAAGTATCGTACATGGTGCGGAACCAGGGGTGGTTGACTTCCCGCACCAGGTTCTTGGCGTCCTGGGCCGTGGTCAGGAAGTAACATTCAAAGCGGTTCAAATACTCAATGGCCATTTTCACATTCACCTGCTGGGCGAAGTCGGCAGCCTGGCGCAGGACTTCGACGGCGTGCTTTTTCTCGTCCGCGGTCGGCCCCTGGCCGGAAAACACCCCCAGGGCGCTGTGGTAAGGCCCAGCCAACAACTCGCCACCCAGCACGCCGGTCATTTCCAGCGCCCACTTGATGCGGTCGAGCGCCGACTGCCTGACCTTGACATCTGGACTGATCGGGCTGGCCTCCGGGCTGACCACTGTGACCGTGGTGGCGCCCAGGCCATTGTCATTGAGCGCTTTTTTCACCTTCTTATAATGGTCCGCCTTGCCATCAAATAACGGGATCTCCACGCCATCGAACCCGGTTTTCTTCAGCTTTTCCAGCAGAGGGAAATGTTCCTCGGTTACATGCGCGGTCCACAACAGCAAGTTCATGCCCGTTTTCATCAGCAATCTCCAAAACAAAAAGGAAACCCCCGGTTGACACGGGTGACGGTACCACAAGAGATAATGGAAGGTATAAGGAATTTCCAAGTGGCGTGACAATCGGTCTGGCCCGGACTATAATCTAAGGGTGCCACCTGCCAGAACCGATAAAGAAACTATGCAAATTTCCCTAATTATTATCCTTCCTTTAGCTTTTATTACAGGCGCCTCCCCTGCGGAAGAAGAGTTTTTCGAGAAGCGAATTCGTCCAGTGCTGGCGGAGCATTGCCAAAAATGCCACGGTGAAACCAAGCAGCAAGGAGGCTTGCGGCTGGACACGCGGGCGGGATTCCTCAAAGGGGCGGAGAGCGGCGCCATCGTCATCCCGGGCCAGCTCCAGCAAAGCAAGCTTTTTAAAGCTCTGGAGCACCAGGGCAAAATCAAGATGCCCCCCAAGGGGAAACTGAATGCCAGCGTCTTGGCGGACTTTAAGGAATGGGTCCAGCGGGGCGCTTACTTTCCAGAAAAATCAAACCCACAACCGAAGACTTCGTTGGCAGCCAAGGACCACTGGGCATTTAAGCCCGTGAGCAATCCTCCTTTGCCCAAAGTTAAAAACCCCTCCGGGTTGAAAAACCCAGTCGATTACTTTTTGCAAGCCAAGCTGGAACCGCATGGCTTGGGACTCTTGCCCCAGGCCGACCGCTACACGCTCATCCGCCGGGCGCGCTTCGTCCTCACCGGCTTGCCTGGCAGCTACGAAGAAGTGCAAGCGTTTGAAAAAGACGAAAACCCGCTGGCCTATGAACGGCTGGTGGACCGCCTTCTCGATTCCCCAAATTTCGGCGAGCGCTGGGCGCGCCACTGGCTCGACCTGGCCCGCTACGCCGACAACCGCGGCTATGTCGGCGTGGATGTCGACCGCAATTACCCCTACGCCTATACTTTCCGCGATTGGGTGATCAACTCCTTCAATAAAGACCTGCCCTACGACCGCTTCTTGCTATACCAGGTAGCCGCCGATTTTCCGGGATCTGGCTCATCCAAGTCCGATCTGGCCGCCATGGGTTTTCTCACCGTTGGCCGCAGATTCATCAACAATCAAAACGACATCATTGACGACCGCATCGACGCCTTGTGCCGCACCACCATGGGGCTGACAGTGACCTGCGCTCGCTGCCACGATCACAAATACGACCCGATCCCGACGCGGGATTATTATTCGCTTTACGGAGTCTTCGCCAGCAGCCAGGAGCCAAATGAACTTCCCGGATTGGGTTTGGAACCCGGCGGACCAGAGGGCGAGGCCTTCAAAAAAGAACTGGCCAAGTTGGAAGGGGAACTGCAGAAATTCGCCAACGAAAATGCAAAGTTGAAAAACAAGGAGCCGCGCAAACACCTCGAAGCCATCAAGCCATTTGAGAACCGGATTAAGCAATTGAAAACCAACCACCCAGGGTCGCCCGCCAAGGGCATGGTGCTTACGGACCGTTCCACACCCGTGGATCCGGTGGTATTCCTTCGCGGGAACCAGGGCAATCGCGGGGCGAAAGTGCCGCGGCAGTTTTTGGAAGTCGTGGCGGGGTCCAATCGCCAGCCCTTCAAAAAAGGTAGCGGCCGTCTGGAGTTGGCACAGGCCATCGTGGAAAAAGACAATCCGCTCACCGCGCGGGTCTGGGTCAACCGCGTTTGGGGCCATGTCTTTGGCTCGCCTCTGGTGAAAACCCCCAGCGATTTTGGCCTGCGCAGCGATCCCCCTTCGCACCCCGAGCTGCTCGACCACCTGGCTTATCAATTCATGAAAGAAGGCTGGTCAACGAAAAAACTCTTGCGGACCATGCTGCTCTCTTCGGCTTTCAGACAAACCAGCCAGGCGCCAAGTCAAGTGGCCCAGTTCACGCAGACCGACCCGGAAAACCGCCTGCTCTCGCGCATGAACCTCCGCCGCCTCGACTTCGAGACTTTGCACGATTCGTTCCTGGCGGTGGTGGGGAAACTCGATCCGCAAGTGGGCGGTCGCTCGGTGGAGATGTTCAAGGCGCCCTACAGCAAGCGCAGGGCGCTTTACGCCTTTATTGATCGTCAAAACCTGCCCGGTGTGTTGCGCACTTTCGATTTCGCCCTGCCCGACACGCACAGCCCGCAGCGATTTGAAACCGCCGTGCCCCAACAGGCCCTCTACCTCATGAACTCTCCCTTTGTGCAACACCAAGCCCTGGCATTAAGCGAACTCCTGGAAGAAGGCGATTCCCTTGCCGAAAAAACCCAAAAGATGTTCCGTCTTGTCCTGCAACGAAATCCCAGCCCCAAAGAGGAAGAATCCTCTTTGGCATTCTTGCGGGATGGCAAAACGGACGGCCTGGCCCTGTTGGCGCAAGCGCTCCTTGTGGGCAACGCTTTTCAATTCATCGATTGACGGGAAGACCGCATGTTGACACGCAGGGACTTACTGGAACGAAGCGGGATGGGCATGGGCGCACTGGCCCTGGCCGGTATGGCGCCGGAGGCGGGCGCTTTTGAAAACAACCCGCTGGCAGGACGGCCGCCCCATTTCCCGTCCAAGGTCAAAAGGGTCATCCATCTTTTCATGAATGGCGGGCCGTCGCATGTCGACACCTTCGACCCCAAGCCATTGTTAAACAAGCACGCGGGCAAGGCCCTGCCCTTCGACAACCCCAAGACCGAAAGAAAGACCGGCGCCGCTTTCCCCTCGCCATTCAAGTTCAAAAAATATGGACAGTCTGGCATCGAGGTTAGTGAACTCTTTCAACACACCGGCCTCCATATCGATGACATTTGCGTCATTCGCTCGATGCACGCCGATGTGCCAAACCACGAGCCCTCCCTCTTGCTGATGAACTGCGGCGAAGCGCGGTTAATTCGCCCGAGTATGGGAAGTTGGATGACTTACGGCCTGGGCACCGAGAATCAAAACCTGCCGGGGTTCATCGCCATGTGCCCGGGCGGCTACCCCATTCAGGAATCGCAAAACTGGCAGGCCGGCTTCCTCCCGGGCATCTACCAGGGCACCTACATCGACACCAACAACACTCGGATCGACAAGCTGATCGAAAACATCAGCAATCAGAAATTAACTTTGGACAGGCAAAGGCAGCAGCTCGATCTCTTGCAAAAATTGAACGCTCTGCACGAGGAAAAACGGGCGAACGACGGCAAGCTGGAGGCTCGAATACAATCGTTCGAGCTGGCCTACCGCATGCAGAAGGAGGCCGCAGATGCCTTCGATGTTTCGCGTGAACCGAAACGCATTCTCGACATGTACGGGCCCGGGGTGCAGGCAAGGCAGATATTGATAGCCCGCAGGCTGATCGAGCGGGGAGTGCGCTTTGTCCAGGTTTGGCATGGCGCCGGGCAGCCCTGGGATAGCCACGACGACATTGAACTCAACCACCGTCGATTGGCCGGACAATGCGACCGGGCCATTTGGGCCCTTCTTGCAGATTTGAAACAGCGGGGATTACTTGAGGATACCCTGGTGATGTGGGGAGGCGAGTTTGGCCGCACGCCTACAGTGGAGATGCCCACTCCCGGCGCCAACGCCGGCAAGATCAACGGCCGAGATCACAATCACCACGGCTTCACCATGTGGCTGGCCGGCGGCGGCATCAAGGGAGGCACCGTGGTGGGCGCCACCGATGAATTCGGCTTCGCGGCCGTCGACAACAAAGTTCATGTCCACGACTTGCACGCCACCATCCTTCACCTGATGGGATTCGACCACGAAAAATTCACTTTTCGCTACGCCGGGCGGGACTTCCGCCTGACCGATGTTCATGGCCGGGTGGTGAAGGAAATACTGGCCTAGCGGTTATTGGGGATCATGGGTCTTCCCTGGGGGACTTTTTCCGCCAAAGCACGGTCCACTTTTCCCCCTCCCTTGAGAAACTCTTTCAAGTACGATTCCACCGCCTGGCCATTGGTCCAGGCCATTTTCATGGCGATCTTGCCATCCACATCCACCACCACGGTCGGGTTGGGCAAACCCCCGTAGGCCCGTTGCACGCTCTTTTGATTGAACTCATCCACCAGGATGGTGCGTTCGGCTTTCAAGTCCTCGCAAAAAGCCTTGGCAATCGCCAGGCGCTCTTCCATGCTGGCGGCCTGACCGATGGCCTTGCCCCCCTTGGTTTTCGTATTGAAGCGTTTGTCGCCTTCGGGGTGAGCTTCGCGGCAATAGACAAACAGGAACTCGGCTTTGCCCTTGAATTTGCTGGCCAGACCGGCCATGGAGTCGACCTGACCCACGCAGGGGGGTCAGGTGTAACTGCCGAACTCAATTACCACCGGCACTTTCCCCTTGAAACTGGCAAGGGCAACTTCCTTGCCCTCGAGGTTTTTTAGAGTGAAGCCGGGGGCGGTGTCTCCCAAGCCGGGCTTGGCTGTTAGAAATTGATTCATCCTCGGGTTTTGCGCCGAGGCAAAAACGGCGGTGATCGACAGGGCAGTCAGCAGGGTAAAACGGGCATACCTCATGTGGGGTTCCTTAAATTGGACATTGGTTCCGGAAGCATCTGGGGCGAAACAACCCTGCGTGCAGGTTGTCAGTTGAATTCTAACACGCCACTGGGCCGCGTTCCATGGGTACTGTGAATTGCCCTCGGCAAGGAAAGCATCCAATCCGTGGGAAACAAAACCTGAGAGCCCGGCTTGTGGGATGGTTCATCAACCTGCAAAATAGACAAATGGAAACAAACAAGCCTCCCTTTCCGCGATCCATGGTTTACCTGGCCATCCTGGTGGAAGGCGGCCTGGTGCTATTGGCCTACCCGCTCTCCTGGCTTTTGGGGCTTTCCTCCCCCTTGGGACAATTCAAACCGGAATGGACCCCCGCCTTGGCAGGGTTGCTCGGCACCTTGCCCCTGGTGCCCTTGTTTCTTTTGATCGTTTACTTCCCCATTCCTCTTTTTGAAAAGTTGCGAGGGATTTCCCGCGATGTGATCCGGCCCATGATGGAGGGCTGCACGATGGTGGACCTGATTGGCATAAGTTTGCTAGCAGGGGTGGGTGAAGAGATGGTGTTTCGCGGGGCGCTGCAGCCGTGGCTGGCCAGAGAATTTTCTCCCTTCACGGCCATCGTACTCACAGCGATTGCCTTTGGCTTGCTGCACGCCCTGACCCTTTCCTATTTCATCCTGGCCACCTTCATGGGCATCTACCTGGGTTGCCTCCTGGTTTGGACCGACAATCTGCTGGCGCCCATGATGGTCCATTTTCTCTACGATGCCTTCGCCTTGATCTTTCTGACCCGTGTTTGGAAACCGGCTGAGCAAAAAGGCGAGGTCTCAGGCGACCCTTTTCAAGAAGACGAGGAAAGCGAATACGACCCGTGAAATCCCGCCGCCAGGGGAGGATAAGCCACTCGAAAAAGGATACAACAATCCCTGGAAGGCCAGTTGCCTTCCCTGTTTTGATTGGGAATCGAGCTATTGTCAATGGATGAAAACTCGGGGACTAAAGACTTGGTGGAGAAAGCCGGCCAGGGCGATGCCCAGGCCGCCGACCACTTGCTGCAACTCCATCGCGAGCCCCTGCGCAGGATGATTGCCCAGCGGCTAGACAAGGCGCTATCTGCTCGAGTTGATGCCAGCGACATAGTCCAGGATGTTCTCATTGAGGCCCATCGCCGCCTGAGCGACTACTTGCGCAACCCAATTATGCCCTTTCGCCTTTGGCTCAGGCAGATGGCCATGGACCACATCATCGACGCGCACCGGAAGCACCGGCTAGCCAGGCGGCGGAGCATCGACCTGGAAAAACCGCTGTCGGGTCCCGGTGACGGCGGCGATTCTTCCCTCGACCTGGCCGGGCAGGTCATGTCCCATTCCCCCACCCCGGCCTCCGAAGCCCTCCGCGCCGAGTTGAAACTACGCCTCGACCAGGCCATCAATCAGCTCGAAGAGGGCGACCGAGAAATCATCCTCATGCGCCATGTGGAACAGATGTCGAATTTGGAAGTGGCCGGTCTGCTGGGCATTGCCGAGGCCGCCGCTTCTATGCGCTACCTCCGCGCGGTGAGGAAACTGCGGCAATTCCTGGTACCGGGAGGCTTATGAAATGAAACCCCAAACGGCCGCGCACCCACCCGAGGGCCAGGAGGAAAAAGACTTCCTGCTGGCGGAATTGCTGGAAAGCGCCTGGAAACAAGGGGAGGCGGCGGAAGCTGCCCTGGAAGAGTCCTGCGGGCGCCACCCGACGCTGGCCAAGGAATTGCGCGAGCTTTGGGCCACAAACCGTTTTGCTGATGCCTTCGCCCCTACCATGGAGTTTTCCCCACCTGGCGAGGAAGGCGGGCCAGGCGAGGGAGAAGCCAAACCCGCAATTCCCAGCAAGCTTCAAATACCCTCCTTCGGCGATTACGAACTCCTGGGCGAGTTGGGCCGAGGAGGCATGGGGGTGGTCTTCAAAGCCAGGCAAAAAAGCCTCGACCGCCTGGTGGCTTTAAAGATGGTGCTCCGCGGCATGCAAGCGGGAGAAGAGGAACTGGCGCGATTTCAGGCGGAAGCCAAAGCGGTTGCCTTGTTGGAACACCCGTGCATCGTTCCGGTCTATGAAGCCGGGGTGCAAGATGCCCTGCCCTACTTCACCATGCGCTATGTCGAGGGGGAAACTCTGTCGGCGATATTAGCACGCGGGCCAATCGACCAACGCAGGGCCTCCGCGCTTTTGGCCAAAATAGCCCGGGCCGTGCAACACGCCCATGAGCGGGGGATACTTCATCGCGATCTGAAACCTTCCAATGTCATACTCGACCAGGAAGGCAATCCCCAGGTAACCGACTTCGGCCTGGCCAAGCGTTACGAGACAGCAAAGGGTTCGACGCAAACGCCGTTGACCCACTCCGGCGCGGTACTGGGAACTCCCTCTTACATGGCGCCCGAACAGGTCAGCGAATCACGGGGAACGGTCGGTCCGGCCAGTGATGTCTACAGCCTGGGGGTCATCCTTTATGAAATGCTCACCGGTCGGCCGCCCTTCCGCGCCGCCTCGCCCGTCGACACCATCCTTCTGGTATTGGAACAAGACCCGGTGCGGCCGCGATTGCTGAATCCCAAGGTCGAACCCGATCTGGAAATAATCTGCCTGCGCTGCTTGCAAAAACAGGCTGGCTTCCGTTATCCTTCCTCGGCGGCCCTGGCCAGCGATCTGGAGTCCTGGCTGAAAGGAGAATCCACCTCGGTGCGGTCGGGAAGCCTGGCAGGCTTTTCGGCTTTCTTCAGCGGGATCCTGCGGGAGACGCACCACGCGGTGGTTTTGGAAAACTGGGGTCTCCTGTGGATGGTGCACAGCGCCATGATTCTTTTGCTGTGCCTTGCCACCTGGTGGATCAACAGGGAAGGGGTCAAGGAGCCGGCCTGGTACATTCTCCTCTGGGACGGCGGCTTAATCGTCTGGGGTTGGACCTTTTGGCGGCTGAGGAAGCGGGGCGGACCGGTGCTTTTTGTCGAAAGGCAAGTCGGGCACATTTGGGCCGCCGCCGTCATGGCCACCATTGGAATCTTCTTCACAGAAATCCTGTTGGGCCTGCCTGTGCTTACCTTGGCGCCGATCTTGGCCCTAATCGCCGGCACGGTTTTCTTTACTAAAGCCGGCATTCTCTCTGGCGAGTTTTACTTCAACGCCCTGGCCCTCTTTCTCACCTCCATACCGATGGCCATCTGGCCCGAATCCAGCCAGTTGCTTTTCGGCTTGGTCAGCGGACTTTGCTTTTTCATCCCCGGGTTGAAGTACCACCGGCAGCGGCTGCGCGGGCTAAGGGCTGAGGGACTGAGGGGCAAAGTTTAGCAGGCGATCAAAAAAGCCGGCCGATCACCCAGTCGAACAAATAACGCCCCTGCCGGGTTAGCCTCACCCCTTGCATATCTTGAATCAGCAACCCTTTCTCAACCAGGGGCTCCGCCTTGGATCCGACAATTTCCTCCAGGTGAAGGCCAGTGCGCTGGAGGAACTCGGCCCGGCGGGCGCCTGCCTGCCTGCGCAGGTTCAACCCCAGTGTTTCCTTCGCCTCCTCCAACGGGGAAAGTGATTCCGATTGAAACGCCGTCTCCTCGCCCGCCAGGGATTTCCTCAGGTACGCATCGAGGTCGCGGGTATTCACCTCGCGCTTGCCATTCACATACCTGGCTGCGCCCATGCCCGCGCCGAAGTAGGCGTGGTTGGCCCAGTAGACCTCATTATGTTTGCAGCGACGGCCGGGCTTAGCAAAGTTCGACACCTCGTAATGCTCAAACCCGGCCTGTTCCAGCAGATCGATCGCCAGTTCATAACGGGAAAGCTCCTGGTCATCCGCCAGGGGAAGGAAATCGCCCTTGGTCATTCGCTTCCACAAGGGGGTGCCTTTTTCGTAAGTCAGGCCGTAGGTGGAAAAGTGATTCGGTTGAAACTCCAGGGCGGATTGCAAGTCTCGTTTCCACAGCTCTAACGATTGACCTGGGGAGCCAAAAATCAGGTCGAGGCTGATGTTGGCGATCCCCGATTGCCGTGCAAGCGCGACAGCGCTGGCTACCTGGGTGGGGTCGTGCCGGCGTTCCAGAAACTCCAGCGTGGCATTATGAAACGACTGCACGCCAATGCTGACTCGGGTGACTCCTCCCTCGGCCATGGCCGCCAGGCGGGCGGGATCGCAATCATCGGGGTTGACCTCGAGAGAAAATTCCCCACCCGGATTGAGCGGAACCCAGCGGCGCATGATTTGGCAAAGACGGAGAATCTGTTCGGGGGAAAGTTCAGAAGGCGTGCCGCCGCCCCAGAACCAGGTTTCCACCGGCCGGGACTCGCCCAGGCGAGTAAACTCCGCTTCCACCGCATCCAGGTAGCGGTCCTTGAGGTGGTTTTTCCCCGTGGCGATGGCAAAGTCACAGTAATGGCAATGATGACGGCAAAAAGGAATGTGGACATAAACCGCCGTGGGAACACGCCAGGGTGGACTCGGGCCAGGGTCGCTGCTTGGTCTTGGTGTTACTTTTCCCGTCATGGATTCCATCATAGGATGATCCTGGGCAATCTGGTATGCCGTTTCAACCAAGGGGCACAGGCATGAAATTCGCTGGAAAAGTGGCGCTGGTAACTGGGGCTTCATCGGGAATCGGCCGAGCGTCGGCGGTGGCACTGGCCAAAGAGGGCGCCGATGTCGCACTCAATTACCTGACCCTGCCCCAAGGGGCGTTGGAAGCCAAAAAAGAAATTGAGGCGCTGGGGAGAAAGTGCCTGCTCTATCCGGTTGATTTGGTCGACCAGGATGCGGTGGAGAAAATGGTCGACGATCTGGTCCGCCATCTGGGCCGGATCGACATCCTGGTTTCCAGCGCTGTCTTTTCCGACCGGGAGTACTTCCACCTTGCCAATATGGAAGGGTTCAGAAAAACCATTGATGTTTCCATGTGGGGGGCGTTTCATGCCCTGCGGGCTTGCGTCCGTCACATGATTGAGAAAAAACAAGGGGGCAGCGTGGTGGTGGTCAGTTCGCCTCACGCGGTCACGCCTCATCCCGCCTGCATGGCTTACAACATGGCCAAGTCGGCGCTAGACAGCATGGCGAAAACCGCCGCCATTGAGCTGGTCAAGCACAAGATAAGGGTGAATATCGTTTACCCAGGCTGGACCGATACGCCGGGTGAAAGGAAATACTTTACAGAAGGGGTTCTGGCCGAGGCGGCCAGGCAACTACCCGTGGGCCGCCTGGCCAAGAGTGAGGAAATCGCCCGCGGGGTGGTCTTCCTGGCAGACCCCGCATCGGAATACATAACCGGCACCATTCTTTCCATTGATGGCGGCAGCGCCCTCCCCTGGTGGTCGAAGCGCGGCACGGGGGATTTTTGAGTTTTTGAAGGAGTGGTTTAGATCGGGAAAAATCATCTTGATTTGCCTGGTTTCCCCGACTACAATAAAGTGAGGGAAACTGGCGTCTGCGACTTGTAATCTTCCCCCCTTTTGCTTGTTGTAAGCTTGCACCCAGGGGGCTAGTATGCCACCGGATTCACAAGTAGACTAAAAAAATCCACACATCGACATTTTCAGGGAGTTAATCATGTTTCAAAAAGCGGCGTTTGGTCTGGTCTTCGGCCTGGGAATCACCCTGGCCTGCATGAGCCCGGGGAAAACCGTTCAAGCCCAGGAAAAAGCAGCCCTCGACTGCGCCATCCAGTGGCTGCCCGACACCACCTCCGCTTTCTCCATCCACCTTAGAAACAAAGAACAGGTGGACGCGATTTTGAAAAGCAAGGCGTTGAAAAAACTGAAGGAAATGCCTTTCGCCAAAATCTTAAAAGGAAAAATCCAGGAAGTCTGGGACGCTCAAAAGGAAAAGGATGCCACCTTTGACACCAAGATCGGCATGGCCAAGAAAGCCCTGGAAGTGCTGATCAATCTTGGTTCGGAAGAGGTGGCAATTGCCACGGGTCCCAACACGCCTGAATCGTTTCGCTTTATGCAAAAGCTTTCGAACACGCTGCAAATGGCTCCCCTGGCAGAACTTTTACAGGGCAACCTGGCCGCTTTTGAAACCTTCGAGGGCCTTCAAATAGAGGCCCTGGTTAAAGCCATTGCGCAATCCCCGGAAAAACTGAAAATCCCCGATCTTCTTGTGGCCTTCCGCTTGAAGGACAAGAAATTTGTCGAAGAGACTTTGCCGAAAATCGAGGAACAGCTTCCTATTCTGGGTCTGTTTAACCCCAAACTGGCCGGGATTGGGAAAAAAGAAAAAATTGGCGGAGGCGAATTTATCACTTTGCGCTTGAATGGCGCCATGCTCCCTCTGGATGGCTTGGAAATTCCTAACCTCGATGACAAAGCCAAGAAAACCGTGGTTGCAGCCATCAAGAAGCTCACGCTGGTGGCCGGGGTGGGGTTGCGCGGGGACTACCTCGTGTTTTACATCGGGCCCGATGACAAATTCCTGGCCTCGCTGGGAAAGGGCAAATCCATTGCCGCCTCCAAGGATTTATCACCCCTGGCAAAGCACGCCAACAGCAAGGTCACCATGCTGCAATATTCCAGCAAGAAACTGATGGAGCTATTCCGCGGCAATCCCGATGACACCAAGGAAATGTTCGATTCCATAAAAGGAATGTTGAATAAAGCGGAGTTGCCCAAGGAACTGGGCGACAAGGTCCGCAAGGATGTCAGCGAATTCCTGGAGGAAGCCAGCCGCTTTATTCCCAAAGCGGGCCATGACCTGACCGTAGCATCCATGAATGACAAAGGCTACGAATTCGTCAATTACAACTATAGCGCCAGCCCGGGTTTGGATGGAAGCAAACCCCTTGGGATCCTGCAGCAATTGGGTGGGAGCCCAATCCTGGCCTTTACCTGCAGAGGGTCTGCCATTGAAGGAGAAAAGCAGATTCGCTTCATCAGCAAATGGGTCGGTGTGGGCTACGGATATGGCAAGGAATTTGGCCTGCCAAACTTGCCTCCGGACCAACGGGATTTCATCGACCCGCTGTTGAAACAAGTTGAACCCCTGTTCAAGGAATTCTCCCGCAACACCCTGGAGGGATTGATCCCGTCCTTAAAGGATTCGCAAATAGCTTTCGTGCTGGATGGAAAACTGGCCAGCAAGAAGTGGGGGCCAGAGATGCCGAAGTCCAAGGTGGACTTGCCGATACTGGAACCGGCGATAGTTCTCGGTGTGTCCGACGCCGCCATGCTTCGGAAATCGATGGAATCGTACCGTGAGACGCTTGACCGGTTGATACAAGCCTTTGCCGGGCTCGACCCCACCGGCTCTTTAGCCCAGATTCGGATTCCCACCCCGGAAGTGACGGTAAAAGGAGCCAACCGCATTTACCACTATCCCATTCCCCAGTTGGCAGAAGTGGATCCGCGGTTGATACCCTGCGTGGCGCTGGGCGGCAAAGCCCTGGCTGTGGCGATTTCCTTTGAACACGCGGAACGGCTGTTGAAACCCACGCCGTTGTCCACCGGCGCGCTGAAGGACATCGATTTGGAAAAGAACCTCGGCTGCGTTTTCTTTTTCGATGAGCAGGCCTTTATCAAGTTCCTCACCCCCTGGACCGAATATGCACTCGACAATCATGTACCGGCTGCAGTGGAGGCCCAATTCAAAATCCGCTCGCAGGTCAAGGAAGTTTTGACATTGTTCGGAGTGTGCAAGGGCATGGTGGGCTATTCCTACCCGGAAGGCGGGGCCTGGGTGACCCGGGTGCTGTCGAACTGGCAGGACCTGGATTAAGCCTGATTGAGCAGTGTCGCCCTATCGAGCCAGCCAAGGATATCGCTGAGGAATTGCCGCGGTTCCGGTTCAAATTCCAAGGTGTGGGAAGCGCCCGAGTAAAGCTGGGTTTGCAAAGACTCCGGGGCAAACTTCTTTACAAATCGTTTGGTTTTTTCGTTGTCAATAATCCGGTCCTTTTCCGCCAAGAGGAGAAGGACCGGTTTTTTTGTTGGTTTGAGAAAGCCGCGCAAGTAGAAGTCCAACCGCACGCTGTCGAACAGAAACCTGGCGCTTGCCTGGCGCAGGGCATGGGGATCGGTGCGGATAAACTCTTGTGCCTGGGGATCCGATGTGAACAATGCCGGATCGTTTAGCGGAATGGGGAACATTTTTCCTGGGGAAAACAGCCTGGCCAGGGCAATCCGCAAGCGTAGGCAAAACGGAGGGGAAATTCTGGGACAAAATCCTGGACAGAGGAAGATAAAGCCTTCCACCAGGCCGGGGTGGAAAATTTCCAGGCCCAGAGCTGTTTTTCCTCCCCAGGAGATGCCGCAAAGGAATAACGGCAAAGATGGTTGTTCTTTGCGAATCCAAGGTAGAATCGCCGCCAGGTCTGCCAGCAAAGTGCGGAAGGAAGGCGAGTCGCCCCGGTGGAGGGAATTTTTCCCTGAGCCCCGACGGTCCAAAAAAACCACCCGGTACCCCTGGCTGGCAAACCACTGGCAAGAAGATTCATACCAGCCGGCATGGCTTTGAATCCCATGGATAAACACCAGGATTCCCTTGGCCGGCCCCTGAGGAGAATATTCTTGAAAATGATGGATATAACCATCGGCAGCGGTCCAGGACCTGCCTTGGACAGATTCAACCACGCAAAACCTCCTGGCGCACCACCACTCGTTTGAGAGCTTCCTCGTTCACGGAAATTCCCAACCCTGGGCCTGGCAGGGTCTTGGCCCAGCCGCCGCGGCCAAAAGTCAAATCCTTGTCCCCCAATGCTTCCGTCACCAGGTGCCGATCGTATGACCCCTCCCAATAGCGGATTTCCCGAACACTGGCGGCGAAGTGCCGACCGGCGGCAGTGAGGATGGCGGTTTCCCCCACCTGGCAGCCGAGTTGGTAATGCAACCCATGTCTGCGGGCAAACTGGGCCAGGCGCAAGGAAGGAATAAAGCCCCCGCACTTGGACAGGCGCAAATTAAAAATGTCGCCATACCCTCCGTCCAGGCACCTTTTGGCATCTACCATGGAGCAAAGTGATTCATCCAGGACAAAAGGGATTTTGGATTGCTTGCGTAGTTCGGCCAGGCGGGCAATTTGTTCGTGAGGCACGGGCTGTTCAATGGCGGAGATGCGCAATGATTCGAGTGAAGGCAAATTCTTTTGAGTTTCCTCCAGGGTCCAGGCCTCGTTGGCATCGACGCGAATGTCCATTTTATATCCCAGCCAGCGGCGGGCAGTTCGCAACCTGGAAAAATCGTTCTGCCCCTGGATGCCCACTTTGATCTTTACTTGCTTAAAGCCGTATAAGCGGAAAAGGAGCGAGGCAGCGCGAAGTTTCATTCCTTGGGATGAAGTCAGAATTCCGCTGTAGCGCACATAAGGCACGGGGTGGAACAAATCCCCAGCGAGAATGCGGGTGGTAGAAGACAACGGTTCGCCAAACTTTTTTCCATAGGCATCGAGGAGGGCGAGTTCGACGGCGCAGCGTGCGGCGTTGGCTGAGCACTCCCGGTCATCATTGGCGGGCAGGACAATTTTCTCCGCCAGGTCCAGGGCCTGGTGAAAGGTGGAGCAAGGAAAAAACTGGGAATTGAGGGAGGATTGGCGCAGGGCTTCGAAGGAGGAATCAATGGTTTCCCCGGTGACATATTCTCTGGGCAACCCCTCCCCGAACCCCGTTGTACCGTTTTCCAGGGTGCATTTCACTACTAGGCTGTCGGTTGAAGTTCGAGAATGAGAGGCGTGGCGGATGACCTTTTTCAGGGGAATTTTCACATGAAAGGCGGTGATTTCGGCTATTTTCACGAATGCGGAACCTTTCTTGCAACCTCGTAAAGAACCATCCTAAGCTCATTTTTAGGGAAATTCACCAAAAGTCTTTCACTTTTTGTTTGCTAATTTTTTCCCTATTGGCTAGCTTAGCTGTGCTTTACAAGACGTACGGCAAAGAGGTTTGGCCCATGACTGCGATTCTTGTTCCCCATCTGGCAGAAGATGCCCTTAGGCAAAGTGCGATCCCAGCTATCCGCCGCCTGACGCTAAACGAAGATGAAACAGAAGTCGTCCTCCAAGGAGTGGTTTCGAGTTATTACATGAAGCAGCTTGCCCAAGAGGCCGTTCTGCCCGTGCTGGGGCAACGGAAACTGCGCAACTTGATTGCGGTAGTCAAAGAATAAAGTAATGTGTTGCCCAATTAATTCCCCCGGGGTTTCTCCCCCGGGGATTTTTATTAATAGTCGAGTTGCAACCCCAAATTCAAACCATTGATGACCAAATCCCGCGTGGAGTAAGAAAAAGCGGGGATTTGCAGCGCTTGGCTGAAAGATTGCTGCTGGCCATTACCGTTGAAATTCAATTGCGCCGTATAGGGGTTTAATTGGGTCTGCTCCGCCGCCCGCAAAGCTCTGCTGAGGAGGAGAAAGTCATAACCAATGGTGGCCTTCAATTGCGGTCGAAAGCGGTATCCAATTTTCAAATTCAATTCGGGTAGAAAGCCGAACTGATTGCGGCTGTGGGATCCGACATCAACTGGATTAAACAGCAACCCGCCTGGGCTGGTGGTATTCGTGGTTGAAGTAGTTCTTGTAATCGGGCTGCTGTTCCCTGCCTTGGTGGCGACTTCATTGGTAATGATTTGGGTGGTGGAAGAGTCGATTTTTACGACCTGATGAAGTACACCGATGCCGATTTTCGCCGTGGAAAGAATCTGCCAGCGATCGAAATCGAAATTCATATTGAAGCCGAACTGCGGCCCGATGAAATGGTTGTAACATTTAATCAGGTCATTGCTTTGGGAAACGATGTCGATCGGATTGGGAAAATCCAGCAAAGTGGGAACGGTGGTTGCCACCCCGTCCACGGTAGTAACTTGGTCATCAGTCACGCCCGCAGGGCGGAAGATGTGAAATTGCCCATTAACTCCCAAGTCTTCCTTGAACTGGAAATAGCGGAACCCCGCCAGAGGAGAAAGAGACATGTCGCCAAAATAGCGGTCCCGGCCGCGGAGGTTCAACTCCCCACCGACGGCGCTGTTGGAGGCAGAGGCGTAGACTGCATTATCGATTTGCCTGCCCAGTACCACGGCGAAGTCTTCGGACTGGATGGTGGCAGCTTCGCCAACCACCACGGGCGGGATCAGGAAATTAATGGTGTTGGAAAAACCGGTCTCTAATAGGACGGGAAAAGAATTCCGTCCGGTGATACTGGAAAGGCCGTAGGAGGTTTTCCCAATGAGGAGGAAATTTCCGGTCAGGCCCAAGCCGGAGTCTTCCTCCATGGTGTAGCCGGCGCCAATTCGAGTGCCCGATTGTATTCCATAATCGATAACGCTGTTCTGGGATAAAGTAGGTTGAGACTGCAATAACAAGCTGGTCAAATTGGCAATACTGACGCTGGAGGAAACCGCGCCGTTTTGGTTCAGAGTCAAATTGTTGGGGGCGATTTCCAGCAAGCCCTGGGGCACATTGAAAATAATCGGGTTAATGGTGGAGTTGTTAATTTTCCACGCCAGGTATTCGCCAGAGAGGAAGAAGCGCGGGTAAAAGGGCGCGTCCAACCGGGGAAGAGCCCCCAGGGGAACTTGTTCGGCTTCCACGGAAGAGAGGTCAATTGCCTGGACTTCATTGGCGGGAAGCTTTTTCGTGACTGGCTCACCAATTTGGTTATACGGACTTAAGGGAGCGGTAATTACCTTGTAGCCAATTTCCCCAGGAGATTGCCCCAGGAGCGGGCAAGCCAGGACCAAGAAAGTCCAACAAAACCAGGTGGTTCGGTTTTTCATTCGAGTCCCCAGACCTTTCCAAACAGCCCACATGGAAAGAAAATTGGATTGTTCTGAAAAAGACACTATTAACAGTTGTCCGGATAATCCCTGATTAAGTATCGGCAAATAGAATCGAGAGAATCAAAAGAAGTAATAAAACCTGAGGAAGGGGTCAGGAAGCTGAGAAAGTTTGCGCAAGAGGGGTAAATAATTTAAGCCGAAAGGGAGGTTTGACTAAGGAGTTGGGGGAACCAGAGCCGAGGCCTGGCAGGCAAAATCATCCAAACGGCCCTGCATTTCTGGATTGCTGGAAAGAAAAAGTCTGCCCATAACCACCATGGACAAAACCTCGCTCGCCGCGTTTTCATTGAGAGCCATTTCAATCGCCAGGATCAATTGCCCCAGCCGCTGGCGGGCTTCTTCATGGGAACCGTGGGCCGGAAGAGAACGGAGGGCTAGCCAAGCCACCCGCCATTGTTTGCTGGCCAAGGCGCGGGCGACCAAAGCCTTGCTGATTAAATTCCGGCTGTTCCTTTGACCTTGGTTGGTAGCCGGCCATTGCGCCTCGACAGCGGAAAGGTAGGCGACCACCTGGTGAGGCATTTCCTGGGCGATGATTTGTTCCCAATCCAACACCAGTTTGACATCGCCATTGCGAGCCAGGATCACCAGCATGGCCATCCAGGCCTTTTCCCGGACGCGGGAATCCTGGTCCCCTTTCACGGCTTTCCACAGCCCAGGCAAGTTTTTCAAGCCGCCTAATTGCGCCAGCAAAGCTCCGGAGCGCGAACGAACGCCAGGGTCGTTATCCAATAATAACAGGGATTCCAACCTGGCCTGCAACCGGAGAGAATCAACCTCCGCAAGGCCAGCGGGTTGAACAGTGGCGCGGGAAATGGCGCCCAGCAGGGCCAGGCGAACGGAAGGCAGCGGATCATTAAGGTGAATGAGCAGGTCGTCAAGGAGTTGCATGCCAGCCACGCGTTCCAGGGCGCCAGCAGCGATTTTTCTCACAGCGGCCGGATTGTTTCCCAAAAGAGATACCAGCACCGGACCAGCGGAATTGACACCCAAGGCGCCCAACTCCTCCGCCGCTTCCACCACCACCTCCTGAGCAGGATCTTTCAGCGCCCGATTCAATGCCGCAAGGACCACTGTAAGATTTTTATTCTGCTCTGCCCCCCGAGCCAGCGACGCCAGCGAGCGAACTACCGCACCCCGGATCAACGGCTGCTCGTGGGTGGAAAGCGAAAGCAATTGATTTAACGAAGCGGGATCGTTCCATTTTCCCAGGGCCAAAATGGCCTGGCGACAAACTTCCGGGCTGGCATCCCGACTCAAGGTTAACAAGCCCGCTCCCACTTCCCTTCTCAAGGAGTCCTCAGCCAAAGAATCCGCAAGCCACTGGACGGCCAGCGCCCGTGCACTCGGGTCTTCGTGAACCGCCAAGGAATGGAGAAAGGGCAATTTTTCCGCTGGGTTCAGCCGACCATAGAGTTGCGAATACAGGGCGCGGTTCTTGATCCGGGTGTTTTCCAGTTCACCTTCAATTCGTGCCAGGCGGGCCTCCCGCACGCCCAGTATTTCCTCCAGCCATTTTTCTTTGGAATGGTTTTTTCTTTGGTCTATCCAATTCTTCCAAGGAGCGTAATTGGCGCCGAAATCCAACCCGATCAATCCAACCAGTAAGTCCCTGGAGGGTTTTGTCAGCGGGTCCGCAGGCTCTTCCAGGACCTGGATCAGAAAAGCGACGGCGTTTTTTCTTCCCGTCTTCGCCAAGATTCTTGCAGCGGGCAGCCTGACTTTTTCCATCCCCTTGCGGTCGAGTAGAAAGGCGCCGAGCCGGTCTAGTTTGTTGTCATCCAAGGCGGCGGCAAGCGCCTGGATGGCGGAGGAAACCGTTTCCGGGTTTTCCGATCCGATCGATTCCAAAAGCTCTTCTTGAAAGCGGCCGTCGGCCAAGGCGACAATGCCGGCGCAAAGGGCGGCAAAAGCGCCGGCTTGAGTACGGTCGCGCAGACAGCGGCGGACGGTTTCCGCCGCCAGCGGCGAGGGATCTTGCAGTAATAAAAGGGCGGCCTGGGATTGGCCGCGAGGGTGGTTATTGTCGGCGAGCATTTCCCTGGCCCGGGCCAACCCGCCAGGTTGACCCAAAGGTTGAGTGAAAAGCGCGGCAATCAGGATCGAAATTAATGCCATTCCCGCCCCGTAATCCTGGGAATCTTCAAAAGCGGGGGACCATAGCCGCACTGCACCGAACAGGTCAACCTCGTTTCCGATTGCTCTCGCTAAAACCCTGGAAAATTTGTTACCGTTCACCTCCTCAACCCTGCAGAGGATTTCACCGACAAAGGGAAAGCATGCCAAGGCAGTGGGAAAAAACCTGGGTTCAATTCCTGGCCCTAACGGCACTTTGGGGGATTATCTGCCTGCCCAACCTGGGGGGCGCGGACCTTTGGGACATTGATGAAGGGAACAACGCCGAGGCGGCTTATGAGATGCTGGAATCGGGGAACTGGGTAGTTCCCACCTTTAATTACCGGTTGCGCGTGGACAAGCCGGCGCTGCTCTATTGGCTGCAGATTCTCTCTTACAAGATGTTTGGCGTGAACGAATTCGCGGCGCGGTTTCCCTCGGCGCTGGGAGGGCTGGCCTCGCTTTGGTTAATCTGGGGACTGGGGCGATTGATGTTTGGCCCGTTGGCGGGTTTCCTGGCGGGGATATTCCTGCTGACCATGCCAGCCTGGGCGGGCGCTGCCCATTTTGCCAATCCTGATTCCCTTCTCAACGCTTCCATCACCGCCACGCTTTTCCTCTTTTGGCAAGGTTACCAAAAACAAAATTCCCGTTACCTCGGCTGGGCTGGAATTACCACTGGCCTGGGCATGCTGGCCAAGGGCCCAATTGCCCTGGCGCTACCCGGGTTAATCCTCTTCCCCTTTTTGCTGTGGGAAAAACGCCTGCTCTTTTTAGCCTCTTGGCATTTGTTGTCGGGCGCCCTGTTGTTTCTCCTTGTGGCGGCGCCGTGGTATGCCTGGGTAGGGGTTGAAACCAAGTTCGAATGGCACCGGGGCTTTTTCCTGACACATAACCTGGGGCGGTTTCAAACGACGATGGAAAACCATTCCGGTCCTTGGTTTTATTACCTCCTGGTCATAAGCGTTGGCGCCCTGCCCTGGTCAGCCTTCCTTCTGTTAACCGCTTTTCAATGCAAAAAAGATCTGGGAAACTCACGGCAAGGGGATGGAGGAAAAACCGCCACCCGATTCCTCCTTTGCTGGGTCCTACCCGTGTTGGGATTTTTCTCCCTGTCCGGCACCAAGCTTCCTAATTACATTCTGCCGCTTTACCCGGCGTTGGCCCTGCTAACCGCCAGGGCATTTCAAGAATGGCTTCGGGACACTACCAGCGCTCCCTCCTGGGTGATGAATCTGGGAACGGCCGCGGTTTCTCTAACCGGGCTGCTGGTTTTCCTGGGGTTATTGGTTGGCTCGGGGCAAGGGGAACTTGCCCTATTGAGGGGAAGAAAAATCCCCGGATTGGAACTGATGGCGCCCCTGGGACTGGGACTGCTGGTTTCGGGAATACTCGCCTTTTGGAACTTGAAAACCTGCAGGCCATGGCGAAGCGCGCAATGGATCATGGCGGGTGCGATTTTTCTCACCACCGGATTGTGCTGGTGGAATGGCGCTTCCTTGAACCAGATCAAAGCGCCCAGGAAACTGGCTTCATTCCTCCCTGCAAATCACTTGACGATGGAAACCCGGCTGGGACACTTTGACTGGTTCCAGCCCAGCCTGATTTTTTACTGCCAGCGAGAGGTCAGCCCGATAAAAGACCCAAGTGAATTGGAAAAATTCCTGCGCCACCCCTCTCCTTCCTTCGTCTTCCTGCCCAAAAAGCGCTGGGAAGAATTGAAGGACACCTTGGGGCCGTCTATAAAGCCAGTCGGCCAGGCGACCGACTTCTACAAAAACTGCGAAGTCGTTCTCCTGGCCAACCGGTCGTAGGCTTACTTCGACTGGAAGCTGCCGATATTCAACTGTTTGTCAAGTTCCAACCGGAATTCATAAGTAATGGACATGGCCTTGGTGAGATTGCTCTCGGGTTGGAGTGTAACATCCCAACGCAGGAGATTGGATTGCCGTTCCTGCCGGATGTAAACGGGGTCGGCGCTGACTTCCGGGGTAGCCTTCACCAGAGTCACGCCCAAGGCCTCGCTTTCGCCCTTGGGTAAGCGATCCCAAACCTGGACCTTAACCGCTTCCTGCTTGAAGCTGCTAAGCAAAATGCGGTAATCATACTTGAGCAACTGGTTGCCTCCCTGCATGATTCGGGACTTGTCCACCAGTTGCCTTTGCACCTGGAGCTGCGGCTCGGTGCCGAATCCCACCGTGAAACTTTCTCCTATCGCCACCAGGGGCAGGTGCATCCTGCCGACGAAATCCGTTTCGTTGTACATGGTCGCTTCCCCAGGCAAAAGAACCAGCTTGCTCTTATTCACCATAACCGCCTGACGGTAGACATGTGGGGAGATTACCGGCACCGCCTTGTAGAAATAATCGGGAGTCAGGTCAATGCGGGCCACTTCCAGAATTTGCTCATCATTCCTGGAAGGGATGCTGATTTTCGAATCCAGGCGGTAGGCGACGCTGGGCCCTTCCCTGTCCGAGGCGGCCAAGGCCAAGCCTTTTCCCGAATGGTCATCGAGGGTGAAAATCAGATCTTTGGCCTGTTCCAAATTCCCGACATAATTCCAGATTTCATTGCTGCGTTTCTCGTCCTTCTTATTGGCGTCGAGTTGGGCTTGTTTACGCAAAGTCCTGGTAGCTTCATTAATATCATCCAGGGAAACCCCGGCCGCTGACTGGGGCACGGGAATATACCCGCCAGGATTGGACTGAGAGTACATGCCCTTGCCAGCCGCCTGGCCGGGAACTCCAGGAGGCAAGTTCGGCGCGCCTTTGGGAACCAGGGTGACTGCCAGTCCCTTGAGCTCCGGCGGCGTGGCATTCAACATCGGTTGCGCCGTCGATAGCGCCAGTTCCACCCTGTTCCAGTCTTCCCCCGATTGCTGAAACACCCCCGCCAAATATTCCACCTTGACCGGCGACTTGCCATCCTTGCCAGCGCGAATCTTGTATTGTGGCCGCCAGTTGGCAGTATCCACCAGGTAATTCAAGCGCAATTTCCCGGCCGCCTCGTTCACTTTTTCAATCACGATGAGAGCATCGGTTTCCACACGGCTGACACCGCTGGTCAACTCTTGCAGGCTTCTTTGCAGAAAATCATTCTGCGCCTGAATCTGTTGCATTTTCTGGCTCAGCGTCACGCCTTCCTTGACCCGGGTAATCCGTTCCTCCTTGAGATACTTGGCCAGGGCAATGGCGTTTTCAGCGTCGAGCTTCCCTTTTTCAGTGGCGTGGACCGTGCTGGCAGAGGCAAAGTTTTCCATCTTGCCAAGGAAGGTCATGCCACTGGTATTTTCCTGAATATCGGCCTGGATCCTTTGAATTTCCATTTGGTTCTTTTTAACTTCCTCTTCGGTTTTGCGAACTTCCTCCCGCTTGTCTTCCTTGATGGGCTTGCTGCGGTAGCGGGTGGCTAGCACGCGGATGCCATCGGTCCCTTCGGAAAACACGGAGGTCTGTTGAATCCGGTTGGGCATCGGGCTGACGACGATTTCCATCGGCCCTTTGCCAGCGGGGACATCCACTTCCCTGGTGACCAGCGCGCTGTCGGAATAGACCGTGACAGCGATAATCTTGCTCCCGGCCTTTATCGGGCCTTTTTCTTCCTTGGCTTCCTGACCGGCGCTGCGGGCCGACAGCGCCAGTAAGAACAATGCCCCAAGGGCCAAGCCTTGGCTTGCCTGTTTCAGTTTTCCCTGCATCATGATTCGCCCCCTTGAAATGGTGTTGCTCCCACGCTAAACGAGGGAGCGGTAAAAGTAAGCGGAATTTTTGCCGTTGCGGGCCTTCCCAAGGCCTACCCGTGTTCTTTATCCCTCACAACCGGCAAATCCGGTTTTGACTATGTACAGGACGATTCTATCGTGGAAACCGTTCAGGCGGTTCGCGGCTTTTCACTGGTTTTTTGCCGACAATTGGGGCATGCTGCTAGCAGCCATAACGGGGTATTTTGAAAGGTCAATCGATGCGCATTCCAGTTTTATTCATCGGCGTGGTGTTTTTGAGCGGTTGCGGCGGAGGCGGGCCAGCACTTTACCCCGTGAAAGGGAAAGTGGTTTTGAAAAATGGCGCACCAGTTAAAGGCGGGCAAATTGAATTGGAATCCGAAGGGAAAGTCGCGCAAAGGTTCAACGCCTCGGGAGTCATTAAAGACGACGGCTCGTTTGAACTGGAAACGCAAGGAAAGAAAGGCGCCGTGCAGGGGAAGCACCGGGTGGTGATGATTCCCCCGCCCGGCAACTCCGACTTACCCATTAACCAGCAACCTAAACGCTTATTCCACAAGAAGTATTTGAGTTACGCCACGGGGAATTTATCCACCGAAGTTAAACCAGGCAACGACAATCAGATCACTCTCACTCTCGACCCCGACGGGCCTTAGTCATCGGTCACTACTTGGCCATCATCGCGCAAGCAAAGGTACTGCAACATGGTGGTAGAAATGGAATTTTGCACGGCTTTGACCCGGCCGTCCCCAAAAACGAACTGGCAGACGCCGGAATGGTAGCTGCCGAACGAGGCAATCGCCGGCCAGCCAATCCTATTCGGATCGGTAACAATGCCATACCCCGGACCGCCACAACGAACGAACGATTCCTCATTATCGCCATCTAGAATGGAACCATCACCGCCATTTTGCCCAGAGGCAGTCCGGCGCCCCAGGGTCATAAGAGAAATGGGCACATGTTTTTCCCCGACGATCACCGTATTGCTGGTCCCGTCGGTGATATCCGTCAAGCGGATTTGGCCTTTCCAGCGAGCAACAGGAGTGCCGGTGGCGGTATTGGCGCTCGACCAGAAAATCACCCCGCGGGAAGTCCAGGTGTCCAGCCAGGCGGGGACGGTATTGTTATCTCCACCGTTGCCGGCGTAATCGCCCAGGGTGCCAGGGAAATTGGCCCCGCCCCCGGCGGAATCGCCATCCGTGCTAATTGAACCGCCACGCGATCTCGACGGGCAAAGGTATACCTTTAATGTCGGGGTCCGGGCTGCCTGGGGATGGTTGTAATAGGAAGTAGTGAGCGTCCATTGGGAATAGGCGGGGTTCTGTTCCAGGTAAGGAAGAATCAAGACAGCCCAGGTGGCGTAGCCATCAGCGATGCGGCTGGGCGGCATGAAACCCCAGGAATCGTTGAAACTATGCACCGCCAAGCCGATTTGCTTGAGGTTATTCTGACATTGGGCCCGGGCGGCGGCTTCACGGACCTTTTGCACCGCCGGCAACAGCAAGCCAATCAATATGGCAATGATGGCAATGACCACCAAGAGCTCAATGAGGGTGAAAGCCCTGCGTAGGGAAGATAACTGCATATAAAAACCTCCTAAATAAACAGAATATGACAATCCAATCTTAGCTTATTTTTCAAAAAATGGAAATTCCAGGACAAATTCCTGGCAAGCACCGGATTTTTGCACATAAGTCCCCGGTTTTTCCGAGGCCTATCGCGAGAAATTGAGTTTTTTCCTGGAAAGAGATCCCAAGAATAGGGCCTGGCTAGATGCCCAAGCGCCCAGGGCGCGCACCGTTGGCGCTTTGAAAAAAAGGTCTTACCTAATTACAGCTTCTTACGGAAAATGACCATGTCATCTCCCTCGTGGTAGAAATCCCGCAATTGAGCTTCCTTCTCGTAACCATGCTTGAAGTAGAACTTCAGTGTTCCGCCGTACTTTTCCTGGGAGGAAGTTTCGATAAACATCAAACGGCCTTGGTTTTCGCGGGTTTGTTGTTCCGCTCGATGGAGCAACCTGGCGCCCAACCCTTTGCCGCGCAAGTCGTCCCGCAGGATAATCCACCAAAGCTGCCAGGCGCCCTCCGACATGGGATTGGGTGCGAAATAAAGGAAACCCACCGTTTCGCCATCCAGGCATGCCACTTCGCAAACATGGCCTAGCTCGCGAAATTGGTCGAAATAATCATCTATCACTTCTTCGAGAGCCTTGATTTCCTGATCGCGGAAAGCTCCTGTGCCACGGGCGATTTCCAGGATTTGTTCATTGAGTTCCACCGCCATGGGGAGGAATTCCAATTGCCTGGTATTAATTAACAGGGGCTGGGCGGGGTCTAATATGTTTTGCATCATGGTGTCAAAGCGAAAAAAATATGGGGCGCTTCCGAAACCTGCCAACCCTTGGCGTGTTTTAATCTTTGTAGAAGCGGCCTAAATACAGGATAAGGAAGATTGCCCCCCCCTGAAAGAGGGACTTTTAAAAGAAAGTCAACTTTCCAGGAAAAAGCCCGGCGCAGGGGGAAAAAATCGACTTAACCCTATAAGCGGCATAGCTTTCCAGGTTTTCATCATAAATTCATTTGAGAAATGAAAGCCTCCTCACTAGAATGAATTTTGGTAAGGGTTTTGATTTTAATTCCCGCCTGCTGTTTTGCGCTCGGATTTTCCCCACCAATGTAAAATGCTCCCCCCGCCCGGTTGATTCATTAATATCCTGCCTGCCCGGTAAAACCGTTTGCCATCGGCCCTGCCAGTGGCGTTTAGTGATCTTTTTTAGTGGTTATTGGTTTCCCGTTTTGAGGTGATGATGCTTTCCAGTACGAGATCCTTGTTGGATTTTATTTTCCTTTCCGGAGTTGCCGTGGGCGCCCCGACACTGGCCGGATCGGGGAGCTGGGCTACTTTTTTACGCGACTTGTTCAACCTGGTCGATTACCAGGAAATCATTGACGACCAAAAAGTGAAATCCCAAGAATTGGAAAAATTTGGCAACCATGTCCAGGAACGCCTGGGTGCCAGGAACCGCGCCATGGAAGCCCTGGTCAAAAAGGAAATCAGCCTTCGTGAAGCCGCGGCCTTCTTTTACCACATTCGCAATCCCCGCGATCAGTTTGTTTCCCCAAGTGCGGAAAATTTCCATGAAACCACCATTGCCTGCATGATTTTGCTTAAATGGATTCAATCTGGAGGGGAAATAAATGTAATCGACTGCCAGAAATACGCCCAATTTGAGGCGGAAGTTCAGGCGGCGATCAAGAAGGGAGGCCCGGTCAACCTCCCGCTACCCCCGGCCAAGCTCGTCGCGGATTTTCTGTCCATCTAGCCCGGGGAAATCAATTCGTTCCGCCAGGGAATACACCCCCGGAAAAACCGCCTGTAAAGGGCTCGATTTCCGAAAGCGCCGACGGCTCCATGGCTCCGGGCAGGAAGGAAAACCTTTCCAGGAAGGTTGGTCCACCCGGTCCGTTACTAGCCAGAATATCCGATCCGGTGGAAACCGAAACCGTGGCCACGCGCACCCCATTCGCCAGCGCCGGGTCAAAGGCAAAGAAGGTATTGGTTTGTTCGAACTCCACCATGGGCACAGCCGAGGTGAAATCCATTTCACCCATGGACATTTCCCAAATGGTCACCCGGGGTCCGGCGGAAAGAGTTCCCGTTAAAATCCGTGCAAAACCTCCCATGGACATGCCCGCCGATAACCCCGTGGCTACCTGGACCCCGCCGGTGTAACTGTCTTCATAAGCGAAAAACTGGCTGGTCATTTCCAAAGAGATTGCCTGGGCGCCCGGGAATACGGGAGTGGAGCCCAAAGTGTAAAAGGGTGAGTTGCGCCAGGTTTTCACATGGGGCCCGCCCCCTGGGCCAGCGCCGGTGACCAGGGAATTGAAACTAGAACCGTCGATATCGTTCACGGCCACGGTAATGCCACCGGTGAAGCCGACATCGTAAGCGAATAATTCCGTCAACAGGGCGCCGGTTTGCCCATCAAAGATGCGTGCCATGGGTCCGCCACCCGGGCCAGCCCCTGCGACAATGTCTGCAAAGCCATCGAAGTTAAAATCTCCTCCGGCCACATCCACTCCGCCGCGGAATCCCTCGGCAAAGGCAAAGAAATCAAACAAGATGGTTTGATAATTGCTGGCGCCGTCGAAGACCCTGACCCGCGGCCCGCCACCCGGCCCAGCGCCGGCTATCAAGTCGGAAAATCCGTCGTTGTTTACATCCGCCATCGCAGTATCCACCCCGCCGGAGAATTCTGGTTCAAAGGCGAAAAACGAGGCCACTGCCTGGTTGTTCAGGCTGCTGTAAACATTCACCGCGGGCCCGCCGCCTGCCCCAGCTCCGGCCGAGTAAACCGGCACATTCGGTAGCGTGTTTACCAGCGTCATCATGCCACGGTCTTCGTGATTCAAAATGTGGCAATGAAAGACATAAGTCCCGGTGTAATCGAGCGGCCTGGTGCGCATGACCACTTGTCCGGCTTCCAGCAAGTTGTTGTTTGCGTCAAACTTGCCCGCCGGAATATTGACTACATCCTGGTACCACTGCTGGGGAGTGGTGACATTGGGGATTTGTCCGGTTGGATCAAACGACGACATCACTTGCAAATCATTGACATGGATGTGAAAAGGATGAATCACTCCTGAGGTGTTCAGCAAAGTCCACTCTTCCACCGTGCCGATCCTGGGTTGGAAAACCGTGGGATTGGGAAACTGCTGGCCATTGATGGTAAATATAGCGCTCTTTCCGCCCCCAAACGGGTCAATGTTGAAAACCGCATTGCGATTTTCCGCGATCACCGTGCTGGAGCCGGAAAGATCCACGAAGAGGTTTTCACTGGTCAATTGACTTGGGGTGGGCAAATTTGTCCCCGCCGTTGTATCCGCGATGATCGTGATCGTATTCGTTTGGTTGGATCTAGTGGCTGTAAAGGAAAGCGAAACCGTCTCCAGCGTGTTGGCGGGAGCATTAACCAGGAAGGACAACCTGCCGCCCACCCCAAGAAATAATGGCTGCCCGGGGGCTATGGTCACGGGTGTGTTGTAAGCAACGCCATCTTGGGCCACGACAACCAGAGGCAAAACCGTGGAAGTCGTGGTATTGCTAAGCGTAAAACTCATGATTTTATCTGGGGTCATGTTGACCACCGACCAGACTTCGGTCTGGTTTTTCCCCGCAGTGATTGTGGGGTTGACCAGGCCATTGATTGAAAACTGCTGCCCGGATGCCTTGCTCCCAGTCGTAGTAAAATCTTTAATGAATTGCGTCGCTAGCCCCTGGTTTCCCAACAGTTGAAACTGCAGCGCCATGGCCCGGTGCGGAAGGGACGACAATTCCTGAATATTGCTTGCCGAATCCCCGATCACCAGCATGCTAGAAAGACCGCGATACACCTGGTCCGAAGAGAACTCGTGCCGGTGGGTGTGAATCCAGTACAAGCCATCCTGCTGGGTATTATCGATTTTATACTCATAAACAAACCCATCCCCGGGAGGCAGCGACAACACCACATTGTCGGAACTCCCACTGGGGGAAATATGCATTCCATGAGTATGGTTGTTAATGGGTTGTTCCGTAACGGCGGCGGCGCCTTGGGCAGGGGTGATCGTCAAGTTTTGCAAATTGTTTTCCAGGCGCAAGCGCAGGATTTGTCCCTGGTCCACTTTTAAAGTCGGCCCGGGATAGGAATCGCCCGAGGTTTGCAAATCGCTGGAACTGCCTTGGTTGATCTTCCAAGCGTAGGTATAAAATTGGCTGGTGGAAATTGAAGTGGGGACTCCTCCCACCAAGGTTTCTAACGGTTGCACCGATTGATGAGCGGTCAAGGTGATGTCCAACACCCCGTTAACGCTGGAAAGGGTAACTGGCTCAATGAAAGCGGTTGGGGTCGTCCTATCTTCGAGGCAAAATAGGGAAGGCTTGAAAAAGGATTTTTTAGTCTTCTTAGCCATTATTTCCTCAAAACGGGTATGTTGGATAACTCAGGAAGATTTTATTATTGCTCCCAAGCCACCCAATGTCAATTCCTTTTTTCCTCATTCTCTTTCCTTTCAGGTTGCCAGAAATTTCCCTATCTCGGACAGAAACATTTGCACCGCCAGAGTAATTAGCGGCATTCCCGTCAGCCTTTCAATCGCCAATAACCCCCGCTGCCCCAGGTAATTCCGCAGTTGGCTTCCCAGAAAGTAATTTCCCCGCCGCGGCGGCCCAGGTCGAAGCCTGCAGGCAGGTTTTACAGGCCCTAAATGTATTTGTATCTCGAAGGCATGCCAGCAAAGGGGCCCCTATCCGGCCACGCCAGGCCCCACATCGAACGATTCCGGCGCCAATCCATTGGCATGCCTCTGCCAAATGCGGGCAAATGCGCTCTCCAGGTTTTTTACAAACCGCGAGGAATCAAAAAGCGGCGCCGTGGCCAGGCCTTTGCGCAACTTCTTCTTTAAAGCCGCCAGTTTTCCCGGCCGTTTGGCCAGGTCCACAGCCAGGGCCAGGTATTCTTCAGGCGAATGCGCCACCAGTTCCTGTAAACCGACTGCGTAAAGCAGGCTGCTGCCCACCCGCGAGGCAAAAGTCTTCCCCTGTAAAGTCAAGACCGGCAAACCGGCCTGCAGCGCCATGCTGCTGGTGGCGGCGGCGTTGTAAACAAAAGTATCCAAAAACATATTCGCGTGCGCTTCCCTTTCAATGTGCGCCGCGCAGGTTGTAAAGGGAGCAAACAAAATCCTTTCCCTGGCAATGCCGCGCCTTGCCGCTTCCTCCCGAAGATTCTCCTCCACCAAAGAGCCGCTGCTGCTCAGCCACAACACACTACCCTGCACCTCCCGCAGGATCTCCATCCAGATGTCCCAGGTGAAGGGTTCAATCTTGTAGGCATTGTTGAAGCTGCAAAAAACAAAGGCGCCTTCGGGCAATTGATGTTGCGACCGAGCCGTCTTTTCCCCGGGTTCTATCCGTTCAGCAAGGAGATATGAATCCGGCATGCGGATCAGTTTTTCGTCGAAATACTCTTCCATGTCGGGGGCTATGACATGCGGGTCTGCGACCAGGTAGTCGATGAAAGCGGCGCCCATGGTTCCCAGCATGCCCAGAAAACTGACCTGCACCGGGGCGCTTCTTTGGGCAAAAACCTCGGTTCGGAAGACCCCGGTAAAACCCATCAGGTCCACCAGTATCTGCACGCCATCGCTTTGGATTTTCTCGACCATCTGGCTGGGGGCCAGCCCCGTTACATCGATAAAGCGCTCGGCCCCTTCCTCGATGCGTTTACGGTAAAGCGTGTCGCTCGGCGGGCTGAAAGAGTAAACAAAAACCTCGAAGCGGGTGCGGTCGTGCTTTTCAAAAAAACCGTGCAAGAGGTGGCTGATGGCGTGATCGTAAAAGTCGCCGGAAACATAGCCAATCTTGATCCTGCCCGTGCTGGTGCAGCCCGGCCCTGGTTTCCAGGGTTGGCACGGGTAACTTTTGGCCAGGCTCCTTGCCGCCTGTTGCAATTGCTGGCAAGTCCAAGGCATGGTCAACGAATGAAAGGGGGCCACCGGGCAAGCCTGCCCCAAGGCCAATTCCTTCTCGCAACCGTGCCAAATGGATTCCACGGTTTCCTGGTAGGATTCCCAATTGCAAACGAGCTGCCTGGCATGAAAGAGCCTGGCCAGGTTTTTAGAGCTGCCGGAGTTCAGATGGAACGCCTTTTCCAGAAGGGCAATCGCCGCCGGCCAATCCTTCTTGACCAGGAGGTGATCGCCCAGAGTGCGAGCGTATTCATCGTTGTTGGGATTCAGATCCACCGCTTTCTGAAAGCAATCCAGGGCCTGGTAATCATTGCGGAACTTCTGCAACAATAAGCCGAGATGGAAATGCGCCTTGTCGTAACCAGGACAAAGATCAATGGCTTTCTTAAAGCAGACGGCTGCCTCCGCCGGCTGGCCCAGTTCCCTTAAACAGGTTGCCAAATTGAAATAGGCTTCGGGATAGCCCGGTGAATGCCGAAGGGCATTTTGAAAACAACCGCGGGCATCGGTGGCTTTTCCCTGCCGCAACCGCACAGCCCCCAGGTTATTCCACGCCAGCGCGTAGGCGGGTTTCAAGTTGACCGCCTGTTGAAAAGAACTGGCGGCCAAATCCAACTGGCTGCTTTCCAACTGGACCAGCCCAAGGTTATTCCAGACCCGGGCATAAGCGGGATCCAACTCGGCGCTTTTTTGAAAGCACTCCAGGGCTTGCCCCTTTTCACCCAGCGCTTGATTGACCTCTCCCAAAGCATTGAGGTAAACGGCATTGGCAGGATCATTGAGAGCAGCCGAGCTAATGGCCTCGGCCGCCTGAGGGATTTGACCACTTTCTTGATAGAGCACGCCCTGAAGGAAGAGGGTGCGAGCGTGATTGGGAAAAGTGGCAAGAATGGACAGAACCAAAGCGCGGCACCCGGCCAGGTTCCCTGCCTGAAAGGCCGAGTATGCCTGGTTACAGGTTAATTCGCATTGGCCTGATTGGTTCATTGGGCAATTCCTCTTTCGATTGGGAGCCCCCGCCAGCATACCTTGGACGGGAAAAGGTGTCAGGAGCCGTTTTGCTCTTTTCCAGTCAGGCTTTTATAGGTCAGGCATTCGGGCTGCCCCTCCTTTTACCCAAGGGAAAAGTTCCGTATACCAAGAAGAATGGGCGCTTGCGGGAAGGGAAAAACTCAACATGACTGCGGGGTCAAACAAAGAGGAAAAACTCAGTTACAAGTCCGCCGGCCAGGATTTGGAACTGTACGAAAAAACCATCGATGCCATGGCGCCCTTGGTCAAACGAACACACACTCCCCGCGTTCTCGACGGCTTTGGCGGTTTCGCCAGCCTCTTCTCACTCGATTTCAACAACCGACTCTTTGCCCGCAATTACAAACACCCCGTCCTGGTCACCTGCAACGATGGCGTGGGCACCAAGCTAAAAATCGCCTCCATGATGCATCGTCATGACACCGTTGGCATCGACCTCGTCGCCATGTCGGTGAACGACTGCCTTTGCACTGGCGCCGAGCCCGTTCTCTTTCTTGATTACCTCGCCATGCCCAAGGACGACCCCGGGCTGGCAACCTCCATTATTAAGGGCATCAGCGATGGCTGCATCCAGGCCGGTTGCGCCCTGGTCGGCGGCGAGACAGCCATACTCCCCGACTTCTATCAGCCGGGGGATTACGATCTGGCTGGTTTTTGCGTCGGCATAGCCGAGCGAGAGCACATTCTCAACGGCAAAGGCACCCGCCCGGGCGATTTAGTCGTGGGGCTGTCCAGCACCGGATTGCATTCCAATGGCTACAGCCTGGCGAGAAAAGTCGTCTTTGAAAAAGCCGGGCTGAAAGTTGGCGATCAGATTCCCGAACTGGGCAAAACCGTCGGGGATGCACTTTTGGAACCAACCCGCATTTACTGCAAGGAAGTGTTGGAGACCCTTCGCCACTATCCGGTGAAGCGAAGAGTAGTCCGCGGCTTGGCGCATATCACGGGTGAAGGACTGGAAGGGAATATTCCCAGGTCACTGCCTCCCGGCCGGCGCGTGGTATTACGCAAGGACTCCTGGCCGGTTCCCCCGGTTTTCCCCTGGATTCAAAAACTGGGTAACATCGACGAACCGGAAATGTTCCGCGTTTTTAACATGGGCATTGGCTTCGTCATGATTGTCAGCAAGCACTTCGCCCACAGCATCGCCAGGCAACTCACCCACGACGGCATTCCCTCCTGGGTAATTGGGGAAGTGGTGGCGGGCGAAGCGGGGGTCGACCTGGTATAGCTGGTCAGTGCCAGAACCCCAAGATGATGCCGAAAACCATGAACTGCGCCGCGTGATAACCACCGTCAATTACCCACAGGAGAAAGCCGCGGTTGGCAAACTGGTAATTGACGCCAAACGAGGCTGCCACGATGGCAAAACCGACCACGGCGCCCTTGAGCACCGCCTGATTCACCTCCGGCCTGGAGCCCAAAAGCCAGGCGAAAGCGGTAGCTGCGACCAGGCAAAAAACAAAACTGATGCCGAAAACTTTCCCCGAGTGTCCTTCCCCCGAGGGGCGGTTGGCTTCCCGCGACCAGACTTTGCCAAACAGTAATGGGGAATACCACAGCCCGCCCAAAAAGAAACTCGACAATGCCCCAGTGAAAACCGCGTACCAGTTGATTTCGTTAATCACCTTTTCCTCTGGGCATTATTCCACTTTCATCCCCACGACTTTCCAACCGCCTTCCTCGGGCCCCAAAGTTAACAGGACCTTTTTGCTTTTCCCGGCGAAACTGCACAACACCCATTTCCCTTCGGGCAACGGTTCCGCCTTTTCAAACACCGCTTTTTCCTTCAACACCGGATTCGACCAAACAAACGACTTGAACTGATCCTTGCCCATGAACGACTTGAACTCGGGTGAAGCGCCTGTCCAGGCTTCTTCCACCCTGCCGACGCGGATGCCCTCAAGAAAGGTTTCCGCCAGCGCCCGTTCCGCCGCTTCCCCAGGGCGGCCAGCGCAACCCAAGGGCAAGAGTGTCAGCAAAAACACTAATCCGGTTCGCATTTAAAAATCGCCCACGGGTTCACTTCCACCGCGGGTGCCCAGCGCCCGCCAAACCGATTGTTGAATGCCATTGGCCACCGACCGCACCGACCCGTCCATGAACAGGCAGTTCACCATGCCGCTGTGGTAACTGCGGGCAGTGATGGCAGCGTAAGTGGGAAGCGTGATCGATTCGCCATCGCGCATGGAAGTGAGATCGATGTCGTAAACCTGCCCCGCCACTGTATGGGGCACGACCGTGTTGGGAGGAAAGGTGGTGGTGAATCCGGTTTCATGCACATCGCCCTCCACCCATTCCGTATGGCCGTTCTGATCGAAGGTGCCGCCGGCGTAGGCCAGCAAGGCGGCAGGCGTGGCTGGCGCGGCCACACCCAGCGTGGCGGGCTTGCCGGTGTCCCACAGGTTCGCCTGGTACGCTTTGGTTTCACTGGCGCCAAGGGTGAAACTCATGCCGTCTGCAAAATCCGCCACCCGCATCTTTTTGTTCGGCACAAACGCTCCGTCGCCTCCCGCTTCACTCACCGGATCGTAGATGAACCAGGTGCCCTCGTTGAAACAATAGGTTTGCGGGTAATAGGTGATGTTCGGCGTCTGTCGCGGGCGGTCGTTGATTTCCGACGGGCAAAGGTAGACAGCGATGCGCATTTTCGCCACATCAGGCCGGGTCGTGAAATTGTTCATGTCCGTCTTCCAGTCGATCAGGTTATGCAAATTGGTTTGTTCCAAGTAGGGCAGCAAACGGGCGTGCCCCGACCACGGCTGCGACAACTGGTTCTTGGGCATTTCCGACACGCTGGGGTAGTGCCCCATGGCGGCCAGGTGATTGTGCAAAGCCAGGCCGATCTGTTTCAGATTATTCTGGCAGCGGGTTTTCGACGCCGCCTCGCGCACCTTCTGCACAGCGGGCAATAGCATGCCAATCAGCACGGCGATGATGGCGATCACCACCAGCAATTCAATCAGGGTGAATCCTATTCTGGCCTTCATGGTCACACTCCTTGTCCTTCCTGCACAATTAGCTGGTAGCGTTCCTCAAGTGATTGCCATTTCTCCAGGGATTTGCCTGGAAAGGGAAAGAGAGCGGCCATCAGCGCTATGAGAATCAAAGCCAGGTAAAGGCCGGCGAGGTTGGCATGGAGAAAAAATACTAGAAGGCCAAAGAGGGCCGGGCCCTCGAACATGGCCATTCTGGCAATGTGCGCGCCGATGAGAAGGTCGGCCAGGGTTCCCGCGTTCCCTTGTTTGTTACGGGCCAACTTTTTCAAACTGCTGGCCACTATTCCCATGGGAACCAGAAAAGCTGCCGTCACGCCGCCTGAAGAAACTGCCAGCAATACGAGGACTAGCGGGTGATTCCAATCCAGGATTAGTTTCTTGTCCTTGTTAAGAATCCAGCTTAGGCCGAGGAACATTACCAGGCCCATGACCAGAGTCAGGTGAATTATGGGCAAATTCTTGAGTTTTCCCTCGGGGTTCATTCGCGGCCTTTCTTGACTTGCTGAAGGGTGTTTACAGCGTAGTGCAAGGAGTCATCGGGCGCAAGGCCCCCGTAATTGCTGCCAGTATAATGGTGTCAGTTCATTTTTCCTTTGCCAATAACCTCGTCCCCAATTAGGTTGCCTGCATGGGCCGACCACGGAAGCCGGAGCAGTTTTAAATGAACTGACACCATTTACCCCATGAACAATTGGACCCGCGACACCATCGACGCGAAAGAAAACTGGTATCACCCCTTGCCGCAGATTTGCCGGGACATCTCCGCCAAAATTAACACCCCGGATATCCTCTCTTGCCGCCTTGGAAGCCACGACCTCCTCGCCTGCAGGCAAGCCTTGCAATCCACTGCTTTCGATCTGGAAAATGGCCGGGGGTTCGCCATTGTGCGGTTGCCCGATTACCCCCTCGACCCCGCCTGTGCCAGCCTTCTCTACTGGATAGTTGGCCAGGGACTGGGCCTTCCTTTCATGCAAAATGTTCAAGGCGCTCTCCTTTACGATGTCCGCGACACCGGCCAGGATGTGGCCCAGGGCGCGCGCTTTTCCGTTACCAACTATGACAGCTCCTACCACACCGACAATTCTTTCGGACTCGAGATACTCGATTATGTCGGGCTGCTCTGCCTGCAAGTGGCCAAGAGCGGCGGGCTCAGTCAGATCGTTAGCGGGCATTCCGCCCTTGAGGAGCTGAAAAAGAATCATGCGGAAGATCTGGCCATTTTAAAACAGCCCTTTCCTTTCGACCGCCGGGGAGGCCTGAAGGAAGGCGATTCACCCACCATTGCTTTTCCGGTGATTCAGGAACAAGGCGAATTGCTCTTCCGTTACTTGCGCTATTGGATCGAGGTTGGACAGGAAAAAAGCGGCCAGCCCCTGACCCCGGCACAGGTTCACGCACTCGACACACTCGACCGCGTCCTCAACCTGCCCGAGTTGCGCGTGGAATTCGACCTGCAACCGGGGGACATGTATTTCATCAACAACCGCTGGACTTTGCACAACCGCACGGCGTTTCAGGATCATGAAACGCCAGAAAAAAAGCGGCATCTGCTCCGCCTGTGGTTGCGCCGCCCTCTTTAAGGGCGCCCAGGCCCCAAATATTTTTTCATCCAGGCCAGATAGCTTTTCGCGAAGGAATCGAGGTTCTCCACCTGCCCGCCGCCGCGAATGGGCGAACACATCTCATAGGTGGCCAGACCAGTGAAACCGCCCTCGCGCAGGCCGTCGAAAAACCTCTTGTAGTCGATGAACCCCGTGCCAAAGGGTACCGCCCGCACTAGGTCGGGCGAAGCCTTTTCGTAGTTCACCAACTCCGGACGATAGCGAAAGCGCGGCAGCAAAATATAGTCGGCGTTGGTGGTGATGACCGTGTGCGGCGCGGCCAACAGAGCCGATTGGTAAAGATCCTCACCCCGGAGCGCAGGCGACCAGGCGTCGAAACCGAGCTTGCAATTGGGCCGATTGATGTCGGCCAGCAATTCCAACAGCGCCGCGGTATGGACGGCGATGTCGTGGTGGTTCTGCAAGGCCAGGGTGCAATTCAATGCCGCCGCCCGGTCGCACATCTCCCTGAGACATAGCGCCACGGTCCGCCATTGATTCTGCAAGGGCGCGCCAGGGGTTTCATAACCGGTAAAGACGCGGACAATTTTCGCCCCTAGAACCGCGCCCATTTCGCACAACTGTTCCACATAGCGGATTTGCATTTCTTGCAGGGGGACCTCCCCGGCCACCACGGCGGTGAGATCGACATACGCCGCCAATACTGGGCATTGCAAATGGTTCAGGCGCAATAACTCGCTCAGTTTTTCCAGCTTGGCCTTGTCGTAGTCGAGTGGAGAAAGGTGGGGCCTTTTCCCCGCCAGCATGACGGAATCGAAGCCAAGTTTCCCGGCCCGTTCCAGAAAGGAGGGCAAATCCAGGCTGGCTTGCCCCCACAACCCGGCGTAACTGATGGAAAAAAGTCCCAGGTGCATGGCAACGCCCCTTTAAATTTCTCAAGCTAAAGAGTAGCACAACGGGGGATTGAAAACAAAAATGAGCCTGACCCCGCAGGGTGATTTGTTCTTAGCCGGGATCGCCAGGCTCCAGCCTGGCATTCTTCCCCCCTCTCCACGCTGCCAAGCAGTGGGGGAGAGGGCGGGGTGAGGGGAACAAAAAAACTGTCACACCGTCCGCGGGCCGAGGGGCGCCCTACTAGCGCCCTTCCAGTTCATCCGCGACATTGTGCGCTTCGTAAATCTTTCTCAGCCCCTCGATCATTCCCTTGGAATGAACGGAAACCGCCCGGCCCTGCTCTTCCGTAAAGGCGAAATCCAGCACCAGCGATTGAATATTGCCGTCGAAAATCAGCCCGACCACCTCGGCATTGCGATTGACCACCGGGCTGCCGGAATTCCCCCCGATGATGTCCGCGGTGCAAACGAAATTAAACGGAGTCTTGAGATCGAGCTTGCTTTTCTTCTCGACCCAGCGCGGGGGCAAGTCAAACGGAGGCTTGTTGAGGTGTTCCGCCGCCCGTTCATACAGCCCGGCGAAATCGGTCTCGGCTGGGATCTTCTTGCCGTTCTCCTCGTACCCCTTCACGACTCCGTAGGCCAGGCGCAAAGTGAAAGTGGCATCGGGGTAGGCGTTGATTCCTTCCAGAGCGAACCTGACCTTAGCGATTTCCGAGTAGGCCTGCCTTTTCGGCTCCTCCACTTCCAGTTCCATGCGCTTGCGGATCTGGCGGGCGGCGGCATCAACCGATTTCGCCAAGGCAATCATCGGATCCTTCGACGCCAGGATGGCCTTGGCGCCATCGCGGTAGAGCTTTTTCCTTTCACCCACATCCTTGAGCTTGGAATTGAGAACCAGCTCGGCGGCGCGCAGTTGCGGCGACTTGCCCGCCAGCGCCCGGACCACCACCGGGTTTTTGTATCCCAACTCGGCGGCCAAGAAGGTCAGCCCGTCGGCCAGCTTGATGATTTCGTACTCGTCATAGACAGGCTCTTCGGAAAAGAGCTGCAATTCCAGCGATTCCAAGGCGCTGTCGCGGAATTCGCGCAGGCGGTCCTGGTTCTTCTTCGGTTTTTCTTCGCTGGCGCGCACCAGGGTGCGGGCGATGCCGAACAAGTCGGAATTAAACCCAGCGCCACCCTCCAGCACAGTGTAGGGCCGGATCAACTGGGCCCGGACCTTTTCGGCCTTTTCAATTGCCGCCCAGGCGCCGCGCGCTTCCTTCAACTTTTCATCCTTGGCAGCGGCTTCTTTCAACCTGGCGTCGAAGGCCTCTTTCTTCCCCATCATTTCCGGGTCCATCAGGCCGGCCAGTCCGCCGACCCGGGCTTTGCGGCTGTTTTGCACGCTGAACAAAAACTCCTTCGCTTGCCGGGCGTTCTCTTCGCTGCGGCCGCTGAAGGCATTCAACAGCACTTCCCAGCGGTTCAACCGCTGTAGCAAAAAGGGGTAGCCGGTGTCGCGGAAGTAATTCAGTTCCGCCACCGAGTTCAGCCGGTTGGTTCGCCCGGGGTGCCCGGAGACGAAGACCAACTCGCCCTCCTTGGCCCCTTCCTTGCTCCACTTGAGAAAATGCTCCACCCGGGCGGGTTTGTTGTTTTCGTAGACGCGGAAGAAGGTGAAGTCGAGGTCGAAGCGCGGGTATTCAAAGTTATCAGGGTCGCCTCCGTAAAAGGCGATTTGCTGTTCCGGCGCGAACACCAGGCGGACATCGGTATATTTTTTGAAGCGGTAGAGGTGGTAAACCGCGCCCTGGTAGAAGGCGATAACATCGCTGCGCAAACTGGTTTTTTCACTCGATTCCTTTTCAATTTCGGCCATGACAGCCCTGCGGGCGGCAAAGGCCTCGGCCGCTTTCATCTCTGCTTTCACCGCCCCATTCACCCGCTCCGTCACATCCTCGATGCTCATCAGCACATTCAGCTCCATGGCCTCGCACTTGAATTCCTCAGCTCGCGTCTTGGCGTGGAAGCCGTCGCGGTAGTAGTTGCGGTCCTTGGTTCCCATTCTCTGCAAGGCATCGGAAGCGACATGGTGGTTGGTCATGACCAAGCCGTCGGCGGAGACGAACGAGCCGGAGCCGCCGCTGTTGAAGCGCACGGAGGATTTCTGCAAATGATCCAGCCAGGCGGGGGCGACTTCGAACCCGTACTTGGATTTCAACTGAGATTTGGGCGGGTTGTTAAAGAGCCACATGCCCTCGTCGGCCCGGATGGGGGAAAGGAAGCCGGCCAGAGCCGGCAGCGCCAGAAAGAAAGCCAAGCGAAATGCGCGAATCATGAATGCGATCCTTTATCAAGAAGTGGGTTGGTTGTTGTCTTGTTTCGAGTTTTCCTGGGTTGAGAAGAGCCAGCCGGCGCCCGTGATTCCCAGGATGGCAATCAGGCCGAGGAACCAGGCAACAGCGGGCCACTTTTCCTGGGGCAGTTTCAACTCGGTTCCCGCCGGCAACGACTCGGGCAGTTTCAATTTCCCAGGATTCGACTGAAACAGGGCCTGGGCAAAATACCCGCGCCCCAGATGTTCCCTCGCCAGTTCCTGAAGGGTAGTCTCCTTTGCTGCCTGGAAATTCTTTTTCCCAGCAGTGGTCAGTTCTGTTCCCGCTGGCACCTTGACCAACTGGTAAAGCAAGCCCTCGGCCTTGTTCAACCCCGCGATTTCCTTGGCCAGTTCCTCAACCTTCACAGTAGTTGCTTCCTCACCCAGTTTTTTTCTCGCCGCTTCTTTGGAAAGCTCTTCTAAAGTTCCCGCCTTCTCCACCGCCACCTTGGCATATTGCCATTGCCCAATGTCGCGTGGCAGCGTGTCGCTGAAGGCAAAGAAGGCCAGCAGCACGCCGGCAATTGAACCGCCAGCTATGTAGCCCGATGCCAGCAGCACCCCGGGGTTGGTCTCGGACCGGCGGATGGCTTCAACCTCGGCCTTGGCCTTGGCCTCGGGGTCGTCGGTTTTCAATTCACCGGCCGATTTTCTCGCCATCCAGGAATCGACGCCCCAGCGCACGATGCCGCCCAGGAAGATCGGCACGGAATATTGAATGGGGACATAGACGCCGACGGCAAAGGCCAGCGCCGACACGCCGCACAGTTCCAGCATGAAGGCGATCATGGCGCCGATGGCCACCATGGTCCAGTTGAGGTCGCGTTTCAATACGCCGTTGATGATGATCCCCATGACCTGGGTCTTGGGCGCCTCGAACTCGCGCTCTACCGATTCCCCCTCGTCGGTCTCGGTGAGTTTGCCCATGATGGCCGGATCTTTGAGATATTCTGGCTTGCGCGTTGCCAGGTCGATCAGGAAAGGCCCGCCTTTGAAATCCAGGATTTCTTTGCGCGGGGTGTAGCCGGTTTTCCCATCCGGCGCCGTGAGGATGTCGTTGCGGGAATCGTAAAGTTTGTAGTCCTTGCCCTTAAAGGTTTCGGATTCTTGCAGCCTGTCCACTTCCACCTGGGTGAAGGTGAAATTCTTGGGGACATGCTCGTCCTTTTGGGTATAGATGGTGCCAGCGCGGTTGAAAGTCAAAAGGGTGGCGCCAATGACCAGGGCGGAGACCACGGCGCCAATGAGGATGGCGTACTGGGCGTATTTGGGCGTGCCACCGATAAGGAACCCGGTTTTCAAGGATTGCGCGGTGGTGCCGCCGTTGGACGCCGCCACGCAGACCACCGCCGCCACCGACAGAGCCAGCACCCGCTCGGTGGAGGAGGTCCAGCCCAGGGCAAGAAAAATGAGGCAGGTGAGCATCAGTGTGGCCACGGTCATGCCGGAGATGGGGTTGGACGACGAGCCGATTTCCCCCGTCAACCGCGAGGACACCGTGACAAAGAGGAAGCCGAACAAAACCACAAGCACGGCCCCTGCCACGGCGCTGACAAGCGGCACCTGGCTGGCCAGGAACAGGGCCAAAAGGACGATCAGGCCGAAACTTCCCCCCAGCACCACGGTCATGGACATATCGTCTTCGGTGCGCTTTTTCACCTCGAAGCCGCCTTTGCCGCCTTTTAACGAGGTTAAACCGGAGCCGATGGAGCGAAAAATCATCGGCAAAGTACGCAGCATGCTGAGAATGCCCGCCGTGGCCACGCAACCCGCCCCTATGAACAAGAGATAGTTGTTGCGGATTTCTCCCAGGCCCATTTCCTTGATCGGTTTGGTTCCGGGGGGCACCGCCACCGGCGTGAATTCACCCACGAAGTAAATCAACGGGAGGATCACCATGTACCCGAGGATGGCGCCGGCCATCATGATGGCGCTGGTGCGGATGCCGATGATGTATCCCACCCCGAGCAGTTCACTGGCCATTTCCCCGGCGAAGACGGCGGCTTTATTAATGAAGGTGACTGGCACCTTGACCGCCGCCACCAGCATGCTCATCCCTTCAGTAACGAATTTGTGGGCAAAGGCGATGCCAAAGCCGAGGAAGACGGTGGCGCCGGTGGAGCCGCCTTTTTCCCCGGAAATAAGCACCTGGGCGCAGGCTGTTCCTTCGGGGTACAGCAGAGTTCCCGGCTGCCCCGGCCGACCATGAAGCCGCACGATGAAAGCCCGCCGCAGCGGGATCATGGCCAGGATTCCCAGCAACCCGCCGAGGATGGAAACCACCATGACTCGGGGCAGGTCCATGGAATAACCGAGGAGGAGCAAAGCCGGCATGGTCACGCCCACGCCGAAGGCGATCGACTCGCCTGCGGAACCGGCGGTCTGCACAATATTGTTTTCTAAAACCGTGGTTTGCCTTAAACGGAACATTTTTGAAAAAGCCCGGAACAGCGTGATGGCCAGCACCGCCACCGGGATCGAGGCCGAAACGGTCATGCCAACTTTCAACACCAGGTAAAGCGAGGAGGCGCTAAAAACCAGGCCCAAAAGCGTGCCGGTCAGCACGGCCTGGAAAGTGAACTCCGGCATCTGGGCATCGTCGGGCAAGAAGGGTTTGTGTCCCGAGTTTTCCGCGGACATGAGAGGATACCTCATTGCAAGGATTGGCGTTGGCCAATCTTCCTTTCCGGGGCGGGTTATTGCAAGAAGAAATGGGGGTTGCGGGGCTTTTTATTGACCGTTAAAAACCCGAAGCGCAATCCGTGGCCGGACGGTTCTCCAGGGCGGCCAATCAATCTGCCAGGCTGGAGCCTGGCGTTCCCAGGGCGGCGGCGTTGAGGGGTTTGCCGCCTGGGGTCGCGGGCATCTTGCCCGCTTCTTCCTCTTCCTCTTCCTCTTTTATGCGGGCCAGAGGCCCGCGGACCCGGGGAAGAGAAAAAAAACCGGGGGGCTTTTGCCCCCCGGTTGAGTTTGCCTTCCAAGTTGCGATTTAGGAAACAAAGATACCCGCAAGGTTATTGATGTCTCCCGAGAAGAATTCATCGACCAGGGTGTCGACACCGTCAAACACCTTGACATGGGGGGCTCCGCCCACGCCAGCGCCAGTAATAATATCCTGGTTGCCATCACCGGTGAAATCAGTGGCACCGACGCGCACCCCGCCGGTAAAGGCCAAGCCATAAGCAAAGGTACTGGCAAGCGGGGCGAAATTCCGGCCATCGAATACGGTAACCTGTGGCCCGCCACCAGCGCCTGCGCCGGTGATGATTTCATCCAGGTTGCTGCCTAAAACATCCCCGGCGGAAACAAACACCCCGCCCGTAAAGGAAGGAGCATAGGCAAAGAAGCTGCTGCGCATGCTATAGCCAAAACCTGGGCCAGAGAAGACGCGCACATTGGGCCCGCCCCCGGCGCCTGGGCCAGTAACAATTTCGTCGGCGCCATCACCGTCGAAATCCCCGGCAGCAACGGTAACCCCGCCGCGGAAACTTACATCGTAGGCATAGAACCCGCCTTGGGAAACGCCTGCGGTATTAAACACTTGAACATGAGGGCCGCCGCCGGCGCCCGCCCCGGTGATGATTTCCAATGTGCCGTTGCCATCCAGATCCCCGGCGCCAACAAACACCCCCCCATGGTACTCGGGATCGTAGGCAAAGAACGCGCCCAAGGCGGCCCCGGTTTTTCCATCGAACAGGGCCACCGCGGGTCCAGCGCCGGCGCCAGCGCCAACGATGACATCTTCGAATCCATCCCCGGTGAAGTCGGCCGTGGCGACATGCAAATCGCCTGTAAAGTAGGGGAAGGGGGTTACCACAATCGTCGTGGGGCTCCCAAAGGTGGTGATGGTGACCGTGGAACTAACCACTCCGTCGGGAGCGGTTCCCAAACCCGAGGAAGCGATTACCCCTTGCGCCAATACAAAGGATAAAACCACATCGTTGCCGTCACCGCCCTGGTAGCTCAGGACAAAGGTTTTCCCACCCACCATCACCTTGGTTTTCTCAGGCAACCCGTTGAAGGTCCCGCTGACGGGATCGGTGCCATCATTGGCAATCAGGGTGATGACCTGGCCTATGGCCGGATTCAAAC
>SHZZ01000004.1 GCA_009692005.1 Gemmataceae bacterium | reverse complement strand
GCGATTGCATGGCGGCCAGGGGTTGCTGAATATCGGAGTCGGGAATTTCCGCCAGACTGTTTTCAATTTCACCGGCGTTTTTTAATGAAGCCAGGGCGTGGGCCTCATTGCCATCCACCTGGATTTGCAATTCCACCGCACTTTCAATAATCGACTTCTGCTCCTGGGTGATCGCTTTCTGTTTCACCAGGATGTTGGCCAGGGTCTGGGTTTTATTGAGCAGCCATTCGCTGAAGGCGCGGGTGATTTTTTCCCGGGTCAGGAGGCCAAGGGTCAGGCCGAGGCCGGCGAAGAGGAGGTTGCGTTAGGGCGAGGGCGGATGCGCGGGGCAGGCATGGCATGGGTCTCCTTAAGAGAGATAAAGGTCCAGTTAATTTAATGTCTGAAATATAGAAGTGCAAAGACAATTTCGCGAGTGGCTACGGAAGGTTCGGACGGCGCGACGAGTTCTTTTTTTTGGTCCCCTCTCCCCAGCCCCTCTCCCCCACTGCTTCGCAGCGTGGAGAGGGGGGAAAGAAGGCCGAGGCAGGCACCGGCAAAGCTACAACCATTTTTCAAGGAGTTCAAAAAATCCCTCCGGGGCGGCAAAGCCTCGGGTATACTGGCCAATGAAACCTGCCGGATCCGCATTCCCTCCCCCTGAGGTGGCCTGGCGTGAGCGTTTTGACTTTGTCATTTCTGATTTGCCTTTCCACGGGAGAAAAGCCAACTCCCGAGGGAACCCGTTTGCTTGCGGAACACTGCTTGGTTTGCCATTCTGGTGAAAAACCGAAGGGCGGATTAGACCTCGGCGTCAGGCAAAAAGCCTTGAAGGGCGGGCTTACAGGCCCTGCCCTGGCGCCTGGCGATCCCAAGAAAAGCCTCCTCCTGGAAATGGTGAAAAAGGGGGAAATGCCCCCCAAAAAGCCACTCGATGCCAATTCTATCGGGGAACTGGAACAGTGGATCAAGGCAGGCGCGCTCTATTCACAAGACCCCATCGACCCGTTTCAATTCACCACCAGCAAGCGAGCCGGCCGTGACTGGTGGTCGCTGCAACCTTTGGCCCCACCGCCATTACCCAAAATAAACAACCGTTTCTGGCCGTTAGAACCTCTGGACTTTTTCATCTTGAAAAAACTGGAAGCCAAGGGAATCACCCCGTCGCCAAGGGCCGGTTGGGAAAAACTCCTGCGCCGAGTTAGCCTCAATTTAACTGGTCTTTCTCCCTCAATTGAACAAATCCAGGCCTTCATGATGGATCCCTCGCCTTCCGCATATGCGAATTTTGTCGATCGCCACCTGACCTCGCCTCAGTATGGAGAAAAATGGGCCAGGCACTGGCTGGATGTCGTGCGCTATGGCGAGTCGGATGGTTTTGAAAGGAATAATCCCAGGGAAAACTCCTGGCCTTACCGCGATTGGGTAATCGAGGCGCTGAACCGCGACATGCCCTACGATGAATTTTGCAAAATGCAAATCGCTGGCGATGCCTTTCGCCCTGGGGATGCCAATTCCCTTCGAGCCACGGGATTTCTGGTGGCCGGCATTCACAACACGGTGTTGGGAACTTTGCCCGAGACCAAGGAACTGGCCCGTCAGGACGAGTTGGAAGACCTGATCGGCGCTGTGGGCCAGACATTTCTGGGTTTGACATTAAATTGCGGTCGCTGCCATGACCACAAGTTCGACCCCTTTACGCAACATGATTATTACAAGCTGACCGCCACCCTGGGCGGGTTTCGACCAGGAAACAGCCCTCTCCCCGACCCGGAAAGAGAATCGCAAATCGCGCAGATTCAAAAAGAGTTGGTCCAAGTGGAATTACCCCTGGGCCAATACACCATGCAAGTGGCCACTAAGGCAGGGTTAAAACCTTCAAGCAAACTCCCCAGGCCCTTGGCTGCCTGGGATTTCACCAAAGGGCTAAAAGATTTGAAGGGCGACCTGGACATTTCCCTGGAAGGCGGCGCCAAGTTGACTGAGGGCGGCCTGGTCTTGGACGGGAAAACCGGCCTTGCTCGAACGGGGAAACTCACCTCGCCGCTAGGTGAAAAAACCTTGGAGGCCTGGGTTCGGCTTGGGTCGTTAGATCAGAAGGGCGGCGGAGTCATTTCCGTTCAATCCCTCGATGGCTCGGTTTTCGATTCCCTGGTCTTTGGCGAGCAGGATGCTGGGCAATGGATGGCCGGAAGTAACAACTTTCTCCGGACCAAGTCTTTCAATGGACCGAAGGAAAAAACGAATGAGTTAGTCCAGGTGGCGATCACTTGGCGGGGCAATGGGGAGATTCAAGGCTTTCGCAATGGCCAACCTTATGGGAAGGAGTACGCCTCCAAGGGCCAGGTGGTATTTTCCTCTGGAAATTCCCTGATCACTTTGGGAGTGCGGCATTTTCCTTCGGGGGGGAACCGCATGCTGGCAGGCGCCGTGGCCAGGGCCAGGGTGTTTGACCGGGCGCTGAGCGGGGAGGAAATCCGGGTGCTTTATCAAGCGGGCGGCCACGAGATTCCTGAAGCGCTGTTTAGTCAATTCCTCACGGGAGATGAACAGGCAAGCAGGCAGGGACTGCTCGCCAGGCAAAAAGAGCTGCAAGGAATGAGGGGAGAAATACTGGCCAGGAAGAGCTCTGTGGGGTACCTTCCGGTCTCCTCTCCCCCGGCGTCGGCCTACTTCCTCCGACGGGGACAGGTCAGCGATCCCGGAGAAGCCGTCCTGCCTTCCTCCATTTCCACCTTAACGATGATGCCCAAGTGGTTGCTGGATGCTCAGACGCCAGACGGGAAACGGCGGGAACAACTCGCTCGTTGGATAACGCCCAAGGAGAACCCGTTGTTCGCCCGGGTGATGGTCAACCGGGTTTGGCATTACCATTTCGGCGCCGGAATTGTCGATACACCCAGTGACTTCGGTTTCAACGGGGGCAAAGCCACGCATCCCGAGTTGCTCGATTACCTCGCTGGGCAATTTCAGGAGCATGGCTATTCGCTGAAGTGGCTGCACCGGACCATAGTCATGTCGCAAACTTACGCTCAGGCCTCGCGAGCCCAGGCCGGGGCGCTGGTCAAGGACGCGGAAAATCGGTTGCTCTGGCGCTGGAGTCCGAAACGGCTGGACGCCGAGGTTCTTCGCGATACTTTGCTTTATGTTTCCAATCGTCTGGACCAAAGGATGGGCGGCCCGGGCGTTTCCGATTACAAAACCACCTTTAACAATGGCACCACTTTTTACGACCCGGTGGAGTCGAGTCCCGAGCAGACTTTGCGCCGCAGCATCTACCGCTTTGTCCCGCGCGGCGCCAACCCCGGCGCTTTCGATTGCTTCGATTGTCCCGACAACTCCGCCAGCGCCCCGCGCCGGACATCCACCACCACGCCTCAGCAAGCGCTATCTCTGTGGAATGGGGCCTTCACTTTGAATCGCGCCCTGGATTTGCAACAGCGCACTTTGGAGCATTGTCGAATTAATCAGCAAGTAGGAACCGCCCCGCAGGTTCAGCACCTCTTCCGCTCCCTGCTCCTGAGAAAACCAGGCGCGATGGAAGAACAGCACGCGGTTCAATTGGTGGAAACGCACGGCCTGACCGCCTTGGCCCGAGCCTTGTTGAATTCCAATGAATTTCTGACTGTCGATTAGGAGCGCCATGAATCCCGACCGGAGAATGATCCTGCAAAGCGCTTCTTTCAGCCTGGCCGGCGTGGCGTTGAGTTATTTAAATTCCCGTATTCAGGGGGCGCCTCTGCCGGGAATTGGAACCGGGAAAAAAGCCCGGGTCAAACGGATCGTGCAAATCACCCTGGTGGGCGGCCTCAGCCACCTGGATTCCTTCGATTACAAACCTGGGTTGAGGTCCAGGCACGGGAAGTCGTTCAAAAGCGACAAGCCGCCTGACATTTTCTTCGGGCAGATCGGCTTGCTTCGGCAAAACGACTGGGAGTTCCGCCAGCGGGGCAAGTCGGGGCTGTGGATGTCAGAACTATTCCCTGCCATCGCCGGGCTTGCCGACAATTTGACAGTCATCCGTTCCATGGTGGCGGAGAGCGCCAACCACACGCCAGCCCTGTTTTTTGAAAACAGCGGCTTTGGATCCAACGGGTTTCCCGCCTTGGGAAGCTGGATTTCCCATGGGCTTGGCGCCGAGAATGAAAATCTTCCGGTGTTCGTGGTGCTGCCCGATGGCCGCGGTGAGGCGAACGGCTGCGCGTCCAACTGGACCAGCGGTTTTTTGCCGCCCGGTCACCAGGGTGTAGTTCTGCGCGCAGGGAAGGAACCGGTGCGCGACCTCCTGCGCCCCGAAAGCATCTCCAAAGAATCGGACTCTGCCTCTAGGGATTTTCTTTCCCGCTTGAATCAGGAAAATTTGCAACGCTCCGGGTTTGAAAAAGAGCTTGTCGGCAGGATCCGCGCCCATGAACTCGCGGCCAAATTGCAAACCAGCGTGCCGGAAGTTTCTTCCTTGGCCGGGGAAACCCAGGAGACTCTGGAGCTATACGGAGTTGACAAGGATGAAACACGCGACTGCGCCCAGCGCTGTCTGCTGGCTCGCAGACTCTTGGAAAGAGGAGTCCGCTTTGTGCAGATTTATTCTGGCGGGCCGATTGGAGGAAACCCCAGATCGAGCTGGGACGCCCACGAGAATGTGAAAGAAAACCACACAGTTGAAGCAGGAAAAATCGATCGGCCAGTGGCGGCGCTGCTTGCCGACCTCAAACGGCGCGGGCTTTTGGAAGACACTCTCGTTCTCTTCACCACCGAGTTCGGCCGGACTCCCTTCGCCCAGTCGGCGGCGGGAACGGTTGGCGCTGGCAGGGATCACAACAAATACGGGTTTTCCATCTGGATGGCTGGGGCAGGATTGAAAGCCGGCTTCGCCTTTGGACAAACCGACGAAATAGGCTGGAAAGCAGAGGAAAACCCCGTTCCCTGGCACGATTTGCACGCCACCATACTGCACCTGTTGGGAATCGACCATGAAAAGCTCACTTATTATCACAACGGGATTCAACGCCGGCTGACCAATGTTCACGGGCATATTGTGGAGGGCATTTTGGCATGAAGAGGATTCTAACGCTTACCTTGCTGGTGTTGGGATTGGGCTGGGGACCTCTCTCGGGTGAAGAGAAAGAAAGCAGAGAAACCCGCGTGCGCGCCGCCGTGGAAAAATCACTTCCTTTGCTTTTAAAGGCTGCCCAGGGGCATGTGGAACAGAAATCGTGCTTCGCCTGCCATAACCAGGCATTACCGATGCTGGCCTGGTCGCGGATGAAGGCAGCGGGGCTAGCGCCGCCCGAGAAAGAAATCAAAAAGCAGTCGGACTTCATTCTGGAGTTTTTGGGAAAGAACCGCGAGAGGTTTCAATCGGGACAGGGCACGGGTGGCCAGGCGGACACCGCCGGCTACGCCATGTTGACTTTGGAATTAGCCGGGGTTAAGCCCAATGAAACCACCAGCGCCGTGGTGGAATATTTCCTGAAACACCAAGCGGGAGAACCGCACTGGAAAGCCACTTCAAACCGGCCGCCCTCGGAGGCCAGCAACTTCACCACCAACTATCTGGCCTTGCGGGCCATTCGGGTTTGGGGCGCGGCGAGGCAAAAAGAGCGCATCGAAAAAAGGAAAAACCAGGTGAAGCAGTGGCTGGAAAACACTCCGGGAAAAGAAACCGAGGATCTGGCTTTCCGCCTACTGGGGTTGAAAGAATGCCAGGCGGGCGACAATATCCTGGAGTCGGCGGGAAAGAAAATTCTGGAAAAACAACAAGCATCTGGAGGCTGGGCTCAGAAGGATGGAATGGAAGTCGACCCCTACGCCACCGCCACAGCGCTGGCCGCACTCCACCTGAGTGGAACTCTAAAAAGTGAGGATAAACGGTTTATCCAGGGTGTTGAATTTCTTTTGCAGGAACAAAAAGCTGACGGCTCCTGGATGGTGAAATCCCGCAGCAAACCGTTTCAGGCCTACTATGAAAGCGGCTTTCCTCATGGGAAAGACCAGTTTATTTCCGTGGCTGCAAGCGGCTGGGGAACAACGGTTCTCCTTCTCGCCCTGGCCAAGTGAACGGGGCTTTGAGAAAAGAGAACCTTGCAAGGAATAACCAGGCAGGTGAAAATAACAGGGGTTTGCCGAGGGAAGGGGAGAAGGGAATGCCTTTTCAAAGAATAGTTCGTGTTTTTTGGTTTGCGGCGCCGTTGGTGGCGGTTTTGGCCTTCGTTTTCTCCAGCGGAAAATCGACTGGACAGAATTCGAATTCCAAGGCGGCGCCCGCGACAGTTACCTTTGCCAAAATAAAAGCCACCCTGAACAGTAAATGTTACAAATGCCACACCGGGGCAAAAGCCGAGGCGGAAATTGATCTGAGCGGGTTCCAATCCGAAAACCTGGCGGTCAAGGATCTTCCCACCTGGAAAAAAATCCTGGATGTCCTGGAGACAGGGCAAATGCCTCCCAAAGAGGGCAAACCCCTGTCGGCCCTGGATCGCGAGGAAATGGTTGGCTGGATCAAAGGTAAAATCCGCGAGACGGCGAAAAAGCTGGTCCCCGATCCAGGCCCTGTCAGCTTTCGCAGGCTTTCCCATGTGGAATACAACAATTCGGTCCGCGACTTGACTGGTGTGGATTTGCAGCCGGGGCGGGAATTCCCCAAGGATGGCGCCGCTGGCGAGGGGTTCACCAACGCCATGGAAGCCCTGTCAATGTCGCCTGCGCTTTTTGATAAATACTTGAACGCCGCGCGGAAGATCGCTTCCCACGCCGTTTTGACTCCCGATGGATTCCGCTTTTCTCAATTCAATACCCGCCGTGATTGGACGGATGAATTGGTGGACGAGATCCGCTCTTTCTACGATCAGTTCGCCGATGCCAACGGAACCCTTCCTCTGGAAGCCTACCTGCGGGCGGCCATGGAACTTCACAAAGGCAATTCCAAGGAACGACTTGAGTCCATCTCCCGCGAGAGAAAATTAAACGCCAAGTGCCTGAGAGCGATTTACCAGACACTTTCAGACAGCAATCTTTCCTTATTCTTCCAACCCCTCAGAGAGGTTTTTGCCGGGGGGAACCCAGGAGATATCTCGCGCCTGGTGGGGGAAATTCAGGCCTTGCAGAAGGTTATGTGGAAAACCAATTCTGTGGGGCATTTCAAAAAGTGGCACGAAGCCGACACCCAAATTACTTCCAAGGGCGGCATCATGACCGGCCTGGGCTCTCCGCCTGAAAGCGGCTTTTACGAAATCACTTTCCAAGCCAGGTCCCAAACCGGGGCTTCCCCTCAGGGTGAAGTCGTTTGGCGGAACCCCCGGTTTTCCACCGGGGGGCGTGCAACGGTTTTGTTGAAAGACCTCCCCCGCCTGGGAGAAGGATTTGAGAAAACCTCGCAGGCTGCCTTTGCAAAAACCACCAAGTATTTGGAAGCCGTGGGGAATTGTTTTTACGACAAAACTCTTAAGCCGGACCAGGTGGCGGCGACCATGGGCCTGGAGAAAAAAATTCTCTTGGGTTGGATGGACCTCGTGGGCTTTGCCAGCACTCAGCCCTTTGCTGTCGAAAACCACCTGAAGCCAGCGTTTCAATCCACCGGCGGATATGACTTTGTCAAAGGCTGGGGCATCGCCGCCACCCCAAATATCATCGCCAATTCCTCTGACCGCACCGTGCAGGTTCCGGGGACCATCCCAGGGAAATCGGTTTGCGTTCACCCGTCGGTTGGAGGTGATGTCATTGTTGGCTGGCGTTCGCCGACGGATTTTACCGCCAGGGTTCAACCTCGAGTGGAGGACGCTCATGCCGCCTGTGGCAACGGCGTGACTTGGTCGTTGGAAATCCGCCAGGGGAACCGCAAGCGGGTCCTCGCCAGTGGGGTCATTGACAACGGCGGCAAACCCAACCTGCCTCCTATTCCAGCCGTGCAACTTGCCAAAGATGACCTTCTGGCCCTGGTAATTGGCTCACGCGACCGCAACCATATTTGTGACCTCACCCTGGTGGATTTGGAAATCGCTGACACCCAGCCCGGGGGAAAAACTTGGAAACTGTCCCAGGATGTCGCCAGCAACATTCATGAGGGGAATCCGCACGCGGATGCCCATGGCAACAAAGCCATCTGGCATTTTTTCTTGGAAGGACAAGTGGTTTCTCCCATTACGGACAAGATTCCGCCTGGGTCAATGCTGGCGCTTTGGCGCGAGCAGTTGCTCAAGAAGGCCGGCCAGCCAGTCCTGCAGCCACTCGTGGAAAAAATGCAAAACCTGCTTCAGGGCGCAGCGCCCAAGGGCGATCACCCCGATGCCAAATTGAGCCGCCTTTTGCATTCCCTGGATGGGCCACTTTTCCGCGACCTGGAAATTGACTACTTCCTGGCCAGGGGAAATTCTCAGCAGTCGGCCTGGGGGCTGCCCCCGGATTTTTTCGGCTCCAAGAAGCCTGGCGACAACCTTCAAACAAATGACTTGCATTCCCCACCGGGCGGAATTTTGAAATTCAAAATCCCCGCCTTTCTGGCCGAAGGGCGAGCATTGGATGTGGAGGCCACTCTGGCCCCCGGGGTGAAAAACCTGTTTCAGATCCAGGTGAACCTTGGCCAGGGCAAGACAAGTAAATCCATTTCCTCGCTCCTTTCCTCTCCCGATTCGAAAGGGAGAAAACTCCATACGCAAGACCTGGACCGCTTCCGCAAGGTTTTCCCCCTGGCCCTGTGCTACCGAAGGATCGTGCCGGTTGACGAGGTTATCACCATGGTGCTGCACCACCGCGAGGATGACTCGCTGAAAGAGTTAATGTTGAATGAGGGGCAATCGGCCCGGCTGGACCGACTGTGGCACGAATTGGAATTCGTCAGCCAGGATCCGCTGCGCATTCAAGACGCCTATCCGCAATTCATGGAATACGCCTCGCAGGAGAATTTAACCACGCGGTTCACGCAATTTCGGGAACCGATTTGGAAAAAAGCGGACCAGTTCCGCAAGGAAATGGTAGGAGCGGAAAGCAAACAATGGGCTGAATTGGAAAGTTTTGCCTCCCGTGCCTTTCGCAGGCCCTTGCAGGCGGAGGAAAAAACGGGGTTCAAAAAACTCTACACCACTTTGCGCTCGCAGAAAATGGAACACGAGGAAGCTTTTCAACTGATTCTGGCTGCGGTTTTTTCTTCCCCTGCTTTCCTTTACAAACTGGAATCGCCCGGGCCCGGGAAGGATTTTGCCCGTGTTAGCGAAAATGAATTGGCCGCGCGCCTCAGTTATTTCCTGTGGTCCTCCACCCCGGATGAGGCCTTGACGAGGCTGGCAGAAAAAAATGAGCTGACCAAACCGGGAGAATTGAAAAAGCAGGTGGCGCGGTTGCTCGCTGATCCTCGTTCCAGGGCTTTGGCTGCTGAGTTTGCCTGCCAGTGGCTCGATTTCCGCGGCTTTGATGTCAACGACGAAAAAAATGAAAAACTCTTTCCCGAGTTTGCCTCGCTACGCGGCGCCATGTACGAAGAAGCTCTTCAGTATTTCATGCATCTATTTCGCGAAAACCGTCCCGTGCTGGAAATAATTCATAGCGATTATCTCTTTCTTAATGAAGATCTGGCCAGGCACTATGGCATTGCCGGTGTGAAAGGGAAGGAATGGCGGCGGGTGGAAGGCGCTGCCCAGCACGGTCGCGGGGGCATATTAGGAATGGCGGCCCCATTGGCAGCGCAATCGGGGGCAAGCCGCACTAGCCCGATTCTCCGGGGCAACTGGGTTTCCGAATCTTTGCTCGGGGAAAAACTCCCCAAGCCTCCCCCCAATGTCCCACAGTTGCCTGAAAAGGAAAACAGCAGCGCCTTTAGCGTGCGCCAACTGGTCGAGCAACACAGTTCCAATCCTAAATGCGCAGTCTGTCATGCGCGCATCGACCCCTTGGGTTTCTCCCTTGAACGCTACGACGCCATTGGCCGGCTGCGGGAAAAGGATGGGGGGGGGCACCCGGTTTCCACCCAAGTGGCCTTAAAAGATGGAGAGAAATTTGATGGAATAAAGGGGCTGCAGGGTTACCTCGTGGGTAAACGAAAAGAAGATTTCCTGAGGAACTTCTGCAAGAAGCTTTTGGGGTATGCGCTGGGAAGGGGAACCTCCTTGGCGGATGACCCCCTGATTGAAACGATGGTGAACCGCTTGCAAGACAACGAGTACCGTTTCCACGAGGCGGTGCTGGCCATTTTGGAAAGCAAGCAATTCACCATGAAACGCGGTGGGGAATTTCACGAGGAGAATTAGCCATGACCAGAATGCGAACTGAGCGGACTTTTTCCAGGCGCGCTTTGCTGCGCGGGCTCGGTGTCACCATGGCCCTGCCGTGGCTGGAATCGCTTCCGGCCTGGGCCGGGGAAAAAGGGCTGAAACAATCGCAGCCCCCCGTGCGCTTCGCCTGCTTGTTCTCCGGCAACGGGTTTCACGGCAAGGAGTGGTGGGCCAAGGGCGAAGGGAAAATCGCCGAACTGGGCAAAGTCCTGCACCCCCTCAATGATTTCAAGCCCAAGATGAATTTCATCCGCGGGCTTTTCAACTCCGAGGCGCTCAAGGGAAACATTCACAGTTCCCAAACCGGGAATTTGCTGTCGGGCGCCCCGCTGGCTTCAGGCGGAAAAATCCACTCCGGCACCAGCATCGATCAGGTCATAGCCAAGGCCACGGCCAGCCAGGTCAAGATTCCCAGCTTGGTGCTGGCGTGCGAGCCGTCCATGGCGGCGGTGCACAAGGATTACTCGATGCTTTATAGTTCGCACATTTCCTGGACATCGCCGACCACTCCGGCGCCCTTGGAACTTTACCCCGCACTGGCCTTCGACAGCTTGTTCAAGGATGCCGGCGCCAAGGGGGACAAGAGCGTTCTCGATGCCATACTTCAGGATGCTGCTTCGTTGAAAAACCAGCTCAGCGCCAGCGATACCCGGCGGCTGGAGGAATACCTGGAGTCGGTCAGGGAAGTGGAAACTCGCATTTCTCGTGCTGGCAAGGAGCAAAGGCTAGAGGGTTGGAAGCCCACTTTGGAAAAACCGGACCGCCCGCGACCCGCGGATGGGATTCCGCAAAACATCGACGACCATATGCGGCTCATGTGCGACATTATGGTCCTGGCCTTTCAAACCGATTCGACTCGCGTTTGCACCTTGAAATTAAACAACGATCATTCCTCCCTGCGCTTCCCGCGCCTCGGGGTGGACTACATGATTCACCACTTGCTGTCGCATACGGATAATGCAGATTGGTTGAAAGTCAATCAGTTCTTTTTGGAGCAATTGGGATACCTGGCCCGTCGGCTAGATTCCATCCGTGAAGGAGAGCGGACGCTGTTGGATAATTCCATGATCATGTACTGTTCGAGCATGATGTCGGGCCAACATGACGCGACCCAGTTGCCTGTGGTGCTTCTCGGCAGCGCCGGCGGAAAAATCCAAACCGGCCGCATTCTCGATTACCTGGGCAAACCCAACCGGAAAATGTGCAGCTTGTTTCTTTCCCTTTTGGAAAAAGCGGATCTGCCCATGAAGACCTTTGGCGATTCCAGCCAAAAACTGCTGGAAATTTAAGGAGTGTCAAGCGGGAAAGGCATTCCTTTACTTTGAGTCCCCTGACTTCTGGATATTTTGAATTCCAGTTACATTCCGGGAACGGATGCCAAAAACAAAAGCCCATGGCCCCTTGCTCAGGTTTGAACTGCTTTTCCTTTGGCCCCTTGATTAAAACGGCCCAGCCGGGTAAACTGGAACTCCTACCCTTTTAGGGCCAAGGCATTCATACCTGCACTCCCATGGTGGCCGTTGATTCCCTCCTTTCGGTTTTCCTTGATACTGATGCTGATATTCCTGGTGTTTTTGCTCCGGGCTGGAAATTCATCAGTCCTTTTTGCCAACGAACCTACGAATAGCGGCCTGGCCTTTTTTGAAAAGGAAATCCGGCCGTTGCTGGCGGACAAGTGCTGGAAATGCCATGGGGAAAGCAAGGCGGAAAGCGGCCTGCGGTTGCATACCCGCGAGGCGGTCATGAAAGGTGGCAAGCGGGGCCCTGCGGCCTTGGAAAAAACTCCCCTGGAGAGTCTGCTCCTTAAAGTGGTCAGCCACCAGGGTAAATTGTCCATGCCGCCCAAAGAAAAACTGGCCCCGGTCGATTTGGCCAGGCTGCAGCAATGGGTTGCCCTTGGTCTGCCTTGGACCAAGGAAAAAGCCAAGGCGCCGGCCAACCCGGGCAACCATTGGGCCTTCCTGCCGCTGGCAAAATCCCCGCTGCCAATTCTTGTAAACAACCGCGCATGGGCCAGCCACCCGATTGACCTGTTCATCCTGGAAAAACTCAACGAGAAAGGTTTCGCTCCACCGAAGCCAGCAAGCAAGAACGCCTGGCTGCGCCGGGTGACTTTCAATCTGACCGGCTTGCCTCCCACCCCGGGGGAATTTGATGAGTTCCTGACTGATACGACGCCTTATGCCAGGGAAAAGGTGGTCGATAGGTTGCTGGCCTCTCCCCATTACGGTGAAAAATGGGGCCGACACTGGCTCGACCTGGCCCGTTATTCCGACTCCAACGGCATGGACGAAAACCTTGTGCAAGGCAATGCCTGGCGCTATCGCGATTATGTAATTGAAGCCATGAACCAGGATCGGCCCTATGGGCAGTTCATTCAGGAGCAATTGGCCGGGGATCTTTTGAAAAGTCCAATGCACCAGGGGGCAATCGCCACGGGGTTTTTATCCCTGGGGCCGAAAATGCTCGCCGAGGACGACCCAGTGAAAATGCAGATGGACATCATCGACGAGCAAATCGACACCTTGGGGAAAGTGTTTCTTGGCATGTCGCTGGGTTGCGCCCGCTGCCATGACCACAAATATGATCCGATCACCATGGGGGACTACTATTCTCTGGCGGGGATTTTTAAAAGCACCAAGGTGATGGAAAATTACCGGGTAGTGGCTCGCTGGGTGGAAAAACCGGTTGGGCAGGCAGAAGAAGTTCAGCATTTCGAATCGCTGCAAGGTGAAATGACAAAGTTGAAGAAGGACCAGACCGAGAAATTCCGCCAGGCCAAAGAAGCCCTGGTGGAGCAGGAAAAAAAGAAGATCGAGCGGTATGTGAAAGCGGCCAAGGAATGGAACCTGCTGGAGGCGGCGCAGGTCTCCTTGGAGGATGTAAAGAACCTGCCCCCCGGGGCGCGGGTCATTGAAGCTGAAGCGTACACCCAGGGAAACGCGCTTCGGTCCACCACGGGGTATGGGGAAAAAATCGGCGTAATTTATAACGCCGGAGAGCTGCCTAACCGGGCGGTTTATGAATTCCAGCAGTCACAGGCGGTGGCAGTGCAATTGCACATTCGCTATGCTGCCCAGGAATCGCGCCCCATTGAAATCCGTGTAAACGGAAAGGTGATAAAAACCGGGGCGGGGCTCGTCACTGGCGGCTGGCATCCTCAACAGCAGAAATGGGACCGCCAGTGCCTGGTTTCCTTGAAGGAAGGTAAGAACCAGATTGAATTCTTTCGACAAGGGCCATTTCCCCACCTGGATAAATTCGCCCTGGTCCCGCCGGAAAAAGGCGAAGAGAAAACCCAGGAGCAATTTGCCCAGGAACAGGGTTTGCACCCGCACTTTCTCGGGCAATGGAGCCAATTTTTGAAACGGCAGCCGCCGGGGGATCCGGAAAAATTCGCAGCCAACCCAAAAGGCGCCTTCGCCATTGCTGACAATCAGTTCCAAGTTTTTGCCAAGCCGTTGCGCGAGGAATTGGATTCGTTGCAAAACAAGATTACGGAAAAGGAAAAGAACCTTCCAGTTTTGCCAGAGGCCATGATGGCCAACGAAGGGGACTTAACCACATTGCGCATTCACTTGCGGGGCAACCACCTGACCTTGGGTGAAGAGGTCTCTCGGGGAGTGCCCGCGGTTTTTCATCAACGAACCAAGATGGCCGCCCCGGTAAATCAAAGCGGCAGGTTGCAATTGGCCCAGTGGCTTGCCTCGGAGGAAAACTCCTTGGCCCGAAGGGTGGTAGCCAACAGGATATGGCATTGGCATTTTGGCAAGGGTCTGGTGCGCACGCCGGATAATTTTGGCACCTTGGGTGATTCTCCTTCCCACCCGGAACTCCTCGATTGGCTGGCCGGGCGCTTTACCTTCCACGGGGGATCCTTCAAAAGCATGCATCGGGAAATTCTTCTCTCGAATACTTATGGCATGGCTTGCGCGGACAATTCCCGTGCCGCCTTCGAGGATCCGGACAACCGTCTCTTTTGGACCTTCCCGCGTCGGCGCCTTGATGCCGAGGAAATCCGTGATGCCATCCTTTCCCACTCCGTCATGCTCGATCCCAGCATGAGGGGAAGCATCATGAAGGGGAAAAACCGGGGCTATGTCCCGGGATACCCCAATGGAAAATACGACGACTACGATTCCCCTCGCAGGTCGGTGTACCTGCCGCTGATTCGGAGCATGCTTTTCGACCTGTTTCAATCGTTTGATTTTCCCGATCCGAGCATGACCAGTGGGGAACGGGCGCAAACCACGGTGGCTCAGCAGGCTTTGTTTTCCCTGAATGGAAAAATCATGGCATCGGGCCCGGCGGCTTTGGCGCGCGCCCTGCACCAGCAAAGCCCAGCGGACAAGAGCAGGCAAGTTTCCCAAGCCATGAAAATCGTTTGGTGCCGACCCGCGGCCAATACGGAAATCACTGGTGCTGTGGATTTTCTGCAGTTGCTGGCACGGGATTGGCAAAAGGAAGGCAAGCCGTCCTTGGAAGCGGAACAACTTGCCCTACAGGGATTCATCCGGGTTTTGCTGAGTTCCAATGAGTTTCTTTTTTTGGAGTAGAGATGAGCAACCATTGGATTGGCGAAGGAACGATGAGTCGGCGAAGGATGCTGGCAACCAGCTCAATTGGGTTTGGCGCCACAGCCCTGGCCGGGCTTCTGGCCAATCCCAATCAGGCGCCCGCCGCCTCGGGCCTTAACGCACAGGCTCCGCATTTCATGCCCAAGGCCAAGCGCGTGATTTTCCTCTTTATGCATGGCGGCCCCTCGCAGGTGGACACCTTCGATTACAAGCCGCTTTTGCAAAGGGATCATGGCAAGCCGCTGCCGTTCTCCAAACCGCGCGTGGTTTCCTCGGAAACCGGCAACCTTCTGGCTTCCCCGTTCAAATTCAAGCAATATGGCAAAAGCGGCGCTTGGGTCAGCGAGTTGTTCCCTCACCTCGGCCAGCGCGCCGACGAACTCTGCTTTATCCATTCCATGCATGGGTCCAACTCCCGCCATGGGGGCGCTCTCCTGGAATTGCACACGGGCAGCGACACCTTTATCCGCCCGAGCATGGGATCCTGGATCACTTACGGGCTGGGTTCGGAAAATCGCGACCTGCCTGGGTTCATTACCATCTGTCCGACTCTCACTCATGGCGGGGTCAACAATTGGAGTTCCGCCTTTCTCCCGGCCATTCACCAGGGCACGCCGGTTGGCACTTCCAGCGTGGCCTCGGACCAGGCCAAAATCCCCTTTATCCAGCCATTTCAACCAGGGAAATTTCAGCGCCAGGAACTTGACTTGCTGGAAAAGATGAACCGGGCGCATTTGGCCCAGGCCGGAGGCGACGCGGCGCTCGAGGGCCGCATCGAGGCGATGGAACTGGCCTTCCGCATGCAAACCGTCGCGCCCGATCTTCAAGACATTAGCAAGGAATCCAAGGCCACCCTTGATCTTTACGGGTTGGATGATCCGCGCACCGCCAATTTCGGCAGAATGTGCCTGATGGCCCGGCGCTTTGCAGAGCGGGGCGTGCGCTTTGTCCAGGTCACGCACAGTTACAAGTGGGACCAGCATGGCAATTTGAAAGCAGATCACGAGAAAAACGCTCGCGAGGTAGACAAGCCCATCGCCGGGCTAATTGCTGACTTGAAACGCCTGGGGTTGCTGGAAGATACGCTGGTTGTTTTCTCGGGCGAGTTTGGCCGCACTCCCGTGGCCCAGGGCAATGATGGACGCGATCACAATCCCCACGGGTTCACCATCTGGCTGGCAGGTGGCGGGGTCAAGCCAGGGTTCAAGCATGGCGCCACCGACGACTATGGCTACTTCTCGGTGGAAAAACGGGTGCATTTCCATGACCTGCACGCCACTCTCTTGCACCTTTTAGGCCTCAACCACAAGAAATTGACCTTTCAATACGGCGGACGGGATTTTCGCCTGACCGATGTGGAAGGCGAGGTGGTGCGTGAGATCCTGGTTTAGGGTCAGAATAAAAAAAGGTTCAAAGTAGCAGCCAGATGACACCGGCTGCTCGCGCCCATCGGGGAGCAGGGATTGGATTAATTAAACCAGAACGCGAAGCCGATAAATTCTCCGCGGAAAAGCCGTTGCAACATCTGCCAGCGTGGTGCGGAAGTGGTTGGCCCCTTTTCCAAATAGGGGGTGGCTGCTGTTCCCTGAATCCAATAGATAACATCAAAATTTCGCGGTTCGGTGAAGACTTTATTCAGGTTCACGCCTCGGGTTTCCCCCTCCCGCCAGTAGGGGAGCAAGAGTTTTCCCTGAAGGATTTTCTCGGCGTCATCGAGGAAACCAATCCAGCCGATGATCATTGCATTCCCAACGGGAATGCCGAGCACTCCTTTCTGCTTGGGGTTGGGCAGCCATTCGTTGTCGTCATCAGTCTCGGCCAGGATCGATTTCCAGGTTTCCCTGCTAAGAGCGATAACTTTTTCCAGGTGGGCCAAAGATTCTTTCATTTTGTCGGGATGTTTCAGGGGAAACCGCCAGGAATGCACAAAAGCGATGACATCAACGATGTCATCGGGAAACCAATTGGTTCTCCTCCTGGGGATGGCGTTGAGAAAACCGTGTGGAGTTTTTACCTTGGGAAAGACCAGGGTGGCGCCCACTTCAAACGATTCCTGAAAATCATGAGCGAGAATAAACGAGGTCAAAGCCTGGAGGAGATTGCAATATCCCTGCAGCCAGAGTGCATCGCCGCGGTCAAAAGTGACAGGCATATCACCCAGGGCGCCGGGCAAGCCCTGGTTGCCGCCGATGTAGCGGTTGACTATGGCCTTGAAATTGGTCTCCGGATTGCCATTGCCCGTCATATCGAGCTTTATCAACCCCATGCGCAAAGGCAGGCGGACACTTTCGTCCATCACCAGAGAGAGATTTTTTTCTGCCTCGGAGATCCTTTTCGAAAAACTGGAAAAAAGAGCCCGGAATTGTTCATAACTGATTTCCTGTGGGTCTGGGTTTTCAGGCACAGGCAGCCGCATGAAGGGGATTTCGTTGCCAAAGCCACCATTGGGGCGCAGTCCATGGCGGTATAACCCCTGGCCCAGCCCCTCAACCGCATGAATGAACTGCAAGGCGCCCAGTTCAAAGCGGAGTTGCGAATCCTTCGGTTGCGTTTTCAACTCTTTGAGTAAAGCTTTCTCGCCTCCTTGAAAATCCCCGGTGTGCAGGAATTTCTCCACGCGGGAAGGATCAGCATTCAGCCCAGCGGCGGTAAAAGTCAAACTCAGCCAAAGAACGGCGTTCATGAGGCCCCTTTCAATGAAGAGTAACGCAAAAGGCCTCTGAAAGAAGCCCGGCGAATTCCAGCAATTGGCGTTCACTAAACGGAGGGCCGATGAAAGACAAACCTATCGGGCAACCCTCGGCCTGGGCCACAGGGAGAGATATTTGGGGCAAGCGCCCAATCCCAGCCAAGGCTGTCAGGGACAGCGCTTTGGTGTAGTAACCCAACTGGTTGTGATCCCTTACAGGGATATTATTTTTTTCTGGCGCCACCGAAGGCGCCGTCGGGATGCACAAGAAATCAGCCCCCCCAAGGGCTAATTGAATTCTTTGGCACAACAGTTCCCGATTATCCAAGGCCGGGGGAATCAGGTTTTTGTCCATCGTCCGTACTTGTTCAAAAGTTTTGGTCAAGGCGGGGCCAAATACTGGATGGCATTGGTCAATCCAGCCGCCAAGGGATTTCTCTACTTCCACCCACTGGTTAATCCGGTAAGTTTCATGCCAGTCGAAAAAGCCCTTGCCGAGATTCAAGCCCAGGCTCTCCAGGGTGGAACTTTGAGTCCGGCCTGGGAAATGATTCCCGATCCTCTTTTTGAATAAAGTAAGGGCGGAGCGCACCTCGGGGTCGGCAAGTTCAAAGGCATCCTCAAGGAAATGAATTGCGCCTGGCCGATCAGGCCCTAGTTTTTCCTTTGGAAGCAAGGCCTTGGCAACCAGGGTTAAAACCTTGCAGTCGGCGGCAAAAATCCCCACAGTGTCAAAGGAAGGGGCAAAGGGCATGACCCCATCGAGGGAAATGGCGCCATGAGTTGGCCGCAATCCCCAGATTCCGCAATTGGACGCGGGCACCCGCACCGACCCGCCGGTGTCGGTGCCGAGAGAAAAATCCACGATCCCTCGCGCCACGGCGGAAGCCGAGCCGCTGGAGGACCCGCCCGGCACCCGGTCCGGGGCCTTGGGGTTCAAAGGCGTGCCATAAAAATGGTTGGCGCCAATGATGCTGAAGGCCAATTCATCGGAGATGGTTTTGCCAAGGCAAGTGGCGCCGGCTTGCAGTAACTGATCCACGCAAGTGGCGTTTGCGCTAGCTGGCCCATGGGTGTTTCTCCAGGTGGGGTTGCCGCACCCGGTGATTTTTCCCGCGATATCGATCAAGTCTTTGACCGCGAAGCGCAAGCCGCTCAAATCCCCCCGCCCCTGGGGTTCCAGGAGGAAATTCTCCATGAATGCTTGGCCATCCTTGAATTCATGCATGGCGTTCTACTTTTGCATGGGCAAGGTCAGGGTCATTTTCTTGCCATTACGAACGATCTCGACCGCCACCTTGTCGTTGACCTTTTTCTTGTTGATGGCGTATTCCATCAAGTCCTGCTCGCGAGTCAGGTCAGAATTCCCATCGAAGGAAACCAGGATGTCGTCTTTTTTGAAACCTGCGCGCAAGGCGGCGGCATGATCGCCATACTGCCCGACATGCTTCACTCGCAGCGCCATTTGGTTTTCCGGAATTTTTATCCCTGCTTTATCCTCGGCGCCAAGAGCTTCCAAGACCAGGCCTCCGGTTGCCATCCGCCTCATGGCCCAGGAAGAAACCCGCCAGGAGGTGTCGTCCAGCTTTTTCCAACCGTCCACCAATTCCATTTTCAAAATCACGGGCTTTCCATTGCGCATAATGTTTGCCACAACGGTTTTTCCTGCCATGGGAACCTGGTGCAAAACCCATTGAATGTCAGCGAGGGAAACCAGTGCCTGCCCATCAAGGTGCGTTATCTTGTCCTCCGCAACAAACCCGGCCTTGGCTGCGGGTGTTCCTTCAACCAGCTTGGCCACGGTGGCCCGTTCTCTGGGGTCGAGAATCAGTCCCAGCGATTTAGGATGGGTGTGGGGATAAAGAGACTTCGGTGGAATGGGCTGGCCCCGGTCGCGATAGGTTTGCCGGATGGCATCGCCAATTTGATGGCAATGAATGCAGCTTTTCACCACATTATTGCCCTGGTAATCGATGGTGGAGGAGAATTTTCCCTTGTGGAGGGGGAATTGCTCGGGTGTGGGGAAAAAGGGCTTGGGCCCGGTTTTTCCTGTCAATTCGGCGCGGTTTCCCGGGTAGCCCTGGTGCAGCGCCAACACTCCTTCCATGGCTTTTCCCAATCCTTCCACAGACACATCGTCGGTCCAATGGGTGCGGTGCGAGCGCGTGCCGAATCTGCCATAAATCGTGCCGTTGGCGTTCAAGAAGAAGACGGCGAAGGATTGGTCGTAATCGAATTGAAACAGGGTAAGGTCTAGCCCATTCGTGCCAACAACCCGCACGCGTACAAATTGATCGAGCAGGGCGCGGACGCGAGCATCTTGGCTGACCAGTTCATCATCCAGCTTGACGCACTCTTCGCAGGGAATGCAGCGGAGAACAACGATCATCGGTTTGTTGGTTTTTTTGGCTTGTTCTTTGCCCGCGGCTAAATCGTTGTACAGCCAGAAGCCCTGGCCCTCGATTTTTTTCTTGTCATCGCGCACCTTCTGTTCGCGGGTTTGAGAAAAGGCGCCGGGAACCAAAACCACCGCCGCCAAAACTCCAAGCAACATTTTTCGAAACATAAATCCTCCTGCCAGTGTTAAAGTTGGGTTAATGCTAACAGGGGCAAGCATCCTTCGCCAGATTTTGGGCGATTTCCAGGTAAACCTCCAGAACGGTCTTTTCGAATTCCCGGGCCAGGACGAACTCTTTTAGCTTCCCCGCCAGGGTGGGGCTTTTCGGCGACCACCAGGCGATCTGGTTCAAATGGTCCGCCAAAAACGGGAAGCGAAATTGCTTCACCGTTTTTCTGGCGCCATTTCCCAGGGCCAGTTCACTGGCCCACTCTTGCGATGTCACGGAAACCAAACCGTCGTTGGCGCCTTCTTTTTCGTGAATCACCGACCAGGAATTTCTCAACGGGAGGTAGACCCTGGATTTCTCCTCGTGGCTGGACCAAACATGGTAGACGACTCCATTGGCCGCTTCACTGGCCAGCGATCGTTGGTTGAATACTTTGCAAGCTTGCGTTGTCAGATCGGCGAATCCGGCCAGGTCAACGAATTTTTTTAACCCCAAGATGGCAAGGTTTCCCCCTTTTTGCATTCCCAGGTCGGCAAAGGAGGATCCGAGATGAGGGGTCCCAATCGTGGCCAGGCCGGCGACTTTCTCCGCCAGGCCGGGAAAATCAACGATCATGCGCCGGGCATCCAGGCCGCCCATGCTATGAGCCAGGATCAGAACTTTTTCATGGGAACGGCCAGGGCTGGCGGGCTGTTTTAAAATGGCCTCCACCTGGGAGGCCAGTTCCCTGGCACGCAAATCCACGCTGGCAGCAAAGCTGACATCGCCATGATGGGCTTCAAACCCGCGGGAATTTAAAAAGCTTTTCACGCCCTTGAAATAGTGGCGGGAATCGCCGCTACCGGCCAGCGAGGGAAAGGCCTTGCGGATCTTCCGTGAAAGAAAATCAAATGGCGCGATCCCATGCGCCAGCAGGATGGGGTATTGGCAAACCATTATTCCTTACCATTCAGGGGCTAGTTGGATATTTCCCAACAAACCAAGTGGGAAAATGATTCCCTGTGAACCTGGCAAAAGGGTAGTCGGGGAAAAGGGGAACAATTCCCGCCTTTGGACGGTTATTCTTTTTTCCCTCGGGAAGCCATCTTCCGGATGGCATCCTCGTCCAGGGCCATGGGGTAAATGGCAAACTCATCCAGTTTGCCTTCAAATGGTGCAAAGCCATCGGAACGGCCGCCAAGAAATCCGCCTTGGGAATTCCCGGTTATCTCCGCTTCTCCTTGCGCCTCTTTTTTGCCATCCAGATATAGCATCACCTGTTTTCCCTGGCGCACCAGGGCAACATGGTGCCAGGTTTTGAACCCCAGAACGGTTTCTCCGGCAATTACTTTTTTCACTGTGTTGCCGTTGAAAAATAACAACTTTCCTTCGGCCATCGATTTGCCACCCAGGGCCAGGTGGTCGCCAGGCGCGCCAATTTCCCCGTCCTTGCCACGGGAGAAAAAGTAACCCGCCACCGCGCGGTCCTTCACGGGAAAACCATTCCAGATCCATCCTTCAACGGTATAAGTGTCATTCCAGCCAGGAAGGTTGAATTTCATTCTCCCGCCGGCGAAATGAGCCGCCCGGTTTGTTCTGCCTGGAGAGAACTCACCCGGCGGACCGGTCAACCAGAGAGCCACGCCCTTTTCATACTGGCCATGATGGTTATTACCCGAGGAATCAAAGGCCCGGCTTAACTCCATTTCCTCCAGGCGATAGGCAGCCAATTTAGATTGTTCCTTCTGGCCAGAGGCTTGTTCGTAGTACCAGGGTTTGCGTTTTTCTCCTTTAAGTTGCTCAAGCAAAAGTAAAAGAGCGTCGACGATTTTTGGTTCGGCCTGCACATCCAAAGCTGCGGTGCGCGCAGGCCAGGTGGTGTAGCCGCCCAGGGCATGCTGCTCCGGCGGTGGGATGTAACCTTCCGACCCATTGGCCAATTCAATGTTGAAAGTGGTTTTGAAAGGGCTGCGCTCCTTGATCTTCAACCCGGTAATGCCAAAGACTTCGTTGGGAAAAGTGGCGATGGCGAGGTCGCCAAGGCGAATGGCTTGCAGTTTCAGTTCCACATTTGGCTGCTCATGCAGGTGAATTTGCTCCAGAGCATAGACTTCTTCGCGGTTTTTTGGAATGGGGCCGGTGATTTTCTCTTGCAACTTTTTGGCCCAATCGAGCCTTTTTTCATCGGGAGTTCGCCGACCCAGCCGCAGCCGTGTCTCGGCCATGCCCAAAGGAACTTCATCCTTATATTGAATGCTTTGAAAGGCTTTGAAAGCCTCAGAGGCGACGGCATCGGCAAAGGCCTGAATATCGCGCTTGGGGGAGGCAGAACCGTAGTCCATCCACATCAGGTCGCCGCTTGTGCCTTGCGACATTACCGCCACGAAGCCTGGGTCTTTGGAGATTTTCTTGGCCAGGGAGTTGCAGAAGCGGCCGTAATAATCTGAGGAAACTGGCCCGCTGCCGTAATAATGCATGGAGTAGTTGGCAAAAATCGCGATCGGTTTGCCATCGGTTCCTTGCAGGGAAAGGATTGAAAGGCCGGAGTCCACCGGGCCGGAGGGCCCGATGGTGGTGGGGTTTAAATGCCCTGGGTGCATATTGGCCCGAACATTCACCTCGCCAAAGGGGCTGGTTAACATTTTGTCGGAGCGGAAGATCCAGCGGCGGCAAAAAGTGTGGGCGGGGTCTTCGATGACTGCCCACCCAGCGCGCGCCGGGCGAACGGTTTTCAACGCCAGGCCAACCGCCCGCACCAGTTGCACCCCGAGAAAAGCCCGGTACTTGTCATCCGCACGCGATCCCAGGGCGCCCATGACCGACGGCGCTGTGTGCGTGTGCGTGGCGCTGATCATCACCCTTTCAGGTGGAATGCCATGGGTTTCCTGAATCAGTTTTTTGATGCCGTCGAGAAAATCGCGCGGCATCATGCAGGAATCCACCACCAGGAGAACAATTCTCTCCTTGCCGTCCTCCAGGATCAGGCAACGGGCAAACAGGTTGTCCAGAGCTGACTTGGCAGTGGCCTCGAGGAACCCGCCATTGACAATGCAGGGAAAATCGACCGGTGTAATATCGAGGGAATAGGCGCCGGCGCGGAGGCGGCTTTCCCCCTTCTCTTGGGAATTCGCCGGGACAAGAAAAAACGAAACTAAAAGGAGAAGTGAAAAAGCCAGCCGCAGCATGACGCCTCCTTGGTTCATTTAAGGCACCGGCTGGAAAGCCAGGCGGTCAGGTTGAAGCCAGTTCGGGAATGGGATTCCCGTAACGGATAATTGGTGTTGGCTTGCCGTTGAAATCCTTCAATGTGAGGCTTTTGAAATCGATTCCCAAATGGGTGTACAGGGTGGCGAGGAAATCCTCGGGAGAAGCTCGCCGGGAAATCGGGTCTTCGCCCTTGGCATCGGTGGCGCCGATTACCTGCCCGGTTTCAATCCCCCCGCCAGCGAAAAGGAACGACCCAGCCCTGGGCCAGTGATCTCTGCCAGGCTGAACCGTGCCCGTCGCGCCGCTGGCCACTCCGCCCCCACTGCTGGCCACATGAGAAATGCGTGGCGTTCGCCCGAATTCACCGCCCACCGCCACCAGCACCCGCTGATCCAGCCCGCGAGCGTAAATGTCTTCAATAAGCGCCGACACCGCCTGATCGACAAAGGGCGCGCGATATTTCAAGGCGTCGAACACATGGTGATTAACCGCATGGTCGTCCCAATTAGCCACCCGGCCGCATTGGGGCCCGTCGAATTCCGTGGTGACGATTTCCACTCCGGCTTCCACCAATCGGCGGGCCATCAGGCACTGCTGCCCCCAGGCATGCATGCCGTAACGCTCGCGAATTTTTGCCGGCTCGTGGGAAAGGTTAAACGCTTTCCCTGCGTTGGGGCTGAGGAACATGTTAAGGGCCTGGGTTTCAAATTGATCCCCGGTGCGAACCAAGCCGCTCTGATCGATGTCTCTGCGCAATGAGTCGAACGATTTTCTCAAGCCGATGCGCTCGGCCAGGCGAGCCCTGCCCGTTTCATCTTTCAATCCGATGTTGGGGATAGAGAAGCCGGGTTGGCTCGGGTCGCCATGAACCTTGAAGGCGTCGAAACCAGCGCCCAGGTAAGTGGAGCCGGCAATGGTGAAGCTGTCATAGCGGTCCACCGGGTTGACCGCGACATAGTTGGGAAGGTTTCGCGGTTGGCCCGAGCGGATGAAATTCGCAATCGACATCCAGTCTGGGTATTTTGGCCCTGGCTTGTCCAGCGCATCGGGATCGCCCGAGAGCATTTGCAAAGAACCTGCCGGGTGCCCGCCGCCACTATGGGCTATCGACCGCAGCAGTGTGAAGCGGTTTGCCAACCCGGCAAGCGAGGGGAGCAGTTCGGAAATTTCCAGCCCGGGAACTTTGGTTTTCAGCGGCTTGAAGGGCCCGCGGTATTCCGACGGGGCATTGGGCTTGGGGTCGAAGGTGTCCAAATGGCTGGGCCCGCCACGAAGCCAGACGAGAATGATCGCTGTTTTTGGGGTTTGGCTTTGCTCACCGGCCAGCCCGCGCAAGCGGAACAATCCCGGAAGGCCCAAGGATGCGAATCCCCCTAAACCGAGGCGCAACAACTCCCGGCGGTTGATCGCGGGATCTTGCTTTCCAGGCCCAGTGCAATGAACAGGATTAATACTCAAAATTGGTTTTCTCGTTTAGGCGGGGATCAAACTATTCAAAACATCGGCTGGTTTAGGCCAACACTCAATCTCAGAACACTCCTTTTATCATAAATGGCGGTTCCTTTCGAGGGAAATCCGCCCGGAATCCTGCCGGGAAAAAAGTTGACAGGAGCCCTTTTCCCGTTTAGTTAATGACTGAAGGACACGGCCACACTGGGAGGATTCCATGCGATTGCATTTCTCGTTTGCCTTGTTGGCTGGCTTTTTCCTCTCCCTCCCCCAGGCGATCTCGGGTGAACCCCAGAGCTTATTCGACGGCAAAACCCTCAAGGGCTGGGATGGGAATGAAAAAGTCTGGCGGGTTGCTGAGGGCGCCATAACTGGCGGGCATTTCAGCGGCAATCCGCGTAATGAATTCCTCACTTTTGCAAAACTCTTTGAAAACTTCATCCTAAAACTCGAATTCAAACTGGTCTGCAAGGAAGGGGACCCCAACGCCGGCATCCAGGTGCGCAGCAAACGCATCGACAATCCTCCGAATGAAATGTACGGTTACCAGGCGGATATCGGGGCCTTTAAGAATGGCGACTCGCTCACCGGGAGCCTTTACGACGAATCGCGCAGGAAAAAATTCCTGGTTGCTTCAGACTCCAAACTCCTCAAGGAAATTGAAAAGGTGGGTGAGTGGAATCAGTTTGAAATCCGCTGCCAGGGCCCGCGCATTCAGCTTTTCGTCAATGGAAAGCAGACGGTGGATTACACTGAAAAAGAGGACGGCATCGACAGAAAGGGCCAAATCGGATTGCAAATTCACGGGGGTAACAAGGCGGAAGCCCACTACCGGAAGATCACCATTCAGGAACTGGATTAGAAACCCAAGCCGGGAGACTCGAATGGCGGGATTGACGCTGGTACGAAGCGGCAGCAAACTGGCCCGGCCCGAATCGCAACGGTGGGAGATTGAATCTCTCGGCTTGCCGCATTTCCGCGACACCTTGACCGCCACTGGGCAATGGCCCCTGCGCGCCGGGAAAATCGAAATCCTTCAGGTCAACCTGGGAAAGCTGTGCAATCAGACCTGCGCTCATTGCCATGTTGATGCCGGGCCAGACCGCCGGGAAATCATGTCGATGAACACCCTGCGGCTTTGTCTGGATGTTTTGTGCGAAGCTCAAATACCTGTGTTGGATCTGACCGGTGGGGCGCCGGAAATGAACCCGCACTTCCGCTGGGCCGTGGAACAGGCAGCCAACCTGGGAAAAAGAATTATCGACCGCTCGAATCTGACCATATTACTTTCCCCGGGTTTTCAGGACTTGCCCCAGTTTCTTGCCCGCCATCAGGTGGAAATAACCGCCTCGCTACCGTGCTATCTGGAAGAGAACACCGACCTCCAGCGGGGCAATGGGGTTTTTCAAAAATCGATCCAGGCCCTGCGCATTCTGAATGAACTGGGTTACGGCCAGGAAAGTTCCCCTCTGAATCTGACCCTGGTTTTCAACCCTACTTCAAATTCGTTGCCCCCTCGCCAGGAAAAACTGGAGGAGGATTATCGCGAAGCCCTTTGGGGGCGTTACGGGGTTGTATTCAACAAGCTCATCACCATCACGAATATGCCTATCAGCCGGTTTCTTTCGGGATTGATCGAGAAGGGCCAGCACCAGGAATATATGCAAAAGCTGGTTGAGAATTACAATCCCGCCACGGTAAAGGGGCTGATGTGCAGGAACACCTTATCGGTCGGTTGGGATGGGGCGCTTTACGATTGTGATTTCAATCAGATGCTGGACTTGCCTCTGGCGCCGGACCAGTCCCGGCACATATCCGAATTTATGCGGGAAACTCTGGAAAGAAGGCAAATCGTCACCGGGCAGCATTGTTACGGTTGCACGGCGGGCAGCGGTTCCGGCTGCCAAGGAGCCATCGCCAACGGTAGGCCATGACGCATGGCCGGGCCGTTTCTTGGGGAACCTGGAACAGTTGTGTTTTACCGCCTGCGGATTGATGCAATTGCTTCGGCGCATGTTTCCCGGGGAGGGAAAATTGGAAGGGGTCCGCCACACCGTGCAAGGCCCCTTGGGGCCAATCAATCTGCCAGGCTGGAGCCTGGCGTTCTCGGGGATGTTCTGAGGGACCCATCTTTCAGGCCCGTGGCGTCCACGGGCAGCAAGCAACATCCTTGTCACAGCTTCATTGAGACCTTGGTTCAATCTAAACCCAAGGTATCACTTGGCTGGGACGCATGATCGAGTGAACAGCATTTGGGTCCATATCCCAGGCAGTCTGCTACCTTCATAAAAAACGGCCCACCCAAAGGGCAGGCCGTAAGGAAAATCCAGAGGACGGTTGAGGCTATTCGCCAAATTTCTCCGGCCGGGGCAAGGTTATGGTCAAGGTCTTGTCCATCACCTTGACATCCAGGCCTTTTTCAAGCTGCTTGAGCAAAGGGAGGGCAAAAGGTTTTCCTTCGGGAGGAACAAACCCCTCAAGAAGAGGCTTCATTTCCTTCAATTGGTTCAAGCCTGCGTCCAAGCCCATTTTCACAAGGCCTTCCAAGGTTTTAACCGATTCAGCGTCGGTCATGCCGATTTCCAATTTCAGAAGATCCTTGCCCGACAAATCGGCATCGAGGGACAAAGTGTCAAGGCTGGCCAAAAGTTTGGGGACATCCTTGAACTCAGGTGGGACATCGTTGGCGGTTATGGCTGCCAAAAGCCCCAGCGTTGGCCGAATTTTTTCAAAAACTACCAGCAGTTGAACCTCTGCGCCTCCCGCCTTTTCAAGGCGTGCAGCCAGGGCCGGGTTGCCCATCCCGCCGTCCAGGATTTTCCTGACCAGTTTTTCACTTCCTCCCAAGACAAGGTTGGGTTCGGGAAATGCCAAGGCATAGGAGGCGCCTGGAATGGGGGGCGCCCCGGGGAGTTCCTTCGCCACATAGATTGCTTTCCCCTTGTGATCGGCCTTGGTTACTATTTCAGGAGGGGCCAGTTTTTCCAAGTTAGCTACGGGAATTGGTTTCTTGGTGGTGACTAAAATCACCATGCCCTGTGCGCCGCTGGCCAACCCTGCGGCAGGGGAAAGCCCAGGTCCGCCTGGAAAACCAGGAGGGCCCTTGCCGAAAGGCGACCCGCCTTTTCCTTTTTCTCCTTTGCCCAGGGGATCGTCTTTGTCCTTAAATTCATTCTTGTCTTTAGGCAACCCTTTTTCTTTTTGATTGCTTTTATCCGGAAAACCCCCCTTGCCCTTGGGTTCAAGTCCGCCAGGCGGAGGCCCAAAGGCGGCGCCCTGCAGGACGGAAAAATCCAAAAGAACATAAACTTTGTCCACATCCTCAGGGCCGATACCTAAATCTTTTCCAGCTTCTTCCAGCGCCCCTGGGGGGATGTACTTTGCCAATAAGGGATTTTTCAAAATCTTTCCTGGCTGAATGGTGACCGCGGCAAAAAATTCCGGGAGAAGATATTTGCCTATTGCACCCGATCCAGAACTGGGCCCCTTGGTTTCCTCACTGCCTTTAGTTTCTTCCTTGCCTTTGGCTTCCTCCTTGCCTTTTCCGTCTCCTTTTCCCATGGGGGCGCCCTTGGCCCCGGTGTCATCCTTCGGTTGCTTGGTTTCTTCCTTGGCATCCTTTGGATTGTTTTTGTTCTCGCCATCCTTGGTGTTTTGGGCTAATGGCTTGTTGTTGGCCGACTTGGAGGAATCGCCGGTAAGGAAGAAGAAAGCCCCCCCTGCCAAGGCCGCAATCAAGACCACCGCAGAGGAAACGATGAGGATGAGTTTCTTGCTCCCTCCTTTCTTCGCGGGGGCTTTACGGGTCGATTTGGAAATCCCCTCGGTGGAATCGGTGTCATCCGCGACATTGGGAACGGTGCCAGGTTTTTTCACCTGGGCTAACGATTTAGCGGGCACTTTGGCCGTGGTCTGCGAGGCAGGCCCGGCAGCGCTTCCCGCCGCCGGGACTTTCATCTTATTACCGCACTTGGGGCAGGCGATTACGATTCCGGCGGTCTTTACTTTCAAAATCGCGCTGCATTTGCATTTCACGCGAAAGCCATCAGATGGTTGTGACATGGGAATTTCCCCTGAAAAAAATAGGGATGTTCATTATTCCTGGAAACAGGGGCGGGAAACCAGGCAGTTTCTTTCAGGAATATTAACCCAAATCCACTGGGGCATCAAACAAATACACCTTTCCCCGGCCTCGAAAAACCCACCCCGGAAACATTTTCATTATTTTCTCCTTACGGCCGGGCTATTATGCTGGCCTTTAGCCAGGCGGATGGAGGAGCGAATGTCCGAAATACAGCAACCGAAGAACGAAGCGGGTTTATGCAAGCCGTTGGCCCGGTTCCTTTTTGCCACTCTGCTTTTTGCCGGCCTCTACTGCCAGGCGCCCCTGTATTATTCCAACCAGAATCAGTACTTTTTGCACGGGTTGGCTCAGGCGAAAGTGGGATTTCTCGGCAACGACTGGCTGGCCAACACCCTTGACCCCGCGCCCTTATTTTCCGGCTTGGTTCAATTTACCGCGCAACTGCTGCATGAATGGGCCTTTCATTTGTATTACCTGGGCCTGATGGGAGTTTACCTCCTGGGCAGTTTCCTGGTCTTTCGGTATTTTCAAAGAACGGCGCCAGGGCATCTGATCCTGTTTTACTTTGCCTTGTTGGCAATTTTCCATTCCGCCGCCTTGCGTTGGGCCTCTTACCGCCTGGTGGAATTTGATTACCCCTGGTTTTTTCAGGCAGGCGTGGCGGGGCAGTATTTGCTCGGCGCCATGTTTCAGCCATCCTCCTTTGGTGTTTTTTTGCTATTGGGAACTGCCTTGTTTCTGCGCGACCGCGTCTACTTGGGAATGGGTTTCGTCTGCCTGGCAGGCATTCTTCACGCGACTTACTTGCTCCCCGGAGCCCTGTTGATTCTGGGGTTTCAATACGCCCTTTGCAAGGAAGGCCAATGCAAAAGAGCCATACAATTAGGCATTTCCGCCCTGGTCCTGGTGTCGCCTTCGGTGGCTTACTCCTTGCTTCATTTCAAACCGGGAATGGGAGAGGAAACCCAGGCGGCTCAAGATATCCTGGTTAACTTTCGGATTCCACACCATTGCCTGCCTGGTTTGTGGCTAGACTGGGTAGCTTGCCTGCAAATCGGTTGGGTTGTTTTTTCCCTCTTTCTGACATCGGGGACCCGAGTCGGTCGGCTGCTGTGCGCGGCCTTTAGCCTTGCCGTTCTTCTGACAATTCTGCAAATGCTGACTGGTTCCCACACCCTGGCGCTTTTATTCCCCTGGAGAATCTCTGCTGTTCTGGTTCCCCTGGCAACCATGATTGTTTTTTCCAAAGCCATCTTGGCTTGCAGGGATTCACTTGAAGGGGTGAATAAAACCCAACTGGCCAGGCTGGTGATTGTGCTGCTGGCATTTGCCGGTGGCTCCCTTCAGATCAAAAAAATGGGGTTTCAAACCAATGAAGGGGAACAAGTCACCCAGCGCTCGGTTTCCCATAATAAAGCCAAGGGCGACCTGTACCTGATTCCGTTTTCCGTTCCTGATCTGAAGCGCACTACCCGCGGCTCGCTCTCCAGCGATTTCAAACCCCTGGCGGCCAAGAAAGTCGATGCCCGGATTGTCCCGGTGGATTTTCAAGGTTTCCGCTTATCGACCGGGGCTCCGATCTTTGTGGATTTCAAATCAATTCCCTATGCCAGCGCCGATGTGCTGGAATGGCGCGCGCGAATCAAGAAGAACCTGGATTGGCAAACCATGATCGCTGAGGGGAATTTTGAGGGAATCCTGGGTGAGCTACGGGCGGCTGGCATCACGCATTGCGTGGTCCCGGCCACTTCCGACATTCTGAGCTCGGAAGCGGAATTAACCCACCAGAGCGCCCTATACAAAATCTACAGGCTGAAGAAATCGGCGGAGTAACTCTGGTTTAATTCCTGAAATAGGGGCTGGCCGGATCGCCCCGCGAAAGCAAATAGGCCAGCAGGTCCCACACTTCAGTGTCGTTCAAGGTCAATAAAAGGTTGCCTGGCATTAAAGAAACAGGAGCGGGTATGACCTGCTCAATGGCGGTTTTTTTTAACTCCCGCACCTTGGTGGAATCCTCCGGGTCGGTGACGACAATTATGGCCTCCTGATTTTCACTGACGATTTTGCCAGTGATGGTCTGGCCGGTTTTCGTCTCAATAATCGAGGCGCGGTACTGATCGGAGATCACCTTGTTCGGTTCGACAATCGATTCGCAAAGGTCTTTGAGTGTAAACCGCCCCGCGGCCTGGGTTAAATCGGGTCCCGTGGCTCCGCCATCCCCGTTGAAACGATGGCAAACAACACAGCGGGCGGCCGCAAACATTTTTTCCCCGTTTTTGAAATTCCGCCCTTTCAATTTTCCTTCCGATGCCTGGACCAGTTCAGCCAACTTCCATTCCTTGCCCGGGCCAATTGCCTTGGGCAGCGCTTTCACCTGGAAAGGCTTGCGCAAACCCAGGGCCTCAATGGCCAGCCGATCAGCGTCGGTGGCGTTGTCAAAGGCATCCTTTTCAATGAGATTCAAAAAACCCTGGTAACTGGCGCCGCCGCTCTTCGTGCGCATCTCATTCAGCGTCGTGAAATAAACCTTGCGGTGTTCCAGGGTCCAATGATTCTTGAGGTTTCTCATGGCGAATAGGTAGTGGAGTTTTTGCAAGTCGGGGCTGTTGGCCAGAATGCGGGCAATTGTTTGGCCGTAGCCGCGGTTGCGCGAGAGCAAGTCATCAATTGACTTTTGATCCAACGGTGGAGATGGTTGCACCAACAGGGCGGTCACTTTTCGAGCGATCTGTGGCGATTGCAAGTAGACCAACAAGTTGACCAGTTCTTGATTCAAGGAGTGGTGCTGCGAGGGAAAAAGGGCATCCAGTTTTTGGGTGACTTTCTCTAAATCCGCCTTGCCCGGCTGACCCATGCGGATAAAAGCAACCTGATAAACCCGCAGCCATTCCAATTGTTGCTCCAGGGAAAGGCTGGAGAATTCCAGCTTATTCAGCGAATTCACCAGAGCGCTCTGCAGGGAAGGAACCCCTTGGCGTGCCAGCGCCACCGAGGCAGTCAACAGAGTTTCCGTTCCGGTTTCCTTGAAAACTCGGTCTTGCCAGGAGGCGACCGGCTGATGCTCAAGTGCCACCCGCGCGGCATAGCGAATGTAGCGGTCGCTGTGTCCCAAATGGGTCCAAATAAAATCCAACTGGCTGGCCTGGATCTCGCCCGGTTGGTGAAACTCCTCGAGCTTCTTTCGCAAAAGTCTGCTCTTGGCGCCACTGTCCTCCTGCGCGGAAACCGGAGCGGTATCGTCCTTGCCAATATAAGTGACGCGGAAAAGTTCCGACTGGGTGCCGCGCCCGCCACTGGAAAAATACAAGGCGCCGTCCTTGCCCACCGCCGCATCGGTAAGGGGCAATGGGGTGCGCGAGACAAATTCCTCCTTGACCCCCTTGTAGGAACTGCCGTCGGGTTCCATATGGATGGCATACATGGTGCCAAAGGTCCAATCGCAAATGAAAAGCGCCTTCTGATATTTGGCGGGAAACTTAGCGCCAGTGCCAAACTCCACCCCCACCGGGGAACCCGGGCCGATGTCGACCATGCCGGGCAGGCTGTCGAGATAATAAGAGGGCCACTTGCCCGAGCCGCTGCGCCAGCCGAGATCGCTGCCGCTGGGCGCATGGTTGACGCGGGTGGGCCGGTACCAAGGGCTGCCCATGTCCCATTCCATGTCGGCGTCGTAAGCGAAAAGCTCTCCGACGGTGTTAATGCCAAAATCGTAGGCGTTTCTGTAGCCGATGCTGATCATTTCCCATTCTTTCCCCTCGGGGTCGGTTCGTGCGATGTAACCCCCCGGAGCCATGATGCCGCGAGCGTGGCCATTGGCATCCCACATTCTGGGCAGGAGGTGATCCTCGCCCCAGTTTTTTGGCACTCTGCTGGCCTGAAAATTCTCCGGCGGTTTAGTGTGGTTGCCGCACATCACCAGAATCGATTTTCCATCTGGCGAAAGGCGCAAGGCATGAGGGCCATGCTCCCCTCCTCCTTGCAGAGCTTTCAATTTCACGACTTCATCAAATTGGTCGTCGCCGTTGGTGTCGCGGATGCGGTAAAGCCCGCTTCCCGGCCCGCCATTGACGCTGGCATAAAGGCTGCCAAAAGCGAAAAGCAACCCCTGTGCCGCGGTGATTTTTACAGGCAAATGTTCCACACGGGTTTCTTCCATGGAACCGATAGCGGGTGGCGTGATCCTGCACAGGCCTTTGCCATTCTGATCGCTGGCAATAATCCTGCCCTTGGGATCCACCGTAATGCAGACCCACGAACCCAACTGATCCTTGGGCACAGTGAAAAGTTTCTCGACCTGAAAGCCTGGGAGAAGATTGAATTTGCCGAGGTCGTTCCCTGGCGCCCCAGAAAAAACATCCCCCCAGGGAGCATCCCCCAGTTTCCCAATGCGCTTGACATTTTCCGCCTGCTTGCCCTGGGTTGGCGTGGCTTTCCAAGTCTGGTCGGAAATCACAGCCGTGGACTTTCCATCCGCGGTGGTCAAAACTAACTTCAGTAAAAACCCCGCCTGGGCGCCTTCGTTTTGCACCGCCGCTTCAATCTTGTTGTTCCCAGAAATCAGGTGGGGGGAAATATCTGTTTCCACCGGGCTTTTCCATTCATCGCTTTGCGCAACGGTCTTGCCATTCACCCGGACCACCATGCGGTTGTCGCAAGTGGCGCGCAAAACGCCTTTTTTCGCGCTGGTTTGAAATTCCTTGGTTAACAGGTAGTTGGTGTTATTGTCTTTGCCCCAAATCCACAGGGGAACTGGGCCTTTGTCCATTCCCGCCCCTTTGGGTTTCTCCTTGACGGTTCCTTCAGCCTGACCGGAAGTCGGCATGACTTCAGGCTTCTGCTTAAAAATCCTGGAATCATCAGCAAGAGAAACCCGTGCCAGGATGAATAGAAAGGCCAACGCCATTACCTTGCGCGAATGCATTCCGGTAACTCCAAAAAAAGTTGCTTAACCAACAAGGGAAGGATTAATCCACGCCAAATTCCATAAACCGCTGGTAACCATGATCACGAACCGGGAAAGTATTGACAAGAGGATAGTGGGAAAATGCGTGAGATTTTCACCTGGTGAAAAAGGAGAAGGAAATGACAGCGGGAATGAAACTGTTTGATTTGACAGGCCGCGTGGCGATCGTCACGGGTGGTTCCAAAGGCCTTGGCTTGGCCATGGCAGAGGGGCTGGCCTCCGCAGGAGCAAACCTGGTTTTGTTAAGTCGCCATGGGGACGAAGCGGCGGCGGCGGCGAAAAAAATCGGCCAGGAATTTCCCGTGCAAACCCTGGGAATGCAGGCGGATGTCACCTCGGGGCCTGACCTGGAGAAAGCCGTTCAAACCTGCCTGAACAAATTCAAACGAATCGACATCTTAATCAACAATGCAGGCATCAACATCCGCGGCCCGATTGACGAATTGTCCCACGCCGATTTTCAAAAAGTCATGGCGACCAATGTCGATGGACTCTGGCTGGCTTCGAAAGCCGTGGTGCCGCACATGAAAAACCAAAAAAGCGGCCGGATCATCAATTTGGCCAGCACCCTGGGAATCGTCGGCTTGGCCAACCGCACGCCCTACGCTTCGAGCAAAGGGGCGGTGGTGCTCATGACCCGGGCCTTGGCCTTGGAGCTAGCGCCTTTTCAAATCACGGTAAACGCCATCTGCCCTGGCCCCTTCCTGACGGACATGAATATCCCCATCAAGGATGACGAGAACACGAAAAATTTCATCCTGGGCCAAGTGGCCTTGGGCAGGTGGGGTGAACTGCCGGAGATCCAGGGCGCTGCTATTTACCTGGCCAGCGATGCCAGCAGTTTCACAACGGGAAGTTTACTGGTGGTGGACGGTGGTTGGACAGCGCGGTAAAAAAAGTCCGACACGGGATTGCTCCCGTGCCGGTGGTTGGAGGATGTCGCCCAACATCACTCCGGCAACAACCCTACATAAAGTTGCAAGAGAAATCCAATAATAACTAGGGCGAAAGAGGGAATAATTTTGTCCGTGGTGAAAGGCATCCGGGGTGCGAAGCATTCGGAGTGATAGTCCTAACTCGTGATTAGGAGAATGGTTATGGCAAGTGAAAAGATGCAACAGCGAGTTCTTTTCTTTCTGACACTTTCTCTGGCCACTGCCTGGCCACTTTTTGCCCCAGCCCAAAACCTCCCCGCCTCTCCCGCTGGCCAAAGAATTGAAATAACCTTCTCACCGGATGCTCTTCCCGCTGGACCAGCCGACCTCGTGGATTTCTCCGTTTCCTTTACTTCGCCAAAGGGATCCACTTTCGAGATCCCGGGTTTTTGGGACGGGAAAAACCAATTCAAGGTCCGCTTCCGCCCCACCGAAGAAGGGCAATGGAAGTATTCCACCCGCTCCAACCCCAAAGTCAATGGACTGGATGGCCTTCAGGGTGAATGGCAGTGTGGCAAGAACTATTCCCTCAACCCGTGGAACAAGCATGGCATTTTGAAAGTGAACGGCACGCATTTGGAACACCAGGACGGCACGCCCTTTTTCTGGATGGGGGACACTGTCTGGAACGGCCCCCTTCTCAGTAGCGATGCCGATTGGGAAACTTATTTGAAAGACCGCAAAGCGAAGGAGTTTTCCGTTATTCAGTTTAATGTTCTGGCGCCTTGGCGTGCCGGGGAGGCCGACGAAAAAGGAAATCAGGCTTTCACTTCTGGCGGCCCCATGCGGATCAACCCGGTTTTTTTTCAACGGCTGGACAAACGAATGCAAGCGATTGAAACTGCTGGCATGGCCGCCGCCCCGGTTCTTGTTTGGTCTCTTACGAAAAAAGATCCCGGGCAATTCTTGTCCAATGAAGATATTCTCCGCCTGGTTCGCTACCAGGTGGCGCGTTATGAGAGTTTCCCCGTTGTATGGATCCTGGCCGGAGACAATCCCTACAACCCTCAGCAGACGGAAAAGTGGAAAAAGATTGGCAGAGAGGTTTTTGCAAGGGGCCATCACGCACCGGTGACCACTCACCCTACAGGTATGAACTGGCCTTGGGAAAGCTGGCGGAATGAAAAATGGCTAAGCCTATTCGGCTACCAAAGCGGGCATGGCGATGATGCTCGCACCCTTAAATGGATTCATTCCGGCCCGGTTACGGCGTCGGTGCACAAGGGCGCCGACCGACCCATCATCAATCTGGAACCCCCTTATGAAGACCATGTGGCCTATCAATCAAAGAAGCCGCATTCCGATTTCTCGGTTCGCAGGGCCATCTATTGGAGCTTGTTCGCCGCCCCAGTCGCGGGGGTTACCTATGGCGGGCATGGCATGTGGAGCTGGCAGATGAAACCCGGGGTCCCTCTCGACCACCCGGGGACGGGGAGGGCCCAACCGTGGCACATTGCCAAGGATCTGCCGGGAGCCTTGCAAATGAAATACCTGGCCAGGTTGATGAAGTCTTTTGAATGGTGGAAATTGCAACCGGCGCCCTTGCTGCTGATTGAGCAACCTGGGAATCAAAACCCGGCCCGGCACATTTCCGTTATGCAGGCCAGCGACAATTCAGGTGTGCTGGCCTATTTGCCTGAAGGGGGAAATGTCCGCCTCCGCCCGGCAATCAACAACCCCGCGTCGCAGGAATGGCACAACCCCTTGACCGGGGAAAAGAAAAAGGCCACGCAACAAGGTGGAGTTTACCAGGCGCCAGATAACCAGGACTGGATCTTGTGCATCCGCGGGGCGGTCAATCCCTGAGTCATTTGCACGCCTTCAGAAAAGCGACCAGGTCGGCCAATTCCTGTGAAGTAAGTTGGTTATCCAATCCCGCAGGCATGACAGAAACCGTGCTGGGCTCCATCACTTCAATCTCCTGACGCGAGATTCTCGATTCCTGGTCGGGCCCGGTTTGAATCACCAGTTCCGTTGCCGTTTCCGAGCGGACCAACCCTTGCAAGACCTTCCCATTTGCCAGGGCAATCTTGACCGGTTCATAACTGCGAACGAAGCTGGCGCTGGGGAAAAGGATCGATTCCAGCAAATCCCTTTCCGTGCGAATCTGGCCGATGCGAGTCAGATCGGGTCCCGTTTTTCCTCCCAAGTAGCCAATGGCATGGCAAGCCAGACAGGAGGTCTTGGCGCTTTTGAAGACGAGTTGGCCACGGCGGATATCTCCGCTGGCAACCAAGGGCAGCACTTCTTCCAGCTTTTTAATCTGCGCTTGCGAATGAATTTCGATCGACGAATAAAGCTCCTGAGCTTTTTTCTCCACCTCAGGGCCAAATTGGCCCAGGCGCTGTTTTAAAGTTTCCAACCGTAAGGAAAACCGTGCCGGCGATTGCAACAATCCTTCCACCAGAGCCTTGCCCGCCAGTGGGTCACGCGATTGCGCAAAGGCATCCAGGACTCGGTCGGCTTCCATGGCGCTGGTTTTCCCCAGTGCTTTTCCCAGGACGACCAACTGCTGCGGGGTGAATTTGCTTTTGGAAATCGTCTCGGCGGCGGCCAGGCGGTTGGGCACCGGCTGGGTTGGATCCAGGGCTTCGATGAGCAAGGCCAATTGCTCGGAGGTAACCAAGCCCAGGCCGCCTGGGATACCAGCCAGGGCGTTCAAGCGAAGTTCCCGCGTTTGACTTTTGTTCTCACCAATGGCCAGCAGCTTGGGAATGAGGCGTACCGCTGCTTCGGGTTTCATCTTGGCCAGGCGGACCACGCGAAGGCCTTCTCCAAGCACCTGGGCATCCTTGTTGTCCAAGGCCGAGGTCAAAGCCTCGATCCATGAAATGGGAAACTCTCTCGGGCCTGCGGCGGCCATCGCCTTCAGGCCGATCAATTTCACCTCTTTGGGGACACTTTCGTCCTTGACCAGGCTGGCAATGAGACTGCCGATCAATGGCGATTTGTGAAGCGAGGACAGGCGTTTCACCCAATCCGCAGCCCGGGCCGGGTCAGGGGCTTCGCGAAACAACGGCGCCTGGATCTCCTTGGCAAAAGTGTCGCCCCATTGCGGATGCTTTCCCACCAGCCACCAAGCGGTATTCCTCAACCCCGGATCCTCGGCTCCTAGCTCCTTCGTGACCCACTCGGGTTTCAAACCGTTGAAACCCATTAATTCCAGCGAAACCAGTGCGGCCTTGCGCACCGCGCTAGAAGGCGATTGCAGCCCTTTGGCCGTGGCCTCGCCAGCGCCGATTTCATACAGCGCATAAGTGATGGCGTGCTCTTGAAAGCGGTCTAATCCCGTCGCGGCTGTTTTTAGCAATTCCGGTACCGCGCCCGCATAGCCGACCCGGCCGAGAGATTCGATGGCCAGCCGAAGGTTGATCCCTTTGGCTCGGGATAAAAGATCGCGCAAGGCCGGCGCGGCTAAACGGTCCCTGTGAAGCGAAATCGAATTCAACGCCGCTCTTTGCACCGGGGCGTCGATATCGTTTAGGAATTTCCGCACCGCTTCTCGCGCCTCGGGCCCCTCAATTCGGGTCAGGGCCCAAACGGCGTTCAGCCTCTTGAGGCCGGAGTTGGCCCTGGGGCAGGTGGAGGAAATTTCGTCAATCGCCTTGGCGCCACCTTTCGCCAGGGTTTGCATGGCCTTGTGGCACACCGCCGGACGGGAGTCATCTAGCAAATCGGCCAGGTCTCCTACAGTCGATTTTGTCCAGGGGATTTTCAGGCCCCAGGGGTCGGCCAAACGGGCAGCGCCGGTTTTTCTCACCCGGTAGATCGCCCCCTTGACATCCGGCTTAACCAACTGCGAAGTCGGGCAGCAGAGTTTGTACCAGCCGCCAGTGTCCATCACCAGCAAACTGCCGTCCGCGTCTTCAATTATGTCGGTGGGGTGGAAATCGACATGATCGGAAACAAGAAAGTCGGAATCGGCCGAGGTAAAGGTCCCCCCTTGTTCCTTGAGTTCATGGCGGGAGATTTTCCGCATGTTGAACTGGCAAGCAAAGAGGTTGCCTGAAAAATCCCGGCCAAAGGAACTACCTTCATAGGCGACAAGTCCGCTTGGGGCGGCGGCGCCCATGTGCGAAAGGACTGGCATCACTTCCGGGCTGGTCCACGGGTGATTGTCCAATACTTCGTGCACTTTGCCATATACCCCTCCGTAGGCCGCGTGAATCAAGCCATCGCGAAGGCCGTTGCCCGGGTGTTGAAAAAAAGTGGTGGTGAAGATGCGCTCGCCGCCAGGGGTGAAAACCGTATCGACCGGATTGTCCATCCCGCCCGTCATTACCGCTTCCAGTCCGGTGCCATCCGGCCGGCAGCGAAAGATGTGCGAAGCCCTGGTGGTAAAAGGCGACTTCCCCTCGCGAGGATGCTCCTGCAAGGCGAAGGCGCCCTTGCACCAGTAGATCCACCCGTCGGGGCCCTCATACGGGCCGTGAAGGTCGTTGGCGCAACCGGTCAGCGTTTTTCCCTTGAACCACTCGATCCGTTCATCGGCGACGCCATCGTCATTCGTGTCGGTCAATTTCCAGATGCTTGGCGGGGCGGCAACATAAAGCGACCCCTGGAACCACAGCGACCCTTCAGGAAACATCATCTGCTCGGCAAAGACAGTGGAATGGTCATAGCGTCCGTCGCCATCGCGGTCTTCCAGCCTCACCACCCGGTGCGGTTTTTTCTCCAGTTGGATGGCGACCTTCTCGTTGGAACCGGAGGAATCGGTGACATAAAGACGCCCCTTGTCATCCAGGGCAGCGGTGATGGGGCGTTCAATCAGGGGTGAAGAGGCGGCCAATTCAATTGAGAAGCCCAGGGGCAATTGAAAGCGATGGCCATTGAGGGAAACTTCCTGGAAGCCCTTGGGCAGGGTTTTCTCCTTGGGCGGCTCGGCGCCGCTCTGCAGATGAAAGGTCCAAACCGCTGCCGCAAAAATCCCGGGAAGCACCCAGCGCATCATGGCACACCTCATTTGGCAAACATGGGGCTTTTATTGTCTCCGCGGGAAAGCATAAATGCCAGCAAATCCAGGATTTCCTCTTCCTTCAAAGTGTCGGCCAGCCCCGCCGGCATCATCGACACCTTGGAAATGTTGATCGACTCCACCTTGCGGTGATCGACATTGGTGACCGCCGCCGGGTTGAACATATCGGTGTTAACCATGATGTTGTTCCCAGACAGGTTGATAATCCTTCCCGCAACCAGCTTGCCATCATCGGTGGCGATGACGACACCGGCATATTGGTCCGAGATTACTTTATTGGGGTCGAGTGTCGATTCGAGCAAATCGCGGGGGCTAAAACGCCCGGCCACGCCGGTCAGGTCTGGGCCCAGGGCGCCCCCATCGTTCCCATAGCGGTGGCAGGCAATGCATCGGGCTTCTGCAAAAAGGCGTTGGCCTTTTTCAAAGTTGCGCCCCTTCTTCAAGCCGCTTTCAAGCTTTCCAACCAGGTCGTCCATTTTCCACTGCTTGACGAAATCCCGCTTCACCGCAGGCAGCGCCGTCGCCGTCGCCACCGGCTTGAACTCAAGAATCTCTTTGAGTTCGACCTTGTCATGATCCATGAGCATGGCCAGGCCATCCCGCTTAATGTTCTCAATGAAATTGGTGAAGCTCATGCCACCCTTGTACCCCGTGGCTTTGTTGAACCAGGAGAAGTACTCCTTTTTCAATGGTGCGGTCCAACCGGCGCGCAACATGCGCAGTGCACGGGCCACTTCCATCTGGTCTTCCTGCGTCGCCGCGAGGCCAAGGAGCGCTATCCCCTTGGCCGCTGCGCTGGGATATTGCAAATAGACCAGAACCTGCAAAATATCGGAGTTCACCGTTTTGTTTTTTCCGGGAAGCGCCGCATCGAGCTTTTTGGCGAGAGCCAGGCCGTCCTTTTCTTCCGGCGCGCCCATGCGCACGAAAGCGATCGAGAGGGTCCGCAGGTAGTCGAGTTGGTCCTCATCGCCGAGTTTGGAAAAATCCAATGCCAGCAATGCTGACAAGATTTTTCCCTTCAACTCTTGGTTCACCTCCTGAATTTGGTGCTGCGGATCTGATGCCGTGGCCCGAATCAAGCCGAGCAAAGCGTAGATGGCTTTCCGCGGGTCTTTTTCACCAAGCGCCTTATCTTGCCATAGGGAAGGGTCCTGGTGTTCCAGGGCCACGCGAGCTGCGAAACGGATAAAACGGTCGGGGCTGCCTAGTTGCGGCCAGGCAATGGCGACCGCCTCGGGCTTCCCTGGCGCGTGGAAACTTTCCAGCCGTTTTCTAACGGCCCGGTCTTCCTCTCCACGGGTGTCTGGCCGCGAGGGCCCCGTCGATTCTTCCCCTTGGTAAGTCACCCGGTAGAGCCCGGACTTGGTTTTTCTTCCACCGATGGTGAAATACATGGCGCCATCAGTGGGATTGATGATGACATCGGTCAGGGGCAATGGGGACCCGGAGACGAATTCCTCCACCTCGGCTTTGTAAGTGCTGCCGGTGGGGATTAGGTGAGTGGCGTACATTTTGCCATAGCTCCAGTCGCAGATGAAAAAGGCGTTCTGGTACTTGGCGGGAAACTTTGCCCCGTAGCCAAAGCTTACACCCGTGGGTGAACCCGGCCCGATATCAACCACGCCGGGAAGGCTGTCGGGATAGTAGGAGGGCCACTTGCCCGCGCCGTTGCGCCAGCCGAATTCCGCCCCGCTGGTCACATGACAGACCCTGGTCGGGCGGTACCACGGAGTGTTGAAGTCCCATTCCATGTCGGCGTCGTAGGTGAATAGCTCGCCCTGGCGGTTGAAAGCCGCATCGAATTCATTGCGGAACCCCACGCCCAGGATTTCCCAATTCTTTCCATCGGGATCAACCTTATAGATAGTTCCCCCCGGCCCAAGCACCCCGGCCATGAACCCGCGGCCATCGGGCATGCGGGGCAGCAGGTGATCTTCGCCCCAGCGAGGAGGCACCCGAGTGGTTTTGTAATCCACCCTTTTGGTTTGGTTGCCGATCACCACGATCAGGTTTTTGCCATCCGGCGCCAGCAGCACCGCATGCGGTCCATGCTCGCCCCCGGCGGTAAACTTTTGTAATTGCGTCACTTCATCAAGCTGGTCGTCGCCATTGGTGTCGCGGACGCGGTAGAAACCGTGGTCATATTTCCCACCTTTGTTGACAACGACATAAAGGCTGTCGAAGGCCCATAGCAGGCCCTGGGCTTCGCCAATGTCGGCGGGGATTTTCTCCACTTTGGTCGGGATTTTGGAATTGCCCACGGGCGAAGGGGTAACCCGGTAAAGCGAGCCGTACTGATCGGAGACGATTAACCGGCCCTTGAGGTCGGCGCAAAGGTTCACCCAGGAACCTTCCATGGCTGCGGGAACCGAGTGAAGTAACTCAACTTTAAACCCTTTTGGGGTTTTGATCTTGGCTGGGTCGGTCGCCGGGGGTTCCTTCCCCACCAGCTTGGGGTCATCCGACCCGTTGTTGCGCCCTTTTTTCTTTAGTTCACCTTTTTTTTTTCAGGCGGGGTCGCCTGGGCGCCAAGAGTTTTCAACTCCAGATCTTTGAATTGAACAGTCATGACCGGGCCGACATGGATTTGCAGAGCCAAAATGCCCTTGGTCAAGGCCTTGGGGGACTCATCCAAGATTTCTGCCGAGACATTGCCGTTGACCTTGTGAATCAGTTTCACACCGTCGGCAATGATCTCGTAGGTGTTCCAACCGTCTTTTTTGATTGATTCTTGAATTTGCTCGGAAGTGAGTTTGGTTTTGCCAGTGATTTCTTTCTTGTTATCACTTGTCCAGCGGACCTTTTCGCCGCGTTGGCACATGACACCGCGGCCGCCCGCCACGCCGCGTTCATCGTAAAGGATGCCGGAGTAGGTTTTGCCCGCCTCGAAGTCTGCCTGGTACCCGCCGACGATAGGGCCGAACTCGCCCTTGGGGAATTCCTTGCTGCGGTATTGAATGCCAGAGTTCCCGCCATCGATTTTGAACTTGCAGCGAAAGTTGAAGTTGGAAACCTCGCCGCCCTTCCAAACCAGAAAGGTGTTGTGCTTGAGTTTGTTGTGCGGTTCGTTGCCGGTTTTTCCCGTGATGGCGCCGTCTTCAACGCTCCACAGCTTTGGGTTGCCATCCCAGCCGTCGAGGTTTTTGCCGTTGAAAATGGACTTGAAGCCATCGTCGGGGAGGCCCAAGCCAAGGGTGGTGAAACAAAGGCAAACCGCCAAGGAAAGTATGCGCATGAAAAAACTCCGTGAAAAAGAAACCCAGGTAGGAAGGCGGCAAGTCTGGCCGCCGCTATCAGGATATTAAAACGCCCGTTTCCCGCCACCGGGCCAAAGGATGCTCTATGGCGATTGAGAATAATAGAGATTCGGGGTGAATTCAAGGAATTATTTTCATACTTGTTGAAAAAGGATGAATAACCCAGGCGCTGCTGGTTTTCCATCCCTTGCCTATCTAAAATTAGCCCAGGCCGATGGGCAGCCACCATCCTATCCAAATGACGGAAAAACGCATGAACAGCAAAAAGTGGAATGTGGGCATGGTTGGGCTCGGTTTCGGTTCCGAGTTCATTCCCATCTATCAAAATCATCCCTTGGGGCATATTCACGCCATCTGTCAGCGGAACCCGGAGAAACTCAAGAAGGTTGGCGACACTTTCGGCATCGAAAACCGCTACACCCGCTACGAAGACATTTTGAAAGACCCCAAGGTCGATTTTGTCCACATAAATTCACCCATCCCGGACCACGCGCCGATGTCCATCGCCGCACTCAAGGCGGGCAAGCATGTCATGTGTACCGTGCCAATGGCCACCACGGTGGAGGAATGCCGACAAATCGTGGACCTGGTGAAGAAAACCGGCCTGAAGTACATGATGGCCGAGACGGTGGTCTATTCCCGGGAATTTCTCTTCATCAAGGAAATGCACCAGAAAGGCGAGCTGGGGAAAATTCAGTACATGGCCGCCTCGCACCCGCAAGACATGGACGGCTGGCCCGATTACTGGGAACGCATGATCCCCATGCATTACGCCACGCATGTGGTCAGCCCGTGCCTGGGATTGGTCAATGGCCTGGCGGAACGGGTCAGTTGCTTCGGTTCCGGCACGGTGCGCGAAGAGATTCAAAAGAAGTCGGGGAATAAGTTTGCTGTCGAATCGTGCCACATCAAAATCAAGGACTCTGATATCGCCTGCCACATTTGGCGGTTTCTCTACGATACGGCTCGGCAATATCGCGAAAGTTTTGATGTCTATGGCACCAAGAAAAGTTTCGAGTGGTCGCTGGTGGAACATGAACCGCATCTCATTCACACGGCCAAGAAACCAGAAAAGGAAATCCCCTCGAAGGTGACGGCGCCTGATTACGCCCATCTCCTGCCCGAACCGATCCGCAAGTTTACCCTCCCGTCGGAAATCCACGACGCCCAGCACCTCTCCTTCCTCCAGGGGGGCGGCCATGGCGGCTCGCATCCTCACATGATCAACGAGTTTCTCAACGCACTTGGAATGAACCGCGACCCCTGGCCCAACGCCAGGCAAAGCGCCAACTGGACTTCAGTTGGCATTCTGGCGCACGAATCGGCGGTGCAAGGGGGCAAGGTCTTGGAGCTGCCTCCGTTCACTCTGGAATAATTGTCACTTTTGGGAGAAGTCCATGGTTCGGGGAATAATCGCCGCGCTTTTTTCTTTGGCAGCCCTGGCAACCTTTAGTTCCGCTCCCGGGGCAGAGGATGCCCCGCTCAAGATTCTTTTCCTGGGCGACAATGGGAGCCACCAGCCCAAGGACCGCCATAGGCAAGTAGCCAGTCTTTTGGAAAAAAGAGGGATCCTACTTTCCTACACCGATCAATTGACCAGCCTGAATGCCAAGGTGTTGTCTTCCTACCAGGGACTGGTGATTTACGCCAACCAGGAAAAAATATCGCCGCAAGTCGAGCAGGCCCTTTTAGACTTTGTGGAGCAAGGCAAAGGGTTGATCGTCCTGCACTGCGGGAGCTACTGTTTTTTGAATTCGCCGAAGTACATCGATTTGGTTGGGGCGCAGTTTTCCAAACACAAGACCGGCATTTTCCGCGTTGAACAAACTCAGCCCGAGCATCCCGTGCTCAGGGGATTCCGCGGGTTTGAAAGTTTCGACGAGACTTATATCCACACGAAACACAACCCCAAGGACCGGACGGTGCTGGAAGTCCGCCAGGAAGGGAAGACAGCGGAACCATGGACCTGGGTGAGAACGCAGGGAAAGGGCCGGGTTTTCTACACCGCCTGGGGGCACGACAGCAACACCTGGGGCAACCCCGGGTTTCATAACTTGCTGGAACGGGGCCTGCGCTGGGCCGTAGGCGACGACCCGGCCAAGGCCGGCGAGTTTGGGCAAAACCCCGTGCGCATTACTTCTCTCCCGCAGAATCTAAAGCCTTTTGAATATACCGAAGCCGATGTTCCTTTTTACCCCGCCGGTCCGCAGTGGGGCAAAACCGGAGACAACATCAAGAAGATGCAAAAGCCGCTGCCCATGGAAGAATCGATCAAACATTTCGTCACCCCCGCGGGCTTCAAGGTTATGCCGGTGATTTCCGAACCTCGGTTGGAAGGCAAACCCATTGCCATGAATTGGGATGAGCGCGGCCGCCTGTGGGTTAGTTTAACCGTGGATTATCCCAATGAAATGAAGGCGCCAGGCCAAGGGCGGGACAAAATCGTCATCTGCGAGGACAGCAACCACGATGGTTCCATCGACAAGATCACCACCTTCGCCGACAAGCTCAGCATCCCCACCAGCCTGATATTCGCCAACGGCGGAGTCATCGTGCACCAGGCGCCGGTCACGCTTTTTCTGAAAGACACAAACGGCGACGACATTGCGGATGAGAAAAAGACGCTGTTCGATGGCTGGGGAACCCGCGACACCCACGCCGGGCCTAGCAACATGGTCCATGGGCTGGACAACTGGATTTATGGCCAGGTCGGTTACTCCGGGTTTGAAGGCGTGGTGAATGGGGAACGGCTTTCCTTCCGCACGGGTTTCTACCGCTTTAAACCGGATGGTTCGCGCCTGGAGTTCCTGCGCAACACCAACAACAATTCTTGGGGCGTGGGCATTAGTGAAGAGGGATTCCTCTTCGGCTCGACGGCCAATGGCTGCCCCTCGGTTCACTTGCCCATTCCCAACCGCTACTATGAAAAGGTGCGCGGGTGGTCGAGTTCAGTATTGGAGGGTATCGCGGGCAACGCCCCCATGCACCCGATCACGAAGAAAGTGAGGCAGGTGGATTGGCACGATCATTTTACCGCGGCCGCCGGCCACGCCCTTTACACAGCGCGCAATTACCCCAGGGAATATTGGAACGCCACCGCCTTCGTCACCGAGCCGACTGGGCACCTGGTGGCGACTTTTCCCATCACTCCCGATGGCGCCAGCTTCCGTTCTAAAAACGGCTGGAACCTTTTGGCCAGCGATGACGAGTGGTGTTCCCCCATCATGGCCGAGGTCGGCCCGAATGGAAATATCTGGGTAATCGACTGGTACAACTTCATCGTGCAGCACAACCCGACACCACAGGGTTTCAAAACGGGGAAGGGCAACGCTTACGAAACCGAGTTGCGGGATAAAAAGCACGGGCGGATTTACCAACTCGCCTGGTCCGACGCCCCGGAGGCAAAAGCCCATTCCCTGGCCAACGCCAAGGCGGAAACCTTGGTGAATTCTTTGCGCCATGACAATTTCTTTTGGCGCAAGCAGGCCCAGCGCCTGCTGGTGGAGCGGCAATTGAAAGAAGCGATCCCGGCGCTAATCCAACTGGTGGAAGAGAAGAAAACTGATGGCATTGGCCTGTCGCCTGGGGCCATGCACGCTCTGTGGACCTTGCAAGGGCTGGGTGCGCTGGAGGGCAACGGCCCGGCGCTGGCAGCGGCACAGGCGGCTCTGCAACATCCCTCGGATGCAGTCCGCCTTAACGCACTGAAAGTACTTCCCGCCACCGCCGATTCCGTCTTGGCCATTTTGAACTCGCGAAGTTTGTTTCACAATAACCCCCAGGTTCGCTTGGCGGCTCTGCTGGCCCTGGCAGACATGCCGGCCCACGCCGAGGCGGGCAAAACCCTGGTGCAATTTCTTGCCGATGAAAAAGTGGAGAAGGACCGCTGGCTGGCTGATGCTGCTGTTGCCGCCGCTGCCTCACATGACACGGCGTTTCTGGCCCAGGCATGTGAAGCGAAGGGCGCGGCCCAGGCGTTGCTCATTCAAACCATTGAAAGGGTGGCTGAGCATCACGGGAGGCGGGCGGCCGAGGAGGTGGCAGGCCTGTTGCTTCAACTGCACAAGGCCGACCCGGCGATTCAAAATGCCGTGGTTAACAGCCTGGCCAAAGGCTGGCCGGCGAATCAACCCCTCAAAGGGGGAAAGAGTTTGGACGAAGCGTTGGAAACACTGTTCAAAAAAATGCCGTTATCCGGCCGCGGAAGGCTGGCTCAGTTGGGGAAAAAATGGGGCAACCAAGCTTTGGCATCGCAATCGAAGGAGATTCTCCAAAGGTTTCTGGCGGTGGCAGCCGATGCCAAGGCGTCCGATGCGGAGCGGAGTGAGATGGCCCGGCAAGCGTTGGAGTTCGGCGCGGGTGACGCGGATACCGCGGCCAAAATCATGCAATTGATCACCCCGCAAACTGGGCCCGATCTGGCCAAAGCCTTTTTGGATTCTCTGGCCCTTTCAGAAGCCATTCAAACCGGAAAAACCCTGGTGGAGAAAATGGAGGAGCTGCCCCCGCCATTGCGCCTCGCGGCCATTAAGGTTCTTTTGGGCCGGGCTCCTTGGATCCCTCAACTGCTCGACGGCCTGGACCAGGGAAAAATCCGCCTGTCTGAACTCAGTCTGGAACAAAAGCAGGCGCTGATGGCGGGAAGCAACACAAAGCTTTTCGGTCGAGTGCGGGCAATTTTGGCCCGAGGAGGCAGTTTACCCGATGCCAACCGGGAAAAAGTGCTAGTTGAATACTTGCCCCTGGCCAAGGAAAAAGGCGACGCGGCGCTGGGTAAAATTGTTTTCAAAAATCAATGCGCCAAGTGCCACCAGCATTCTGGCGAAGGGACGAAAATTGGCCCCGATCTCACCGGCATGGCCGCGCATCCCAAGCAGGAACTCCTGGTTCACATCCTCGATCCCAACCGCGATGTCGAAGGGAATTTCCGAGTTTACCTGCTGACTACCAAGTCGGGCAAGCTGCTCAATGGCATGCTGGCTTCGGAGACCCGCTCGGCGGTGGAACTCATTGACATCGAGGCGAAAAAAATCACCATCCTCAGGGAAGACATCGACGAGATTAAAGTCTCCAACCGCTCACTGATGCCCGAAGGTTTTGAGAAACAGGCGACGAAAGCCGACATTGCCAACTTGCTCGAATTTTTGTCGCAACGGGGTAAATACCTGCCTTTGCCTTTGGACAAGGCCGCCACCGTGGTCAGCACCAAGGGCATGTTTTTTGGCGAAGAGTCTCAGGTTGAGCGGCTGGTCTTCCCGGATTGGGGTCCGAAGGAATTCTTTGGGGTGCCCTTCCTGTTGGTTGATCCGCTGGGGGACCGCAAAGCCAACGCGGTTCTTTTGCATTCCCCACGGGGAAAGATCCCGCCGTCCATGCCGAAAAACATTCGATTGCCTGTCCATGGGCCGGCCAAGGCAATTCACCTTCTCAGTGGAATCAGCGGCTGGGGATACCCGGCCTTGCCGAAGGGATCGGTCAGCCTGATCGTGCGCTTCCATTATGAGGACGGCACGAAGGAAGATCATGAGTTGAAAAATGGGGTGGAGTTTGCGGACTACATCCGCAGGGTGGATGTTCCCGGTTCGCAGTTCGCCCTGGCGTTGCGTGGTCAGCAGATCCGCTATTTAAAAGTGGAGCCGGCCAGACCCAACAAGGTGATCAAGGAAGTGGAGTTTTTGAAAGGGCCAGACGAAAGCGCGCCGGTGATCATGGCTGTGACGGCGGAAAGTCCGTGAAGCCTCCTCCTGAAAGGGTCGGACTCTAGGTGGCATGATGCCGGGTTCAATCAATTCACTTCGGGGAGAATATTGCCATAACTCCAGGGCAAGCCCTTGAACACCGGGGCAAGAACCGGCGCGGGGGAAACTCCGGGCTTCCATTGTTTCGCCAGTTCCAACCCCATTTGAACCATTTTTTCCCCCGATCCCACTTCCAAATTGCTGTAACTGGTCAGGCGGGTTTCATATCCGCCGCCGCGCGGGCCAAACGATTCGGCAGTCGGCACATACCCGACGCAGCCATTGGCCAGCGACACCGGAAATGTGAAAGGGAAGCCGGCGCCTTTTTTTAAATCGAGACCGAACTGGCAGAAGAACTCGGCCGGGTTGGTGAGGAACACCGCCGGGCCCACCTGAACCGCCTGCACCTCAACCTCGCCCGCGGGGAACTTCTTCAACTGGGCGTCGAGCATGACGATTTCCTTGGCGAAGGTCAACTCGGTGGGGTCGGCCTTGCCCATGCCTTTTTGCAATAATTCCAGGGCTTTTTTCAACCTGGCCTCCGACGGTTTTCGTTTGGGCATATCGACTACTTTGGCGGCGAAGCGAACGGGAAGCAACACGCCCTTTTCCATGGTCAGCAATTGCTTGAGGGCCTCGACGCCGATGCGTCCGCCGACATACTCCGCCCAGGGTTCCGCCTTGCGGTTGACATGGGGATTGCGGTTGTTCACTTGCGTGATATCTCCGGAGTTCCCGTTCAAAAAGACCACGACGGTGTCTTTGCCGTAGTAACCCTTGATAACTTTCTCGAGGTAATAAACATAATTGGCGGAAATCCCGCCGGGACTTGTGGTGGCATGGCAGGCGAAATTCACCACGCAGCCCAGCATTTTTCCCTCTTGGTTCCATGTGCCAATCACGCCCACTTCCGGATCGACTGGCCCGGCAGGTTGGAGAATGTCCGGGTTGTTCTGCCCAGGATGGGTGACGGTGAGGCCCGACTTCATTTGGAACCGGCGGTTGAAAGCCACCTGGTCCTCCCTGCCGGTGGAGATGCCCGCCTGAACATTCACCCGAGTTTTGAACGCTTCGACCACCGCCTCAATGGTGCCCTGTTCCATTTTCTCCAAATACTTGAGGTCCGCCATGCTCGATTGCTCATAGGCCAGCTTTTGCACGAATTCATTGGCATGGTCGTAATCGCCTGGGTAAACCATGCCCACCGGGCCGGAGGAATGGGAGTGCGAGGCGCCAATCAAAATGGCAAACTCGGGCAGACCAGTGAGTTCTTTGATTTTTTTCCGGCAGCGTTGAACTGAACGGCGATCGATGCCAAGGGCATCGAGGCCGACCAGGGCGACTTGAATGGCGCCGTCATCAAAGACGCAAGCCCGGGCTTTGCACGGGTCGTGAAAAGTGCGATGAAAGGCTTTGCCATAGCCTCCCGGTTGCTCCATGCCAATGGCTGGCGAGACATCGCGTTCGGCAAAGCCGGCCTTGAAAATCGGTTGCTGGGCGGAGGCCAAGCCCGGGGCCAGGGCGTAAACCAAAACTCCCAGGGCCATGGTCCACCCAGGATTGGAAAGAGACATTTTTTTGCCAAAAGTGTGCGAAGGGGTTAACAGCATGACGATGGCTCCTGATACGGGAGGGTGCATTTCCTGACTGGCGGATGAAGCATGGGCATCATTGCTGACCTGCAGTCGGGTGTCCAATGTTTTTCCCGCTTCCAATCGTGGAATGAGGAAAGGCCTTGCAAGCAGGAAATTTTCTGGTCAATTAAAGTCGTGGCCGCTTGCCTGATCAACTCACCTGAGTCCACAATCATGAAACGAACTACGAGCTTGGCCTTCTTCCTGGTAGTAATCTTGGGAGTCTATTCCCCAGGGGCGCCCCAAGCGCCGAACAAAACGCCGCAATCCCAGGCCTTGCCCCCTGAAAAGGCGCAAGCGTTGTTTCAAATCGCGCCCGGGTTGAAGATCGAACTCGTTGCCGCCGATCCGCTCATTCACTGCCCGGTGGCCGCGGTCTTCGATGAAAAGAAAAGGCTCTGGGTGGTGGAAATGCCCGACTACCCCAACGGCCCCGCCCCGGGGAAACCTCCCGAGGGCGCCATCAAGATTCTCGAAGACACGAACGGCGACGGCCAATTCGACAAGGCCACACTCTTTGCCGACAACCTGCTTTTCGCCAACGGCGTCTTGCCCTGGAAGGATGGCGCTTTTGTCACCTGCGCCCCGCACATTCTTTTCCTTAGGGACACCAATAACGATGGCAAAGCCGACCAGCGGGAGGTCCTTTATGAAGGATTTGCGGCGCTTAACCCGCAACTGCGCGTCAGCTTTCCCATCCTTGGCCCGGATGGCTGGGTGACCGTGGCCAACGGGTTGCGCGGCGGGCAGATCATTCGCGCTGGAAAACAGGGAGAAAAACCGCTGAACATCGCCGGCATGGACTTTCGTTTCGACCCGAGGAAAGACCAGGCCGAACCCACCACCGGGCCAGGGCAGTTTGGCAACTGCTTCGATCCCTGGGGCAATCGTTTTGTTTGCGACAATCGCCATCACCTGCGCCATGTGGTGTTCGACAACCGATATTTGAAACGCAACCTGCTGGCCGGCGCGGGAGAATTGGTCCAAGATGTCGATGAGGGGCAGGCCGGGCCGCTTTCCTCGGGGTCGAAAATTTATCCTCTTAGCAGGAACTGGACAACTTCCAATCTCCACGCCGGCCGTTTTACCGCTGCCTGCGGCGTGTTTATTCACCAAGGGCTTCTTCTGGGTGAAAACCACTTCAATAGCGCCTTCACTTGCGATCCGACAGGCAACCTGGTCCACGAGGAAATTCTCACGCCCAAGGGGGCGACTTTCACAGCGAAAACCGCGCGGGAGGGAGTTGAATTCCTGGCCACCACGGATGAGTGGTTCCGTCCGGTGAACTTGACGCATGGCCCCGACGGCGCGCTGTATGTGGTCGATATGTGCCGGGCCGTTATTGAACATCCCGAGTTCATGCCGGTGGAGCTGAAAAACCGCTCTGACTTGATATTGGGAAAAGAGAAAGGGCGCATCTGGCGGATTTTCAACCCGGCTTTACCCAAGAAAATTGAACAGCCCAGCCTGGCCCATGCCTCGGCTGCGGAATTGGTCAATCAACTTGGCAATCTTGAAGGCTATTGGCGCGACACCGCCCACCGGTTACTTCTGCAAAAAGAGGCCCCGGCCAGCATCCCCTTGCTGCGCGAAGCACTGCGGGATCAGTTCAGCGCCTTAAAAACTTTTCACGCCGCATGGCTGCTCCACTCCATGGGAAAAATCAACGCCAAAGAGGTGGAGGCTTTGATTGAGCACAAAAACCCGCGCGTGCAAGCCGCGGCCTTGCTCATGGCGGAGGGGTTGCCCCTGGACGGCAGCCTGGGGGAAAAAGTCTCCCGCCTGGTCGACCAACCGGACGGGGCTCTACGGTTTCAGGCGGCCTTGACCGCTTCTTATCTGCCCCTTTCTTTGCGGCTAAACGCCTTAAAACAAGCAGCGAAGGCGCAGCCACTCGATCGCTGGACCCGGCTGGCCATCGGGGTGTCTGCGGGGGATAACGCCGGGGCGCTGGCGCTGGATCTTTCGCGTCAGGAAATGAACCTGGAAGTGGAAACCTTAATCCGGGAGCTGTGCTCTCAAGCGGGTTCACGGCGTGACCCGGATGAAATCCAGACCCTTTTACAATCGAGCCTGGAACTTAACCCCGCACCTCCCGGGCTGGCCGCCATCATGTTCGGCCTGGCCGATGGCTTCTCCAAGCGCGGCGGCTCGTTTTATGCCTTCCTGGAAGGGACGAAGCAAATCCCGGAAGGCGTCCGCGAGAAAACCCGGAAGTACCTGACCCAGCGGGCCGGCCTGGCGTTGGATCAATCGCTGCCTGTAAAAACCCGGCTGGAGGCGATTCAACTTCTGGGCATGGCGTCGGCCAAGGACTCTCAGACGCCTTTGAAAAAACTGCTAACCAGTGGTGAACCGGAAATCCGCCTGGCCGCTGTTCGCGCCATCGCTTCGCAAAGCGAGCCAGGCATTTCCAAAATACTTTTCCAGGACTGGAAAACGCAAGGGCCAGCGGTGCGCAAGGAAATCCTGGAAGCCATGACCCGCACCCCCGAGAGGATTCAAGCCCTCTTTACCATGGTGGAAAAAGAGGAGTTGCAGGCGCGGGAGATTGACCCCGCCCGCGTCCGCCTTTTGCTGCAGCATGCCAATCCCGCAGTGAGAGAAAGGGCGAAAAAAGTTTTGGCCTCGGCCATACCGGCGGACCGGGCCAAGGTGCTGGAACAGTTTCAGCCCAGTTTGAAAATGGCCGGTGATCCCCTGCGCGGGAAGCAAGTCTTTCAGAAGCAATGCGCCACCTGCCACCGGGTTGGCGAAGTGGGGGTTGAAATTGGTCCTGACATCTCCGACACGCGCACAAAAACCCCGGCGCAACTTCTCACCGACATCCTCAACCCCAACCAGGCGATCGACAATAACTTCCTCAATTACGCTGTCACTTTGAAAAACGGCAGGACGAGCACTGGCATGATCAGCGCTTCCAATGCCGCGGGAATTACTCTGCGCCGGGCCGAAAATCAAACGGAGGCCATTCTGCACCAGGATATCGAGGAAATCCAATCGACAGGGGTGTCTCTCATGCCCGAGGGGTTGGAAAAAAATATTTCCGAAAAAGATATGGCAGACTTGATAGCGTATTTGAAAAACTGGCGCTACCTGGATGGCGCCACGCCGTTGGGGAAGAATTAATCGGCTGGTGAAACCAGGATTTTGCCCTCGGTGGTTTTCACGGCAAAAGTCCTTTTCAAGGTGACCCGGGCTGGGCGGCCATCCGGCCGAGAAAACTCGCCAGTGGTTTCCACCTGCCAACGGCTTGAGACGACGCTGGTGACCGTGATCGTGGCCTTGCCCCCTTTAATTTCGAGGCTCTTGGGGGTTTTATCTTGCGTGCCAGCGGCCAGGTGAGCGATGGCCAGTTCCATGCCGCCTCGAGCCAGCCAGCGTGCTTGCGCTTTTTCCACGCCGAGCGCGATTTCCTTACGGGTGGAAAGTTCATGAACCGTCACAGTGACGGACAACGCCGCCGCCACGGCCAGCACCACCAGCGCCGTCAGCAGTGCCACGCCTTTTCTCGCACCAGAAGAGGCCCTCTTCAGCATCATTGCACATCCCCTCCAAGTGCCGACTGAATCCACCAGTTTCTTAAAGGCGAGCGGGCCCCTTTCCCTTTTTCCAACAAACGCATCGACACCAGCCGGTCTTTTTCCCCGGCGGCAAATTCAATTTGCTCAATGATACTGGAGGGAATCAGTCTCTGTTTCCCTTCGGGCCCCTCGCGGAACAGGCCGGCTTTTTCCCATTGATAAGTCACCGGCTTGCCCTTGGCGAATTCTAAAGTGAGCGAGGCGCTCTTGTCGTCTGGCCCAGGAGTGAACTTGGCTTTCGCCGCCGTGGCGCCGTCCGCGCGGAATTGTTCTCCCAGGCGAACCAGCCCTTGCATGCGTGCTTGCAACCCGGATTCGGCCCCTTCCAACCCAACCATTCCCACGAGCAAAGTGGTGACCACCACCATGACCGCGCCGAGAAGCGCCATGACCACGCCGACTTCAATCAAGGTGTAGGCAGGCCGTTGGGAGTTTCGCCTCATGGTTTTGGCCCTCCAACCAGGGCAGTCCGTGGGGCGAAAAAGCCGGTCAAAACGATTTCCCTTAATGAAGTCTCAGGCCCGGCTTTCCATTTCACTTTCACTTCAACCTTTTTAAAACCGGCCAAGGTCGTCGGGGTTTCAAATTTCACTTCAATCAGGCAAGCCGGCGGAAGGGCTTTGTAACGGGCCGGTTCTTGGACGGCGGCGGCCCAGGCAGCATCGAGTTTTTCAGTAGGCTGCGCCCGCGCCTCTTCCAGAATATTTTCCGCCAGGTGCAAGGCGTTGAGCGCAGCGTTATTCCGCGCACGCTCTCCCAGGCACCAGGTGGCAATCTGGGCAAAAGTCACCATGGCGCCAAAAAGAATGGCGATGGCCACCACGATCTCGGCCATGGTGAAGGCTCGTCGCAATTGATTTCTCTGCTTCATGGTCATGCCAGCTCCATGATTAATTCCACCAGGGGAAGGAACATCGCCACCGCAATCATGCCAACCAGCGCGCCGAGCGCCAAAAGCATAAGGGGAAAAACGGTGAAAGTCAGGCGGTTGGCCAGGAGGGAAGCCACCCGAGAGCGTTGTAATCCAGCTTCCATTAAAGCCCAGGGGAGATTACCCAGGCGTTCTGCGGCTTCAAACAAGCCTTTCATGGCGGGTGGGGTCCAGCCGTTCTCCTCCAGGCCGGAAGGAAGGCTGCCGCCTTTTTCCACATGGTTGATCAACTTGACTAGGTTCATTCGCGCTGGTGTAGGGAAAAATCCCGAGCCTAAAAGCACGGCCAGGGCCCGGGGTAGGGACTCCTGGCTTTGCAGGGCTAAACCGAGCATGCGCAGAAAATTCCCCTGGACTTGAATGCGATAAAGGGTACCCGCCACGGGAAAATACCAGCGCACCGTCGAACTCCAAATGGCAGCCATGAAGATGGCCAAGGTCACCAGGAAGAGGAAAAGGAGGGGGAAAGGAGTGCCCAGGAGAAAATCCGCCGTATCGAAAACTTTTCTGGAAAAGGCCGGAAGTTGCAGGCTGAAATCCATAAAGATCTTTTTAAAACGCGGCAGAATATAGACCATGAAAAAACCCACCACGATCAGCGTGAAGGAAGTCACGGCCAGGACATAGGCAATCCGAGGGAGGGAAGTCAGCCAAAAGCGGTCTTGCTGCCATCGGGGGATGGCACGGAGGGCTTCCGGGATTTTTCCAGAGGATTCCCCAAGCGCCACGGCCAGGAGGACATCGCGAGAAACCAGGGAAGGATGCACTTGCAGGGCTTCACTCAGGGAAAAACCGCTTTCCAGAAGTTCCAGAAGGAGTTTCAAACGGGAATCGAAATCCCGGCCGCGATGCCAAAACCAGTAATAACCGGGAAAGATGAGAAACATACTTACGGCCAGGATCGTCTCGCGGGTCCAGCCCGAGGGGCGGTCATGAAGGAAAGCTCGCAGAACTGCCGCCACTGGGAGGTTGGAATCGACTGCCGATTGCAGGAGCCCCAACATTTCTTCCTGCCGGACATAGCGGTAGTGGAAAAAGGCGAAGGCCAACCAGGTATAAAAGGCGCAAAGGAGGAGGACAAAATAAAAGCCGAGGAAATTAAAAAGGAAAAAAATCAAGCAGAGGAGGGCCAGCCCGATCAGGGCGAAGCCCAGCCCCTTGAGAATATTTTTCAGAAATTCCATTCTCGCACGCCTTCCTTGCCTACTTGCTTAGCCCTTCCAGAAGCTTGATTAACGGGAGGAAAATCGCCAGCACAAAGGTAAAGGTGATGATTCCCGCGGTGGCAACGATCAAAACTGGGGGCACCACGCTTTGCACCATCGCTGACCGCATCTCCACCTGGCGGCGGTAAAGGAGCGAGGCCTGGGTAAACGCCTCGGGGAGTTTTCCCTGCGCTTCCCCAATGCCGGCCATCCAGGAAACCAAGTGCGGCAAAACCTCGGTTTTTTGCAACGCTTGCGCCAGCGTGTCTCCCGAATTCAAATGTTTTTCCACTTCCATGGCGCCAGCGCGCAGCACGGGGTCTGAACCGCAATCCCCAGCCAGTCGGAAGGCCTCGCCCAGAGGCATGCCATGGTTCACCAGGATACTCAAGAGTTCCGTAAACGAAGCCAGCCGGGCTGAGCGGATCAAGGTTCCCACCACCGGCAAGGAATAAACAAATTTGGTCCAGGCGCATTTCCCAGCATCGGTGGAGCGCAGGATCATGCGAATCGCCATGAACAGGATCAAGATTCCAACAACGGGCAAAACCAGGTAAACCATCGGTTGCAAGCCCAAGGCCAGCGCTGCTTCCGTAATCCACGGCAGGCTCATGCCGAAATCCTGAAAGATTTTCGCGAATTGCGGCATGATCAAATGAAAGATCACCAGGAACAGCCCTGTTACCACCAAGAGGACAATCAGGGGATAGTAAAGCGCCGTCATGATTACCGAACGCAAATCGGCCAGGCTGCGGGCATAGACGGTAAGAACGGAAAGGACGCTGGGTAAATTCCCGCCGCGAATTCCCGCTTGCATCAGGCGCGAATAAAAGGGAGGCAACCGGTCGCCCTGAAGGGCCATGGCATCGGGCAAAGTTTTCCCCAAGCGCATCTCCGCGGCAATGCTTTCAGTAACCTCGCGCAGCGACCCGTGGCTCATCTCCCGGGCCAGCGCTAGCAACCCCTGTTCCAGGGGAAGCCCGGCGCGCGCCATGGCGGCGATTTCCTCGTTCAAATAAATCAAGTCTTCGGGACGCAGCGCCCCATTCCCTTTATTGGTTTCGCTCATTTGGCCTCCTTCTTCTTGATTCCGGAGTCATCCTGCCAATTCAATAACCCCAGCACCCGGTTGACCTCTTCTTGGGTGGTTAATTTCTTGGCCACCGCCGCCCGGGCATGGTCCTCGAGAGGAAAACCTCCCTGGGCGCGGAATAGCTCCTCCAATTCGATCCGGTCGGCCTTGCGCAAAATCGCCTGGCGGATGCTCGGCGTGATTTCCAAGGCTTCGGCCAATAACATTCGCCCAGAATATCCTGTTTGATGGCAATTGTCACAACCCAACCCCAAACATCTCTGGCAACTTTGACGCAGCAGCCGTTGATTCAAAACAAGGCGGATGGCGCTGGTTAACAGGTAAGGCTCGATGCCCATGTCGAGCAGGCGCGCCACCACGCCGCAAGCCGACCCCGCGTGCAGGGTGCTGAAAAGCAAATGGCCGGAAAGAGCCGCTTCAATTGCCGCCCGCGCCGTTTCGCTATCCCGTATTTCCCCCACCATGATGACTTCCGGATCCTGGCGCAAGAGGCTGCGCAAGCCGCGAGAAAAATCAAATTCCGTCCCTGGCCGAACCTGCGTCTGCCCGGCCCCTTCCAGCACTTGCTCTACCGGGTCTTCCAAAGTCACCACATGCCGTGCGCCATTTTCTTTCTTCAAAATATTGGCCAGGCAGCCATAGATCGTGGTGGTTTTGCCACTGCCGCCCGGCCCTGTCAGCAATATGGCGCCCGTCCGCTGCTGAATGGCCTTCGCCAAGGTGGCGTGGATTTCACCTTGCAGCCCCAACTCCTCCAGGTCGATCCGCCTGGAATCGAAGCGGAAAAGGCGGATCGCCGCCCGTTCGCCATGGATGGTGGGAAAGGTGCTGACGCGGATTTCCATATCGGCCGGGGAAAAGTCGCTCCGCACGCGCCCTTCCTGAGGAATGTCCTGGCGGTAGGAAAGCAGGTCGGCCATGACTTTTAGCCGAGTAATAAGGTTTGGGGCCAATTCGCGGGGCAAGGCGCCAGCTTCATGCAGCACACCGTCGAGGCGGAAGTTCACTCGCAGGGAAGAATGGGTCGGCTCGATGTGAATATCGGTGGCGCCAAGGCGGATTCCTTCCTGGAACACCCGGTTGACCATTTGGCAAATCCGCTCTGGTCCGGCGGCTATGCCAGGATCCAAAGGGCTGCTTAAATGAACTTCCGAAACCATTTGCCAGCTTTTCCAAAGGATGGGCAAAATCGCAATCACAAGTGGGACCACACCCGTGGGGAAGTGTACTACACAAATAGTACACTTGGGTTTTCCATGAGTCAAGAAAAATCCCACCACCCCTGCTGACCCATTTACCTTGGCATCAACTCTTGGATCACTTCGCGGATGAATTCCCCCTGCACCACGATCCCCAGGCCCAACGGCATATGCGCCACCCGTTCTTCATAGGGGAGGACGCTGCGGTTCGTCTCGCGCAGCATGCCCTGGACCATTCCGGCCACCCAGTATTCCTTTCCTGCTTGAACCAGGACCGGCGCCCCGCTGTCGCCACCAAAGGTATTCGACGACAAGAGAAAAGTTTTGTAAGTTTTGCTTGGCGTCAACGGGTGCGAGGCGATTATTCCTTTTCTCAGCACCGGCCAGCCAGCGGGGTTCGCTTCCGCCTTGGCCGGGAAGCCGGGGGTCCAAGTCTCTTGCCCGACACGCGCCAATTTCCCTTGCAATTCCTTCTCTCCAACGATTCGTGAAAGGGGCATCGTACTCAAGCCCAGTTTTTCGGGCTGCGTGATCGGCAGCACGGCAATATCCAGGGTGGCGTGTTTTTTCCAAAGCGGCGCCTCACCTTTACGAATGGCGATCGACACTTCTCTGCGAATATAGCTGCCGTCGGTTTCACGCACTCGTAGGGCCAATTTGCCTTCCTGGCCCTTCATCTGATTAAATACATGCCCGGCGGTCACCAGGAAAACATGTTCTTTTTTCTCACCGTCCACATGCGAAATGGCGAAGGCTGTTCCGGAAACTTTTTCATCGAAAATTCGGTAGACCCCTGCCAGGGACTCCTCCAAAGCATCGTCGGCCCAGACAGTGCTAAATAGGCTTCCCAAGGCCAAGGCAATAAGAATTCTTCCCAGAAATTTCATGATCGCTCCTTGGTTTTCTTTTTGAATCTCTTGGGATCATCTTCTATGGCAAGAGGATAAGCAACGAATTAATTACTGCGGCGTAGGGGAAAGAAAATTAAGAATCTTTTTGCTTTATTAAAGAAAATCAACCAACTCTCTCAGGCAACTTCCTCTGTTTTCAGAGGGTGAAACGAGGGGTGAAAGCCCCTTTTTCAAGGGTGAAAACTCTTACTTGCAACCAATCCAATTGCTTTAGACCGCGCCCGACATAATTTCCAACTGCAGCAGGCTGCGGCTCTGTTCTTTTTCCAGGTAATCGCGCCCTTTCTTTACCTGGATGTGGTCCCAGGGCAGTTTTTCCGTCATGGGGCGGTCGCGCTGGGAATACCCGGTCGTGTCGATTCCCAGTTCGCTAAAGGCCTCGGCCCAGATTTCCGGTTTGAAGCATTCGGTCCAACCATCCAGTCGGGCCCCCTTTTTCCACGCCAATTCCAACGCCTCCGCCACCCGCCGGTCGCCTCGGGTCAATATTCCTTCCAGCAGGCTGGTTTCCACATCGTGCTGTTTGATCTTCACCGACCGCAACCGCACTTTCTCGCGGAGGTACCTCCCGGCCCATTGGAAATATTCCCGCGATTGCATGCCATTCCACTGGTAAGGGGTGTGCGGCTTGGGAACAAAATTGGAGACCGAAGCGGTGACTTCTTTGTAGCGCCCGGTGACTTCCTTGCCGATGCGCGAGATGGTTTCTGCCATTTCGACAATGCCGTCGAGGTCAACCGCCCGTTCACCGGGCAAACCGCAAAGGAAATAGAGTTTGACCCTTTGCCAGCCATTCTTGAAGGCTTCGCGGCAGCCTTCGAACAGGTCGTCGTTCTTGATTTTCTTGCGGATCTGTTCGCGCATGTCGTCGCGGGCAACTTCCGGGGCCAGGGTCAGGCCGCTGCGGCGGATGCCACGAATCAGCTTGGGCAGCGTGCGCAATTGCGTGTTGATCCGCAGGCTTGGCAGCGAGACATTTACGCCCAACGGGGTAAACACCTCATGCATCCGCTGCACCAGTTCCTCGAAATAGGGATAATCGCTGGTACTCAAACTTAGCAGGCTAATCTCATCGCAACCTGTATTCCGGTAGCTTTCCAACCCCGCTTGCACAATGGTTTCCACGGATCGGACGCGCAGGGGACGCTTGATCACGGTGGACTGGCAGAAGCGGCATTGCCAGGGGCAACCGCGCATGATTTCAATGGCGATGCGATCGTGCGGCGTTTTCACGAAAGGAACTATGGGCTTCACAGGCAGTGGAAAGGAATCGAAATCTTTGCCGATGGTGCAGGCCAGGATTTCCTGGGGGACATCATTGCGGGTGCGGTTGAGCGCAGCCAGGGTGCCATCGGCGTGGTACTCGGGTTCGTAAAACCGCGGGGCATAAACCCAGGGGAATGCCCCCGCCAGCCTGGCGAGCCGTTCCTCACGCGACAGTTCGGGGTCTCTTTTTAACTCCAGCCATTTTTCCAAAACCGCGGGAAGGCTTTCCTCCCCGTCCCCCAGGACAAAAAGGTCGATGAAGGGGGCGAGGAGTTCGGGGTTTTGCGCGCCTGGTCCGCCGGCGATGACCAGGGGATGTTCGTTGCCACGGGCCGCGCTTCTTAGCGGGATGCCGCCCAAATCCAGCATCGTCAGGATGTTGGTGTAGCAGATTTCATACTGCAGGGTGAAGCCCAGGAGGTCGAAGTCGGCCAACGGTGTGAATGTTTCCAGGCTGTAAAGAGGGAGGCGGTTTTCCCGCAGGATTTTTTCAAAGTCGGTCCATGGAGTAAAGGCCCGTTCGCAGGCCCAGCGCGGATCGCGATTGATGGTGGAATAAAGAACCTGCAAGCCATGGTGGCTGGTGCCCAGGGTGTAAGCGTCCGGAAACGCGAAACACATTTTTCCCTGAAGGCCAGCGGGGTCTTTGACAATGGAGTTAAGTTCCCCGCCGAGGTATTGCGCCGGCATTTGCACCTTGGGAAGGTGCTTTTCTATTTCATGCCTGAGTTGCTTTCCCTTTATCATGGGTGAATTTAGCCTTGATGGTTGTTTCCCTGGTAACCTTGGAGTATACCTTATCAGTTAAGGAAGACAAACCATTCTGGGCCCAGCAATGACCCAAAAGAGAATAGGTTTTCTCCTTGGGGATAGCATCTCAAGAGTTTTCAGGAAATGGCATGCCTGCATTGAAGATTGGGTTTACCGCCGATTTGCACCAACCAATCACGCCAGCTTGGATGGTAGAGGAGATTGCTAACCAGGCCGCCGACTGGGGGCCGGAAGTCTTTATTATTGGCGGCGATTTGGGCGAATCACTGCAGGACTTTCAACGCTGTCTGGCATTGTTCCGCAAGAAAATCCCCTGCCCTATTCTGGTTATCCCGGGCAACCATGACCTCTGGGTGAGGCGGTTTAGCGACAGCAAGAAGCTATGGTTTGAGGAACTGCCGGAAACTGTTTCCCAGGAAGGCTGCCATTGGCTGGAGGGAAATTCCTTTCAAGTAAAAGGTGTAGGTTTCGCGGGTACAATTGCCTGGTACGACTATTCCGCCGCTGGGCCAACGGTTTCCTGTTCCCATTTGGAATTCGCGCAGAAGAAGTTTGATTGCAATAGCGACGCCTTGCTGGTGGACTGGGAATGGTCCGACCCTGAGTTTGCTCACAAAGTATCGTCGGCATTTTTGGGTAAACTGGATAAATTAGAAAAAGACAAAGAAGTATCCCAGGTTATTGTAGTCACCCATTTCCCCATACTTCCTTGCCAAATTCACCAGGATACTGAAATCATGGGGTGGGACTTCTCCAATGCCTACGCAGGCAACCTTACTCTGGGTAAGGAAGTCGAAAAATACTCCAAAGTCAGTCATGTCTTGAGTGGCCATACCCATATTCCCAAAAAACAGACTTGGCCAAGGGCAGTGGGAAAGCCGATTGAAACCCAAGTGATCGGTGCGGATTACCATAAACCGACTTGGATCGGTCTTGCTTTGGAATAGGCTTCTCGGGCATTAGTAAAAAGGGAAGAGTCGAGGCGGCAGCAGGCGGGTTTACCCAATTTTCCAAACTGGGGAGGGTTCTCTTTTCTCCAGTTCTCCCCTCGTTCTTTCGCGGTTTATTGAGGAAGCGCAAATGGATTTGCGCTGGGCGCTCCACTAAAAGGAGTTTCAGGAGCATGTATCGTTGGTTAGGCCGATTTGCTGCCAACCATCCGTGGCTCATTTGCTGCGCCTGGTTGCTCATGGGCGTTTCTGCAACTTGGTTTGCCCCCTCGTGGGACAAGAATTCGCAAGACGACGACATTCGCTTTCTCCCAGCGCGCTGCGATAGTGTGCGTGGTTACCACCTCTTGGAAGAGGCGTTTCCGGGCGACATCTTTGCCAGCAAGGCGGTTTTTTTAGTCGAGAGGAAAAGCGGCCCGCTGGAAGCGTTGGATTACTCTTTCCTTGACCGCGCTGTCACGGCCTTGAGAAAACTCGCAGTCGCCGAACCCAATTTGCAAATAGGCAAGATTCTCTACGAAAAAGACCCCATCATTGGGAAAAAGCTGGTTAGCGAGAATAAATCTTGCTCCTTGGTGCAGGTGTTCCTGGCAACCCCCTACATGGCCAATCAAACCAGGCAAACGGTGGATCGGGTTGAAAAGGTGTTTCGGGAAAACTTTCCCACAGAGGTGAACGGTCCGGTTCGGGTCATGGTCACGGGTCTGGCAGCGGTTGGCCGCGACCTGGTCAGTGCCGGGGGCTCCAGCCTCGAAAGCACGACGGTGGCCACCATTCTCCTTGTGATCGTGACACTTCTCTTTGTTTACCGGGCTCCTGGCCTGGCGCTAATACCTCTGGTGACGATCGCCTGGGCCGTCTGGATAGCCCTGGAATTTCTGGCCCTGTGCACCTTGATCCCCGGTTTCCAATTGATGAATATCAGCCGCATTTTCGCGGTGGTGATGCTTTACGGCGCCGGCACGGATTACTGTTTGTTTCTCATCAGCCGTTACCGCGAGGAGCTGGAAAACGGCCTGAGCAGATCGGATGCCCTGGTAATGGCATTGGAAAAAGTCGGGGGCGCAATCACTGCCAGCGCTGGAACGGTCATTTGCGGGATGGGCCTGATGATTTTGGCGGAATTCGCCAAGGTGCGTTGCGGCGGGCCAGCCATTGCCATGGGATTATTCGTTGCCTTGCTGGCTTCGATCACACTGGCGCCTGCGCTCCTGGCTATCTTTGGCAAGGTCGCCTTTTGGCCCGGGAAAGTTACTTGCAAATCTCCATTTCAGGACAGGCAAACCCTGTGGGGAAGGTTTGGCAACCTGATCGTTTCACGCCCCATAACTTCGCTTCTGGTTGTCACGGCGGTTTTGACCCCCCTGGCTGTTCTCGGTTTGCAAATTTCCCCTAGTTACCGGGCCACCGGTGAACTTTCGCAACGGTCGCAAAGTATTTTGGGAATGAAATCAATCCAGGAGCATTTCATCCCGGGCGAACTGGGCCCGGTGATTATCCTTTTAGAATCCAACCGTCCTTGGGACGACCTGGAAGGCAAGCAAATCTTATCCCACCTGAGCAAGGGATTTTTGAATCTTCCCCATGTGGCGGAAGTGCGGAGTTTCACCCAGCCCTTGGGCACCCCGGTGAAAAATCCCAAGGGATTGCACGAGGATCCCCAGGGCATTTTGAAAAATATTTGGGCCAATATTGTCCAAGGGGTGGATGAGCAGATTATGCGCCAGGCGAGGGAATATTATCTGGCTCACCTGGTGAACCGCGACAACCGCGACCGCGCCCAACTGCGCCATGTCACCCGGTTGGAGGTCGTGCTCGACCTCGACCCCTTTGCCCCTTCCAGCCAGCCAACCATGGAAAAACTCAAGTATTGGGCCCGGGAACAATTGCCCTGGTCGGTCAGCAAGGAGCGCATCGTAAACGCTGAATTTTATGGAGTCACGGCTTCGGCGCAGGACATGGCCACGGTGACCGAGGCTGACCGCGCGCGGATCAATATTTTGGTTCTTACAGGCATCTTCCTGATTCTGCTTTACCTGGTGCGCAATCCCTGGATCGCGGGATACCTGCTGGCCACGGTGCTGTTCAGCTATCTGGCCACCCTCGGCGCAACCTCGCTGGTTGCCAATTGGTACGACGGCCGGCCCATTGGCGAACTCGATTGGCGAGTTCCCTTTTTCCTGTTCATCATCCTGGTGGCGGTCGGCGCTGACTACAACATCTTGTTGATCACGCGAATGATGCAAGAGCGGAAGGAACTTGGAGCCATTGAAGGGACGAAAAAAGCCCTGGCCATGACTGGTGGAACGATTACTTCCTGCGGCTTAATCATGGCGGGGACATTTGCCACCTTGATGCTGTCGGGGCTGAACACGCTTTTCCAAATTGGCTTCGCCCTGGCCTTTGGCGTGATTCTGGACACCTTCGTGGTTCGGCCGATCCTGGTGCCTGCCTTCACCGTTTGGCTTTGGAGCCAGGAGGAGAAAGGGGAGGAAGAGGTGGCGCCAGGGGAAGAGAGCGAAATTCAATCCCTGCCGAAGTACCGCAGCCGATTCCGCAAGGCGATATAAAAAAAGCCCCGCGGGGAACGCGGGGCTTTTTCCTTGTTTCAATTCTTACTGGCCTTTTTCCTTCTTCGCCAGCAACTTGCCAACATGCGACTTCAAGCGAGACGCCTTGTTGGGGTGGATAACCCTGCGGGCGCCGGCCTTGTCGAGTTTCTTGGCGGCCAAAGCGCATTCAGTGCGCAATTCCTCCAAGGAACCACCGGCCTTATCCTCAACTACCTTCATTTGCAGCCTAAGCTCGCGCAGAACGGCTTTGTTTTTTAGCCGCCGTTTTTCTGACTTGCGCACATTTTTTTTGGCGCTGCGCGAATGCGGCATGAATACTCCATTTACAATTAAAATTGGCTCGTAGTGACCCTATTACCGCCCAATGCGGCAGATAAATAGTCTAAGGGGCAGGGTGGAACCCGGCAAGGGGAGAGCCAGTTTTCACTTGGAAGATCCCGGCCCAGGCCAACTTATTGCATGAATCCGCGGCCATTTCTCCGCTTCAGCCAGCCAGTCCATTTCCCCTTCCGGGGCTTGCGGGTTGGCCAAATCAATCCAGTCTCCAGGCTGGCCAACGGCATTTAACCATTCACCTACATCCCTTTTTGATCCGAAGCAAATGGAGCGGGGCTGGTCTAACTGCCGGTCCATCAATTCCTTAATCCGCGATTCCTTCACATCCAAAAGGTGGGACAAATCCAGGACAAGGGACCCCGTGGATTTGGGATCTTCGCGCAAAAGAGTTTGGCGGATTTCCTTCAAAACCACACGGGCCAATTGTAATACCTTTTCATCATTAGGTTCAGCGCCAGGAAATTGGCAATCCAAAAGTTCGGGCAGGCCCCGGGGTGCTATCACCAGGCGGGCCTTTTCTAATTGGAAGCCCGCACCCAGGGAAGCGCCAGGTGTTTCATTTCCCCGGCGGTGGTTCTCCAGTCGGCGTAAGAAGGCCCGTTTTTGATTCCCTGCGGAAATCCCCAAGCGGATCAGGCTTGGCAGCCGCTCGGGAAATTTATCCAGGATTCCTTTCCTGCGGCAGGCCTTGGCCAGCCGGTCCAGGCGCAAATAGACCTTGTCCAGCACAGCCGGTTGTTCCTGCGTGACGCCCTTGCTGAGCCAGGAAATGGTGAGATTTTTTGTCGAGGAAAAAGCCCATGGCCGGCCTGAACGAGCCAGTTGACTCAGAATTTTCCCAGTATCAGCCAATTCCCTTTCACCACGGTGCCAATGCAAACGCAGGGCCGAAGGATTAAGTGAAATCCAGGCCCGGAGGAAGGCATTAGCTGTTTTCAGAGGGTCTTTTCCTTGATCATCCCTTTTCGTTTGGGAAAACAAGGGACCTTGGACCAAAAAGCGGAACCAGCCGGGCTGGCGGGGATTATTCAGATGCAGGATTCCGGAAACGCCTTCAGACAGAAAGGCGGCTTCCAACCGTTGCAAGACCAAACTAATCTTGCCGGGATCGGTAAGTCCTAGATGCTGGGCGTGGATTTCGGGGCTGTCGAGGAGAATATTTCTGGCAGCCAGAGCGCGGATGGTGGGTCCAAGGGAATCGGGTTGATGGAGGGCCAACCCCAGCCAATCGCCATCGGTCCAGGTGGCGGACAAAAGGCCATCGGGAAAAGTCAGTCCAGCCATCTGGATCCAGCCATCCTGGATGGCGCCGGAGATGTCCGGCGTGAAAACCGAGTGCAGCATTTTCTGGCGGGAAACTTCGGACAAGGACTTTTGGCCCTTGGCGGTCTTTTTGAACAAAACGCTTTCTTCATCCCAGGACTCGCTTCGTTCGCTGGGGTTGAAGGCAATTTTATTGTAAGTGGCGGAGAGTTCGCTGTGGCCAAAATTGCGCAAGGAGTTGGTGACCGCTTGCACGAGGAAATCGAGTTTGAGTGTGGCGCCTGGGTTTTCGGAAGCGAGAGTGAAGACGACGCCGTCGGTTAATTCCCGGATGAGAAAAGCATCTGGATTGCCCATCTTGACACTGGCAAGGTAAAGGTCCTCGCAGATTCGATCGGATTCAAATGGAATCAACCGGCCATTTGGGAGAATGATCCATGCCGGTTGAGGAGGTGCGTCGGGATGAATCATGAACACATCCTAGTGGGGAAAAGGTTTGTGGGAAAGGAAGAAATGGATGCGGTTAGCTCACCTTGACAGTTTTCCCCGGATTGTGGGAACCTTTGCTAATCCGGCAAAGGAATGCCGGGGTTTCATGGGATGCGCATGGCTGTGCGAGAAAAAGCAAACCGGCTTTCATTGGTAATCCCAGCCTACCAAGAGGCAGGCGGGATTGCCCATGCTATCGAGGAGGCCGAAAGGGAATTAGCCATTTTGGGGCTGGATGATTTTGAAATCCTGGTGGTGGATGACGGCAGCGCGGACCTTACCTTTGAAAAAGCGAATAAAGCAGCAGCGCGTTTTACTCATACGCGTGTATTCCGCCATGAATTGAACCGGGGTTACGGCGGGGCGCTGCGAACTGGGTTTCAGGCTGCGCGCTTTGAACTCGTCGCCTTCACCGATGCCGACTCGCAATTCCACCTTGCCGACTTGAAGCCGCTCCTTGAAGGGTGCGCCGATGCCGACTTGGCCGTAGGCTACCGGCAAGATCGCCAAGATCCTAAATTCCGCAAGTTTCTTTCAGGCGGTTACAACCTCCTGGCGCGGTCGTTATTGAATACCCAGGTGCGCGATTGCGATTGCGCCTTGAAAGTTTTCCGGAAGGAGGCCCTGAAAAAAATACTGCCCGAGACCGAGGGTTTTTTCGTCAACACGGAAATGCTTCACAAGGCCGCCGCCCAGGGCCTTGTGGTAAAAGAATTTCCTGTTCGGCATCGGCGCCGTCACGCCGGGGAAAGCAAAGTGGGCCTTTTCGAGGTGCCCAAGACCTTGCGTGCTTTGATCCCTTACTGGTGGACTTGCAAGGTCTGCACAGGCAGGGACGTGCAATCCGGACAAAGCGCCTGGCATGGGGGCCGTCTTTCCTATGGGTTTGCCCTGCTGTTGCTTTTTGCCTTCGCCTCCTTTTTGTTTGGCACCCGGTTGCGCGCCCCGTTGTTGGAACCTCAGGAAGCCCGCTATGCGGAAGTCCCCAGGGAAATGCTCCTGGCCAATGAGTGGGTGGTTCCTCTTTTGCATGGCAGCCCTTACCTGGACAAGCCCCCTTTGGCCTATTGGGCGGTCATGGGGGCTTACCAAATATTTGGAACTCACGATTGGGCGGCCCGGTTGATTCCCTGCCTTGCGGGTGTGGGTACAGTTTTCTTGTTAGCCTTTTGGGGCTGGGCCTCGGGCTGCAGATGGGAAGGACTTTTGGCGGGATTTTTCCTTTGCCTGTCCAACCGATTCATTTATTTGGGCCGAATGCTCTCGCCGGATGTTTTACTTGGATTATTTGTCACTGGCGGTTTGGCTTTTGGTTTCCTTTCCTGCCAAGGGCCGAAGATTCGGCGCTCCTACCTTCTCCTGGCGGGGTTGTGTGCCGGCTTGGGCTTTCTGGCCAAGGGACCGGTGGCCTTCCTCCTGATTGGCATTCCTCTGGGTCTATGGGCGTTTCTCGACAAGCGCTCCGCCAAGCTTGGATTGGGAAACTGGTTGATGGTCTTGGCGGTTGCCGTGGGGATAACTCTTCCTTGGCAGATCGCAGTATCCCTTCGTGAACCGGACTTTTTCCAATATTTTTATTTTGGCCAGAACTTTTTCCGCTTTGTTTCTCCTTACGATCACCAAGAGCCGTTCTGGTTTTTCCTGCCGCAGTTGGTTTTGGGCATGGTCCCGTGGGTAATATTCCTCCCGGGCTTGCTTCGGGATGGCTTTCGGCCTACTGGCAATGGGGCAGGGCTGGGAATGCTCGGCGGGTTTTGCCTCTTGGCCGCCTTTTTCTCCCTCCTCTTCTTTTCCCTGGCCTTATGCAAACGACCGATCTACCTACTCCCCATGCTCCCTGCTTTGGCGATGGCGCTTGGTTGCAGAGTGGTTTTCCTCCTTGAAAAACAATGTCCCGAAGGAATTTGGCCGGCGCTTTGGAGTTTGAACTCACGGTTTTGTTTGTCGTGGATAGGCGGCTTGCTGTTCCTGGCGGGAGGTCTGTCCTTGGCCGCGGTGGCGCGGGGGTTGATCCGGCCGGAAGCGGCTTTGGTTTTTTCCCTTCTTTCCTTGGGATCTGGCGCCTTGGTTCTTTTGCTAACCATGGCTAAAGAGGATCTGCGGGCTTCCTGGGGTCTGGCCGGGGTGGCGACCTTCCTTTTCCTTTGGCTTGGGGTTAGAGAAATCTTGCCGGCCTACAACAATGCCTTTTCACTGAGGGGACATTTGAGGGAACATCTTCGGCTGGGGCAGGGGGCGCCTGAGGTTGTGGTCTGTTATCCCCATCGTTGGGATAGCATTCCTTTTTACTTGCCAGGGGCCAGGATTCAGACCTTTGGCAATGGCGAGAAGGAAAAAATGATTGAGTTTTTGCGTGGCAGGAACGATACGCTGGTACTGGTTCGTTCAGGGCGGGAGAGGAGAGAGCTAGTGCAAATGCTGCCCAGCCAGTTGGAATTTCAGACGAGCATGAACCCAGGGTCGATAACAGTGGGCTGGGTGAGGAAAAAAGCGACGACGCCGGTCAGCGGGGTCTTTCCAGGTCAATAATTCTTGTCCATATTGACCCGAACTCATGCTGCCTCCTAGACTTCCAGAAGTGGAAATGCGGCCGGGAGGTTATCCTGGCCGGGCTTTTTTGGTCCTTGGAGCTTCTTAATGGCGGTGCAATCGGGTTTATTGGATCGCATTCTGGAGTTCTTCGGCGCTCTGCCTGAAGTCTTTGGCAAAATGCTCCTTGGACTTTTTGGTTCAAGCAACGAGCGCTACATTCGCTCATTGGGTTATGCTCGCGCCGACAAGGCGGATAGCGTTCCCAAAGTAATTCCCAATTCGATGCTGGCCAAAGTGTGCGAGTTGGAAGAAACGATGCGCGCCAGGTCCGAAGGGGAATTGGCGCAAATGACGGAGCAGCTTCGCCAGCGCTTCAACCAGGGTGAAACGCTTGAAGAGATGCTGCCGGAGGCCTTTGCCGCCTGCCGGGAAGCCGCCCTTCGCAGCAAAAACATGCGCCATTTCGATGTGCAGATCCTGGGCGGGATCATTCTGCACCGGGGCAACATTGCTGAGATGGTGACTGGCGAAGGGAAAACCTTGGTGGCCACGCTGCCGGCTTTTTTGAACGGCCTTACCGGCAAGGGCGTGCATATCATCACGGTCAACGATTACCTGGCCCGCCGCGATTGCGAATGGATGCTGCCCATCTTCCGCGCACTGGGCATGACCGCGGGGTTTATTCAAAGCGACATGGATCCGGTCCTGCGCCGGGCCGCCTATGAATGCCACATCACTTACGGCACCAATAGCGAATTCGGCTTTGATTACCTGCGCGACAACATGAAGCCGGCTCGCTGGGACGATGAGCAATATGATCCGTTTTACCGCCAGTGTCAGCGGAGTTTGAATTTCGCCGTCATCGACGAGGTGGACAATATCCTCATCGACGAGGCGCGCACGCCCTTGATCATTTCCGGGCAGGCCTTTTCCGATTTGAAACGCTACGCCACGGCCAATGAAATCGCCGTCCGTTTGGGTGAGTTGCAGAGCCAGGTCCCCAAGGTTCTCAACAAGGAAGGCCAGTTAGTCGGCGCGTATTTTGAGGTCAAAGAGAAAGAGCACACCTGCCACCTGACGGATGAGGGGATTCGAAAAGCCGAAGAACTGGCGGGCGTTGAGAGCTTTTACACCGCGGGAAACATGGAGTGGCCCCACCTGATCGACAATTCTCTCAAGGCCCATCACCTTTACAGGAAAGACAAACACTACGCGGTCATGAATCACCCCGAATCCGGGGAGATGAGCATCATTATTATCGATGAATTCACCGGGCGCTTAATGATTGGCCGACAATGGTCCGATGGGCTGCACCAGGCGGTGGAAGCCAAGCACTCCCGTGATGGGGTCAAGATCAAGGAGGAAACCCAGACCCTGGCAACCATCACCTTGCAGAATTTTTTCAAACTGTACAAGAGAATCTGCGGCATGACCGGCACGGCCATGACCGAGGCCGATGAATTCTGGAAAATCTACAAGCTCGAAGTCTTGGCCATACCCACCAACAAACCTTTAATTCGCATCAACCACCCGGATATGGTTTACCGCACTGAAAAGGAAAAGTGGAAAGCGGTGATCAATGAGATTGTCGAGGTTCATGCCACCGGTCGGCCAACCTTGATCGGCACCACCGATGTTGACAAGTCGTTAAGACTCAGCGATATGCTGAAAAGGCAGGGGATCAAGCACGAACTGCTCAACGCTTTGCCGGAACACGCCGCCAGGGAATCGGAAATCGTGGCGCAGGCCGGAAGAATCAACGCGGTCACCATCTCCACCAACATGGCGGGCCGTGGCACCGACATCATCTTGGGTGGCAACCCGGAAACCATGGCCTGGGCTCAGCTCAAGCATAAATTTGCCTCCCGCCTCGATGTTCCCGTAGCCGAGTGGAAATCTCTTGTCGATTCCATCGAGCAAGGCGAGCGGATGAAGGAAGAAGGGCAAAAAGTCGTGCGCATGGGCGGGATGCACATCATCGGCACTGAAAGGCATGATTCCCGCCGTATTGATAACCAGCTTCGCGGCCGTTCCGGCAGGCAAGGCGACCCCGGGTCCGGTCGCTTCTACATCTCTTTGCAAGATGATCTCATGCGCATTTTTATGGGCGAATGGGTGGGCAACATTCTCACGCGCTTGGGAATGGAGGACGACCAGGCCATTGAAAGCCCCATGGTTTCTCGCCAGATTCAAAAAGCGCAAAAGAAGGTGGAAGAGCGCCATTTCGAAAGCCGCAAGCACCTGCTGGAATACGACGAAGTCATGGATGCCCAGCGCAAGCGGGTTTATGGTTACCGCCAGGAGATTTTGAACGACACTAATTGCAAGATTCAGATTTTGAAAATGATCGAGAGCCAGTTAGAGCGCGCCCTGGATCTCTTTCTCGACCGGTCGTATGGGGCCAGCAGTTTCGCGACATTCGCCTCGGGGCGCCTTGGAGTGGAATTTAATCCGGCAGATTTCGATCGCGCTCAATTCGACGAGGTTTGCCAATACGCCAAGAACAAGGCCCTGGGCGTTGTCACCACCCAGCTTCAGGACTACATCGAGGAAAATCTGGGAACTGAAGACGAAAGCGAATGGAATTGGCAGGCGCTGGCCAATCAGGTGAATAAGCGCTTTGGCTTGAATATATCGGAGAAGGAATTGAAGTTGGTGGGTAAAAGCGATTTGATCGCTCACCTGTCTCGTGCCGCCGACGATTCCGTGGAAAAAATCGACCTGAGTGAAGGCGAGCCTTTGCTGCAGCCCAAATGGGGCCTGCTCTCCTTGATCAATTGGTTTGCCAGCCGGTTTCAAATCCGCCTAAAAGAGGAAGACATCAGCGGAAAAACCTCATTGGAATGCCAAGGTATCATGTTGGAGAGGGCGCGGCTTTTGTACCGGGAAAAGGAAACAGCGTTTCCCGTGGCGGCGGCGATGGCCCGCTTCATGAGCGATCCCGTACGCGCCCAGGGACATCATGGCGGGCAGAAATACAACCGCGAGGGTTTGTTTCAATGGGCCCACTTGCGCTTTCCCGGCCAAGTCAGCTCGCTTTCCGAAGAATCGTTTAGAACTTTTTCCAGGGCTGGCTTGCAGGAATTGCTCTTAAAGCAAAGCGCCATAGCCATGCCAGGGGCCAGCCAAGAGCGCCTCGACGTTCTTATCAGTCAAGCTTTTGAAGGGGCTGAAATATCGGAAGCTGCCGATGCCCAAGAACTTGCCGCCGCTATTCAAGCGGAATTCAATTTGAAAGTCGATGCCTCCGCTTTGACCGGTATTTCCAGCGAACAGGCCAGGCAAGCGCTGTGGTCGACTTATGACAATCGCTACCGGCCTGAAATCCGCCTCATGGAACGCGGCCTCCTTTTGGCCCAGCTCGATAGCGCTTGGAAGAACCACCTGCATACCATGGACCAATTGCGCTCCACGGTTGGGCTGCGCGGCTATGCCCAGGAAGACCCCAAGACCGTTTACAAGCGGGAAGGGATGAAAATTTTCGAGGAAATGTGGGAAGGGATTGAAGAACGGGTTGGCGAACTGGTGTTCCGCATGGAAGAAGCGGAAGAAGTGAAGGATACGGTGTGGGTAATCGGTTCGGCCACGCATGAAGCGGCCCCCCGATTGGAGCCCGCCGACACTGCTGGCGACCAGGAGACCTCGCAACCCCAGCCGGAAAAGAAAGTGGAAACAATCCGCAACCGCGGGGAACGGGTGGGCAGAAACGCCCCCTGTCCGTGTGGAAGCGGCAAGAAATACAAGAATTGCTGCATGAGATCGACCGCGGTTTAATAGTGTTCAGGCCAATTGGGAAAGGAATCCCCATGGTGCTGGTTCGGGATTTTCTCGGGTTCATTCTCCTCATCCTGCTTTCCCCCTGGATCCTTTACCGATCTTGGAGGAAAGGAAAATCCCTGGCGGTGCTGTGGGACCGTTTTTTGGGTGCAGTTCCACGCCGGCCGGGAGGCGGAGATGCCCCTACCTTTTGGTTTCATGGGGTAAGCGTTGGGGAAATCCACCTCTTGCGCCAGTTGATTGCGCTGGCGAGGAAAGAAAATCCGCTTTGGAATTTGGTGATCTCCGCGTCAACGGACAATGGCCTTTTGGAAGCTCGTCGGTGTTTTTCCGACTTGTTGGTATTCCCCTTTCCCCTGGATTTCTCTTGGGCTGTCAGGCGTGCGCTGGATAAGGTTCAGCCTACCCAGATTGTCCTTGCTGAAAGTGAACTTTGGCCCACTTTCCTGGCTTTGGCCAGGTCCAGAGGTGTGCCGGTGGCGGTGATCAATGCGCGCATGAGCCCTAAAAGCCAACGGCGTTACCGGTGGATGCGATGGTGGACAAGGCCCTTGCTTTCTCAGGTGAACTTGTTTGCGGTCCAGGACCCGGCGACGGCGGGGTTTTTCCGCGATATGGATGTGCCGGAAAGCCGAATCGCCCTTACTGGGTCTATCAAGTACGAGGGCGCCGTCCCCGATCCCGGCAACCCCAAGGTGGTTGAATTACGGGAAATATTCCAGATCCAAGACAATCAAATCATTTGGGTTGCAGGCAGCACGCAATCCCCCGAGGAATCCTGGGTGCTGGATGCCTTTAACCGTCTGGCCGGGGAAATTCCCCAGTTGCGCTTGATCCTGGTGCCCAGGCAACCCGATCAGTTTGATCCCGTCGCCAGGATGCTTGGGGAAGCAGGGCATTCCTTCGCACGGCGGTCGAAATTAAGCTCCGCGCAACCAACTGAGGAAAGAATCATCCTGGTCGATACCCTTGGCGAATTGAAACAAGTATGGCAATTGGCCGATCTGGCTTTCGTGGGCGGAAGTCTGGATGGAAAACGGGGCGGGCAGAATATGATCGAACCGGCAGCCTGCGGGGCGGCGGTTTTCTTTGGGCCCCATGTGTGGAATTTCAAGGAAGTGGCCAAGGATTTGATCGCAACTGGCGGGGCCATGAAGATTCAATCAGAAAAGGAAATGGACCAGGCAGTTCGTTTGCTGGCATCCCACCCAATTAGGCGAAGGGAAATGGGAGAAAAGGCCAGGGAGTTTGTCCTTTCGCAAAAAGGGGCAACCGGGAAAACCTTGCGACTTTTGGAAGGGTTGGTTGGCAATCCTTGGAGTAAAGCGGCCTAGATCCTGGGCGGGTTTTTTATGAAGGGACCAATGGTTTGGTTGAATGGCCAGTTCATTCCTCAAACCGAAGCTGTTTTACCCTGGAATGACACAGGGCTGATTTTTGGCGCCACCGTCACTGATCTGATCAGGACTTTCAATCATATTCCTTTTCGCCTGTCCCAGCACCTTGATCGGTTTTTTCTCAGCGCGGAACATGCCTGCATCCCGTTGAATTACGGAAAGGGAGAAGTGGAGACGGTAGCTGGTGAATTAATTCAGCACAACGCCCGCCACCTGAAGAAAAAACAGGATTTAGCCCTGGTTCTTTTCGCCACCCCGGGGGCCGTGGGTTATTATTTCGGCCAGGAAGGCGGGCCTGGTGAAGCCAATCCAGTTTTGGGGATTCACTCCTTTCCACTGCCCCTGCAGCGCTACCAGAAATGGATCCACGAAGGGGTCGATCTGGCCACCCCTGCAATCCGCCAAGCGCCTAATTCCCTTTTGCCCACTGGGATTAAACACCGATCCAGATTGCATTGGTGGATGGGCAACCGCGAAGTGAAGCGGATGAACCCATCGGCGGAGGCCATGCTGCTAGATATGCAAGGGCATTTGACGGAGACGGCTTTCGCCAATTTTGTTCTGGTGAAAAACCCCGAGAAACCTTTGGGAAAACAACTGTTTTTGGTTCCTCCAATAGGTTCGGTCCTTCCGGGTGTTACTCTGGAAGTTACTCGAAAATTTGCCATGGAAAACGGCATTGCCTGGGAAGAAAAACCGCTGAGTCCCCAGGATGTCAAGGTGGGAGATGCCGCGCTATTAACTGGCACCAGCTTTTGTTTTGCCCATGTGCACACCTTCAATAGTGTTCGGTTGACGCGCCCGGATTCCACCCTGGAAGCTCTAAATCATTTTTGGAAAGGTGTTACCGGCCTGGATGTTCGACAACAGATTTTGGCCTACCCGTAGACTAGGGGCAACCGAGTTCTTATCCTACCTTGGTCGTTTAGAGTGGTGAAAAAGGATGTGAAGGATTAGATTTTTACCTTCCCTGTTTTCAAGGGTCGCCTTGGCAAGCTCTCATTTGACTCTAGCAAATTAGGATTGTGTACGAGGGGTCTTGGCCGCCCGATTTCATTGGCTTATTAAGGAATTCAGAATGAAGAAGTTTCTCAAGAAGAAAATTCAACCATTTCCCAATCGCATGTTATGGCTGATGTTTGCGTTTTTGGCTATCGGCTTAATGGGCGCCGCGGGAGTTGGCGTCGGGAGTAGCGGTCAGGGTGGCGAGGAATGGCACCCGTTCAGTCTTTTCAGCAGCGACTCCAACTTCACCATGTTTGAAAAATTCGCCCTGGTGATGAATCTGGTCATTGCCATCTCCGGATTAATCTACGCCCGCTGGCTGAACCAGTATGTCAATGCGGCAGGCAATGGCACCGCGGCCATGCAAGAGATTGCACGGGCCGTGCGCGAAGGGGCCTATGCCTACTTGCGCAGGCAGTTCACCGTGGTGTCGGCCTTGATCTTCGTGATTGCGGGCGTTCTGGTGGCCACCAAGTGGCCGTGGAACGACCCGAATAATAACACAGAAATTCAGATTGCCATTGGGCGCGGTGTGGCCTTCCTCATGGGATCGCTGTTTAGCGCCATGGTGGGGTTGTTTGGCATGCGCATGGCGACAATTGGGAATTTGAAAGTTGCCGCCGCCGCCAGGGAAAGCTTTGGCAGGGCGCTGCAGATTGGCTACCGCTCCGGGACCGTTACCGGAATGCTCACCGACGGCTTGGGCCTTTTGGGCGGCACGCTGATTTTCCTTTACTACGGTGAAAAAGCGTTCGAAGTGCTTCTTGGCTTCGGTTTTGGCGGAACCCTGCTGGCGCTCTTCATGCGCGTTGGCGGCGGTATTTACACCAAGGCCGCGGATGTTGGCGCCGACCTCGTGGGCAAAATTGAAGCTGGCATTCCCGAAGACGATCCCCGTAATGCCGCCACCATCGCCGACAATGTCGGCGACAATGTCGGCGATTGCGCTGGCATGGCAGCGGACATTTTCGAAAGCTATGAAGTAACCATTGTCGCGGCTCTTATCCTCGGCATGGCCAGCTTTGGCCACATGGGGGTGGTTTTTCCCTTGCTGGTGCACGCCATCGGCGTGATTGGCAGCATCATTTCCACAAGCCAGGTCAAGGCGGAAAGCCAGGAAGGCGTGAAGTCCGCCATGGGCGCGGTGACCAAGGGTTTTTGGATGGGCGCCCTCATCAGCGTGGTGGCCATTTGTGCTTTGGGCGCGATTTACCTCCGCCCGTCGCCAGAATACATTGTTGGCGAGTCGATAAAACGCGGACTCTATAAAGAGAAAGCGTTCATTGACAAGTTGAACCAGGTGGCTGGAACCAAGATCGAAACTGTGGTTCCCAAGGATGAAAAACCCCGCGAGGCTTACATTGCCTCCATCAACTCCGAATGGAAGAAAGCCCGGGACAAGCAAGCCGCTATTGCGGATGAACCGGTAGTTGCCATGGCGCAGAAGTACATGCCATTGAAAGTCGGTTTCGATTGGCGGCCCATTGTCACTTGCCTCATCGGCATTGCCTTGGCCTTGGCGCTGCACTGGTGCACGGATTACTGGACCAGTACGGAACACGATCCGGTCAAACAATTGGCCAAGGCTTGCCGCACCGGACATGCTACCAACATTATTCAGGGCTTGGCCTTGGGTTATGAAAGCGCGGTCTGGGCTGTGCTCATTATTTCCGCTGCTATATTGGGTTCGGTCCTGGTTTATTCCGGTACCAACCCGATTTTCATCGCCTACGGCGTGGCCATGTGCGGCATTGGCATGTTAACCCTGACCGGCAATATCATCAGCATGGATGTCTTCGGGCCCATTGCCGATAACGCTAATGGCATCGGCGAAATGGGTTACAATCGCGACGAGAACAACCAGCCGTTGCCTCCAAGCCATCCCGATTACATGGACGAAGCGAGCTACAAGAAGAGTCGGCAGATTTTGGCCGACCTCGACGCAGTGGGCAACACGACCAAAGCCATCACCAAGGGCATAGCCATTGGCTCGGCAGTTTTGGCGGCGGTGTCGCTTTTCGCCTCCTTTATCGCCGTGGTTGCCACGGGCAAAGGCGAGGACGCCATCACCAACCTGAGCATTGAGGAATTCATGGTGGGCGCCGCCAAGTTGAACTTGGCCGATCCGTATGTGTTCATCGGCATGATGATCGGCGGGGCGGTTCCCTTCCTCTTCAGCAGCATGACCATTCGGGCGGTGGGCCGCGCCGCCTTCCTGATCGTTCAGGAATGCCGGGCCCAATTCCGCGACAAGGAAATCTGGGCGGGTACCAAGAAGCCGAACTACGGCAGGGTAGTCGATATCTGCACCTCGACCGCGCAAAGGGAATTAATCGGCCCAGGGTTGCTGGCGATTTTCGCGCCGGTTATTGTCGGCTTTGCCATGGGCCCTTACGCACTGGGTGGCTACCTTGCTGGCATGATTGTTGTCGGCCAGTTGATCGCTGTCTTCATGGCGAACTCGGGCGGCGCCTGGGATAACGCCAAGAAGACGATTGAGGATCAGCCGAAAACCGCCACCACCGGCAAAGGTTCCGAGTCGCACATGGCCTCGATCACTGGCGACACCGTGGGCGACCCGCTCAAGGATACTGCCGGCCCGGCTTTGAACCCGCTCATCAAGGTGATGAACATGGTCAGCCTGTTGATCCTGCCACTGGTGATGGCCTTCAATTTGAAGGACGGCACAAATTTGGACCAGCGCTTTACCATCGGCCTGTCCGTTCTGGGTGTCGGCCTGGTTGCAGTCGGCTGGGCCTGGTGGCAATCGAAGACCGAAAGCGCTGAGATGAAAGCTATCGACGAAGAATTCTCCAGGGCCAATCAGTAGCCCTGGGGAATCCTTGACAGAATGAGCTGGCAGGGCTGTAATACGCCCTGCCAGTTTTTTTTTAGGGAAGGTGAAATGCTGGTTGCAGCAGTTTTTTGGGAAGACCTGGGCGGTCGCACGGCCTTGCACGCCATGCCGGTCTTGCTTTTTGTCCTGTGCATTTTGGCCCTGGCCTATCGCTATTACAGCGCTTTTTTGGCCGCCAAGCTGGCCGCGCTGGACGACAGCAAAATTACTCCTGCACATCAATTCAACGATGGACAAAACTACCACCCGACAAACCGATGGGTCTTATTTGGCCACCATTTTGCTGCCATCAGTGGCGCAGGGCCTCTCATTGGCCCGGTTCTGGCCATTCAATACGGTTACATGCCAGGCTTGCTCTGGCTGGTGATTGGCGTCTGCCTTGCGGGCGCGGTCCAGGACATGCTGGTGCTGGCGGCATCGGTTCGCCGGGGAGGGAAATCACTGGCGGAAATCGCGCGCGCTGAACTGGGCCCCTGGGCCGGCATCATTTCTTCCGCTGCCATTCTCTTCATTGTTGTGATCGCCCTCGCCGGCTTGGGTTTTGTTGTGGTCAAGGCTCTGGGCGGCGAAACCATTCCCTTCCCCAAGGGAACACGAATTCAATTGCCCGCAGGTGAAAAAATCACGCCAGACAGCGTTCACTCCAACGCTAGCGAAGCGGTATACACTTTTCCCTCGGGATGCGAGTTTCAGTTTGGCAAGTCGGCGGAGCCAACTCGCCGAGACCATTCATTCCATTTGGTATTGCCTGCCGCAGGGCGCCTTCCCGAGATTGCACTGCAGCAGGTAGGTGGGCCCATTATCCTTCCTAATGGCGGCGCGCAGTATGTACCCGGGAGTTCCTGGGGGGTATTCACCATCGCCTGCACCATTCCCATCGCCTTGTTTGTCGGCTTGTACCTGTACCGCTTTCGAAAAGGGAAAGTGGTGGAGGCGTCATTGATCGGGGCAGCGGGAGTCCTGGCCGCGACCGTGGCAGGTAACTGGATCCCTGGCTCGCCCTTGGAACCCTGGTTCTCTCTTGGAAAGGGGCAAACCGTAATGGCGCTGTGCGTCTATGGTTTTGTCGCCTCGGTTTTGCCCGTTTGGCTGCTCCTTTGCCCGCGCGATTACATCTCCAGCTTCCTCAAAGTGGGAACGATCATTTTGCTGGTGGCTGGCGTGCTGGTGGCCAACCCTGTGCTGGTGCATCGGCCGGTGGAGCCGGTCTTTTCTGCCGGCGGCCCCACCTTTGCAGGCGGGTTATTCCCTTTCGTCTTCATTTGCATCATGTGCGGGGCCATCTCCGGCTTTCATTCCCTGGTAGCTTCAGGCACCACTCCCAAGATGATCAACCGCGAAACCGATATCCGCATGATTGGCTACGGCAGCATGTTGATGGAAGGTCTGGTGGGGATTGTCGCCTTGATTGCCGCCGCCTCACTCGACCCGAAAATTTATTACGAGATCAACATCGGTTTGGAACAGGCGGATAAATGGAAACCCCAAGTGGACAAGCTGCATCAGGAGCTGGGCTCGGCCGGTGGACTCGAACACCTCGACCTTAATACGATTGAAAATCAGGTGGGGGGAGAATCGCTGCGCGGGCGCACGGGTGGCGCCGTCACACTTGCCGTTGGCATGTCGCTTATCCTTTCTAAACCGCTCAACCAGTTGGGCATCCCCTTCGACCACCTGATGAAGTACTGGTACCACTTCGCCATCATGTTCGAAGCCCTCTTTATCCTGACCACCATTGACACCGGCACGCGGATTGCCCGTTTCCTCTTGCAGGAAATGTTTGGCCATGTGCATCCAAAGTTTGCCAGAACTGATTGGATTCCCGGCGCTTTGCTCTCTACCTTCCTCATCACCCTGGCATGGGGCAGCCTGGTTTACACAGGTTCAATTGGCACCATTTGGCCCATGTTTGGCATCGCCAACCAGCTTCTTGCAGCCTTGGCCCTGGCCCTGGTGACCACCGTGATGGTGCATAATGGAAAAGGTAAATTTATTTGGATCACCATTGTGCCCATGGCTTTTGTCACCACGACGACAATGACGGCTGGGGCCACCATGATCCGCGGTTGGATTCAGTCGCTTTCCGGCGTCAACAGCTTTGCGGAATTGCTGCCCGTGGCACTGCGTCTGAGCATGACCATTTTTGTCATGTCCTCGATTTTGGTCCTGCTTATCTGGGCGGCCAGCAGATGGATCGCGGTGCTTTCAGGCTTGGGTGATAAAAAAGAAACACCTGTTTGAGTCCGGTTCAATTCGATTTGCGAAACAGCGACAAGTCCTGTCTGCGGATGGAAACGCCCGGCTGCCCATCCAAACGCGGTCCCATGGTGTAAACGCCTATTTTCCCCGTGGTTGTTTCCACAAGGTAGAGTGCGGACTGTTCCTTCCCCACGATGCCGGTGGTCATGAGGAAATGCGGCGCTTGCCGCGCGGGAACGGCGAATTCCTCGGCCAAGTCAAGCTCAGCCCAGGCCGCCATTTTTCCCCCCACGCGGTCGATTACTGACGCCTGCAGCTTCCCCCCTTTGTAATCCAATAGCCAAACTCCCTCGGTGGGGATGGTGGCGTTGACCAGAAGCGGCCCGGTGCAGAGGGCGTAATCCCCATGGCGGTCGCTGTACGCGTAAACCGGCCGGTTGAAGAAGTACCCCAGCCAGCCCATGCCCAGCCCGAAAGCGCAACCTATGATCAGCCAAAAGGCCCGTTGGTTCCCATTCATGTTGATCTCTCCCGCCTTTCAAGAGTACAAGGGAACTGCCTGGAAGCGTTCCAGACCCTGGTAAGCTAGAAAGTACTCCAAAACCGGTTTAAGCCTCAATCTCAAGTTGATGAAACAGGGGCAAGGGAAAGGAATTTCCATGACTCAGCAAATCAAAATGGGCTTGTTGTTCCTGGCCTTTTGGCTGCCGGGCTGTGTGCCCGAACCGGTGCAAAACCGTTCTCTCGCCCCTGCCAACGGCCGTGAGGTTTTCTTTTGCTTCTGGAATGTGGAGAACTTTTTCGATAATGTCGCCGATAAGCACTCCTTCGAAGCCGACAAGGAGTACGACCATTGGTTTTCGAAGAATCCTGCCGATTTTCGTCTCAAGGTAGACCGCCTGACCGAAATAATTATGAAAATGAATGGGGGCAAAGGGCCGGACATTCTTGCGCTGGCTGAAGTCGAAGAAGCCTCCCGCTCGCCGGAAATCCTCATGGCTGCCTTAAATTCCCGCCTGGAAAACGCCGATCCCTACACCTCTATCGCTTTCAAAAACCCCCACGGTGGCCGGGCCATTGCCACCTGTGTGATCAGTAAAATTCCCATCAAACAAAACCAGGTCACTCTTCTGGGGAAAAGGCTGAGGATCCTGGAGGTGCCAATCCTTTTGGATGGCAAGGAATTGCTCGTCGTCGCTTCCCACTGGACTTCCAAGGTTTCCGACAAGGATGGCGCCTCACGCAAGAAATACGCCGACCAGATTCATGGCAACTATATCGCCATGGCCAGGAACAATCCGGATATAGACTATCTGGTCTGTGGGGACTTTAATGCCAATCCGGAAGAAGAGCCGCTGGAAAAGAATTTGAAATCGCAGGCCAGCGCCAAGAGAACTTTGAACATTGCCTCAGGCGTACAGAAAAATTCCACGCCCTCGGCATGGCTCGAATTCCCTTTGTACAATCCTTTTGTCCGTTTCCGGAAGGAAGACAAGGGCACCCTGTACTACCGCAATAAACCCGATGTTTTTGATCAGATCTTGGTGTCCCCTGGGTTGCTGGACTCCAAGGGCTGGTCGTTGGTAGAAAACAGCGCCGCGATTTACAACAGTAATCCGCCCGCCGATGCTAAAGGCCATCCCAAGAGGTTTGGCAATGAAAAGACAAAAGCCGGCGCCCGCGGCTACAGCGATCACTTCCCCGTTACCGCAAAGTTTAAAGTGAATCCTTAGTTCAAAGCAAATGTCGCACACGCTACGGGCTTGTGTATTGCTTTGGGGCCCAAGTTGGCTGCGGTCATCCCACATCAAATGGGTTTCAAGGGAGCTTTTTGCTTTCCCCACCGGCGGGCAAAGGCGCGGCGGATTTCTTTCCCGGCGTGTACTCGAGTAACTCCAGAGAAAAGGTCGACTTGTTTGCCAGTTCAAAGCTTTGACGGACCATCCCTTTCCCCAGGGCGTAATAACTGGTGACAAAATGTTTCTTCCCGTCCTTGTCCGCGTATTCTGCCTTGACGGCGAAAGTTTTGAATTTTCCCAAAGGAACTGCAACCTCTTCTTCCTTGACCGACACTTTTCCAGACACTGGCCCGGTTTCCAAAACCCCGTCCACAGTCCAGGTGTCCCCGGACTTGAGGTTCTTTTTCAAAACAATTAATCCCCTGTCTAGTTTGTTCCCGTTCAAGGTGAAACGGTAGATGCCGTCGGAACTTATCCCCAGATGCTCGGTGGCGAGAATTTTTCCGCCTTCCGAGGTTTCCAGCAGCATGCCTGGGTAATCGTTGATTTTTTCTTCTCGCGTGACCTTCTGGACGATGGTTCTGCCATCGCTGGTTTTGAATTTCCAGGTGGTTCCCTCACCCAGGGGATATAGCTCCTCAGGAGCAACCGGTTGAGCCAGGAGTAACCCCGGGAAAATTAGAAAGATCGAGGATAGAAGTGTCCGTTTGCCCATGGGGGAATCTCCAGAAATTTTGCTTTTTTAGCCCAGAAAAACACCTTGCCTGGGAAAAACCGCTAAAATCAACACCAGGGTTAACAGCCAGGCGAGGGTATTGAGGGATTATCCCTTTTCCCCGGCTCTTTTCCTGTTATAGTTAATAGGATTATTAAATCCCTCCTTGAAGCGATTTCCAAGGATTTTTTTAGAGTGCAGGAGATTGGCCATGGCCCCATTATTTGGATTTTTCCCTAGCTTGGGAATGACGGAAATGTTGGTCCTGTTGGTGATCGGCGTATTGCTGTTCGGGAGGAAACTTCCCGAGGTGGGCCGTTACTTGGGCAAGGGAATCGTTGAATTCAAAAAGGGAATTCGCGGCATCGAAGACGATGTGGACATTTCCTCGACCTCCAGCCAGGCTCCGGCCCAGGCGGAGGCGGCAAAACCGCCGCAGAAAATCGCCTCCACAGCCCCCAAGTTTGAAGACATTCCTGCTAGCAGCGAATCGACTCCAAAGGCAGCACCTCCTTGGGGTTAATTGCTATTCTCTCGCCCAAACCATACTATATGTCCACACAGGGCGCTTAACTCAGCGGCTAGAGTGCCATCCTCACACGGTGGAAGTCACTGGTTCGAATCCAGTAGCGCCCATCTTGATTCTTTGACCTTTCCTGGCAATTCCCGTCTTTTGATTTATGCTCGCTTTTAAGTGTTAGGCCCATTAAGACGATGGTGGTCTGCAGACCGCTTTTTCCTTGGAAAAATGAAACACGAATAATCCTGGGGGGCAGCGCCATTATATCCTTGGAACCCAGGGTTTTTCCCGATACGGTATTGACTGCTGCCTTGTTCTCTTTCCCCCCGGGTGACCATGATTAACTCTCTTCTTCTCCTTGGCTTTTCCTTTTCCGTCACTTTGCCTGGGGCAGAACCCAAGGTCCATTTAAACATTCCTTATGCCGGGACAAAAAACGAAAGGCAAATGCTGGACATTTACACCCCTGCTGAAGGCAAAGGCCTTCCCATTGCCTTTTGGATTCACGGCGGAGGCTGGCAAGCTGGAAAAAAAGAGGAAGTGAATTTGAAACCTCAGGCCTTTACGGAAAAAGGGTTTGTCCTTGTCTCGACCAACTACAGGTTGCTTCCCAGCGTTACCATCAAAGAAATGGCCGGCGACATTGCCAAGTCGATCCGCTGGGTGCATGACCACGCCGGAGATTACGGTGGCGATCCGGAAAGGATTATTGTCATGGGCCACTCCGCTGGGGCGCAGTTAGCCGCCCTGGTATGCACGGATGATCGTTACTTGAAAGCGGAAAAACTCTCTTTGTCCATAATTAAGAGTTGCGTGCCGGTGGATGGCGACACCTACGATGTGCCTTTGCAAATTGCCACGGTGGAAGAGAGGCGGGCGAATATTTACAAAAAGAAGTTTGGTGACGAAAAACAGCAGAAGGATTTGTCCCCTGTTACTCATGTTGCAAAGGGCAAGAATATCCCTCCGGTGTTGATTTTGCATGTGGCGGGCCATCCGGAAACGGATTTGCAATCACGACGGCTGGTTGCTGTATTAAAGGAATCGGGTTTTCTGGCCAAAGCCTATGGTGCGGTGGGTAAAACCCACACCACGATCAACTCCGGCCTGGGCGAGGCAGAAGATAAAACGACCAGGGAAATGTTTGAATTTCTCGCAGGCCTTTTGAAAAAGTAATACGGGTAACAGCTTGGCCCCACCAGGGGCCCAAGCACCAGAGCTCAGATTACCGCAACATTTGAAAATCTTTGCTGTTGAGCAGCGCCCACATCAAGTCTTGCACGGCTTCGGCTCGTTTATCGGCCGGGGTGGAGTTTAAAAAAGCCAGGGAAGCCTGCGCCTCTTGGAGAGAAGGGTGTCTGGCCAGGCACCAGAGAAACAATTCCGCAACCAATTCCGGATCAGATTTTTTGTCCCGCAACAGCAGGGCAGGCCGCGCGGCAGGGTTTTGCAATTTCCCCGTAATGGTTTTACCATTAATGAAATGCAAGGCTTGCAACATGTTGGAACTGTTGTCCCGCTCGCACTCGCAGGCATCCATGCGCTGTGGCTTGCCAAAGAGTTTCAACAAGGGATTCTCGATGTTGCCATCCGGGAGTTGCGCGGCACGGAAGCCGCCCGGGGCGCCGGCGAAATTCTCCTGCACAGCGGTGGCTTGAATCAATCCGTCCATCAGCGCCTCGGCAGGGATTCGCCGGGGGATCATGCGCGAGAAATTTTGCTCGTCGGTTTTGTTGAACTCGTTGGCCATGCTGCTGCGCTGATACGCTTCCGAGGTGACGACCAAGCGCATCAGTTTTCGCATATCGAAGCCATTATCCGCGAATTGGCGGGTGAGGGCGTTCAGCAGGACGGGGTTCACCGGCGGATTGGTGCTTCGGATATCGTCCACGGGGTCGATGATTCCTCGGTGGAAGAAGTAACTCCAAAAGCGGTTGACAATACTCTTGGCGAAGAACGGATTGGCGGGGCCAACCAGCCAACTGGCGTAAGCCTCGCGGCGGTCCACGGTCGTGGCCAGCTTGGGTTCGTCGCCACCCAGGAATTTAGGAGGCTGCAGTTTTCCCGTGCGAGGGTTGGTGGAAAACCCGGTTTTCAGGTTGAGGCGGGTCATTTTGGCGTTGGGGACATTTTGCAACCGGGAGTCCTGTGGCGTGGAAACCTGGGAAAAGAAACTGGCCAGGCCAAAATAGTCGGCTTGAGTCCAGTTCTCCAGGGGGTGCGGATGGCAGCGAGCGCATAGCATGCGCACCCCGCAAAAAACCTGCGTTACACGCTCCACTGTTTCATTGGTGTCCTTGCTGATGGTGAAAAAGACATTGGCAGGGTCTTCCTGAAAACCACCGCGGGCCGTCAGCAATTGTTTGGCGAATTCATCAATGCGAAGGTTCGATGCCACCGCTGAGCGGATATATTCCCGGAATAAATAAACACCTGGCGAGCTGGCGCTGTTTCGGGAGTTTTGCAGTAAATCGCCCCATTTCAGCGACCATTGATCGACAAATTCCGGCCGTTCAAACAAGGCGTCGATGGTCTTTTCTCTTTTTTGCTTATCCCGACTGGCCAGGAAGGAGCGCACTTCGTCCGGGGTGGGCTGAATGCCAATTAGGTCGACATGCAATCGACGCAGAAATTCTTCGTCCGTGGCCAAACCCGAAGGCTGGATTTTCAATTGATTCAATTTTTCCACGATTGCTTTGTCGATCAGGTGAGTCGGCGCTGGCGACGGAGTAAATCCCTTGCCGGCATCGAGGACCAATACCCCGGTTGAGGCAAAGGATCTTTCAAAGCGGGCCACCACGGCGGTTTCCCCGCGCTCCTGAGCGCTCACCAATCCCAATTCGCTCACTTGGGCAAAGAAATCATTGTTGATGCTGAAAATTCCCAGGCGAGTGACATCCCGGGTGGTGCCATCCGTGTAATCGGCGAGGAGCTGCAACCGGTGATTCTGTCCCGGGCGCAGCACCAGCCGGGCGGGGACCATCCTCACCCGCAGGAGGGCATTCGTGTCGGAAGTATCGTCTGGCGCGCCCTGCTTGATCCAATTGACCAGAATGGATTCTGACAGGCTTCCTTTGGGGAAGCGCGCGCCACCCTCGTGTGCGACCTCGCCCGTGGCCTTGGTCACCACGAGGCTTTTTTCCGGCGCCTGGATGGTCAATCTGCGCCCTTGAAATTCCCGCACCAGGGAAAAGTAGTCAGGAATGGGGTCGGCGCCTCGCAGCGTCAGTTTGAAGCCGTTTTTCCCCAGAGAATAGCCATGGCAGGCGCCGGAGTTGCAGCCGCCCCGTGACAGGACAGGCATCACTTCATGCACGAAACTTAATTTTGGTTCTTCCTTGGGCAGGTTTACTTTCAAGGGGATTTCCACGGTTTGCCCGGCGACTTTCACCACCACATTGCCGATGCCATTGGCGAGGGGAAAAACCCAGGGGGAATCCAAGCGGGCCAACTTGGCATCTGTCAGGGAAAATTGCGCCTTGCCAGATAAGTCAACGGAATAGCCATCCGCGGTTGTGCCCATGATTTGAATCGATTTCGGCTCGCGCAGATGGGTGAGCTCCAAGGTTGCCGGAGATACAACCAGCGGGCCTTGCAACTGAGGGGATTGAAAGGCGTCAACCGGCTGCGGCCAGAGCAATCCGCAAGCCAAGCCAAGCGCAAAAACCGGGTAGAAAAAAAACACGGATCTCATGACACCCTCATTTTCCCTGCTTGGCAGGTGGATTTACCGTGAATGCCAGGTCGATGGCCTTGCTGTTCACCCGGATCGTGGGCTGTTTAGGGTCGAGTAAGCCTGAAATTGTCAGGCGGGCCTGGGGATAATTTCCCGGGGCAATGTTCGGAGGAAAAACCACATTCACTGCCAATTCGCTGATCCCGTTTTTTATTATGGTTGGATCCACTTTCCCCCCCGCGGGCAGCCCGGCAATGGCCAGGGTCAAGTCTCCGGTCAACCCTTCCTGCCTTTCCACTTTGCCTTTGATTTTAAAGGTAGTGCCGGTTTTAGGATCGAGTTGGGCTTCGTACTTTCCCTTGGCTTCCAAGGTAATGAGTATGGGGTTTTTAACGGCCAACCGGCGGACCGTGGTGTGGGCAACTGCCAGCACGCTTTGCTTGTTTGGAGTTAGCAACTCTGCTTTCAAGGCCAGGTCATACCGTAAACTTTTGGGGTTGGCGGGAACCAAGACGACCGCTTCTCCCTTGGGCGCTTTGGCCGGGATTTCCACGGCCTTTTCCAGACGGATAGCCTGATTCTGGTCCGGTTGATTGTTCAACAGGGGGATTTCCTGAATACTAACCAGAGTGACACGGACTACGGTTTCAGGATTGGCCCGGGTGATTTTTATGGGAAGAGTGAGTTTGCCAGTGGGAACCAGTCCCGCCGCAGCAGGAAGGGAATCCCATTCCACCGCAAAAACAATCGGCGGAGTTTTCACGGGGGCGAATGCCAATTCCCTGGCGAGCCAGGGCTGCGTTTTTTCCAACGGGTGGTTTTTCACCAAGACCGGCTTGCGTTTCCCCCCCTCGGCTTCGCCCTGAAGGGAAAAAAGCCCAACCGAGTTTTCTTCCGCGGGTTTCAATTCCCAAAGCACCCCTTCCATGTCCGCGGGGATTTCCCCGGCGGCCCCGGTCCATTTTCCTGGCAATCCTTCCGCCTTTAGCATCACCTTGCCTGCAAAGCCTTGCCGTTCCAGCAATATGGGAATCAGCGTGCTTTCCCCTTTAGCCAGGGAAAGGTTTTGAATCGCAGTCGACAACCGCCAATCGTTTCGAATATCGGGCGAGTTGGCATTTTCGACGACCAGGTGGTAGATCCCGCGGGTTCCAATTCGGCCAAAACTCTCCACGACGCAAACCTGAACTGTTGAGGTTTTCTCCGGGACCGTATATTCCAGCAAGGGGTCGGTCGAACCGGGTCGGTCTTCCGCCCGGGCAATTTCCTGGCCCGCTTCATTGCGGATGACCAGGGCGCAATCGAGAGAAGATCCCAGTCGTTCAGCAAAAAGGTCGAGGCGGATTTTCTGCCCGGGAGAGCAGGAAATCTTGTAGCGGTCTTCTTCATGGGGGCCGGCTATTTTTCCACTGACACCCACGGGAAGAGAAGGCAAGGTTTGGGGTTCATTTGCAGTGCGTTTTTCCAGCAAAACGGGAAAGCGACCTTCTTGAACAAACGGGCGCAAGCCGGACCAAGCGCCCTTGGGCGGCCAAGCCAACGGGGTTTCAGTATTTCCCGTCGCAGTCGTTTCACTCTTGGCGCCAGGCACATTGCCCAGCAGTTCCACACTTCCACCCGCGCCTGCAATGGGAGGAAAGACCTGGTCAACGAAATCCCATTGGCCGATTTTCAAACGGAAAAAACCAGGCGCCTCTCCGGCGTATTCCATGTCATGCAGAGTGAGGAAATACTCGCCGTCATCGGGCAGCGTGGTGTGCAGCCTGCAATCGCCTTGCAACCCTGCAACCGGCCAGGCCCAGGCGATTTGTTGCTTCCGCGCCGAATACAAGTGAACCACCGGTTTCAATTTGGAACCAAGGCGATGCGCTTCCACTTCAATCAGCAACTGTTGCCCTTTCTTCCCAGGAAAACCAGTCTGCAGGACTTGGCTTCCCGAGATCACCCCATGCAACGCCACGGGCAAGGCCTGAATTTCTGGTCGAAATGGCGCCTGTGGTAGCTGGTCAACGCCCAGGACAACCGGCAGGCTGACGCCGCCTTCAGTTACAACCCGCAGTTGATGCAAACCTGGGATAACGGCGCTGTCGAGTTTAACGGCGAAAGTTGCCGACTTATCATTTCCGCCTGGTTTCAATTCTTGTTTCGCGTTGAAGGGGAGCAAAAGTGAAGGTGACTTGCCGAAAAAATCACCCTCAATGGTTAAAAGTGTTTCGCCGCCTGTTTGCATTCCCCGGACATTCAGTGACCTGATGACTGGTTCCGAGGCGAAAAGGCTAACACAGGGAAAAAGTAAAACCAAGAGGGCCAGGGGCCGGTTTTTTCCCATGGTAAAAAATCGAGCCATTAGCTTGACCTGCCCGCTGGAGTTCAGGAAAACAACTGCTGAATGGGTTCAGCTTCCACCAGCCGGACTGGCCTGTCGCCAGGGCCAGGGATCATGGTGGTGTCGAGGTTGACCCCCATGGCATGGTAAATCGAAGCGAGGATTTGCGGTGGCTCAATGGGGTTGTCATTGGGTGCGCTGCCAGTCTTGTCGGTGGAACCGATCACCTGCCCGCCCTTGATGTTTCCGCCCACCAGGAAGTTGGTCCAGGCGTTTGGGTAATGATCGCGACCGCCGCGGCCATTTACCCTTGGGGTGCGCCCGAATTCACTCAGCACCGCCACCACGGTGTCTTGCAGCATTCCCCGTTGTTCCAGGTCTTCAATCAGGGCGGTGAAACCGATATCAAATTGCGGGCACAGGTGGCGCTCGTAATCGAGGTAGGTGTTGTTCAACCCGCCGCCATCCGCGTGCATATCCCAGCAGGACAGGTTGAAAACCGTGTCGAAATGATTGATCGTGACAAAGCGCACGCCGTTTTCGATCATCCTTCTGCCCATCAGGCAGCTTTGGCCGAAAGTATTGCGCCCGTAGCGGTCGCGCAGTTTGTCGTTCTCTTTAGAAAGATCAAAAGCTGCTTTGGCGGTGGGAGAGGTCAGCAGGCGGAAAGCTCTTTCGTAGGCGCTATCGTGCATTTTGGTTGAGGCGGATTCCTGCCCCCGTTGCAATGCATCCAGTTTTCCCAGCAATTGCTTTCTTGAATCGAGGCGGCTGGCGTTATATCCCTGTGGCGCTTCCAGATCGAGAATCTTGAAGGCTTTATCAGCCGGGTCGGAGTTCAGGAAAAAGGGTTCATGCCCACTGCCGAGGGGACCGGCGGTCTGGCCATGCAACGACCCGGAACCGGTGTTGCCGATCGGGCCGGGAAGAATAATGTTGGCTGGCAGTTCCCCTTTTTGTCCAAAGGCGCGTGAGACTACGCTGCCGATGTGCGGCTTGATGCTGTCGGCGTTGAAGTCGTGGCCTGTCATCATCCAACGCTGGCCGTTTTCATGCGTGGCGCCAGTGCGGTGATGCAAGCTGCGAATCAGCGCCACCTTGTTCATCATGCGCGCCATCAGAGGAAAATGCTCGCAAATACGGATGCCAGTGGCCGCGGTGGCAATGGGTTTGAACTTCCCGCGGATTTCCTCCGGCGCATCGGGCTTCATGTCCCAGGTGTCGATGTGGCCAGGGGAACCAACCAGGAAGATGGTGATGCAATTGCGGATCTTTTGCGCCGAGGGGTTCACCGCGCCAGACGCTTCCAGGCGGAAAATCCCGGGCAGGGACAGCGCGGCCATGCCGGCGGAGCCAAGCGTGAGAAAACTTCGGCGGGACACTCCGCTGCACAGAGGAATTTTTTCGCTTCCAATATCAAGCATGGCCTGGTTCCTTAGTTGAGAAGGACGCTGTTTACCTGCTTACAGGGTGAACTGAACCTTGTTGGAAATATCAATGAACTTGCTGTTGGTAAACTCGCCCTTGGCATCCTTGCGGTAATCGACATATTTCCACATTTGAAGGACGGCCTCGTATTTTCCCTTGGGTGCGCCGGGCTGTTCAAAAGTGGTGGACAGGCGGGCGTTGGGGGTGGCCACGACTTGGCCGTCGCGGCGGATTTCCCAGCGCAGCAACAGACCCCAATCGTGTGTGACTTCAGACCGGATCAACTTGGCCTTTTCGACCCGAATTTCGGCCTTGGGGGTGGTGTCGAATTTCTGTTCCATGGCAGAATCCTCGGGAGGGCGAAAACCAGGCAGGAGTGAAAACCGGCAGGGGGCGGGCCAACTCATAATTACTTCATGAAAATAACCTGTAAATCGTAATTCGACAACCTTATTCTCCAGCGTTAAGGATTTTTTTCTTTTTCCTCCTCCCTTGCCATTGATCCGCTAAAATCTCCCCTAAAGGTGGTTATCAAGCGCAGGAAGGATTTCATGAATAAGGAACAGGTTTTAAAAGAAGTTCAGGCGGGGTACGCCGCGGTGGCCAGGGAAAGCCAGGGTCAAAAAGAGGAAGCCCTGTCGAAAATCGCCCGGGCTTTCGGTTATTCCGAAGAGGACTTGGCCGCTATTCCTTCCGATGCCAATTTGGGTTTGTCTTGTGGAAACCCGGTGGCCCTGGCCAATCTGAAACCCGGGGAAGTGGTGGTGGACCTGGGCTGCGGCGCGGGGATTGATGTGATGCTGGCGGCAAGAAAAGTGGGACCAACTGGAAGGTCCATTGGCATCGACATGACCCCTGAGATGATTGACCGGGCCAAGAAAAACAGCCGCGCTCCCATTCAAGGCGTGGTCTACACCCAGGTGGAATTTCACCTGGCCCCGATTGATGAACTTCCTTTGAAGGATGAAATTGCCGATTGCATGGTCAGCAATTGCGTGATCAATTTGGCGCCGGATAAACGCGCGGTTTTTAAAGAAATGCACCGGGTGTTGAAACCTGGAGGCCGCCTGTCAATCAGCGACATTGCCTTGAAAGGCTCCTTGCCAAGGGAATTGGAGCGCAATCTCCACGCTTATGTGGGATGCATATCCGGGGCGATTTCGCTTCAGGAATATGAAACGGGGTTGCAGGAAGCCGGGTTTTCCTCGATCCGCGTAATCGACACGCGCAAGGATCTGAACGCCTACGCTCAGGCGGAAGGCCAAACCGGTTGCTGTACTCCCAGCATGGAGGAAAGGCCGGGCAGTTTAGGTTCGTTGCCTGTGGCCAGCGATAGTTGTGGGGATCCCCAGGAAGCAGGGGGTGGTTGCTGCAGCCCTCCCGAGGAAGGCCTTTACTCGAAACTATCGGAAATCATTGGGAAGTACGATTTGAATCAATTCGCCGCCGCAGTTCAAGTTTATGCCATCAAATAGTTTCTGCACCTGTTTCGCCCGCAAGTTCACCCTGGCATGGTTGCAATGCCCGGATGCCATTTCGTTTCGGGTTCAAAGGGATACATGGGCCTTCTCCGGCGCAGGTAGGTCAACTGGTTGAGGTCCGCGGTGGTTACGCCGGGAGTATTCACCCTGACGAAACTTTTGCACACCTTCATATAAGCGGCCAACGGGGCGTGGACCCCTTTGACCACGATGGCCTTGAAATCAACTGGATCCAATCCTTGTGAATAAAGCTGATTGAGGCTGAAAGGCACCATGCGCTTGCTGGTGGCCATGACGGTTAGCCCCTCGCGGGAGCGAAGGACTGCCGTCGGCCCCTGATCAAAAGAAGTAAATCCCCCATGGGTGGGACTCGATTCCTGAAACTTCCCTTCGGATAAATGCGTGACCTGGAAGAAATGTTTGATCGCCGGGCAGTGAAGACCGCCGGTTTTTCCTCCAAGGGAGAATTCAGCCGACTGGCCTATCCCTGTCTTTTGGGCTAACTGAACTGTGTGTGGATCGAAAAGGCAAACGAATGCTGGAGAAACTTTTTGCTGAAGAATTTCTCGGACAATTAGCGTGCCATCGCCGGGTGAACCCCCTCCGACATTGTCCCCCATATCGCACACGCAAACCGGGGCCGCCTGACCATTGATTTTGTTTACTGCTTCGGGAATGGGAAGTAGGTCAGGGGAGAAGGCCGCCCGCCGATCCCACCAAAAGGCAGCCAACTCGTTCGCAAGCGTTTCCGCCAATTCCAAGGAGCCATTCGCCGTGACGCTCACTGCGGCGCCCATGTTGTTTACATCGGCATAGGGGAACCCCAGGAAAACGGAAACCGCGAGGATTCCTTTTTGCTGGCGCATGGCTGCCGCTTTATCCATCAGGGATTTCAAGGGCTCCTCGCCGGTGTTTTGCGAGGCGATATTGATGGCCAGGGGAAGGAAACAGGCTGCCTGCCTGGGCTGGATTTTTCCGGCCAAGGTTTGCACCATGGTCCGGGTGGCATCTAATCCTCGGGCCAATTGATCCAGGTGCGGATTAGTCTGGTAGCTGAAAATAGCGTCAACCGCTTGCGCTTGGGCAGGAGAAAAGTTCCCGTGGGGGTCGCCGGTTGCGACGATTGGGATTTTTCCAAAATGGTTTCTGATCAAATTGAGCCAATGACCATCAGCGTCGGGTGCATTCTCAGCCACGGTGGCGCCGTGGGGAGCAACCAGGAGGCCATGCAGTTTCCCTGCCTGGGAACAGGCCTTTTTCATTTCATGCAAAAGCCTGTCCCAGCAATTCTTGGAAACCGTTCCCCGTGGTAGAGCGCGGGCGACGAAAACCGGGATGGCCTCGATACCCTCTTTTTCCAGACCGGAAAAAAACCCGCCGATTTCATGCGGTGAACCTTGAAACCGCTGCCGGACATCCTCCCCACAGGCCACGATGTCTTCTTGAAAATGTTCCCACTCTGTTGGCACAGACAAAAAGGTGTTTGATTCCTGGAGCAAGCCAATAATTCCCACGCGCATCGATTTCTTTCCTGCTAAGTTCTTGTACACTTGTTGGAGTTTCCTCTCTGGCAAGAAGGCGGGCAAGGGGAATTTGCATGGCCGAGAATGATTCCTTGGATTGGGATTTCCTGAAGAAAACTCTTTATGCTGCCGTGGTCAGCGATGTCTTGGATTCGCTCGGTGTCACTCGGCGGGTGCCCAGCGCGCCCTTGCTGCAAGTAAGCGGTTCCCGGGAATATCCCCTGATTGGCCGTTGCAAAACGACGCTTTGGGCGGATATGGCGCATGAAGACCCCAAGCCCTATGCCTTGGAATTGCGGGCGGTGGACAGTTGCCGGCCGGGGGAAATTCTGATTGCAGCGGCCGGCGGTTCCACCCGTTCCGCCCTGTGGGGGGAATTGCTGTCGACGGCTTCAATGAGAACCGGCTGCCAAGGCGCCATCGTCGATGGCCTAGTTCGTGATCAGAAAAAAATGGAAGCGATCGGTTTCACGGTTTTTTGTCGGGGCAGTTCTCCCCTCGACAGTCGGGACCGCCAGCGAGTTATAGACTTGGATGTGGCGGTTGAAATTGGCTCGGCCCGTGTTTGCCCGGGGGATCTGGTAATTGCTGATGCCGATGGCCTGGTTTTTATTCCCAGGGAAGTGGAAGGGGAAGTGTTGAAAAAGGCGTTGGAGAAGGCGATTGCGGAAAACACGGTCCGTGACGCCATTCGCGGCGGCTTGTCCGCCACCGATGCCTTTGCCAAGTATGGAGTACTTTAAGTAAGGGGATTTGGCTGCGTGAATGAAGAAAAAGCCGGGCAATTATGGACCAAAATCTCCTGGCGGATTTTGCCGCTTTTGTTCCTCAGCTACATTGGAGCCTACCTCGACAGGATTAATGTCGGATTCGCCTCGAAGCATTTAAAATCCGACCTACAATTCAGCGATAGCGTGTATGGCCTGGGCGCCGGGATTTTCTTTCTGGGCTACGCCCTTTTTGAAATTCCCAGCAACATGATTTTGGAAAAAGTGGGAGCCCGTCGGTGGATTGCCCGCATTATGGTTTCCTGGGCCGTATTGTCCAGCGCAATGGCTTTCGTGAATTCGGAAAAATCCTTTTACATCCTTCGTTTCCTTCTCGGCTTGGCTGAGGCGGGTTTCTTCCCTGGCATAATCCTTTACCTGACTTATTGGTTTCCCCCCAGCGGCCGTGGGCGGGCAATTTCGCGGTTTATGACTGCCATTCCCCTATCCGGATTAATCGGGGCGCCTCTGTCCGGCATCTTATTAGACCTGGACGGCCTTGGGGGATTGCATGGTTGGCAGTGGATGTTTTTGCTGGAGGCGCTGCCCTCCCTGATTCTGGGGATTTACATTTTTTACTTTTTGCCGGACGGGCCTGCCAACGCGGCCTGGCTATCCCCACAGGAAAAAGAACAATTGGCCAAACAGATTCAAATGGAAGAAGAAAAAAATCACTCCACCCAGGGGGCGCATTGGTCTGAAGCCTTCCGTTCTCCCAGGGTTTGGCAAATGGGAGCGGTTTATTTTTTCCAGATCATGGGGATGTATGGCATCAGCTTGTGGCTGGCAGAAATCCTGCATGGCGCGGCGATGTTGAGCAATATCCAAACCGGCCTTTTTGCCGCCATTCCTTTCCTTTTAGGAACTGTGGCCATGGCTGCCTGGGGTTGGAACTCCGACCGCCTGGGCGAAAGGCGTTGGCATCTGGTATTGGGCAACCTGTTTGGCGCCTGCGGGTTCTTCCTTTGTTGCCTTCAACCGGGGAATTTTGCGGTGGCGCTAACGGGAATGATAATTGCCAGCATGGGAGTGCATGCCTGTTTCGGCCCGTTTTGGGCCTTGAAAACGACATTGCTTGGCCCGGCCCTGGCCGCCGTGGGCATTGCTTTAATTAACTCATTGGGAAACCTGGGCGGCTTCGTTGGGCCTTATCTCATGGGATATTTGCGCGATCTGACAGGAAGCTTGTCATTTGGTTTGTTTTTGTTTGGCCTGTCGTCGACGATAGCCGCCGGTCTGGCCCTGACACTGTCCTTGACTCCCGTAGGAAAAGAAAAAGGCCCGGGGTAACCTCCGGGCCCTGCCTCGCGGCTGGTTCGCTTAACGGAAGATACCGTGGCATTCGATGCAGCTATCGTTGAGAATCTTGGCGGCAGTTTTCACCCCGGGGCTATCGCCCTTATTCGAAGCAGTGACCAAGTCCTTGGCCCCTTCCTTCATTTTCCCCACAAATTCCTTCCACTTCTTGGGATCCTTTTCGCCCTTCTTTTCTTTCGGGGAATCGGGGTGAGTGTCGGCAATCTCTGCCAGAACTAGGCTGATTTCGCCAATGGCCGCGTAGGCTTTGCCATTTTTGGCCAGATCGGATTTGTCCGGGGCCTTCTTTTGCAAGCCTTGAAGTTTCGCCTCAATGCCGTCGGGCGAAATAGCTCCAGCCTTTTCTCCCACGCCAAGGCCACCCTTGGTGCGGAGCTTAAATACTTGCATCAATTCATCGAGCGAGTATTTTTTGGTCAGTTCGGCAACTCCCTTGGAATCGAGTTTTTTCGAAAGTTTGACCACGGCAGCTTTAATTTCATTGTTGTCTTCAAAAAACGCAATCGTGGTCCTTGAGGAACCCACCAAGGCCATTGCGCCAAAGGAAAACAGGAAACCGAAAAACATCATTCTGCTCAAACGGCTCATGCGCTTCTCCAATTGGAACCCTAGGGAAACGACTCCAAAAACAAAACCTACCAGGTAACCCGGTTTGCGGGGAAGGAAAGTTTTCCCGGTTGGGAATGTGCGTTATTATAAGGACATTTCCCTTCTTGGCAGGAAATTCAATCCTAGATTATCCACCCAGGAAAGCAAGGGGTTTCCCTTATAACCGGAAGCGGTGCCTCGGTTTTTCCAGCCAAAAAGGGTTACCGTTTCTTGGCTTTAAATTCCTTCACATATTTTTCCGGGTTTTCAGCAAAGGCATCCCGGCAACCCGAGCAGCAAACATAGAATGTTTCCCCTTTAAAACTGACCGGGGTGGTGCCAAGTCCGCCGCTAACCACGCATTCCGTCTTCTTTTCCTTGCCACCCAGGCTCATGCCTTCCTTGGTTGCCGCCACCATATATTCCTTCTTGAACAGGGTTTTCCCCTCGTCCTTACGGGCGTAGCGATAGATGAAACGCACACCCTCGGCGGCGTTGTTCATCTGAATTTGCTGCGTCTCCCCCGTTTTGGGGTCAACACGATCCAGGGTCAAAATGTCCTTTTTCAACGCCCCCTGAAAAACCATCTTGTTGTCCTTGATGTCGGTGGCGGTGAACTTATATTGTTTTTTTTCGGGAACCCAGCGCATTTCCCCGGCCTTGATGTGTTTGCCGTTCTTGATTTCCAAAACCAGCCAGGCATCATCACCCTTGAAACGCCATCCCCAATTGAGCGTCTCGCTCCAAACATTCTTACTGACCGTTTTTCCATCCGGTCCGCCGTTCCCTTTCCACTCCCCAATGAAATCTTGCAATTTTTGCAACGCTTCCTTGTTGGCCTGACCTGGAGAGTCCACGGCACAAGCGAATTGAATTAAGAGGCAGGCGAATCCTAAAGAAGCGGCGGACTTAAACATGAATCGCTCCGTGCGGTTTTGAGTGGCAACATTTATTCCTAAAGAAAGATTACCAATCATGGTGCCTTGCGGACAAGGAAAAATAACTGGGGCAATTAAGAAGTGCCGGTTCATGGCGCCTGACGATTAATTGCCGAGAGGTTCAGCCACCCGATGGAAGAAAAGTGTAGGGCTGTTTGGCCAAAACCCGCATTCTGGTTTTAACGCCACGGAAAACCTACCTCAAAGGGAAGGGCCAAAAGGAGGATATTTCAGGAAGAAGTGAGTTGCAGGGCTTTTTCCATGCAGCTTTTCATGTGGTGGATGCTTTGGGTGGCGATGGTTTCCGGATCGGGAGAATAGTCAAACACTTCCACCGAAACCCACTGTTTATAAGCCGATTTCAGCAGGGCCTGAAAAATCGGGACGAAATCGACCGCGCCGAACCCGGGCCCCCGCCGATTGGCGTCGTTAGCATGGAAATGTCCCGTCCGCTTGATGTACTGGCGGATGATCTCCGGCACGGGGCTGCTTTCCGTGGCCATGGCTTTCACATCCAAATGCAACACATACAACGGATGGTTTATCTCATCGAGAATCGAGCAGCCTTCCGCGGCCGTGTTGATGAAGTCAGCCTCCGGCGGGGACAAGGGTTCCAAACACAGCTTAACATTGGCCTTTTCGAAACCGGGAACGGTCTGCTTGAGCGTATCAATGGCAAAGGACCGCGCTTGTGCGGAAGTATACCCCTGAGGAATCCGCCTTTGCGCCGGGGAACCCAAGACCATTAATTCTCCACCCAGGTCGGCGCAGGCTTTGGCCAGTTCTACAAGGTAATTAGCCGTGGCCTTGCGCACTTCCAACTCGGGCGAGGTCAGGGATAAACCCTCGGTTTTTGCCAGCAGCCAGTGCAAACCCACAATGGCGATACCCTCCTTTTGGGCCTCGGCGCGCAGTTTTTTACGCTGTTCAGGTGTTACATCCGTAATGAGCTTGGCCAAAGTGAAGGGGGCAATTTCCACACCTTGGTATCCGGCGCCCTTGATAAAAGCGCAAATTCGGGCGAATTCCCAGCCCTCAAAAGTTTCATTGCAGATGGCGTATTTCATTACGGATTGCTTCCTGGCCCTGCGGGCATTTCCAAATGAAGGATGTCTTCACCCCCATTGTGCAAATGAATCGTGATTTTCACTTGTTTTCCGCTCTTGGCCACGGCGTTCAGGTACTCCTGCGGCGTGGTTACGGGTTGATCGTTCACACGGGTGATCAAATTGCCTTGTTGGATTTTTCCCTTGTCTGCCGGGGACCCAGGGACAACTTCCCTAACGGCGACGCCTTCAGGGAAATAGTTGAACCTGTCTTGGCCAAAGGCCACCTGCGAAATAATGCTCGAATAATCGGCGCGAATGCCAAACAGCGCCGGTGGTTGCTTGGAGGCTATCACCTGGTTGGCGTTGGCGAACTTGGCGAGTTTCACTTGCAGCACTTGCCGGGCATCGCCGAAGCCACGCACGATTTCCACTTTGGCGTTCGACCCAGCCAGGGCGCCACCCACATGAAGAAACAAATCGTCCGGATGACGGATCGGTTCGCCATTGATCCCGGTGATGGTGTCACCCCGGGTGATTCCCGCCCTTTGCGCGGGGGAACCCGCCGTGACATTGGAAATTTGCACCCCCGTGGCGCCAGGGAAATGCGGCTGAATCTGCACTCCCAGGAAACCATAATCAACCTCCTCGCCCCCCTTCAATTTTTCCAAAATGCCGCGGTGCATTCGGTCTAGGGGAATAGCGAAAGCTTGGGAGGAATCCGCGCCGGTCCACGCTGCATGAGTGGTGAGAATTCCCACCCAGCGCCCCTCGAAATCCAGTAACGCCCCGCCGCTTATACCGGGTTTGACCGCCGCGTCTGCCTGGATCAGGGTTCCATAATGGTAGAGGGAAAGCTGGTTGCGCTCGGCTTCACGCACAGTGCTGGTGAGTTTTCTACGCAGGTTGCTGACCATGCCCCAACTCACCGCCGGGCTGCCATCGCGAAAACCAGAAGCAAAGGAGTTGGACATCAAAATGGCAAACTGCCCCTTGGCCAAGGTGGAGGGATCCCCCATGGGTAGTACGGCAAGTCCCTCGGGGGGATTCAGTAAGCGGAGCACGGCCAGGTCGCTACGGCCATCCAAGGCGTGGATATCGGCGTAACTGCCAGCCCCGCCGGAAAAACGAACATAGATTTTAACCGCGTCCTTGACCACATGCGCCAGAGTTAGAACCAGCCCGGAGGAATCTACCACCACGCCGCTGCCAAAAGAATCCGGCACCGATTCCGGGCTGGAAAGGTCGAGCCAGGCATTGGGATTGGGCTGCTGCTGGCGAAAGCCGAAACCCCTTCGGCGCTGTGGTTCGCTGGGTAGGAAAAAGTTTCCTAGTTTCCCGGGGAGATCGGTTTCAGGCGCCGCTCCCAATTCTTTGTACTTGGGGCTGCGCGAAACCTGGATGCTGGCAATGGCGTGTTCCGCCTTTGCCGCCGCCGCTTTGACCGCGTCTTCAAACTGTTTAACCACCGCCGGTGGCTGGGAATAGACTTCCTGATTTCCCACGATCCATCCGAGGGAAATAATCACCGTGGAAAGGTATCTGGGTAGCGCCATGGTTTTCCTTTGTTCACTCGGCCAGACTTTTTCGCCCCAGGTCGATCAAGTCTCCCCGCGTAATAAGAGTAATTCAATCGTTGGAAAAAGTCATGAGAATACAAAAAAAACCTCCCCGGACCACGGGGAGGTTGAGGGAAGCCCTGGCCGGTGCTAGTTGGCGGCAACTGCCGATTTCTTGCTGGATTTCGTCGGCGCTACGGGCGCCACTGGGGTTTCCGTCGCGTAACCGGCTTCCACCACGGGGACCAACCCTTTCTTGGTCAGAACCTTTTTGGTGATTTCCTCCACCAGTTTCGGGTTCTCCTTGAGAAACTGTTTGGAATTTTCCCGGCCCTGACCCAGGCGGATATCCCCATAATTGATCCAGGCGCCTGATTTGTCGATGACCTTTTCTTCGATGGCCAGGTCGATAAGGTCGCCTTCACGGCTGATCCCGTAATCATGCATCAGGTCGAGTTCCGCCTGGCGGAAGGGCGGCGCCACTTTGTTTTTCACCACCCGCACGCGGATCCGCGAGCCAACCGTTTCCTCCCCTTCCTTGATTCCGGTAATTTTGCGCACATCCATGCGCACGGACGAATAAAACTTGAGCGCCAATCCACCTGAGGTGGTTTCAGGATTGCCGAACATCACACCGATTTTCAGGCGGACCTGATTAATGAAGATCATGGAAGTTTTCGTCCGGGAAATTACCGGATTGAGAATGCGCATCGCCTGGCTCATCAAACGCGCTTGCAACCCGACATGGGTATCGCCAATTTCCCCTTCCACTTCCGCCCGGGGAACCAGCGCCGCCACCGAATCGATGACGATTAAATCCACGGCGTTTGATTTGATCAGCATCTCGGCAATTTTTAGAGCTTCTTCCGCGCAGGAAGGCTGGCTGACCAAAAGAGTCTCCAGATCGACACCCAACCGCCTGGCCCAGCCTGGATCAAGGGCATGTTCCGCGTCGATAAAAGCGACCACGCCTCCATTTTTCTGGGCATTGGCCACGGTGTGCAGGGCGATGGAAGTTTTCCCGCTCGCTTCCATGCCAAATATTTCAATGATCCTGCCGCGCGGGATCCCTTTCCCCCCCAAGGCAATGTCCAGGCTCAACGCCCCGGTGGATATACCTTGAATTTCACTGGATTGGCCATCCCCCAGTTGCATGATGGCGCCTTTGCCAAACTGTTTTTCAATTTGAGAAAGAGCCTGCTTAAGTTCGCGTTCTTGGTTCAGGTCGGCCATGTCGGTTTCTCCTGGGAAAAAAGGTTTTTGGTACCAAGTGTACGGATGTGAGTATACCCGTATGCCTTCTTCCAGCAAGCCTGGCAGCACATTATTTTCGGATTATTGAACAAAAAAGGCAGGAAGCGCCACCGTGGAAAAAGAGAAACAAAAAAGTAGGAAGTAAGCACAATTGAACAAAGGTTCGCAGAAGGAAGAAGGTAAAACAAAACTAGGAAGGGTGGTTATTTTGCTTCACGCCACTTCTTCCCAGGAATACCATGCTTTTACCAAGCCATTCCCGCAAATAGAGGGAGTTTCCATGGTTTCTAGCAAAGCAAAAACTGTAGCTGCGTATTTGAAGGAATTGCCTGCGGAAAAACGGGAAGTGGTTGCCCCTATTCGCAAAATCATTGTGAAAAATCTTCCCAAGGGCTATGTGGAAACCATGAATTGGGGCATGATTTGTTACGAGGTTCCCCTAAAGATCCTTCCCGACACCTACAACAATCAGCCCCTTTGTTACCTCAGCCTGGCGGCGCAGAAAAACTACTTCGCCCTTCATTGCATGTGCGTTTACATGAGCCCGGTTAAACTCGCCTGGTTGAAGGAAGAGTTTAAAAAAGCAGGGAAAAAACTCGACATGGGCAAAGCCTGCCTTCGCTTCAAGAAGCTGGAGGATATTCCCTTAATGGTCGTAGGGGAACTTGCCGCCATGGTACCCATGAAGGACTATGTGGCGAGTTATAAGGAAATTATGAAGGGGAGAATGAAATAGAGGTTAACCGAAACCTTACTCAGATTTTACTGTGCCAACCTGGCGGGCCTTGCTTAAAGCTTCATCGCGGGTGGAAAGCGCCTCGTCGAGTTGCAAATCTCGAATCTCATCGAGAATTCGTTTGAAAAGCGGCCCGGGGACCAGTCCCAAGTCTTCCAGGTCGTATCCGGTGACCAGGGGAGGGGGGGCCAACTTGCTTTGGGGCCAATTGGCCAGGCAGGCCTGGCAATAATCCACTGGCTGCAAGGAGCGCCCATTTCCCTGCAATTGCACTCGAGTCAATTCCAGCAGGTCCGCAATCCAGGGCAAGGCCAGCGTCTTCTTGAGTTCGCACAAACGCATCTTTTCTGGTTCAAACAAGCTCTCTGCCTTTTCCACCAGGTCGGCAATAAGTTTTGCCTCCTGATTGGAAAGGCGCAATTCCCGAACCAGGGATTCGATTTCATCTGTCGTTTGCCCGGTCGCCAGAGCGGCAAAGGACAGGGGAAACGAAGCGTCTTTGGCCAACTCGCACAGCAACTGCAGTTTGCTTTCCCAGTCGCCCAAGGCTTTATCCAATCGGGGGAACACCGCGCACGCCAGCCCGCAATCGATGAGTAAGCGAAAACCGATGGCCCGGGAGGGATGCGACAGGATCTTCCGCAACTCCTCCGCGATGCGCTCGGGGCTGACCCGAGTGAGGGTGCTTGCCCGGTGAAGAATCGCTGCCTGGGTTGGTGGGTCCATACGCAGGTTGAAACGGGCGGCAAGGCGCGCGCCCCGCAACATACGCAAGGCATCTTCCTGAATGCGTTCTTGGGGATTGCCAATGGCGCGAAGCAACTGGTTTTTCAAGTCCTCCTGCCCGCCGACATAATCGATGACTTCATTTTTCAAGGGGTCGAAGAACATGCCGTTGATGGTGAAATCGCGGCGCAGGGCATCTTCGCGGGGATCACAAAAGCGGACGGCGTCGGGGTGGCGGCCATCGGAATAGGAAAGGTCGGCGCGAAAGGTGGCCACCTGGGTCAGGATCGGTTTGCCGTCGCCTTGCCTGGGGCCGATGACTTCAATTACCCCAAAAGCTTGCCCAACTGCGACAGTTCGGGGAAAGATCTTACGCACTTCCTCTGGCCGGGCCGAGGTCGCCACATCGTAGTCTTCTGGGTCAATGCCGAGGATTTGATCGCGAACGCAACCGCCGGCCCAGAGCGCCTGATGGCCTTTGTCCACCAGGGCGCGGACGATCTTCAAGGCCTGCTCTTTTTTGACCGGATTAGGTTTCATTGGCAGCATCTACCGGGGTGGGGTTTTCACCTTTCACCCAGAAGCACAACTCATTCCGCCCGTAGGTCCGCTTGTCCCAGGGTTCCTTTCCAGGCAAATCCTCCATCGGTTGATCGCTCTCAATTTGAATGCAAATCACGGTAGCGGGGGGGAATTTTTCCTGAAAGGCCTGGATCATTTCTCGGATTTCACTCTTGTGATTAACCAGGTCGGCAAAGGGAGGCGAAATGAAAATGATGCTGCGCTCATTTTGAGGGAGCAGGCGCGCCGCCCAACGGTAAGCGTCGGTGGACAAGACCCGGGCCTGGCCCCAGACTTGGAACTTTTTCAAATATTTTTCGATGACCGCAGCGAGCTGAAAATCGCGTTCGATAAAAACGGCGCGGGAAGCGCCCCGGCTAAGGGCTTCCAGCCCATTGATCCCAGTGCCGCCAAATACATCGAAAAAGGGCATCCCAGCCAGGCCCTGGCCGAGAATGGAGAACAGGGCCTCGCGCACCCGCAGCGGAGTCGGGCGCAAGTCCTGGTGCGTTTCGAACTCAATTCTTCGCCCCTTGAGCGAGCCGGAAACAACTCGTAGTTCCGTTTTCACAGTTATAAGTCTCCCTGAAAAGCAAGCGTAACTTCACTCTTCATGTTAAAGAGAACCCGGGAAGATGTCTTGCGTCTTGGGGAAAAGATTACGGTTGGAGCGCCGGTCCTGCCTGGGTGACAGGAACCACCGCGGCCGGGGTATTGAAAGATTTGGGCGAAGCGTGTTGCTTTCTGTCGTGGTCTTCGCCTTTTTTATGAATGGCGTTATCCGGGCCGAGGAGCATCATCAGGCGGATTTGGGCCTTGTTATAAACATTGATGGAAGTGATGTAGCCGGTATGCGCGGTTTCCAGCCCGCGGATGCTTTGCAAAACATCGGACATGCTGGTGCCTGGTGCATTTTCCTCCAAGCGAAGCGAGTTCAGGCGGTAGGTTTCCGCCGCATGGTGAATTTGTTTGGTCCCCAATTGGGTTTGTTCCCTGCCGCCGCTGATGGAATCACGCGATTCCTGCACTCCCAGGGTCAACTTGGCTTTCAATTCCTTGTGCGTCAGTTGCACCTGGTTGATTTTAATTTCGGCGATACGGCGCTTCTCCCGGCTGGTGTGCCATTCCGTCAGGTTCCACTTGGCTGCCAGGCCCAAGTCCCAGCGGTTGGCCCAATACAAGCTGTCGCCGGCGCCGGCGCCAAAACCGCCTTCCGCCATGTTCAACTGAAGGATCGGCATAAACCGGTTCGAGCCCTCCAACCGGGCCAGCCCAGTTTGCACCGAAGCCAGCATACCTTCGATTTCAGCAATTCCCGGTCCATAAGCCAGCGACCGGGCCACCATATCCGAAGTGGGAATGGAAAGTTCCACCAAGTCGATGGGGACAAAAGCCTTTTCCACCGGGACGAGTTGAGTTTCCGGATCAATACCCAAAAGGTAGGTGAGTTTTATTGAGCAGTGGTCGCCCAGTTGTTTCAATTTCAAGATGGCCTGTTTGCGGCCACTGAGTTCAGCATGCACTGCTTCAACCAGGACAGCAGCCTCAGGCTGCTCCTGTTTCATTTTTTCCGCCCGCTCCAACTGTTCGACGAAATATTTTTCCAGTTCCCGGGCGACGGCCTCGCCCCTGCGAGCGGTCAAGAGATCGACATAGGTGGTGGCAGCTTCCAGACAGGTTTCCGTCGTGATGCGGGCAAGCTCCCCTCGGGATTTCCAGTGGTTGCGCTCCGCGACCACTTGCTTATAGGTGGCTTCACGCAGATCGATTTCCGTGCGGATTTCTAAATTGGGGTAAAGGGCGCCGGTGCTCGACTGGATCAAGTCGCCATTAAAATTTTGAATGCCGCCCTCGTGGCGGTAGTAGGCGATGCCGCCGTAGATGGCCGGCAGCCAGGATTTCGCCGCCAAGGCGTTTTCCCCGTTGCTTTCCTCCAACTTTTCCACCGCGATGGCGATCTGGGGATTCTGCTCTTCCGCCAAGCGCAATACCGTGTCGAGATTAATTGGCAGTTTCAATCTCTGGGAAATTCCTCCCGCCTTTTCTGAAAAGGAAACCTTTTGCAGTTTTTCCCCGGCAATTTGAGTAATGGGAGCATGAGCCAGAGGGCTATCGGGAAGGTCTTGGGTCAGGGCGCAACCTCCGGCAAATAGCGAAGCCCCGGCTGCCCAGTGCCATAAGCGGGGGAATGTTTTGGAAAAACCGCTTTGTCGGGTTGACCGTTTGCGTGACAACATGAAGACCTTGCCCGAAGGAAATGACCCATTGGTGATTGGGTTAAATATCGGTTGTTAAGAAGGGGAAACTTTGCGGGTTTTGGCAAACATTCCGGATTTAACGCCCTTCAAGCATAAGGGGAGGCAGGGGCAAAGGAGGGAGAATGGCCATTTGAACGGCTTGCTTTTGGCATTGATTGGAAGGCGTTTGGGACTGCTTTTCTGGCCTATTCTTGCTTCTTTACAGGCATTCATTTCGCCATTGTTGTCGGCGTCACAATAATTTTTGAGTCCGCGGACGGCAAAAAGCACTGCAGCCTGCTCGGCGACATGCCGATCTTTTGGCTCACCGCCAAACCAAAGCGCATAGCCTGTTCGAATGGGTTTGTCCTTGCGCCATCGCTCCCACTTTTCTGGGCCGCCAGAGTAACTTAGTTGGTGGTCCATTATTCGGGGTCCACTAAAGCATCTTGGAAGGGTGGTAAACTTTGGAGAAAAGAACTAATTTCACCTAATGGAACATTCCCAAGGCTGGAATGGCCGGTTGGTTTGAACGCTAATGGCAGAAGTCGTGTGCGCCGAGTTCCAAGTTAAATTCCCCTAGTTTTGGCATGACAGCGCCGACAACCTTAACCTGGTCCAAAAGTATTTGGCTAAATGGAAAAGAAAATCACGACATGGATTTTGGTGGGGTGGCCAACAAAACATGTCCGATTTTTTCAAATGAGTATCCAAAATTTGAAAGGAAGTTTCGGCACTCACCCTCTGTTGTGCCATCGGCGCCGATTCGTTTATGGATATCAATCGAAAAATATGGCCTGATTTGGTCGATAAAATTCACGGAGCCTTTTAAGACATGCTCCTCGAATCCTTCTACATCGATTTTTACAACTACAACACTAAAACTATTTTTAACAATGTTTTTTCCCGAAATGAGAAATTCGTCGAGTGTTACGCAATCGACATTTGTGCGATTGATATTTTCTTCACTTACCCCAGAAAAAGATATTGTTGAAGCCTCAGGGAGATAAGGGGTGTTGCCTGTAGGATCTTCTCCGAATTCGACAAAATCAACCTTTCCGACGAAATCAGATACTGCAGACTTAGTTAAAGTTACAGAACCTATATTGTTTCTTTTTATTGTTTCGGAGAATAAACGATATGCGTTGGTCGCAGGCTCAAACGCAATAATTGACACATCCTTGGTAAATTTTAAGGCGATGGGAATGCTTGCGGCGCCGGTGGAAGACCCGACATCAACAAATAAAGATTTTCCGTTTTGTGAACCAAGGTGTTGCATCATCCAGTTAATGTGAGCAGTTTCGACGAAAACATCAATCTGGTCATTGCCGTTATGAACACAATGGACCATAGTGCGAAGCGTAGCCCCTGGAAGCCAGGCAATTTGGCCATTTAAATTGCATTTAAAAAATGATTGGTCATCCGCGGCCATAATGGCAAGGCGAATCCCGTCCGAAATATATTTGCCGGTATTGATTTGAGGTGAATCCAAAGAGGGGTTGGCGATTTTGTTGGTTAGTTTAAGATTTTCTTGGATTTGGGATTCGATTTTAAAAAGCTTATCGTTGATGTTATTTGTTCCTAACCCACGGCGAATAAAACTTAGGATTGCTTTTTTCATTACATTCTTCCTTTCCTGAAAACTGAAAATAAACTGAAATCCGGAGAAAACATTTGAGTAAAACGATACTTTTCAGGTGCAAGTTGGGAAACTCATTGAACCAAATCGTTGCTCTGTTCCTTGTTAATGAAATCCTCAATTAACAAAAGTATCTATTAATGTAGATTCCAGTGTCTAGGCACAAAAAAAGTGCGTTCCTTGGCAAATTCCCCCAGCCTTCCTCCTCCTTGGCCCAAAAGCTTCCGTCTTTGTGAAAATGGAGATGTTCCTGCGGCCTTTTTTGGGTGGGCAATTTGGCCGCTATTTTACCCTGCTGTCGCCGGGATTGCAGCATGAGATCCTCAATCACCTTCTCGATTACGCGGTCGATTGATTTTCCATTAACTTGCCGCATGAAGAGGAATCCTTGATGGCGGTCCTTGTCGAGTCGCCAGCGAAATGTCATGTCGGGATTCAAGTCCATTTCGCCTTTGTTGTCGGCGTCACAATAATTTTTGAGTCCGCGGACGGCAAAAAGCACTGCAGCCTGCTCGGCGACATGCCGATCTTTTGGCTCACCGCCAAACCAAAGCGCATAGCCTGTTCGAATGGGATTGTCCTCAGGCTATTCTCGAAGCCTGCCGCCGGCCTTTAGCCCGCTCGGCACCGACCCGATCTCCCGGCCCGCAAACATCAGTTTGCCGGGCCAGTTTTGAATCGCGTAAAGGGCCGCTCTATTGTCATAAGTGATGTTGTTGTTTCCCAGTTTGAGGTCATCCACCGCAGGCCGACCAATGAAATTTCCCCCCATGCACACCCGCAATTTCACTTTCCGTTTCACCAGATCTATTTCGCTGGGCTCTTCAGCAGTTGCTTTCAGTTGCAAAAGGCCTGGGATATTGGTCAGGTAGCGGACGGTAACAATTACCACGCTCCCATTAAATCGGAGTGGGAATACTCGCCAATTAGATGCAAACCCAATGCATCACATTTTCTTGTCTTGGAATTATTGTCCCGGGTCGTTCCCTGAAGCCTTTGCCGGAGGGTTGAAAAACAGCGCCAGGGTAATGGCCCCTGCCAGTGAAATCCCGCAGGGAACCTGGAAAAGCGCCTTGTAATCGGTGACTTTGTCCACCGTGAAATAATCCTTCACATAGGGACAAAGGGAATTGGCTGCCAGCGCTCCTATTCCCAAGATCATCACATTGAACAATCCCTGGGCGCTAGAGCGGGCATCCTTGGGGAAGAACTCGTCCACAAAAATATAAACAGTGGCAAAAAAGAAAGCGTAACAAATACCATGGAGAACCTGCACGCCAATGATCAGTTCCTGGCGTTGGGGGAAGAGGGAGTAAACGGCAAAACGGGCGGTGTGGCCCAAAACGCCAACCACCATCGTCCACTTCCACCCCAGATTTTTCAGCACCGAACCGAGGATCCCCATGGTAAGGATTTCCGCGACTTGGCCAATGCTCATGACGGGCATAATCCAATTGCCTGGAATTCCCACATCTTTGCTGCCCAGGAATTCTCCGGTCCAATTGAAATAGCTGTTATGCACAAAGGCATCGATGAAGGTCACGATAAACAGAACCAAAACGAAAGGGTGTTTTAAAAGTTGCAGGGCTTCCACCCAGGCCAGTTTTTCACCGCCGTTGCCATTGGCTTTTTTCGGTGGAGTGTGCGGCAAAATCAGGCTATAGGCGGCCAGCAAGAGGGAGGCAACGCCGGCCACCATAAAAGTCCATTTAGTAGCATCCTTCATCGCATCGCCCTGCAAACCGGAACTCAGGACGGTCCCCATCCAGTCGATCAAACCCTTGGAGCCGGCGGCATTTACCTTGCTCCAATCGACCAGGATGAAGGTGAAAGGCCAGGCAGCCAAGATCCAACCAATGGTCCCGCCCATGCGGATAATCCCAAATTCTTTTTGGGGGTCCTTCATGTGGGCAAAGGCAATTGAATTGGTGATGGAAATCGTGGGAACATACAACAGGCAATGAACCAGCATCAGAATAAAGAATGGGTAGAAATCGCGTGTGAACCCGCAACCCAGGATGGCCAATCCGCCCACCAAGTGGCTGAACCCAAGAAATCGTTCCGCCGAATAATTGCGGTCAGCAAATTGATTACTGAAGAACATTCCCACAATGGCGGCAATGGGAAAGGTGTTCAAAATCAAAGCTTGCTGGGTGGAAGTGAAACCAAGGCTGGGTAGGTAGCCGAAGATCAGGGGAAGCCAGGCACCCCAAATAAAAAACTGCAGCACCATCATAATGAACAACCGCAAATTGACCGAACCCATGGAACAACCCTTCCTTCAAGGCGAAGCAATAAAATGAGGCTTTACTATGAACCAAGCCGAGGAGAATATCAACAGGCGAAATGAAAAACTGCTAGGGACGATTCAAGGCCTGAATTAAATGCGCTGAATCGAAAACACAACCGCCCCAGGTTCCGCCGCTGAGAGCCTGTAAAGCGGCCCACAGCTTGGTATCCTCTGGCAAGTTGGGGTCGGGCGCCAAATCGGGCCGGGGCAGCCGCTCCTTCAGGATTTTGCCCCCCCCTTCAATACCCAAATATTTCCCCTGTTCGCCCACAAGGTTTACAGAACCCACAAGGTCATTGCGGTTGATCACGATTTCAATGAGGTCGCCATCGAGAACTTTTCCAATCGGCCCGCCGGCCAGGGCTTCTGGTCCGATGTGGCCAATGCAGGCGCCGGTGGAGACTCCGGAAAAGCGTGCGTCCGTAAGTAGTGAGACTTTTTTCCCAAAGGGCAGGTGCTTCAAGGCGGAAGTGACCTGATAGGTTTCCTCCATGCCGCTGCCCATGGGGCCCCTGCAAATTAACACCATGATATCGCCCGCCTGGATTTTCTTTTCCTTGATGGCGGCAATGGCGCCGCGCTCGCAAGTAAATACCCGGGCCGGACCTGTGTGCCGGTAAATTCCATCCGCCCCAACCACCGAGGAATCGATGGCAGTCGCCTTGATGACCGAGCCCTCTGGCGCCAGGTTTCCCCTGGGGAAGCAAATGGTTGAGGTCAGTCCGCGCTTTTTTGCCTCAGCGGGAGTGAAAATCACTTCGGCCGGATCCACCCCATCTTGCTGTTGCAGAATCTCGCGGAACTTTTTCCTGCGGGGCGACTTTTCCCATTCGGACAAGACCTGGCCGAGTTTTATTCCCGTGCAAGTGAGAACTTCAAGGTCGAGCAGGCCCATCTCCGCCAAGTGAAGCATCACCTCGGGCACGCCGCCGGCGAGGAAAACTCGTACAGTCGGGTGGCCAACCGGGCCATTAGGTAGCGCATCAACCAGTCTGGGCACCTGGCGATTGATGGCTATCCAGTCTTCCACGGTAGGGCGGGGCAAACCGGCGGCATGTGCGATGGCAGGGATGTGCAGGAGTAAGTTGGTGGACCCGCCGACGGCAGCGTGAACCGTCATGGCGTTTTTCAATGCTGCCGAGGTGAGAATGTCTTTGGCGCGGATACCTGCCCGTTGCAAAGCAAAGAGGGCCTCGGCGGATTTTGCCGCCAAGTCGAGCCATACCGGCTGGCCCGATGGCGCCAGTGCGGAATGGGGAAGAGCCAACCCCAAAGCCTCAGCCACGATTTGGGAAGTTGCCGCCGTGCCCAGGAATTGACACCCGCCGCCAGGGGAAGCGCAGGCCCTGCATCCGGCCTCTGCGGCTTCCTGAAGCGTGATTTGCCCGTGTGAAAAACGAGCTCCGATCGTTTGTACTTTTCCGGCATCCTCCCCCCCTATCGGAGGAAGAGTGACACCACCGGGCACAATGATCGAGGAAAGTTCCCCCAGGCCGGCGACCGCCATCATCATGGCGGGAAGACCTTTGTCACAGGTGGCGATCCCGAGAACCCCTTTACGCGTGGGAAGCGACCGAGCCAAGCGACGCAGGACCATGGCGGCATCATTGCGGAAGGGCAGGCTATCCATCATGCCTGTAGTGCCTTGCGTGCGGCCATCGCAAGGGTCGGTGACAAAGCCGGCAAAGGGAATGCAATGGAGATCTTTGAAGCGGAGCGCTGCTTCCTTCACCAGCAGTGCGACTTCCCAATGGCCTGTATGAAAGCCGAGAGCCAGGGGGGATCCGTCCGGCGCGCGCAATCCGCCGGAAGTGGAAAGGATGAGAAATTCGGGCCGGCCCATTTCCTCAGGCTTCCAACCCATGCCGGCGTTCAAGGACCAGCCGAACAAGTCGCCGCTCGGGGAATTGAGCAACAACTCCTCAGTGAGGGGAAGGCTGCCTTTGGGCCCTTCGGCTTTGCTGCACAGGTTAAAAACTTCGTCAGTCCCCTGAAGGTATCCTTTCAGTGGGAAGGCAATCTCCGGCATGATGGCTCCCGGCGGCTATTTTGGGTTTTGTTCCAGGGTGGTGACCGGCAGCAAGCGGGGCAGGGGGACCGACAAACCGCGGACACCCCCATGCTTATGGACTAATTGAGCATAGTCCAGGCGAAGGAAATCGTGCCGCGCTGGCCGATGCGTTTTCCCCAAGTATTCCCTGGCAATGCCGAGCATTTGCAAATCGTATTCTTTCTTGCTGTGGGAATGCCATTGGCAGCGACCGGAATGCCGGCGCAGGTCGCCATTGAATTCCGGGCTGATGTGAAACAGTTCGTGAATGATGGTGACCAGCTTGCTTTCCAGGGTTTGGTTGAGGAAGCGCGGTAGACAAAAGGTGACCAGGTAAAGGATTTCGCTGCCTTCGACAAAAAACCGCTGCACTTCGTAGGCGGTGCGTCCTTTTTGCGTCCTTCTTTTGCCATCCTGAAATCGCATAGGAGTGACGCGCGCCTGCAAACCGTGACGAACAGGGTTTCTCGCCCGGGTGATGCCGACCAGGAGTTTCGACGGGTCGAGGTGGGTAAAATCTCCGACTTCAATAGCGATGTCCTCGATCAGGTCCCGCATGTGGCGAGTGAAATCGAAGGGAATTCCCGGCGTGCCAGTGTGTACCCACGGGGGGGAGTCCAGCCCGGCTTTTTTTCTCCCAGGGCAGCTTTGCTCATTGAGCAAGAGAATGGGCACGGGATCCGATGGGCCAATCCAGCGCAAGGTTGGCGGGTAGTTCTTCATGACATCCATATCCCCAAACCAGTCAATCCTGATAAAACGCCCAGACCTGACAAAAGGATGGACCGGCAATTCCAATATTTCCAGTAAATTCTTCCTCTCCTGCCGTCGATAAGGAAAGACAAGAGGACCGCGTGTCCACTTTTATGTTGACTTGGGATGAAGGAAGGCCAAGGCAGGAGAAATGGGAATGATCAAGCAAAGCACGATTAGGGCGCTGGGAATTGGGATTTTCGCCATGGCGCTGGGGTCCGTCACCGGCTGCCAGACCCATATTGCCGGCATGACACTTCCCAGCGGCCACTACATGGAACACCCGCCACAATACTTTGCCCCTTCGCCATTCTTTCCCCTTTCTAAAGAGCTAGCCTCGATCGAAGCGGGGGGGAATAACGCGCAAGGCGGGGTAAATGGCGGTGCGGCGGCGCCTCTGCCCGCTCCTTTGCCTGGTCCCAATGGCTTGCCTAATTAACCCTCGGGTTCCTTGTCTTACTGGACGAGCCTTGCTCTTGACGGCAAGACCGGCTGATTGTATCCCCCCTCAACTTTTCCCTTGGCTGGAAAGCGCGTAAACGGGTGGCAACGGGCTGCCGCGTGATGCCGTGATCCCACGGGAATTCCGGGAGGATATCCCATGCGGTGGATGTGGAAAACCGGTCTCGGGGCATCCCTGAGCCTCAGCAGTCTTTTCTTGACCGGATGCTTTAATTGGTGCCCCTTTTGCACCGACAGTGAAACGGCCAAGGTCCAGCAATTTCAACCGAAGCCTTCATATTCGGTGAATCAATTGAACGACAAAGAAACGGTAGGGGAAAAGAAGAAAACAGGTGCTGGCGCCATCGCCAATGTCGACAATCCCTTGGATGGCAAGCCCTTCCAGGTGGAAGGATCCAAGAAGGTGGAAGGGGAAACGGTACCCGCCAGCGAAATCAACCGGGTCAAATATCAGCCACAAGACAAGGAGACTGCGCCGGTCTACACCATTCCCGCGCCGACCGATGTGGAAAAGGGCAAGGGTGAAGAAAACCCCGGCCTGGGATTACCTTCTTCCAAATTGACACCTGGGCCGAAGAACATGCCGGAGCCCGACCCGGTTTCCATGGAAAAGGTAAATGATCCGGTGTTGAATCTCTTTCCTCTGGCGCCAGCGGATGGCCCGGTTTTGATTCCACCTCCCCCAGGAGGGCCAAATCAGAAGCCGCTTCCGTCCACGACAGTTCTTCCCCCGGCTGGCGGAACGCCAAAAGCCGCGCCATTGGGAATCCCGGCGCCTCCCTCAGGCACCCCCTATCGTTAAACTGTTTTGGAAACGAGAATAACCGTCCGGTAAACCGGGCGGTTATTTTTTTCCCCTGGCCGCTTTGGCACAGGGGAGGGCCCGATGGGAAGTAATTCCCCGAGGCAGGATTCCGTCCTGGGGAAGCAGGCAGGGGATGCCGTTGACGATTGGGTACATCATGCCACATTGGCCGCACAGCAAACCCTGTTCGCATTCGGACAAGGGGGAAAGCGGATTGATTGGGCAGCGCAAGATGGCCAGGAGTTCGGGATCGGTGTTAAGCATGATGTAAATATATAAACCCCGCTTCCGGTGAGGGAAGCGGGGTTTCCTTGAATTCAGTGGTAAGGCCATTCTACAGGAATTGTCACATGTAGGAATTTACTGAAGCCGAAGCTTCAGAGGTCTCCTTAGAAAGGAGGTGATCCAACCGCAGGTTCCCCTACGGTTACCTTGTTACGACTTAGTCCCAATCAGGAATTTCATCTTCGGCGCCATCTTAGTGTGGCGACTTCGGATGCCTCTCCCTTTCGTGGCTTGACGGGCGGTGTGTACAAGGCTCAGGAACACATTCACCGCGGTGTTGCTGACCCGCGATTACTAGCGATTCCAACTTCATGAAGGCGAGTTGCAGCCTTCAATCTGAACTGGGGCGCGTTTTTTGGGATTTGCTCCTTCTTGCGAGATTGCTTCCCTTTGTGCGCGCCATTGTAGCACGTGTGCAGCCCTGGATATAAAGGCCATGAGGACTTGACGTCATCCCCACCTTCCTCCGGTTTGACACCGGCAGTCTCTTCAGAGTTCCCGGCATGACCCGCTGGCAACTGAAGACAAGGGTTGCGCTCGTTATCGGACTTAACCAGACATCTCACGACACGAGCTGACGACAGCCATGCAGCACCTGTAGTAGGTTCCGGACTGGATACCGTTCGTTGGCCGTTTCCGGCAACTACTTCCTACCGCTTTCGCACATGTCAAATCCAGGATAAGGTTCTTCGCGTAGCCTCGAATTAAGCCACATGCTCCACCGCTTGTGTGAGCCCCCGTCAATTCCTTTGAGTTTCAGCCTTGCGACCATACTCCCCAGGCGGGGTACTTAAAACTTTTGCTTCGACTGTGAACCCATGTAAAGTCCACAATCTAGTACCCATCGTTTAGGGCTAGGACTACCGGGGTATCTAATCCCGTTTGATCCCCTAGCTTTCGCGCCTCAGCGTCAGAAAAGGTCCAGCATATCGCTTTCGCCACTGGCGTTCCTTCCGATATCTACGCATTTCACCGCTCCACCGGAAGTTCCATATGCCCCTACCTCACTCTAGACAGCCAGTATCAAAGGCACTTCTCCAGTTGAGCTGGAGGATTTCACCCCTGACTTGACCACCCGCCTACGCGCCCTTTAAGCCCAGTGATTCCGAATAACGTTTGGACGGTTCGTCTTACCGCGGCTGCTGGCACGAACTTAGCCCGTCCTTCCTCCAGGGGTCGATCAGTTTTTCTCCCCCTCGACAGCGCTTTACAACCCGAAGGCCTTCATCGCGCACGCGGCGTCGCTCGGTCAGACTTGCGTCCATTGCCGAAGATTCTCGACTGCAGCCTCCCGTAGGAGTCTGGCCAGTGTCTCAGTGCCAGTGACGCGGGTCGTGCTCTCACACCCGCTAGACATCTTCGCCTTGGTGAGCCGTTACCTCACCAACTAGCTAATATCACATGGGCCCCTCTCGAGGCGTTACCTTTACTAGGTCTCCGATGCCGGAATCCTAGGTCGTCCAGTGTTACCCACCCGTTAGAGTGGCTATCCCAGACCTCGAGGTAGGTTACCCATGCATTACTGCCCCATTCGCCACTTATCCCTGAAAGTTACCCCCCAGGGACTCGTTCGACTTGCATGCCTAATCCACGCCGCCAACGTTCATTCTGAGCCAGGATCAAACCCTTCAAAAAAAATACGCTTTTCGGGCTTTCGCCCGATCTAATCAGCTTCTGCCACGACAAGCGCGGCTTCCGCTGTTTATTAACGCGATTGATGAGTTTGACTATCGCTTTTTTTAGATTGACTCAAAGAACTCGAATTCTACGATTTTCATCGTAACTCACGAGGAATGTGTCAGCTAAAAAAAGCTCAACACATTCCTGTATAATTGGCTATATTACCACCGAATTGTCAAAGATCATATAGGGAGCCATAAGCTCCCCGCCCGCTTCTTATGGTTTGGCAAGCCAAACTACAATCAGCAAAGCGCTCCTCACTAATGAGGATAGTTTGAATATAGGCACCCCTTTCGAAGGAGTCAACCAGTCGAGGGAAAAAAATCCCATTCTCTAGAAAACCAGGGGTTTTCTCGGAGAGTTTCAGCCTTTTTATTTTCTTCCCAACCCATTTTCCTTCCTTTTTTTAGAATAGACGGTATGGTTTTTCTTCTTTCAGGGGTGCTTCCATGGCCAGTCCGCGGGTCCTAATCCTTAGAGCCCCAGGTTCTAACTGCGATAAAGAGACGGAATTTGCCTTTCAAAAGGCTGGTGTGTCGACGCAAAGTATTCACATAATTGAACTTAGAAAAAACCCCATGGCTTTGCGCGACTTCCAAATCCTGGTTATTCCTGGCGGGTTTACCTATGGCGATGATGTCGCCGCGGGCAAAATTCTTGCCAATCAGCTGGCCAGCTTCCTCGGACAGGAACTGCGCTCTTTTCGCGATCGGGAAAAGCTCATCCTGGGTATTTGCAATGGATTCCAGGTCCTGCTCAAGGCCGGGTTGATCCTGCAACCTGACGAGGAAGGGCCATTGGCCACACTGGCTCATAACACCTCCGGCCGCTTCGAGGCGCGCTGGGTAAATTTGTCTGTAACACCTGGCAAATGTCCTTTTCTTAAAAACATGGATCGTTTGCTGGTTCCCGTGGCTCATGGCGAAGGAAGGTTTGTTACCCGCACTCCCTGGATCCAGGACGGGCTCGAAAAATCCGGCCAAGTGGTTCTGCGTTTCATCAACGAAAAAGGGGAACTGGATGGCTTCCCTTGCAACCCCAACGGTTCTCAGGGAAATGTCGCGGGGCTTTGCGATCCCTCTGGCAGGGTGTTGGGCCTTATGCCCCATCCGGAAAGGCACCTGCTCCCCACTCAGCATCCGCGCTGGACTCGAGAGGGGTTAAAACCCCATGGAGAAGGCTTTGCCCTTTTCCAAAACGCGGTGGAATATTTCAAATAACCTCAATTCCAGGGGCCGGTTCATGGCGCTCAATCCTGCGGAAATGAAAGCATTCCAGACCTTGCTTTCTCTTGCCATTGCCGAGGATCTGGAACCCACGGGAGACCTGACCAGCAAGGCCTTGCTGAGTGAAGATCAGGAGGGGAGCGCCATCGTGGTGGCCCGGGAAAAAGGGGTGTTGGCGGGTGTGGAAACCGCGGGCAGAACATTTGCCGTGGTGGCCCCACAGACGAGTTTTACGGCGTTGAAGCAGGATGGTGAGGGGCTGCGGCCGGGAGATGAAATCGCCAAAGTCCAGGGCAAGGTCCGCGGCATGCTTTCTGCGGAGAGAATTGCCCTGAATTTTTTGCAAAGGCTTTCTGGAATTGCCACTCTGGCCTGGAAATTTTCTTCCCTGGTGGCCGATTTACCCGTCAAGGTTTTGGACACCAGAAAAATCGCCCCGGGCTGGCGCTTGCTGGATAAGTACGCGGTTCGCTGCGGAGGAGGGTATAATCATCGCCTCAATTTGTCCGATGGAATCCTGATCAAGGACAATCATCTGGCCGCCTTGGGAGGCGGGCCGCCTGCTGTACGCAAGGCAGTTTTACTGGCCAGGCAAACTTATTCAGGCAATTGGGATGTGGAGGTGGAAGTCGATGACCTTGCCAGCTTCGACACCGCCTTGCAAACGCATCCTGATGTGATTTTGCTCGACAATATGAGCCTGGAGGCCATGAGCCTGGCGGTAGAAAAAAGAAACGCCCTGGCTCCAGGCGTGCAGTTGGAAGCTTCTGGCGGAGTCAAGCTGGAAAACCTTCGCCACATTGCCCTGACCGGTGTTGACCGCATCAGCATTGGCGCCCTGACCCATTCGGCCCCGGCTTTGGATATTGCCTTGGATTACCAATTCTCATGATGGTGTCACCGGAAATCTGGCATCTCGATACGAAAGTGATTGGGAAATCTGTCTGGTGCTTCGACCGCCTAAACAGTACTTCAACCCTGGCAGCGCAATTGGCCGCCGATCCTGGGAATAACGGCCTGGCCATTCTGGCGGAGGAACAGACCCAAGGGCGCGGGCAGCACGGGCGTGTTTGGGAATCCTCACCCGGGGTATCCGTTTTGCTTTCCGTTTTGATCTTTCCTCCGGCCATTTACCGGCTGCCTTCGCTTCTCACCGCCTGGGCCGCAGCGGGTGTGGGGGAAACCATTCAGCAAATCCTGGGAATTCGCGCAGCGATAAAATGGCCCAATGACATTTTGATCGACCGCAGAAAAGTCTGCGGCATTTTAATCGAACAGGGCCGCGGAACCGTGGCGGGAATTGGCTTGAATGTCAGGCAAACTCCCCTCGATTTTTCTAAACAGGGCCTGGCCATGGCCGCCTCGCTGCAGAATTTTACACCTCACCCGTTGAACACTCACGAGGTGGCCCGCGCTCTGTTGCGCAATCTCGATGACCTTTACCAGCAACTTCTTGAGGGCCAACTCGATCAACTATTGGCATTGTGGAAGAATGGCCTGGGCCTGTTAGGCAAGGCGGTGGTTCTGGAAGAACGGGGTCGAACCCGCAGGGGAATTCTGGAATTTATGGATTTTGAACGCATCACGCTGCGAGATATTCAAGGCCAATTGCAATCGTTCCCGCCGGAAAATATTTCCCAGCTTTTTGCCGATTCCCTTGCTGCCGAATCCGAACCCTAAAAATATAGGTTTTACTCTTTACTGGAGAAGCATGCGTTTTCTCAATTGCACTTTGGAAACCCCGGCCCAGGACTTGGCCCTGGACGAATGGCTCCTCTTGCAAGCGGAAAAAACCGCGGCAGGCGAGTGTCTGCGAGTGTGGGAACGGCCCATCCCGGCGGTGATCTTGGGATCTGGCTGCCGGCTCGTTGAAGAAGTCAACGAACAAAATTGCCTGGCGGATTCCGTGCCGATCTTGAGGCGCTCAAGCGGTGGTGGCACGGTGGTCCTGGGGCCTGGGTGCCTGCTTTTTTCCTTGATCCTGGATGCCGAGGCGCGAGAGGAACTGGGGTCCATTCGCGGTTCTTATTGCGTCATCATGCAATCCTTGGTTCGCGCGTTGCCGCTGCCCGGTCTCAGTCACGATGGCATCAGCGATTTGGAACTCGAGGGAAGGAAAGTTTCCGGGAATTCACAACAGAGAAAACGGCGGTTTCTCTTGCACCATGGAACACTTCTATACCGCCTCGACCCGGGATTGGCGCAAAAGTATTTGCTGCATCCGCCGCGGGAGCCTTCATACCGGAAGGGGCGGGATCATGGGGAGTTTCTGGGCAATTTACCGCTGGAAAAAGGCCAACTGGTGGGCAAACTCCAAGAGGAATGGCAGGCGTTGGAATCCGCGCCGGAGTGGAACAGGGACGAAGTTATTTATTTGGCCAAAGAAAAATATGCTTTGGAATCATGGACCAGGCGGCGCTGACTGGTCCTGGTGAGGGGCTGGCGGTTTTTCTAAAAGGGCGGTCAGGGAAACCACAGCCTGGTTAAGGGAAAGCGCGGCCATTTGAAAGTTGGTGTGGTCGGAGGAGGTTTTGTAATTTGCTTGATAATAGGCGTTGGTTTTTTTCAGCCGTGGCAGTTTTCCCCGCAGTCGGTGAAAGAAATCGGGCCAATCCTGACGAAGGTAGGCCGGTTCCGAGGCCCGGATAAAATCGAACAATGTCCGCGGAACTTCCAGCATTTCCTCGTTGTTTTGAATTTCGTCGGCGTGTTTCAAAAAGGTGCGAATCATCCACAAGTGGGCGAGAATCCCCTGGATGTTTTCCACGGTTTCTTGGGTGTTCATGACCCTGCAACCTGCGGGCCCGATTTTGCTGGTCCGCCTGGCGGACCTTTCTGCGATTCCGATTCTTCCTTGCTAAGCAGGACAAGGAAGGCGCCTCCAGCCACTCCCACAATTCCCGCCCAGAGCTGCCAGCCGGGCACTGTTTCCAAACCGAAGTGCAGGAATTCTCCCCCCTTGCGCGGATGCCAGAACAGGCTTACCAGGGTGTTGATGACTGGGGCCAGGCCAAAGATTAAAGGCGCGATGTAAATGCGAAAGGAAGCGGGGGGCAGGTTGGATGCCTTGGCGGCATCCACGGCAGCTTTGGAGGCAAAGATCACGCAGATGGCGCCAACCGCGCCGGCAACTCCAGCCAGACCGGAAAAACTCAGGCCGCTGGGAGAAAATGTTTCCGGCCAGGAGGCCATTCCCGAGAACATCACCCCGGCGGGCAATAATACCGCTACCAGGAAATAAGCCAGGCCAACGCACAAGATCGACATCAGCCTTCCGCCCAGGTCGCCGGGTTTGCCAGTGAGTTCCTGCCCGCCGTAAAAAATTATGGGGACATAAGTGCCCCAGGCCAGTCCAGCCAGAATCACAAAAGCAAGCCACTCGTATTTCACCAGGAGGGAATTGCTCTGGCTGGAGTCGTTCACCGGAGCGCTGGCTTGAGATGCAGGGCCAGGGGGTGGAATTTCCATTTGCTCCTTGAAAAAAAGCACGAAGAAAGCCCCAAGGCCAACCAGGAGGATTCCCAAAAACAACTTTTTTCCAGGCAGGTGTTGCAGTCCAAAGATCCAGGGTTTTCCAGGCTGGGGATGCCAGAACAGGCTGACCACGGTGTTAATAACAGGGGCCAGGGAAAAAATCAAAGGCGCGATGAACATGCGGTAAGTGTTTTCGGGATTGCCAGCCGCTTTGGCTGAGTCGACGGCCGCCTTGGAGGCGAAAATCACGGAAATGGCGCCAATGGCGCCCATGATTCCCGCCAGGCTGGAAAAACTCAGCCCGGTTTTTTTCATAATTGGCCAGGGTTGTTTGCCCGTCAGAAACAGCCAAACCGGGATCAAAACGGCCAGAAAAAAGTAGGCTATGCCCACGCAAAGGACCGAAGTCAGCCGGCCGCCCAATACATTGCCTGCCGTGGCGAGTTCCCTACCGCCGTGGAAAACCAGCGGAACATAAGTCCCCCAGGATAGTCCTGCCAATCCGACGAAAAACAGCCAGTGAACATTTCCTCGCATTGACCACTCCCATACCAAGATGATTTTCAGTCCAGCTTATTCTTTGCGCAGGGCTTCAACCAGTCCCCGGGGACGGTTCACAAAAACTGCTCCGGCGCAAACCGTCAAACCAAAGGTAAACAATACCAGCAGTACTAGAAGTAAAGATACCCAGCGCATTTCTCCCTGGGCCAAGGGCAAAACGCTGGCCAGGGCAGAGGTGGCGCCCAGGGAAAGCCCCGCCAACAGCAAGAGGCCATGTTCCAAAAGCAGAAGCCGCCCGCGCAAGGCGGGAGGAAAACCGAGGCAGCCAAGTAACGCCATTTCAAAGCGCCTTTCCCAAATGGAGCGCAGCAATACCGCCGCCACTCCCGCTGTGCCCAGCAATAAGCCCAAGCTGCCCAGGCCCTGAAATATGGACAGGTAGGCGTTTTCCACGCTGCCAAACCGGTCGAGCAATTCCCTGGCGCGGGTGACAATCACGCCCTGGTCTGCCAGCGCCAGAGTCAGGAAATTTTCCAACTGGGCCAGGTCGCCTGGTTGGGCTTCGACCAGGAAAAAGCTGAATCCCTGGCGCTGAGGGAAAAGCCGCAGGAAATTCCTTTCTGAAACCAGCAGTTCGCTTTGAAACAGGCAATGGGACATTAGCCCCTGGAACTGAAGTGTTTTTTCCGCGCCCAGTCCATCTTGCACCTTGATGGTTTTTCCCAGGCCGGAATGGATCATCCACTCCACGGTGTTCTTTTCGCCAAAGGACGGGATGGGGTCGGAAGGATTGTCCAGACCTTGCCAGGGTTGAGACCCGGCGGTGAAACGGAATCCTTGTCGTTGCACCAACGCATCAGGGACCCCCAGGATCCTGGGCTTGGCGGGTTGAAACAGGTTAAGGCAACTGGCATTGTCGCCCGGCTGCAAGCGAAAGCTGAGAATGGCGGTTTTTTGCAGAAGGCCATCGAGGGCCTTGACCAGAGCTTCGCCCTTGCCCGGGTCGCCCCGCTGGGACTTGCGGATTCCTTCAACCAGCGTTTCCCGGCCGGAAGGAGTTGCCAAATCGGCCAAGACCGGCAAAGAAGTTTCCATCACCAGGGAAAAGCCACCGGTTCCCGAGTGAAGGTCGTTTTTCTTTTCCGGTTCCTTACGAAATGGTTCTACTCCCATGATGAGGAAAGCAGCGGCGGCGAGTAATCCACTGGTTAGCAAGGACCTCGGGCGGTTGCGGGAAAGATTTCTGAGGGCCAGAAGGAACCAGCCCTTGTTCCCCGCGGTTATGGCCAATCGGTTCAAATTGCGCAGCAGCCAGGTCAGAAAAAACAGCCCGGCGGTCAGGCCCAGCATTCCGGCGCCAAAAAATTTGAACGCTCGCAGTTCATGATCCTGGCTGGTGGGTGAGAGTAGAACGCCAGCCATGGCCAGGAAACAGCCCGCGGCAATGGTCAGTGGAGTTCGCCCGCTTGTTTGGCCGCTTTTTACCGGGTTTTCTGTCTTGCCACGGAGCAGAGGCAACGGAGGAATGCGGGACAATTTTCTTGAGGCGAAATACAAAGCAGCCAGGCACATGAAAAAGGTAGCGCCCCCCCCGAGAAGCAAAGTTGCGCCAGGCAAGTGCAGTTGCAAAACATTGGCCAGGGAACCATCAGGCCAGGAGTGAGCCAGGTAATGCAACAAGGCGCGTGTGTAAAAGCCCGCGCTGAGCGCTCCCAGAGCCGATCCAACCGCGCCGGCCGCCATGCCTTCCATCCACAAAAGGAGGGTGATTTGCCACGGCGTGGCCCCCAGCGCCTTTAGGCAGCCGATTTGCGTGGCTCGCTGTTCCATTTGCAAGCGAAACAGCAGACTTACTAACGCCAAAGAGGACACGATCAAGAAGGAACTGAAGCCAAGGAAGAGGCCGGAAAAATCGGTCCCCGACTGGCTGGAGGAGGAAAAGCGTTCTTTGACGGGTTGAAAGTGCAGCCCCAGGGATTCCGGTGAGAGGAGGGAAAGAAGTTTTCCGCGAAATGCCTGGCGGGGGGAATTTCCGTTGAGATTATTTTTGTCCAGGAAAAAGCGCAGGGAAGTGATCTGCCCAAAACGGCTGGCCCAAAGCTCTTGCGCGTCCTTCAGTTTCAAAAAAGCCTTGGGTATTGTGCGGAAATCGCGCCAGTACTTTTCATCTGCTGGCTTGATGCGCTTGTTGTCGAAAGGAAATGGCGGATTCCAGGAATCCAGGGTGAGCTTGTCGGTGATGCCTGGGAAATCCGGGGTGATATCGGGGTCCATGGCCAAGGGAGATGGATTAAGTGTCCCTGCGAAAACCGCCGCGCGAGTAATTTCCTGGAGATTGCCCGTGGATTCTGGCGGAAAATAGCGCAGATCAAGCGGGTCGCCTGGAGTTAGCTTCAAGGGCGATTCGTTCCATGACTGCAGCCAAACCGGAGGGTTGCTTCCCGCTGGGGCTTTGCTGGCGCCAAGCTGATTCAAAAATTTGTCTGACACCCCCGCGACAATCGCGTAGGGAATAGCTTGGCCCTTTCCTTGAATGGAGTTGGCCAGGTAGACCAGGGCCGGTTCGGCTTCCAGGCCTAATTCCTTCCCTGCCAGGGTTGCGGCATCCACCTCCTGTTGCGAAAGGAGCAAGGAAGAGGTTTCTAACGAAAGGTAATTTCTTTCTGATTCATAAAAGGCTTGCAAACTACTTTTGGTCCAATCAGGGCCAGCTTTGGCGGTGATGCTATCGGCAACTCGGGCGGGGAATTTGCCGCTGTATTCCTGTTTTTGCAAAATGCCATCGTGGTTTTTGTCCAATTTCTGAAGCCAAACGGTTGTTCGCTCGGTTGGACCGGCCAGCGAAAGCTGGTAGTCCTCGAGATCGAGGATTTTTTCCCACGCAGCCTGCAGGCCTTTTTCTGCTGTGAGGGCGCAATTGACTTTACCCGGGGTCTTCAGGTGTTCTTGCAAGCGGGGCAAGGGGACAAAAATCGTCATGGGAGGGTCGAGTCCGGGAAACAGGTTGAAGCCCGACCGGGAATCGCCTTCGGGCAAAATGCCAGAAACTTTCAAAGGCAACGAGGCCAGAGAGTCATCGCGGTTCCCCAGGAAGGATTCTTTTGGAATGGAGGAGGCGCTTTCCACCCGGACGGTCAGCGCGGCTCCGCTGGTCACGAGCAATTTTTTTGCCATGGCAGGGGAAAGTATGCAGGAATTCCCGTCCGCCCAGCCTGGAGGCAGCCCCTCTTTGGCCCAGAAACTATCTGGCACACCCAGGATTTGGACTTTTCCCACCTGGTTTAGCAAGCAATCGGAGTCATCGCGGATTTGCACAGAGGCGTGTAAAAGAATCGCCGGGATGGCCTTGCCCGCGCCCAGGCGCTCCACACTTTTCTGCTGGAAAAAGCGGGGTGAAATCACCGCTTCCGCCACCCAGCCCAGCCGTTTTTCCACCAACGAGCCGAGGCTAAAGCGCAGCGAATCGCCCACCAAGAGCGCGCCGGTCAGGGCCAGAGATGCCGCCGCAACTCCCAGCATCACCGCCAAGTTGGCGCCCAAATAATGGCGGCCGGTCTTGGCGGCCAAACGAGGCAGGGTTAATGTCATTTCAACTTTCTCGTATGGCCCATCCTCCCAAGGAGGAACAAACGACGGTAATCAACTGCCCGCTACGCCCACCCTGCGTTTGTCGGAGGGGAGGCCGGCCCCAAGCTGCTAAACTCCAACCTACTCTCTGCAACTACGATTTTTTTGTCACCAGCCGGCCGTCTTCCATCGTTTCCACACGCGGAAACATATCCGCCATTTCCTGGCTGTGCGTCACCGCTACCAGCAGGGTTTTCTCTTCTTTCTGCAATTGCAGTAGCAAGCGAGCGATAGCGTCGGCGTTGCGCCTGTCCAGGTTTCCGGTCGGTTCATCCGCGAGAATCAGCCCGGGTTTCATGACCAAGGCCCGCGCCACCGCGGCCCGTTGCCTTTCACCCCCGGACAGTTCCGTACTCAGGTGATGGAGTCGGTCTTTCAGCCCGACCCGTTGTAAAAGTTCCCGCGCCCATTTTTCCGTATCGGCTTGCCGGCCCTCGCCCAGCAGTGAAGGCAAGATCACATTTTCCAAAACGGTGCATTGAGGAAGGAGGTAATGATCTTGAAAAACGAAACCGATATGGCGGTTGCGGAACCTGGCCAAGTCGCGTTCGTTCAGGGAAAACGGATTGGTTCCGTCGAGAATTACTTGGCCAGCAGTGGGTCTGTCGAGCCCGCCCAGGATATGGAGGAGAGTGCTTTTGCCGCTGCCGGACGGCCCCATGATGGCCAAGGCCCCGCTGTCGTCCAAATCGAGGTCGATGCCGCAAAGGACAGGTAGTCCGCCGGAAGGGGCGGGGAATTCCTTACTCAACCTGCTCACTTGCAAACGCATGGAAGCCTCTCAAGGGTTTAAGGGCGCGGACAGTAGCGCGAGCGCCCCAAGTGCGTAAAAAGTATACTCGACATCGCGGTGGGAATCCCAACTTCCGCCGCCGAATCCCCCTTCATTAGATAATTGACCCAGGACAAAATTTCTAACTGCCACGCTGTCGACACGGTTCAAGGCGCCCAGTTCCTCCAGTGACCAAAGCGCGGTGAATGTGGAAAGGGTGTCGCAGAAGGGAATGCTGGCGTTGGCCCGGAAGCCGCCTTCACTGGCGGCGCGCTCAAGGAACAAGGAAATGAGCTTTTCCTTTTTGTTTTCCAGGATGGAGGGGTCGAGGATTTTGAGAATGGCGAGACCCGCTGCGGTCGGATTGGTTCCTGACTTGGTCATGCCCCTGTGCTCGGCAAAACCGCCGTCATTCTTTTCGCGGCTGTTGACAAACTTAATCAACGATGCTGGGTCATCCCATCTTTTGCCCAGGATTTGAAAACAGAGCAGCGCCAGGAAACTCATGTAGGTGCTGGATTCTTTGGCGCCAGGTTTTTGCGCGAAGCCCCCATCGGGGTTGCGGTGTGCCAGCAGGCGGCGGACCACGGTTTCTGTCCAATCCGGGGCGCTGGCGAAAATATCGGGGCCTCCACCCAGCGCCACCAACACCCCGGAATACGCCAGGGAAAAAGTGTCCACCAGGCTTAAAGTTTCCCCCATCTGAGTGAGGAGAAACTGAGCCGTCCGGCTGCAAAGTGGTTCATTCAATTGTCCCAATATTGCCAGGGAGCGCAGGGCAAAGCCGGTGTAGTACAAGTCGCTGCCGGGTTCGCGGCCGTGAAATCCGCCGTCGGCCTCTTGGGCCTTGCGGAGGAAATCCGCCACTTGAATCGTGAGGGGCGCTGGTAGTTCCCTGGCCCCCAGCGCCAGACGATTGGCCAGCCTTTCATGGTAGGATTGTCCCAGGATGCTCAAGAGGATTTGCCTTCCAATCGGTCTCGAATCCAGGGTGGAATGGGAACGGCCTTCGGTTTTTGTCCGCTTTCCATCAAGCAAAAAACCGCCACCAGTTTGCCAACTGCCAAGAGAGTCTCGTTCCTTGAAATTTCAAACCCATAATGAAGCGAGGAATTTCCCAGGCGTTGAACTTCAACCGTAATGGCTAATGAATCCTCAAAGTAGGCTGGGCTTTTGAAATCGCAAGTGGCTGACACTCGGGGTATGCCATGCGGCGCGCCGTCCACTTGCATCATGATCGAAAGTCCCTTCGAGCGCAGGAAGTGGTGTTCGGCCTCTTCCATGTAGCGGAAAAAACGGCTGAAATGGACAATGCCGCCCATGTCGGTGTCGGCGAATTCCACCTGTTTGGTGTAATGAAACCCGGCCTTCATGATGTTTGTCCCTTCCCGTGAAACCTGGGGATCCATTTTTGATAAAAGTCGGCAGTTTCCCGCGCCATCCTATCGGCGTGGAAAAAGGATTCCGCCGCCCGCCGCCCATTCTGCCCCATGGCGATTAATCTTTCCCGGTTATTCACCAGGGAAAAGAGAATTTCAAACAAGGCGTTGTCATCCCCTGGGGAAAATAACAGGCCCGCCTCCCCCGCGTGGGAGAGAAGCTCGGGAAAAGAACCATGCGCTGGCTGCACTACGGGAACCCCATGAGCCCAGGCTTCCAACACATACAACCCCTTGGGCTCCCGGTAGTCCGAAGGGACCGACAGCACATCGATCCGTTGGAAAAAATCGACTTTGGCCGCCATGTCCGGGCAGTCAAAATGGAAAAAATCATTGTGCGCTTCTTCCGCTTGCACCCGTACCTTCAGGGCGTGAAAGTAGGCTTTGGAGGATTCTCCCAGCCAGCCGCCGATGTGGAGTTTTACTTGTGCGCCTGCGGGGGTTTTTCTTAACTGCAGCCAGGCATTGACCAAGTGGTGCAGCCCTTTTTCCGGGCAGATGCGGGCAAAGTAGCCAATCACCGGCGGGCCGCTTGGAGTCCGAGGAACCGGCGGATGGTATTTCAAATCAAGTCCGGGGATCACAACATCAATTTTTACCCTTGGAACAGGCAAATACTCGGCCATGAAGTTGGCGTAATCGGTGGATGTGGAAAGGAATCCATCGATAAAGCGCGAGTTGGCGCTGATCAATTGGCGGGCCTCCCGGCCATGGCGTTGCGTCAGCGCTTCCAGGAAAATATCGTCCCCTTGCAAGGAACAGACCACGGGGACCCCAACCTTTTCGTTCAAAGTTTTGGCCACCCCCGACAGCAGCGCGTTAGTCAGGTGGATGATGTCCGGTTTGATTTCCTCTTTCAGCCAGCGGGCGAGTTTGTTCACTTCCTTGGCTTGAAACCCGTCGAGGCCTTTCAGCATGGACAGTGTCAAGGGGCCGAGTTTTTCCGCGCTGGTGCCGAGGGCCAGCTTTGAAACCCAGCGCAACAGCCTGGGTGAATTAAGCCAGCGGTCTAAAAACCAAGGGGTATGGCGAAACAAAAAGGACTTCTGTTGCAAGAAGACATTGATGCCGCCGAAGAAAACCGGGGAGGCCGTTTGGTCGGTTTCATCGGTGCGGATGGGTGTGTAGGTCGGGATGAGAAGGGCATCGTGGCCGAGGCGGCGCAAGGCTGCGACGAGGGTATTGTCATGCAGGCAACTGCCGCAATACATTCCTCCAGCGCCTGCCGTGATATGCGCGACTTTCATGTTTCTTCCGCGGTGGCCCTAAGAGCCCCGCCCTTAGGCGGGGTGGTCGCTTTTAGGTGGTTCCGGCAGGAAAAAACTGGCCAGGAAGCCCAGGACGAAGACGAGTAGGCCAGTTACCCCCGCTGCCATCGCCACTCGTTCAAAAGTGCTTCCCATTGTAAACATGGGAGCAATGACGCTGGTGGTGAAAAAAGCGGCGGAGGTGCCAATCATCCGCCCGCCGACATTGGTGGCAAAAGCGCCGCCGGTGCCTCTTAAATGCACCGGAAAGACCTTGGGCAGGTACTCGCCAAAGTACGAGAATTGCGCCACGATACACAAGCCAGCGAAAAAGACGCCGAAGTTAAACATGTCAGGCTGATTTTGAAAAACATAGAACCAGACCAGGGGAATGATAAAGAGCCCAGGCACCTGGAATAACCAAAGTAAAGCCCTGCGGCTGGCAATGGCAATCAGGGCGATGGCCAGGAGGATTCTCCCGGCCAGGCCGCCGAGTTCCTGCCAGAGTTGCACCTGTTCCCTGCGCGGCTGGATTTCTTCCTTGTTGATTTTTCCCATGGCTTTCAAATTGGCCATGTACTCTTTCTTTTTCTCCCCCATTTCTTTGGAACCGTCTGCCAGGTCCTTCATTTGTTTTTCCAGCCCCTTGTTGGCTTTGGTTTTCTCCTCCATTTTCAAGCGGGCGTCTTTCAAGTCCGGCAGGCCGGGAACGCCTTGCGTCACGGTCACTTGCAGGGTGCCAAAGGCGGCGGCGTAGGCGCAGGCGGAAAGGATGGTGGTAACCACGGTAGTGCGGAAAAGGGCCGGGGTGAAAATCTCAAAAAAACTGGCCCGCTTGAGAGTTCCCGCTCGCTTGCGTTCCAGCCAGACTGCCGATTCCGGCACGAAGGGCAGCAACAGCGCGATAGGAATGGCCGGCAAAAGTCCGGTCATGAGGGTATAGCGCCAGGCATAATTATTCTGGTCGCCAATGGGCAGAGGCGGGAGAATTTTTTGCGCCACCAGGTAGCCGATCCCCGCGCTTACGCCCGTGACCAGCAACCCACCCACCGACGCGAAGGCCTGAGTCCAGCCGATGGCCAGTTCTCTTTGTCTTTTGTCGGCGAAAAGCTCGGCGAGCCAGGTGATGGCGGCGACAAACTCAACGCAGACGCCAACAAAAGTGGTGCAGCGGAAAAAAATCAACCAGGCCAGGCTGGTGCTGAGCGCCGCCAGAACAGGCGAGAAAGAGTAAACGAAGATGCTGCCAATCATCACGGTCTTTCGGCCAAAGCGGTCGATGAGATAACCACCCAAAAGACCAAACACCCCGCCGCATAGCGCTGTCATCCACAGGACTCGGCCCACCCAGGTGGTGACATCCGGGTGGTTGGGCGGCACTTGCAGCAGTTCCGCAAGGGCCGATGACAGCACCAATGGGGTCATCAATAATTCGTAAGTGTCGAAAAGGAAACCAATGGCAGCAACGGTCAACACCAGCCACGCGGTCCGGGTGAGGCCAGAGGGAGGGGCTGCTTCGGAAGTGGAACTCACGGCTTTCCTCGTATTCTTGGGGAGGTTGGCAGGGTTGGCGGGAACCCGGTTTTTATAGCAACACCAGCCAGCAGCGTCCTTTTACCCCACGGCCATTTGTTTCATTTCCTGGCGCATGGCATCCATCGGGCCGATGACCGCGTCGACGCTTTCTTTGAAGAGATCGCCCACCAGCAGGTCGATGATATGCCGTTTCATCTCGGGGTGCTTGCGGATAAAAGCTCCAAACGAAAACCCTTCATAGAAGGCGTAGACGAGGCGTTTCATGCGCTCCATGCCTTTGAGAAAATCCGGCCCCCAATTTCCCAGGGAGCGCTCGCTGAGATCGTTTTTAGCCAGGGACCGGGCGATGGCGTCAGCGGCCAATTCTCCTGACTTCAAGGCCAGGAAGACTCCGGAGGAATAAATCGGATCGAGGAAACCCAGGGCGTCGCCTGCCAGCACCCAGCCATTTCCTGCCACTTGCGAACAGGTGTAAGAAAAGTCGCGGGTAGCGTAAAAATCGGTGACCCTTTTTGCCGGCGCCACTCTTTTCATTGCCGCAGGGCAGGCCTCCAATTCGCGGTTGAAAATCTCCTGGTGACTGAATCCTCCGCCAAAAAGACTGTCCATCGAGGAAACCACGCCCACGCTAACCCTATTGTTGTGCATGGGAATGTACCAGAACCAGCCTTTCTTCCCCTGGGTTTGCAGCACCAGTGTGGCGCCCTCGTCTAAACCAGGCTCGCGCAAGGCTCCCTCGAAATAGGCCCAAACCGAGCCCTTGCGCAACAAAGGGTCGGGAACTTTCAGCTTCAAGCGGTTCCCCATGACCAGGCTTTGCCCGCTGGCATCGACTACCACGCGGGAACTAAACTCGCGGGGCTCGTTTCCTTTTTCCTGAAAACGCACGCCCAGGCATTGGTCCGCGTCCATTCGGGGTTCTAAAACCCTGCAGTCGTAGCGGACATCCACGCCATGGGCCGCGGCGTTATCGAGCAGCATGGTGTCGAATTCGCTGCGCAAGACCTGCCAGGTTTGGGAAGCTTCGTGCGGGTTGTTCTCGAAAAAGTAAAAGGGCTGCGATTCCTTGCCCGAGTCGGTGACAAACTGGACGCTATATTTTTTGACGAAGGCGCTGGCCTTGAGCTGGTCGAGTACGCCGAGGCGGCGCAAGGTCCAGTAGGTTTCGGGCATGAGGGACTCGCCAATATGGAAGCGGGGCCCTTTTTCTCGTTCCATCAGAGTTACGCCGACCCCTTGCTGGGCCAGCAGGGTGGCAGCGGTGGCCCCTGCCGGCCCCCCGCCGATGACCAAAACTTCGTTTTTCTGAGCGCCAGGAAGCATGAAAAATCCGGTCTGCGGACAATACTTGTTCAAACAACTATTCCACAATATTCTATGCTACCAGCGCCTTTCACGCCAGCCCTTTACGCAATCGGGGGGCCAGGTTTGGCAGGGGACGACGGGCTAAAGGGCAGACCAGCACAAGGCGTTGCCCCTACCCGAGCAGGTAAAACGCGTCGCTCACGCTTGGCCCCTTCAGGCTCGGAGGGAATTTTGGGTTCGATTAATCCTTGGCAATGGCCCGGTACTGGCGCAGGATTCCGGGCAGCGCCGGGTAAATCCGGAAGGGGCCGGTCTTGCCGCCTCCCGAGGGGTAACCGGGTGACGGCGGAATTGGGACGACTTCAAAAGACTCGCCCTGGTTCAGACTTTGCATCGGAATGAGCCAATCGGCAGGTCCCGGATGAAAGCCTTGCAGGTTTTCCAAAAGGCCGATTTCCAGAGAATCGCCGGCTCGCGGGGTCTTTGCCCCATAAGCCGAATAAAGGACCGCAGTTACCAGGAATTTCCCCCCACCTTGATGGGTCCCCACCACATCGAGTGAGGAGACGAGGATTTGCGGGCGGGAAACGGTCAGCGATTTGCCATCGGGCCCGCGGGTGATTTGCGAAACCAGGAATGCCAGATAGCCAATCCAGGAGAGAAAAGCAACCGCTGCCAAGGCCAGATTCCATTGGCCTTTTGCCATGCCTTATTCCTCGGATTCTTTGGGAACAGAAATGGAATAGCCCTCCATGAGCTGACTGGGCAAATCGAATACATTTTCGAAATCGCTTTGCTTGTCGGCGCTCTGCACCGACATCAAGCCAGCTTCCACCAAGTTATAAACCATGTCGCCCAAATGAGATGTCTTTTCGATACCCCAATTTTGGAAAACGCAATGGGCCATCAGGCCGAACTCTTCCAGTGCCAATCCCCTGACCCCTTCCACCAATTCCCTGCCGCCCACATGATGTTCCCCGGAAGCCGTCGCGCCTTCCACAGGCTTGGGCTTCCCCAATTTCTTCTGGGTAAAGGCGAGAGATTGGTAAAGAAATTCGTAGGCTTCGTAGGGGAAACGCGGGTCGCGTTGAATGATTTCCAGGATTTTGAGATTGGGATTAACCATGCTTCCAGGATGCGGCTCGCTTCGTTACCAGCGGCTGAACTTCATTGTCAAAGCTCAACCGCCCATTGATGATTCAACAAGAACTTTACGGGAAAGAAATTTCAGGGCAAGTGTTTTTCCTTGCCCTGGAGAATCAATGATTAAATTGAAAGGCCTTGGAGTTCAACAAAGCCCAGACGAGGTCCTGGGCGCCCACCTGCCTTTTATCCAACGGTTTGCCAAACGACTGGACCTCATTCTGCAGCCTGGCGAGTTCCTGGTCTTGGGCCAGGAAGGCGGCGCGAATCTTTTGCAAGTCTGGCGGGCTGCGCTTCTCCTTTGGAACCATCAGAAGCTTGGCCACCTCGGTGGAGGCGCCGAAGGGTTGAATTGTCCCCGGGGTGCGCGTTAGCGAGAGGCGAAATTTACCCAAGGTATGCTGCGTGCCATAGCTTTGCGCCAGGGTGATGGTCAACTGGCCCGGCTTATTTAACACCTCTGGTTTGAGGATTTGAAAATAGGCGGAGTTGGCTTTTCCCAATTGCGGAGCAATAGCCCAGCCGGTGACAGGGTTGTTATCAATGGCGTTGGCAACAGGGAACGCGTCTTGGCTGAAAGTTGCCTTGGCATTGCCCAGGGGCACGGGCGTCTGGGTTGGAGTACCCTTGGCCTTGAAAGTGGCTTTGAATTCATTGAGGACAAAATTGCCATTGCCCCCCCGCCCGGGCCCTTTTCCAGGAAGCGAATCATCTGGAAGGGCTTCCAAAAGGATCCCTTTCCATTCCTCTTTTTCAATGGGCAGAACCAGGGTCAGATTATCTTGCAAGGGGTTCGCGCCGCTCAAGAGGTAACTTCCATCCCCTTGCCGTGTGATTTTCGCCTTCGATTTGGCGCTGGCAGATGCCAGAGTGATGGCCTCCCACTCCGCCACGCGATCGTAGGATTTTTCCCATTGCGCCTGGCGCGGGGATTCGGTCTTTTGATGGTTCTCTAGAGCGGTTTTGCGGCGTTCATACTCGGCAAGCAAGCCGGGGAATTCTGGTTCGCCCTCTTGAAAAGCCCTGATACCCGCGGCGATTTCTTCTTGGCTGGGAAAGCGGCACAACACGGAAAGGAAAATGTCTTCCACCAATTCCTTGTCCGCCTTCCCGGTGGACAATAATTTGGCCACCCGGTTGTTAGGATCGCGAACGGCGTCGCCTATTACTGGACCATTCACAAGGCTTAAAACCGGCCCCAACATCATGGTGGAGGAGCGCTCGCATTCACAAGCGCTTTCCCTGGGGGGTTTGCCGAATAGCGTAAAGAATTCTCCTCCGACATCGACATTGGAATCGAGCAATTGCGCGGCACGAGCCCCTGGGGCCAGCCCGGGCAATTTCGCCAGGGACCCGGTGGCCCGGTGGATGGCATCGAACAGCACCTCGGCGGGCAGCCGACGGGCTGTCGCGTGGGAGAAATTCAAATCGTCGTCTTTGTTCCAAACATTGGCCTGGATGGAAAGTTGATAGGTGCGCGACTTGCAGATCAGTTTGACCATGTGCTGCACATTGAACCCGCTTTGAATGAAATCCTCCGCCAGACGGTCGAGCAGCTTGGGATTCGAAGGGGGGTTGCCGGCGCGAATATCGTCAATGGGCTCGATGATTCCCGTACCCAGAAGGTAAGCCCACTGCCGGTTGACATAACTTTTGGCAAAGTAGGGGTTATCCTTGGCCGTCAGCCATTGGGCGAGGAATTCCCTGCGGGTGGCAGGTTCCTTCCCCGGGTTTTTCTTCAAGGTAAAGGGAAAAACCGGCGGTGTCACTTGCCCGGTTCTTTCATGCTTGACCTCGCCGGCCTTGCCGTCTTGAATAATTTCCACCAGAGGTTGCGCTCCTTCAACGGCGCTACCGCCAACTTTCTTCCCCTTATAATTGGGATCCTCCGCCCGCGTCACCTGGGCGAAGTATGCTGAAAGTTGGTAGTACTGGTCCTGGGTCCAGCGCTCAAAGGGATGGTCGTGGCACTTGTTGCAATTGAATCGGATGGCCAGGAAAAGGTGCGTTGTGTTTTCAGCCAGGCTTGGGGCATCGCGCAGGATTTTGAAATAGCTGGCGGCTGGTGAATCCATGTTCGACCCCGAACTGGTAAGGATCTCACGCACGAACTGGTCATAAGGCTTATTGCTGGCAACCGCCGTGCGAATGTAATCAAGGAAATTCTTGGCTCCCTGATCGCCCAGGAATTTGCGGTTCACTTGCAGCAAATCGGCCCATTTGTTGGTCCAATGGTCGATGTAATCGGGCTGGCCCACGAGACGGTCAACCACGGCATCCCGTTTCAGGCGGGATTCGCGCTTGTCCGCCAGGAATTCCCGCACGGCTTCCGTTGAGGGAGGCAACCCGGTCAGGTCGAGATAAATCCGCCGGAGAAATTCACTGTCACTGCAAATTCCGCTGGCGTTCACCCGCAGCGTTTGCAGTTTTTCATCCACGAGCTGGTCGATGTAATTCAATTGCGGCTGTTGCACCCACTGGAAACCTTTGCGATCGCCCATGATGACGAAAGTCGAGGCGGCGTAGTTCCCCTCATAGCGGACCAAGGCGGTCGATTCCCCGCGACGCAGGCCCTGGAGCACCCCTCCCCGGCTGGCTTGCGCCACATCGGAATTGCTGTTTTCCATGAACGCCTCGGCGGAAACATCCCGGGTTTTGCCATCCGAGTATTTGGCCACGACGGAAAGTTGTTGCTTCATCCCTTCCAGAGGCAGGGTAAACGCTTTTGGAAAGACCTCGACAGAAACGACCTTGGCGCCGCCGATGTCCAGCTTCACGCCCTCGGAGATCCAGCGCCGGACAATTTCGTACCAGCGGTCTCCAGGTTGCATTACCGCTCCGCCCACATGGGGCGCCTGGCCGGTGGATTTCAATAGCATCAGGGAGGCTTCCGGGGCGGCTCGGTTAAAGCGCCGACCTTCAAGATCATCCGTCAAAGCACGGTGGTCGAAAAGCGGGTCGTAGCCACGCAGGCTGAGCTTGAAGCCGTTCCTCCCTTCAGCCGATCCATGGCAAGTTCCGGCGTTACAGCCAGCGCGGGAAAGCACCGGCATGACATCGCGGATAAAGCTGATGGGAGTTTGGCTGGCATATTCGGTGGCGGTAAAGGGAATGGCGGCGCTCAGACCGGAAAAAACCGCGGTGATGACTCCCTGGCCATCCTTGAGCGGGGTGGCCATGCCGCTGGGGGTTACCTTCAGAAGTGTTTCAGGAAATTTCCACTCCGCCATGCGGGTCACATCGATCAGGTCGCCGCTTTCCGTTTGCACCGACAAAACCAACTGGGAATAAGCGTAGGGGCCATTGAATTCCACCTTGGCAGGGAAGGGGATCAGTTTTACTGGCTTGATCCCTGGTGGAAGCGCTTCCTTTTCCTGGGAAAAACCGGGGATGCCCTGAGTGAAAAAAGCCGTCAGCGCCAGAAGTGGCAGCCAAGTCGAACCGCTACGAAGCATGGTAACTTCTCCCAATGAACAATTAGTTCTTGCCCGCGGATAGAGGGACCGGAACAAACTCACGCACTTTCTGCCCCGAAGGAATTTGCAGAATTTGCACCCGGCCATCAAATCCCCCAAGCGCCAAAAAGTTTCCTTGCGGGTGAAAGGCCAGAGTATAAATCGGCCCCAAGCCCGCATCCTGGCGCAGAAGCACCTTGGCATCCTCGGTTTGGTATAGGCGCAAATAGCCCTTGCCATCCAGGCTGCCGCCAATTGCAAACAATTTTCCAGTCTTATCAAAGGCGCCAGAGCAAATTCGCCCGGGGATGCCCTCGTATTCCCTCACCTTGTTGGCATCGTCGCCGATCACCCGCTTGGTCACCCGGTGCATTTTGTAAACCCTGGGCACGCCATCCGACCCGCCGATCAGAATCTCTTCGTAAATTTTTTCCGCGGAGTCGGTGCCTTCAGCGCCTTTGGTCATGGTTTTTTCTTTACTCGGCTTCAACGCCACGACATGCAGCCCGCCTTTAAGGGCCCCGGGGGTGATGCTGGTGATGTTGTCGATAAACCGTTGCGTCGCCACTTCCGTTAGTTTCATGGAACGGTCGCGGCTGATGGAAGCCAGGAAAAGCCCATCGCGGGAGAATGTGGTGCCCAATACCCAATCGGTATGGGCGCCCTGAAAGAGCAATTGCTGCCCGGTGGTGGAATCGATGGCTCGCAAGGTGTTGTCGGCGCAGCCAAAAGCGATTTTCCCGCCATCTGGCGACCAGCTAACTCCATAAACCGTGTCGTGGGTGGTGGGCGCCGACAGAGCCAATTTCTTTTTCTCCAAATCCCACACCTGGATTTCGCCAAACCTGCCTGGCGACCCGCCCGCCACAGCCAGCTTTTTCCCATCGGGGGAAAAGGCAAGCGACTCAATTCTTTCGCTCAATCCGATTAGCCTGGTCGGCGGGCCATTGCCATCGCTGGGATGGAGCAGGACTTCATGGTACCCGGAAACGGCCAGAGTTTTCCCATCGGGGGAATAATCGAGTGAAGTGATGACCGGGGGGAGAAAATAGACCGGGGGATGATCGGGATCAACGGTTTTTTGCACTGATTTCGGAGAATCGTCCTTGGCCCCTTGAAGTATCCATTTGCGGACCAATTCCACCTGGGTTTTGCTCAGGGGGTCTTTCCCCTTGGGCATTTCCGGCTTTTCATTCCCCTTGGGGGTGATTAGCCCAAATAGAAGGCTGCTTTCGGGCTTGCCTGGGACAACCGATTTGATTTCCCGGTCCCCTTTTTGAAACAGGGATGGGTAGTCAACCATCAAGTAGCCGCCCTGTTTTTTTGCAGGCTGGTGGCAACCCTGGCAGTTCTGCTGAAATAGGGGCCGGATGTCCTTGAAATAACTGACCGTTTCACCTTCCCCCGGGCTTTTGTCTTTTTGGCACAGCACCATTTGGGGAAAGGTCAGGGTAAGTAAGGCCATTCCGAAGAAGATTCGTTTATTCATTTTCCTGTTCACTATGCCAGCCGATGAATTTGGGCATCCGCAGGGGGTGGGGTTCCAATCATTCTTGCAATGATTTATCATTTGTGCAAGAAGATTAGGGGATTTTGGCAGGAACTGCGCAAGTTTATTGAGAATTCCTGCTTTTCCCTTGGAGAGTTATCTCCGCGGAGGGTATTTCATGAAGCGCGGAATATGGGACAAGGCTTTCCTGGCTTTTTTCTTGTGCGGGTTCCTGGCCTGGGGGCAAACTTCCGCAGATAAGGATAAAGACAAAGATAAGGATAAAGACAAAGACAAAAAAAGCGCCATTCTGCCCAGCAAGTCCCTCAAGCAGTGGGTGCAGGACTTGCGCAGCACCGACCCCAGTGTCCGCGATTTTGCTCTGATTGCCATTCCCAACCTGGGCATTTCAAACTCCGAAGCGGTTCCGGCCATTGCCGAGCGCTGCTCCGACCCGGAAACTGCCGTGCGCTCCAAGGCCATCATGGCTTTAACCATGGTGGAAATCCTGGACAAAGATATTCCTCGCGTGGTGGATGCCCTGACCTTCCGGGTGCAAAACGATCCGCAGGCGCAAAACCGCTTCCTGGCCATCGGCGCCTTGACCCGCTTTGATGCCACCGATGGCAAGAAATCGATTGGCGCCCTGGTCAAAGCCACGGAAGACAAGGGGTCTTATGATATTCGGCGGGCAGCCCTTGGGGCCTTGGTGCAAATGACCGACCGGGCCACCGGGCCGGAACCCAGGGCGGTGCGGGCGGCGCTGGTGGCGCTAAAAGACAATGCCAAGCCGGTTCGCTACGCGGCGATTAACGCCATCGCCATGCTTGGCCCACCCAACGACGCCGCTCTGGCCACCGCGGTGATAAAGGCCCTGGTGGATTTATCGCAGGGGTCGGATAAGATTTTTGCCCTGTGGGCCAAAGTCGGCCTGGTCGGTTTGGATAACAGTAACGCACCAACGCATATGCAATATGTGGTCCGCGTGCTCAAGCAAGGGGATGAGCAAACCAAAGCGGAAGCATTGCGGGCCGTGCTGATTTTGGGAACGATGGCGAAAACCGCAGTCCCGGATTTGATCGATATCCTGCAGGACAAGGATTTCAACATGGTGTTTATGGCCATCGGCGCGCTGGCCACTATTGGGAAGGACGCCAAGGTAGCCTTGGATCCTTTACAAAAGCTGGCGGATAAAAAAGACATTCCCGAAGGGATCAAGCTGGCGGCCAACCATGCCATTCAGAAAATTAAAGGGAATGTAGTGCAACCGGTGCAGGGGAAATAAGGCAGTGCCCCTGGGGCCTCGGATGTTTTGAAGGGCCCGTCTTTTTCCTCTTCCCCCTGGAACTCCAGCCTGCCATTCTTTCACCCTCTCCACGCTGCGAAGCAGTGGGGGAGAGGGCGGGGTGAGGGGACCAAAAAAAACTTAAACTGCTATCACTTTTGTCAACCCAGAGTTTAAGGGTGCGCGGGTTGTTTTATTCATTCCCCTCTCCCTCAAGGGGAGAGGGAGAAGCAGGAATGCCAGGCTCCAGCCTGGTTTTCTTTCCCCCTCTCCACGCTGCGAAGCAGTGGGGGAGAGGGCGGGGTGAGGGGACCAAAAAAACAACCCGTCGCCCGCGCTTGGCCCCAAGAGTCCTTGCACTTGCTTTCAAAGGAGTCGCCCCAAAGAACCCAGCAAGAAGTTTTGTGGCGGATGCATCAGAATGAAATAGAAAAAGAAAGGCCCTACTGCTTTGGTTCAAGCAGCAGGGCCCATTTGCATTCAAAGAACAGCCAATTATTTTACAATCTTCTTTTTCTGTTCTTCGACTTTTTTCTTCACATCCACATTTTCCGCATTGACCGTCTTGGCCACCTTTTCAGACAGCTTCTTGGCGATCAAACCACTTGGGTCGCAGCCCGCGGCAATGGAAACAATCTTGCCACCTTTTTCGATCAGAAAATTGGTCGGCATCGTTTTGGTATCAAAAACCTTCCAGCTATCTCCCTTGGTATCGACTGCGTAAAGCATGTTGATCTTTTTGGCCTTGGCGTAGTCAGCAACCTTGGCATCGGATTCCTTGAAGATGGCCAGGGAAATCAACCCGGAACCCTTGTAGGCTTCGTGAATGGCCTGGAAATAGGCCAGTTCCTGATCGCAACCGGAGCAGCCGCAGGTAAGGCGCACCAGCACCGGCCCTTTGGCGGTAAGGTCTGCGAGGACCACTTCTTTACCGGAGGCATCCTTGATTTTGAAGGCTGGGGCCTGGCTGCCGATGTCAAATTTCGGGGTGGGTTTCTTGGCTGGCTCTTCGCCATAAACCACAAAGGTCATGCTGAAACAAAGCACTGCGGAAAAAATTCTTTTCATAGTAACTCCAAGGCGGGATAAGGAATCTCTATTTTGGCCAGTGCCATCATCGTCTATCCAGGGGGCAATTGCCACCTTATTTCCAGCAATTTTGAAAAACCATTTCCGGGGCGCTAAAATGCCCGGCAACCTGGAAACATTCGGTACTCATGCCCCCGGTTGATTGAGTGGGGGAGAAGCCTTTTCGGCCCGATAAATGCCGGGGCGGATTGAAATAATCGCGAGCGACAATTAACCACAAACCATTGGTGCATCCAATGGTGATTCGGTCTAGTAGCGAGGAACCGCTGCAAGGTTCGTGGTGGCAACCCTTTTCCTTTATTGTCCCGTTATCCTTCTTGCCAGCGATGCCACATAATTTCGAATTCCTAAATTCCGTTTGGCGCTCAGGTTATCCCAAGGTGCAAAATTGGCTTTGGCAATGGCGTCACAGAGCGCCAAGACGCCTTCCATTTGTTTTTCGACATCAGCGTCGGAAACCCCGACCAGAAGTCGGGTCTTGTTTGGAAAACCATAGTGAACAATGATGCACGACCTTTTGTAATTTTCCAGCCGGGCCACCTTTTTGCAGGCAGCCAAATTGGCAAAAACTATAAAGGCCAGAAATATCCATGGAGAAAGGATGGCCAAAAATAACATGACCTTTGCGGTAACGGACTCCAGGTTGACCTGTGTAATAAGCATTGCGACCAAAAATCCCCACAAAAAACTCATGAGAAGTCCTACCACAACCGTGACGAACCAGGCAATTAATATGGGCACCAATTTCTCCCAGCGCAATTTTTGCCTCAGTGTAATTTGAACAAGCTCTGCTTTGGAGTAAGGCAGAAATTGCCTGGAGGAAAGGGGGAAATGGAGCATTAAGCCGATGTAGAAAAACGAAAAAACTGCAGCCATAATCTTGCCGCCCATAGTTCGCATTTGGTCGAGAGAGCCGCCGATGTGGCGTCGGCCCCCAAAATACAATTCCCGCAAGAAAATGGCCGGCTCGTGAGGTTTGGTGGGCAGGGTCTGGTCGAAAACCACCGCTTCGCCTGCGATGTTGCCAACCTTGTCAGCGAAAGTGCCAATTCGGGAAATAAACTTTTGGCCCGCCTTGGCCACCGTTGCGCCCGCATGGGCCACCTCCTTGGCTGCATTGCCGAGGTCTTCCGAAACGGTGTTGCCAGGAATTCCCGGAGTGAAAATCCCGGGAATGCTGGTGGCTGGCTTCCATTCAGCCATGCCCTCCTTCCAAACCATGTCGGTCGGAGCGAGTTGGCCGGAATGTGCTAGCCCATTGAGTTCAGACTCCGAGACTGGCCCGTGCTTCTGTTTGCCCTTGGCGTAAAACCACTTGTCTGACATTGTTTACCCCTTAGCTAGATGGCCTTCACTACCTCAGGTCCGCTTCGGTCACCGGACCGCCCCACTGACCTCCAACCGATGTAGTGCCAAAATCTTGTCATCTTGGGTTCTGGATGGAGGCTTTTGGCCTCGTGGGTGGCCGCAGGAATTTTCCTACCTCGCCCTGCGAGAGCCACGACAATAAAGGGCCAAGAATTTTCAAAAAGATTTCCAGCCCCATTCGACCCTTAGTACCAACGGGGGTGGGGAAGGCAAAGTTCGACCGCGACCTCGGCCAAACATGATAAAGATCCCTAAGGCGGAGATGCCTCAATCGATCATACCCATGTGCCTTCAAGGATGGCCTCAATGGACAGTGGAGGTAACCTTACTTGATTCGCTTGAGACGCCCGAAAAGGCGGAAGAATTCGAGGCCTTTTACCATTGCTGGCTTTGCCACGAGCAATTCGTCCCCGGACAAGAAATCGATCTCCCGCTCGCTTTCAGTTTCGTACCCATGGAAGCCCGCAAAGGCCCCAGAGGCTTTGATTTTCAGAATGTTACCAATGAGGGTGTACTTGCCGGTGTCCACTTGCCCACAATGGACTTCCGGGATTTGGGCAGCGAATGCTTGCTCCCCAGTTCTTTCGCAAGCAGGGCATCGAGGTTTAAAGGATCTGAGGCGGTCGGGGGAGAGTCTTTTCCCGAATTGACCGTGAGGGCGGCGAGTTCCTCATCAGAAATGCGAACTTTGTCCTGCTCTGCCCGGCGATTCAGGGAATTCGCATAAGTAATGGCTTCATCCAACCTTCCGATTTCCCCTTGAATCGTTTTGATGTCGTGGCCGATCTTCTGCAAAGCCACGGCATAGCGCTGGGCTGTTGGGTTATTCTTTAAATCCGATGACTTGGCTACCCCCAAAGAACGCAACTTCCCCATCAGTTCGTCCTTTTCATCCTCCGCTTTTTCCAGAAGCGGGACGAGTTGCTAACGCCGCTCTTCGAGCTTGGCGATTTGCAGGTCGACTTCCTTGTTTGTCAGCGTTGCTTTTTGCCAGCATCCTGGCAGAGTCGCGATAACGAGGCACAGAACTCCAATGGTTATTGCCCCCATTGCCCAGCGATTGCATTCAGTAAAGGCCATATCATTTCCCGTCTTTCAGAATTCGGTCGATTTCGGAAAGAGTGTCCTTTGGGCCTTGGGCGCCAGAAATGATAGTGTCGATGCTGTCAATTTTTTTGCTGGCGGCGGCTTCATCGAACATCTGGCCTTCGGTCGCCAGTTCCGTTCGAATGTCGGAAAGCAAGTCGTTCACTTTGCCTTCAAGGTTTGCAACATTATCGCCGAGGGAGGCGCTCCCATCGCCCATAGCAGTTTTGGCTTCACGCAAGGCCCGCACGGCGACCATCTGCGAATCGATTTGAGCAGTCTTGCTTTGCAGGCTCGTTAGTTGGCCATTGAGTTCTTGCTGCTTCAGTTCAAAGGTCGTGACGACCTTCTGCAATTCCACCTTGGACAGGTCGTAGCTGGCGATTTCGTCGGTGAATTGCTTGCGGGCGGCGATAAGCTTGTCAGCGTTTGCCTTCAGTTGAACCGGGGTGAGCGTCTTGCCCGCAAGTTCCACCGACTCATTTTTTGCCAGGAACTGCCGATATTTCTTGAGGGTGGAGTCGATTTCGCCCTGCTTGGCTTGCAATGGCTCGGCCTTGCGGTTGAGTTCCTCCACCTTTAAACTAGCTTTGATCTTGGCTTTGGAGATTCCTGCGATCGCCTGTTTCAAACCCTGAACTTGCAGTTCGATTTCCTTGCGTTTCACATCCATGGTGCCGAGCATGTTGTCGAGTAGTTTCAGAGCCTTGTCCTTGGCGACTTCGATGCGGGCCTTGGCATTATCGCTGCAGCCAATAATCAGGCTTAGGGCTAAAAGACTCCAAGCCGGGGCAAAAAGCAGTTTTTTCATGGCTTGACCTCATTGAAAGGTGACCCACTTTGGAAATGAAGCCATTTCCCCTAACCCGCCCTGCGAGAGGGGGACATGGAAAGGGCCAAGAATTCTCAAAAAGATTTCTGGGCCCGTTTGGCCAAGAATGTCGGGCTGGCAAATAGCCGAGGCTTTTTGGTGAAAAACCCGTCGGTTGCGTTAAGTTCAGGACCCCAACCCGAGGTCCGGCGTTGCGGTTTAATAGTTGTTGGTTAAAGTTGCCGCGGCTGGAAACCGGCCTTCATCACCTGAAGGCGTAAATGA
>SHZZ01000021.1 GCA_009692005.1 Gemmataceae bacterium | reverse complement strand
AAGAAGGCGTCCACATCTCAAGGGGATCCTCCCAAAGTCGGCGACAAGCGAGAATACTCCTTCATTTCGAGGCTGGTGGAAGCCGGCGCGGACGAGCCAAAGGTGATACTTGATCTTCCAAAAATAACTGTCGATGAAGGGCAACTTGCTCCCCTGCACCTCATCGACAACCCGCAGAACTTGCTGGAGAATGTCGTCCTGGATGAGAAAATCAAGATCGGGATATCCTTGGACATGCGGGTAAAACGCTTGGGGGGGAACCAAGTGCGCCTGTTTCTTTCATTCCAGAAGAATGAACTTGAGAAGTCCAGTGTCAGCGAAATCCGTGTCCTTGGCAACAGCTTACAGACCGTTCAAGTTGTAGAACTTCGCAAGCCAGTGAAGATCGTGTTGCAGAAGGATGCCAGAGGATCCGCGCAGCGATGGGTCGAAATCACGGTGGACGAACAGGTAATCCCTGCTCCCCCCGCCACCGCCGTGCCCGTTGCACCGTCGAAGGCCCCAAGGGGCCAAGCTTGAGCGACTGGTCTTCCCCTATTCTTGACTATCCAGGTTCAATGGTGGATAAGGAAGCATTCACAGGGAATGGCGAGGGCAGTGATGAGCTGGGTTTTTTGCGCGGCGCTGCTGGCGGGGCAAGGGTTTGGCAACGACTGGCCGCAATGGCGCGGACCCAGCCGCGATGGCGTCTGGCACGAGCCAGCCTTCCCGGGACGCTTGCCTGATAATCCTCAACCCGATTGGAAAGCCCCGGTCGGAGGAGGCTACGGCGGCATCGCCGTCGCCGATGGAAGGGTCTTCCTTTTGGACCGCGTCAAATCCCCCGAGCAAGAACGCCTCCTGGCCTTCGACGCACTCAGCGGTAAAACCCTGTGGGTGCATTCCTACGCCGCTCCTTACAACAAACTGGACTACGGCAACGGGCCGCGCACCACTCCCGCAATTCACCAGGGGAAGGTTTACACCTTTGGCGCGGTGGGGGACATCCATTGCCTTGACGCCGCCACGGGAAAGGTTCACTGGCACCGCCACGCGGTTAAAGACTTCCAGGGCAAATACCCCGAATGGGGTTACTCCTCTTCGCCCTTAATTGATGAAAGCCGCTTGCTGTTGCAGATTGGCGGAGCCAAGGGGTGTTTCATTGCACTCGATAGGGAAAGTGGCAAGGAAATCTGGCGCACTTGCGCCGACAGGCCGGGATATTCGTCCGCCCGGCTGGAAAAAGTGAACGGCAAGTTCCAGATCGCCTGGTGGAGCGCCGAGCATGCCTTGGGCCTCGATCGTGCAACCGGCGCCATTCTCTGGCAGTCGCCGGTTTCGATGAATTACGATGTCGCCATCGCCGACCTCGTGGCTGAAGACGGGGTTTTCCTCGCCTCCGATTACTGGAGCGGGACCAAGGCCATTCGCTTGCAGAATCAGAAGGCGCAAGTCGCCTGGGAGGGGAAACAGTTGAACATGCTGATGTGCTCGCCGCTGGGGCGCGATGGGTATTTTTACGCGCTCGATCGATTTCGCGGCATCAAGTGCCTGGAGGCCAAAAGCGGCAAAGTGATGTGGGAGAACGAGTCGGCGACGGTGCGGGGTCAGAATCCGCAAGCGAGCCTGGTTTGGGTGGGGAAGCAGGCGCTGATCTTCAATGAAAAAGGTGAACTGGTTCTGGCCGAGATGAGCCCGAAGGAATTCAAAGCGCTGGGGCGCGTACGCCTGTGCGATTTCACTTGGGCCCATCCCGCTTTTGCCTCCGGCCGTGTTTTCGCCCGCACGGAAAAGGAACTGGTCTCTGTGCGCCTGGTTCCACTTACAGGAAACAGGAATTGAAATGCTCGCCGCCCTGCTAGGGATTGTCGTCCTACTTTTGACCATCGTGGCAATTTTGAAAAAGGTGGAAGTCCGCCTGGCGATGGCCGTCGGGGCGCTGGTGCTTGGCCTGCTGGCTGGGCGCCCCGACCAGATCGTCCTGACCTTCCTCAAAGAACTGGCGCACGAAGCTTTCATTTTGCCCATCTGTTCCGCCATGGCCTTCGGGTTTGTGTTGAAAAAGACCGGCTGCGACCTGCACCTGGTTCACCTGCTGGTGGCGCCGTTGCGCAAAGCGCGATTTTTTCTGGTTCCCGGCGCCGTGATCACAGGTTTTTTGGTCAACATTCCCATGATCAGCCAGGCCGGGACGGCAGTCACCCTTGGGCCGGTGCTCATCCCGCTCCTTCGCGCCGCCGGACTTCCTGCTTTAACTATTGGCGCCGCCATGCTTCTTGGGATGTCCATTGGCGGAGAGTTGTTGAACCCCGGTTCCCCTGAGAACCAGATCGTTAGCAATTCTTTGCAGATGCCCGCCACGGTTTATGTCGGCTATGTGTCGAGGCCCTTGCTGCTGCACCTGGTCGTGACGACCCTGGTCTTTTGGCTGCTCGATTCCCGTAGAAAAGATCCAGCCACTGCCGAGGCGGCTCAGTCCGAGACTGGTGAATTCAAGGTCAACTTTCTAAAAGCCCTGGTGCCTATCCTCCCTTTAGTTTTTCTCTTCCTGGTCAACCCGCCTCTGGAACTGATCCCCTTGAATAAAAGCTGGTTGTTGGCTGAAGGTGAGAAACCGACGGCGGCCAATCCCCGGCTCATTGCCCTGGCCATGCTCCTGGGGACTGCTGCGGCCATGTTCCTGCACCCGCGCCAGGGAAGCACTCTGGTGGTTTCATTTTTTGAAGGCGCCGGTCACGCCTATGCCACGGTCATAAGCCTGATCGTGTGCGCGGTGTCGTTCGGGAAAGGGATCGAGCTGCTCGACTATCCGTCGTATTTAAAAGAAATCGTGGTCGATTATCCTTTCCTGTTTCTGCCCTTGGGCATGGGCATCCCCTTTCTGTTTGCCATAGCCTGCGGCTCTGGGATAGCGGCGACGCAGAGTTTGTTCCCATTTTTCGTGGAGCCGGCGCGGGTGTTGGGCCTGGAATTTCCTCAGGTGGCGCCGTTGATCTCCCTTGGCGCCAGCAGCGGCCGCACCGCCTCGCCTTTTGCCGCCGTCAACCTCGTCACCTCCCAGCTCACCGGTTGCGATTCCTGGTCGCTGGCGAAAAAGACCTTGGCGCCTCTCCTGGCCGGCCTGGGCACGGTCTACCTGTTTCGCCTGGCCGGCTGGGTGTGAAATTCTGTCCGGTATTTTGGTGAGCGTCGGCGCTCCTGGAAATATCCCTCGAACACGCTTCTTGCCCTTGCCAGGGAATTTCATGTCTGCAACCCTTTGAAAAGTCGACGAATTCTTCGATAATAGGTGTTTTCGAGGGCGCTTTCGCGATGGCTGTCTTGTTGCAAATCAATCAGGCCTGCAAAAGTTATGGCGAGCAGGTACTTCTGAACTCTGCCGATGCCTCCATTACCGACCTTTACAAGGTGGGGTTCATTGGGCGAAATGGCGCCGGCAAGAGCACTCTTTTAAGAATTCTTCTGGGGGAAGAGGAACTCGACAGTGGCGAGATCATCAGGCATCCGAGCCTGCGCATCGGCTACTTGCGCCAGCACGATCCTTTCCTGCCCGGGGAAACCGTGAGTGAATTCCTGCGCCGCGACAGCGACCAGCCCGACTGGAAGTGCGGAGAAGTCGCGGGGGAATTTGAACTGAAGGGGCCCTACTTGGATGGCCCCGTTGCCAAACTTTCCGGCGGCTGGCAGACTCGCGTCAAACTTGCCGCCTTGCTGCTGCACGAACCCAACCTTCTTCTTCTCGATGAGCCGACCAACTTCCTCGACTTGCGCACGCAGATTTTGCTGGAACACTTTTTGCAAAACCACCGCGCCGCCTGTCTCATCGTTTCCCACGATCGGGCCTTTCTCGGCTCCACTTGTGAACACACTCTTGACCTGAACCACGGGAAACTGGTCAGCTTTCCCGGCAAGGTCGACGCCTATCTGGTGTTCCAGGCGGAAAAGCGCCTGCACGATGAGCGATCCAATGAAACCGTGCTGGCGAAAATGCGCCACCTGGAAGAGTTCATTGCCAAGAACCGCGCCCGCGCTTCCACCGCCACTTTGGCCAAGTCCAAAAGCAAACAGTTGGAAAGGCTGGAGCTGACGCGGTTGGAAAACGCCGGCCCCATCGCACGCATTCGCGCTCCGCGCATCACGCCGCGCAAGGGCCCGGCGGTCCGCTGCAAGGACTTGGGCATCGGCTACCCCGAGCGACTCGTCGCCTCCGGGGTCGATGTGGAAATCGAACATGGCGCTCGCGCCGCCATTGTCGGCGATAACGGCCAGGGCAAAACCACTTTTCTTCGAACCCTGGTTGATTCTCTCAAGCCCCTGGCGGGCGAAGTTCGCTGGGGGCATGGCTGCCAGATTGGTGTCTATGCCCAGCATGCCTACACCAGCCTGCCGGAAAAACAAACCGTGCTGGAATACCTGCATCAAAAAGCGGCCCGGGGCAAGAAGGATCAGGAGATCCTGGAAATCGCAGGCACCTTTCTTTTTCGCGGAGGCAACGCCGAAAAAACCATCGCCGTGCTCTCCGGCGGTGAACGAGCCCGGCTTTGCTTGGCAGGATTGATGCTTAGCGAGAATAACATTCTTATTCTCGATGAGCCGGGAAACCATCTTGATGTCGATACGGTGGAGTCGCTGGCCGAGGCGTTGGTGGAATACCAGGGCACCGTGATTTTCACCAGTCACGACCGGCATTTCACGAATCGTGTGGCCACTTGCATCGTGGAAGTCCGCGACGGCCGGGTGGTGAACTACTCCGGCAATTATGAAAGTTATGTTTACAAAGTGAACCAGGAGATCGAAGCGGGGGAACGGGAGCTGGCCAAGGAAAAGTCTTTGTCGAAGGCGCCCAAGCAGAAGGAGAAGGAGGTAATCGCGCCGGTGAAAGTGGTTCTCGATCCGGAGGTAGAAATCAAAGTGGTGGAAAAAACCATTGCGCAGCTCGACTCGCAAAAACGGCATCTGAATAAACAGTTGGAAAAATGCGACGATGTGGACGAGATGGAACGGGTGGAAAAGGAGCTGGCGGCCTTGGAAATAAAGCTGTCCGAGGAGCAAGACCGCTGGGCCCACATACAGGAACAACTAGGCGGCTGGTAAATGGTGTCAGTTCATATTTCCTCTGCCAATTACCTCGTCCCCAGTTGTACTGCCCGCCTCAGGCCGCGGAAGACGGAGCAGAAATAAATGAACAGACACCATTTATTTACCAGCCTCAATACCGAAACTCCAACCCGCCGCTGAGCCCCTGGGCGAAGTAATCCGTGTGCCTCAGAATGGGGGATGGCAAAACCTTGCCCACGAGCGGCCCGAACTGCGGCAGTTGCGAGATGTTCACAATCTGCGGCATCTGGTCGCCCGGGCAGGCGATGCGGTTCAGGTAGAGCAAGTTGTAGCCGAATGTGGCGTGGACATTGGTCGCCACCAGGCAGCGCAGCTTTAGGTTGAATTCCTCCACGAAGGAGAAGGCCCAGGTTTCTTGTTGGCCGATATTGGAGGGAAACGCCAGCAACGGCCCCGGCACGCTGCCTGGCAGCAACTGCGCCCCGGCAATGAGCGGACTGCCGGAGATATCCGAGCGCAGGTTCGTTTCGCCTGGGAAGAACTTGCCCGTTGCCTCGATACTCCATCGGCCGCGCTTGATCTCGAGGCGGGCGCCGATCTGCGGGCCGAAAAAATCGTTCTTGGTCACATAGTTGTTCACGCCCGTGGCCGTGAGGGCCGGATTGGCCACCGAGGTCTGCGTCTGCACGATGGCAATCTCGTCGCGCAGGTGGACATAGCGGAACCCAACGAGGAGACTCACGCGCCTGCCGGAACTGTCGCCGCCCTGCTCTGCAAAACGCCACAGCGCGTTCGTCTCCGCGCCCCATAGTTCACTACTGCCCGTGGCCACGACGCTACCATCGATGACTCCCGGCACGCTGAACGGCAGCGCCTTCGCGACATTGTTCTGATCGACGAACGGCACGAAAGTCGCTGTTGCGCCGTCCTGCGATTGAATCGATTGGGTGTTGGTGACTTTCTGCAGCCAAAATCCGGATACATCCCAGCCCAAATCCGGGCAATCCGGCAACCAGAAGCCGATGGTGGCGCGCACGCCGGACGCCACCGGCATCTCGAACTTGTCGTTTCCCAGAATCGTTGCCGTGCCCGGTTGACCGAGCGCGCCCGGCACCGTATCGCCGGGGCTCCCGGAGTTCAGGAGGGGCACTTTCTGGCAGACGGGTTTCATCCACCAGAACAGGTATTCGGCTTCGGCCTAGAATTCCTCGCGGGCGGGACCTTCTGCCAACACCGGCGCGACCGCGGACGGCTGGTAGCTTTTCGGGCCCAAATCTTGAACCACACTTCCTGGTTCGCTGCGGTTTTCCGAATCGTTTGGATTTAATCTCGGCGCCTGTGCGCCGGCACCGGCTGCCATGCCGAGAGCCGCGGCCATCACGCCCAAGTAACGGTTTGAAAACCGCATAGAGAGCCCCTAGCTTGAGGAAAAATGACCGAGATGCCATGTCTCGTAGCACAACGGCTAACGCAATTGGAATTATCGGCAGAATCGGAAAGGGCGCTGCAGTCGAATCGTGAATAAATGGAATAGGAGACGGAGCAGAAATAAATGAACTGACACCATTTAATCCAAATTAGGCTCGCCTAATTATTCCCCATTTCGCCTCAATTTATCCCCTCCCACTATCCGATACTATCCCTACAATTGTTAGTTTTGTTAAGGTTGCCCGGCTTTGGGTTTTTTCGCACATGAAAAAACACCTCTTTACCAATGGGTTGGTCCCTGCGGCCTTGCTTTTGGCCTTCGCCGGTTGTTCCGCTTTCCAGGTCGATAAAGAGGAGAAAGGGCCAAAAACACTTTTCACCTGGGCTGAAGCCAAAAAGGAAAACGGCGAGAAAAAGGAAGGCGTGGGAAAGGATGATGTGGGGAAGGATGATGTGGGGAAGGACGATAAGGAAGCGACCAAAGCACAACACCAAATCCGTGCTACTGAAAGCGAGCCGGATGAAATCGTCACCGACCGCCCTGATTTCACCGAGGCCAGTTCCACCGTAGGCAAGGGGCGATTCCAACTGGAAGCCGGTTACACCTTTTTTCAAAACCACGGCAAGGGGGAAAGCTTCCAAGGGAATTCCTACCCGGAAATGCTTTTCCGCATCGGCTGTTTCGCCGACTGGTTTGAACTGCGCATTGGGCAGAACTTCGTCAGCGATTTGTCTTTCTTAAACGATGGCAGCCGCCAACAGGCCAATGGCGCAAACGATCTCTACCTGGGGGTAAAACTCGGCCTGACGGAACAAAAGGCCTTCCGCCCGGAAACGGCCATGATTTTGCAAATGACCGTTCCCACGGGCGACGATAGCCTCACATCAGGGGGCGTACTACCGGGTATTAATTTCCTTTACAGTTGGGATATCATTGAAGATTTTCTTTCGATCGGCGGCAGTACTCAAGGGAATAAAGTTCGTGGCGATTTTACTATTCCCGCTTTCATGGGAGTCATCGACCTTGCATTCGACAACCATTCCTACATGGAATTCGCGCAATCGATTACCGTGAACTACACCTTGACCAAGAAACTGGGCGCTTTTACGGAATGGTTTGGGCTCTTCCCCATGAGCGCGCAAGTGGAGGATGTCGGGCCGGAATACTACCTCGATGGGGGCTTCACCTACAAGATCACGCGCAATTTTCAGTACGACATCCGGGCTGGCGTCGGTTTGAATTCTCACGCCGCCGACCTCTTCGCCGGCACAGGCTTCGCCGTCAAGTATTAATTCACTTTTGGCGAGCGGGTGTGTTAGCCCCCGGAGAAAGGGGCTTGCCCCATCTCCTCTTCAATCCGCAACAAGCGGTTGTACTTGGCCAGCCGTTCACTGCGCGCCACGCTGCCGACTTTGATCTGGCCGCAGCCGGAGGCGGCCGCCAGATCGGCGAGAAAATCGTCTTCCGTTTCACCGCTGCGCGCCGACACCACCGCGCCATAACCGTTCTCCCGGGCTAGGCGCAGGACTGCAAAAGTTTCGGTCAATGTGCCGATCTGGTTCACCTTGACCAGCACGGCGTTGGCGGCTTTTTCGGCAATGCCCCGTTGCAACCGGCCGGGGTTGGTCACAAATAAATCATCGCCCACCAGTTGAATCTTCAGTTTTTGCGTCAGCTCCCGCCAGCCGGGCCAGTCGTCCTCGGCGCAGCCGTCTTCAATGCTGATAATGGGGTAATCGCGGACCAGTTCGCCAAGGTAATCGGCCATTTGCTCAGGGGTTTTATTTCCAGCGCGGAGGCGGTAGCAACCCTGGTGGAAAAAATGGCTGGAAGCCACATCGAGGGCGATGCCTCCGCCGTGGCCGGCCGCGTTCATGGCCGCTTGAAGGAACCCCAGCGCTTCTTTTTCATCTTGCAGCCTGGGGCCATAGCCGCCCTCATCGCCAACCAAGGATCCTTCGTGCCCGGCTTGTTTCAATACCCGGCCGAGGGCCTGGTAAACCGCAGTGATCTGCTCGAGCGCCTGCGAGTAAGAAATCGCCTTGGTGGGAATGAAGAGGAAGTCCTGGAAATCCAGGTTGCCCCCGGCGTGCAATCCGCCGGAGATCATGTTGACCATGGGCCTGGGCATCTTGGCCCAGCCGCCGGGGTCGAGGTGCCGCCAAAGGGGAACCTTGCGGCAAAGAGAGGCGGCTCGAGCCGAGGCCAGGGAAACCGCCAGGATGGCGTTCGCCCCCAGCCGCGATTTGTTTCCCGTGCCATCCAGGGCAATCATGCGGTGGTCAAGGGTTTGCTGATCGGCGCAATCAAATCCCGCCAGCGCCGGGGCAAGTTCCTTGAGAATATTGGCCACTGCCTTGCGCACGCCCTTGCCGCCATGTCGTGCTGGATCGCCATCGCGCAATTCCACTGCCTCATGCTTGCCGGTGCTGGCGCCCGAGGGCACGCTGGCCCGACCTCTTTCCCCACTGGCGGTGAGAACCTCCGCCTCCACGGTGGGAAGGCCGCGGCTGTCGAGAATTTCGCGGGCGTGGATCGCGGTTATTTTGGTCATGGCGAACCTCAGGGAAGTTGTCTTACCCGGCGGCCTTCCACTTTCAATTTTCCCTGGGCAAACAACTGGACGGCCTCGGGGTAGGCCTGGCATTCCGCCTCGAACACTCGCGCCGCCACTTGCTCCGCTGAATCGTCATCCAGAACCGGCACGATTTTTTGCAGAATGATGGGCCCGTGGTCGTAGTGATTGTCAGCAAAGTGCACCGTGCAGCCGGTGACTTTCACCCCCGATTCCACCACGGCCTTGTGCACATGCGGGCCATGGTACCCCTTGCCCGAGAAGGCGGGAATCAGAGCCGGGTGAATGTTCATCACGCGGTTGGTGTAATCGGGCGGGATGCGCAGCAGGCGGAGGAAGCCGGCCATGCAGACCAGTTCCACCTGGGCTTTTCTGCACAGGTCGAAAATGCGCTGGGAAAAATCCTCAACTGAGGCGCAGGAATTGCGCAGCACCGTTTCCGCGGGAATATTCGCGTCGCGGGCCCGGTCAAGGCCCTTCACGCCGGCTCGGTCGGCAACTGCCAGCACGATTTTCCCAGCCAACTTCTCCTGGCGAATGTGGTCCAACAGATTTTGCAATGTGGTGCCCGACCCGCTTAGTAAGACGGCGATGCGCAACCTTTTCCCGGGCATCTCTTCCTGAAAGTTTTTCATATGGGACAGGATAGGGATTAGGGAAAAAATTGAGTGATTGGGCCCGCTTACTTCCTTATATCCAAATTGTCGAATAGGCGACCTTGGTGATCGAAGGCTTTTAAATTCAAGCGGCCGCCCACGATCGACACCTGGCAGAAATGGAAATCGGAACGCACCTCGGCCTTGAACCAGACTGGGGTGGGCTGAAAATCCTCGAGCTTTCCCCCGCCTCCGCCGCTGGTCACATAGATCACCCCTTTTTCAGGATCAACTTTGCCGGCGCGGATAGGAAAAGTCCTTTCATAAACATGCACATGGCCGTTGAAAACCACATCGACCCCGTGCTTCTCATACAAGGGCACCAGCCAGCGCACATTCTTGTCGCCGTTGCCCGCCGCTCCGTTCCAACTATCGCCGAAATCGTTGTCATCTGAGGAAAAAGCCGGGTGGTGATGGAAAACGAACTTCCAGCGCGCCCTGGATTCGCCCAACTCCTTGTTCAGCCAATTGAACTGCTCCGACCCTGGGAGAAGCGGCTTGTTGCTGTCGATGGAGAAGAAGTCGGCGTTGCCATAGGTCAACTTGTAGTAGAACTCCTTCCCCGGCAGGGAAAAGTACTGGTAATAGTGCTCGTGGTTTTTTTCATGATTGCCAATGGTTGGCAGAACGGGAACCCGGCAGAGCAGTTCAGCGGAAGGGCGGAAGAGTTCATTCACCCATTCCTTCTTATCCGGGCCGTTATCAACGACATCGCCCACATGCATCAGGAAATGCGGTCGGCGCTCCCAGATCAGGCGCATGACTTTGCCCGTCATGCTCGGGTTCTTCTGCGTGTCGCCAATAATGCCAAAGGTAAAAGGCTTGTCCTCATCGACTGCGGTTTGAAAAGTCAGAATGCCGGACGCGGTGACGCCGCCTTTTTCCCCCAGGGTTTCCACCTGATAGAAGTACTTGGTGTTCGGCTTCAGCCCCTTGAGCGTGATTTCGTGGATTGAGGCAGATTTCCCTTTCACCTGTAATTCCAGGGGGAGTTTCTCGCCATGGCGAACGGTGGAAATGCCGGGTTCGGTTGTTTCCCACATGACGGTGATGGCATCGCGAGTGGGATATTGCAAATACGGAGCGATGACGAATGCCGGGGGCAAGGAGATGGCGGGTTCATCGGCCAGGGTGGCTTGTTGCTGAAAGAGGGCGGCAACCAGGTCGGGCGCCAGGGCGGATTTGAAAAGTTGCACCTCGCGTAAGGCGCCCCGCATGCCGTAGGTTTCATCGTCGTCGCGAAATTGCCCCAGGGTAAAGGGTGCGGAATTGGGGTAGAGAATCGGGCCGCTCTGGTCGGCGGTTTGGCTGTCGGCTTTGCCGTTGATAAAAAGCCGCATCGATTTGCCATCGTAGGTGGCGGCGACATGCTGCCATTTACCCCGTGAAAATGGGGTTTTTGAGCGGAGAGTGGTCAGTTTGCCATCGCCATCGTCGGCGCCCTTGCTGCTCAGGGAGAAGGTGAATTTTTCGCGGTCGTAGCCAAGCAGCCAGCCTTTTTCCAAATCGCCGTTGTCTTGCAGGCATCCGATAATGCCGCCGTGGGTTGTCCCTTCGTCAATGCGGACCCAGGCGGCGGCGGTCATTTTCTCCCTGGGCAGACCCGCTTCGGCGCCGGTGGCGTATTCTTTTAAAACCACCCCGTCGCTGCCATGGAGTTCCAGGTAACTCGCGGGCGGACCGTTCTTCACCAGCGGCGATCCGGTCAGCTTGCCGTGAAAACTACCCGTCTGATCTTTGACCGTTAAACTCTTGATTTCTTTGGAGTCGAAAACCCAGTGCGAGGCTGGCTTAGGTCCGCCCCCTTGGCCCGGCAGACTTTCCACTCCGAAAGCGAGAAAGAGCATGGCGCCAGCAACCATAATTCCCAGCAACACGCCGCGCCGCCGATTTCCATTGCTCATGTCTTCTCCCTTGCAAGGTAGTGCGGGTATCATACTCCGAAAGGGAAAGAGGTGTCAGGAGTGCCGGACCCTTTTTCCACCGGATCACCTTTTTGGAACGGAGAAGGAACATGGGAGCAAAAACGATGGCCCGGCGTGAGGCGCTGGCCCTAATGGCGGGGGCCTGGGGTTTGTCTTCCAGTGCGGAGGAAACCGCCCAGTTCCGCCTCGGCGTTTTCCGCTGCGAGGTGACTCCGCCCTTGAAGCATCCTCTTCTGGCCGGTCTGGTCAAACCCGCGGAGCGCGTTGAAGAGCCGCTGGAATTGCGCGGTTTCGTCCTTACGGGAAAGGAAAAACCCGTGGTGGTGGCTTGCATTGACTGGTGCGAAATCCGCAACGGTTCCTACGATGCATGGCGGGGCGCCATGGCCCGCGCCGCCGGCACCGAGGTCAGCCGCGTGTTTTTTTCCTCAATCCATCAGCACGACGCCCCGCTCGACGATTTGGATGCCGACCGCCTTGTCCGAGCTGTTCACCCGGCCGACCGCATCATCGACGAAAAATTTCATTTGCGGGCGGTGGAGTCGGCTGTCCAGGGGATTGCAGAGGCCTTGCGCAATGCCAAGCCGGTTACGCATGTGGGCACAGGCTCGGCAAAGGTGGAACAAGTCGCCTCCAACCGCAAGACCATCGGCGCGGATGGCAAACCCTCTTTCGGCCGCATGAGCGCCACGGCGGACAAGACCTTGCGCGACCGGCCAGAAGGAACCATCGACCCGCGCCTGCGGGCCCTTAGCTTTTGGAATGGGGAAACGCCGTTGGTGGTGTTGAACAGTTATTCCGTCCACCCGATGAGTTACTACGGCCAGGGCGGGGTGTCGGTTGATTTCGTCGGCCTGGCCCGGGAGCAGAGGCAAAAGGCCGCGCCAGGCGTGATGCAAATCTACGGCTCGGGCGCCAGCGGCAACACGGTGGCGGGAAAATACAACGATGGCAACCAGGCCAACCGAAAAGTCTTGGCCCAGAGACTCGCCTCTGCCATGCAAAAAGCCATGCAGACCACGGTGAGGAAACCGCTGAGGCAAGTGGCTTTTCGCCAGGCGGATTTGCAACTCGAGGCGCGAGACTCTGCCCGTTTTACCCGCGCAGATCTTGAGAAAACTCTGCGCGAGTCCAGCAATCCCAGGAGCCGAAGTCTGGCCGCCCTGGGATTGAGCTGGCGCAACCGCGTGGAGAAGAAGCACCCCATTACCGTGCCGGTGGCCGATTTTTCAGGCGCTAAATTGCTGCTGCTGCCCGGCGAAAGCTATGTCGAATACCAGCTCTTTGCGCAAAGCCTGCTTCCCGACGAGTTCGTCATGACCCTGGGCTATGGGGAATGCGGGCCGGGGTACATTCCCACGGATCAGCACTTCCAGGAACTTGATGGCAATTTGAACGACTGGTGCTGGGTCAACCAGGGATCAGAAAAAAAGATGCAGGCGGCGATCCGCCAAGCCCTGCTCGGCCCTTGACCCTGGCAATAGGGGACAATTGTTATCCGAAAATAAATCTATTCCTTACACCCTTACCGCGGGGCATCGCTCCGGGGCATCGGCTTGATGTCCCCCATGGGAACGACGGGGGGGACGCGGTGGCGCTTGGCATCGGAAGCGCTGGAGGGAACTTTATCAAGTTGAAGGCCATTGGAACTATTGGCCCCCCGCAAGCCCGGCCAGAGGATGGCCAGGGAAAAGATGGCCAAAAGGCTGGCGGCCAAGGCCAGGCGGGCGCTGAAGGCGTAGGCCTGGTGGGGCCGAAGGTAAACGGCAGGAGCTTTGGGGAAGGGCCGGGGAAACTCCGAGGCAAAATAACCCTTCAAGGTCTCTTCGAGTTCCCTGTCTTCAAACAGTTTTTTGGAGGTCATGGCTCTTTCCTTTGCAGTCCAGATCTAATCGGGCAGCGAAACGATTCCCTTTTCTTTTAAGACCTCGGCCAAGCGCTGGCGGGCGCGGGTCAGGCGCATATGCACGGCCGACGGGGCCAGGTCAAGGGCCTCGGCAATTTGACCTACTCCGTAATCCAGGGCGTAGCGCATGGTTAACAGTTCTCGGTCCGGCTTGCCAATTTCCTTTAAACCCTGGCGCACGGTTTGATGCAGTTCCTTTTTAGCCACTTCCTCTTCCGGCAGAGGCGATTTCCCATTGAAGGAGTCGAACACGCCTGGCTGCACGGTGCCGTTCTTGTGAAATGAGCTGCGGGAAAAGTCCTCGGCCAGGTTGCGGCCCACGCGTTGCAGCCAAGCCCGCGGCTGGCGGATCGTTTCACCTCTCAGCATTTCTCTCCACAGGCGAAGGAAAGTTTCCTGCAATACATCATTGGCGGACTCGGCGTTCAGGCCGCGGGCATACGCCACAACCCAGACTTCCCGTCCGAACTGGTTGTACAGGCTGTGAAACTCTTCCTCCAAGCGCCACTCCTACCGGCTGCCCTGGCAGCCCAGCGGGGGAGAACCGGCCCAAGGCCATCCTCCCAACTTAAAGACGGATCACGACAGAGAAACTAACCCTTTTTCCCGCGGGTTGGCACACGCCTGGGCAAGTCATGCCAGGCCTTGGGAAGCGTTCCCTGCACGGTTAGCCAGCGGCCCTTGAGCGCGCTTTTCAAGCCCAGGGTGGCGGCCCACGGCTGTTTCCCCAGTTCCGCGTCCCAGCGTCGGGCCTCCTCCTCAGTGTTGAACAAGAACTCCCCTCGGGCTGTCACTCCGGGATCGAGCTCCAGCCACAGGGCAAAGGCTTCCACCCCGTTGAAAAAATCGCGCCCCACGGGCAACTTGGGATTTAGCGTTACCCCCGGGATAATCTCACCTGACAGGAGCGATTCCAGCTTGGCGCCCTCCCCCGCCAGCCAGACTGGCGCCAGCCGTGGCACGCGTTCCACCACCAGCGCGCGCACCGCGGGCCGAAGGTTGTCGAGGTTGCCCGGGGCGTTGCCTGGCAACTGTTCCAAACGCTCTGGGAGAATTACCAGGGCCAGCGAATTCTCGCCAACCTGTGCCAGGGAAGGGCCAAGAGGCATTCCCTCCAAGCTGAAACGGAAGGTCTCCCTGCCGCCGCGGTTGCCGGAGGGTATTGCCTTCATCTTCTGCACCAGGCGCTGCTCATCCAGCGGATGATTCACTTGCAGGAAGAGCAAGCTTGCGAGTGGTCGTTCGGGCAAGGCAGCGAGCGCAGCCAGGCGCAGCTCGCGCAGGTCGTGGCCGATCCACTTTCTCAAGGGGAGATTTTTTTGGGTGAAGGCGTCGGCATCCAGGAAGTGCTCGCCGGTCTGGCTGGCGCGAACCAGATCTAAATTGCAGACCAGAATCAGGGAGGCGTCGGCCGGGAGCCATTGCAAATAGGCCTGGCGGGGGTCGGAGACAGCGCGTGCGAGGTCGCGGTTGCGACGGGTTTCACGCGTGTACAGGGCGAAGAAAAGGGCGGCCAGGGCCATGGCGCCCATCAGCGCCACGACCCAGGAGGCGACGCGCCGGTTGGCCTGTGGCAGCCCGGCTGAGGGCAAGTCGGTTTTCTCTGCCCTGATTCCGGCAATGGCCGGGCCCAGCCAGATGATCGGGTCTTCGCACCGCGGGCAGACGATCTTCTCCCCGGTCGCCGTTCCCGCGGGGGGATCGATCCACGAGTTGCATTTCGGACACGGATGGTCTGGAAATGGCATGCTTAGCGTTTTTTACCTGCGCGGCCCTTGCGGATCTCCTCCAACACCGGGCGGAAATCGAGCTGCCTTTTTTGCAAGTCGACCCGCGCGATTTCCACCTGAACTTCGTCTCCGAGGCGAAATCGCCGCCCCAGCCGGTTTCCCGTCAGCGAGTGCGACTCCGCTTCGTACCTGTAGTAATCATCGTTGAGATTGCTGATATGCACAAGCCCCTCGACCGGCAGGATGGTTAATTGCGCGAAGAAGCCGTACTCGGCCACGCCGGTGATCACCGCCGGGTGTTTCTCCCCCACGCGGGTGGAGAGGAAGTCCAGGAGCTTGATCTTGGTGAGTTCGCGCTCGGCGAGTTCGGCTCGGCGCTCCATGGCGGAACAGTGTTCGCCCAGGAAGGCCAGCTCGGTTTCCTCGGCGCTGGCCTTGCCAGTGCGCTGCCATTGCGCCACCTGACGGTGCACCGTCAGGTCCGGATACCTGCGAATAGGCGAAGTGAAGTGGCCATAGCAGGGCGCCGCCAGCGCGTAATGCCCCTCTTCTTGCGGGCTGTAAACCGCTTGCTTCAGGCTGCGCAGCAGGGCGAAGTGAATGGCCTGCCTTTCCGGCTTGTCACGCGATTCCGCCAGGATGGCTTGCAAGCGGAAGCGGTCTTCCGGGTTGGTGGTTTCATAACCCAAGGTGCGGGCAAAAGCGGCGAAGGCTTTCAACTTGGTGATTTCTGGATCGGGGTGGATGCGCCGAAGAAACTTGACATCGAGGTCGCGCAGGAACTCAGCGACGGCGATGTTGGCCGCCAGCATGAACTCCTCGATCACCTGGTGGCTGAGGTTTGAATACTCATAGTGTGCGCCGCTGACTTTCCCGTCGCGGCTGAATTCAAGCTTGGCCTCGGGCATTTCCAATTCCAAAGCGCCCTTGCGCTTGCGCCGTTCGCGCAGCAGCGTGGCCAGGGCCCGAATGCGGTTTAACAGCGCCGCCACCTCCGGCGCCATGGTCGGGGCCTCGGGCTGGTTTTCGAAAAACGCCTGCACCTCCTCGTAATGGAAGCGCTTGTTCACGCGGATGGCGCCGCGCTGGAAATCCGCGTGCGTCCGCCTCCCCTCGCCATCGAAGTCCATCACCACAGATTGCACATAGCGCACCCGGCCTTCCTGCAAGCTGGCCACATGATTGGAGATGCTCTCGGGAAACATGGGGATGACTTTGCCCGGCAGGTAGATGCTGGTGGCGCGGCCGCGGGCCTCGCGGTCGAGTGGGCCGCCCTGCTTGACGAAGTGCGCCACATCAGCGATATGCACGGTCAGAGACCAGTGGCCGGTTTTCTCGTCATGCTCCAGGGAAATGGCGTCGTCGAAGTCGCGGGCGTCGGCCGGATCAATAGTGATGGTCAGGTCGTGGGTGAAGTCGCTGCGGCCCTCGAGGTTGCTTTCCGAGAAATTGGCGGCGGCGCGGTGCGCCTCGTCGAGTGCGTCGGGCGGGAAAGCGTCGGGCAGGTGGAAGGCGCGCATGATGGCCAGGGTGTCGACCCCGGGCTGCCCCTGCTGGCCCAGCACCTCGGTGATGACGCCTTCGCCGCGGTCCTCTGGCGAAGGGAAGCGGATCATTTCAAAGACGACTTTGTCCTCTGGCTTGGCGCCCTTGGCCGTGGGGTCGCCGACCGCTATGGAATGGGAAAAGATCGTGCCATCGACGCGGACGAAACTCTCGGCCCCGCGTTCCCAATAGGTCCCGACGAAATGACTCGACTGCCTTTCGACCACCCGGAGGATGCGCCCCTGAGCGGGCTTGTCGCCGCGGGCCTTGGTCATAATCTCGGCGACCACGACATCGCCAGAGGCGGCGTCGCTGGTGTCTTCGACCCCGATGCGCACTTCTTGGATGGGCTGGCCATCGACGGCGCGGGGGCGGACAAAACCGCCGCCCTTGCCCGCGGCGCGGTAGGTGCCCGACACCGTGCCCCGCGGCCCGGACTTTTTTACCGTGTGCGAAGCCGTAACCTCGACTCGACCATGCAGGGTCAAATCCTCGAGAGCGGCCAGAAAATCGGGGTACTCACTCCCCGCCATGCCGACTTTCCTCGCCAGGACCCGCGCCTTGATGGGTGTGTAGGTCGGCCGGTTGATCTCATGCAGGATCTTGTCTTGAATGCGGCCCATGACATCTAACCTTGGAAAAGAGGGTTATACTTCGCCGTCGCTGCCTTCCACCGGTGACTTCCCGCCCTTGTACAGCTTGCGCCCCAGCAAATTGTTGTACGGCGTCCACACTGCATCCTTGCCCGCCTCTTCCAGCTCCTTGTAATAGGCGTTGATCTTGGCATCGAGATTGTCGAGGTGGTGCAACGCCACCGCTTCCAGGGTCATGGGCACGCGCGGCGAGCCGAATTCGTAGGTCCCATGGTGGCTGAGAATCATGTGCCTCAGGCGCATCAGCAATTCCGGGTTCAAAGGTTCGCCCGCCAATTGAGTCGCCACCGGGATTTTCTCGTTGAGAATCTCCACCCCTTGCACGATGTGGCCGATCAGTTGCCCCTCGTCGGAATAACTTAGCGCCTTGTCGCAGACCATCTCGCGCACCTTGCCAATGTCGTGCAGGAACAGGCCCATGAACAGCAGGTCGCGGTCAACGAATGGGTAGAGTGGCGCCAGGCGGTCCCAGGCATCCAGGAGGTTGGCGACATGCTCGACCAACCCGCCCAGGTAGGCGTGATGATGGCGGATTCCGGCCGGCGCCTGGCAATAGGCGGCCATGAGGGATTCGTCCATGAAGAAAGCCTCGGCCAGGGCTCGCAGGTGGGGGTTGGCCATCTGGCGCAGGTAGCCGCGCACTTTCTCCAATAACTTGACAATGTCTTGCTGGGTTCTTGGGAGGAATTCCCCGAGATCGACCTGGGCGATTGGCACCTTGTCGAAACCGTTGAGGATCATCTGCAAGGTGCCCTGGAAGAGCTGGACCTTGCCTCGCACATGGAGAAAATCGCCGTTCTCGAAAGATTTATACTGTGGCTCGCCGGCGTTCCATTGCCTCGCCGTTATCACTCCGCTTTTATCGCGCAGTTCCACCTGTAAATAGTTGTTGCCGTTGCGGTTTGCACGCAACTGCTTCTCCTGAGCCAGGTAGACTTCCTCGACGGAATCACCGTCATTCAGAGACAGGATAGTTTTTCTCGTCATGCGTGTTCCCCTTATTCAATTAGCATAGAAGGGGAAAAAATCCCGGCGAGAGCGGCTCCCCTTCGACAGGCTCAGGCCGGGCAAATTGAGTTCAAGTGGCCTGTGGATTTTAGTTCAACCAAATCCCTCCCAGGAGAGAATGAGACCTTACTTCAAATACAGCTTTTTCGAACGGATGTACTCCTCCAGCGCGCGGGGGACGAGGAAGCGAATGCTTTTCCCCTGGGAAATTCTTTCGCGCAGCAGGGTGCTGGAAATATCGAACCAGGGGGGCCCGTGGACCTCGATCAGGCGGGGCGCCACTCCAGCAGCCTTTTCCAGGTTGGAGGAAAAATCCCCGGACAGTTCTCCTCCTCGCCGGCCATGCACCACCAGCGTGGCCATTTGCAAAATCTTTCCCGGCTCTTTCCAGGTGGAAAACTCCAGCGCCGAGTCCGACCCCAGGATCAAAAACCATTCGTTTCCAGGATGTTGCTGGCTGAGCAAGCGCAAGGTTTCCATGGTGAAACTGGGCCCGGGACGCTCGCGTTCCAAGGGGTCGGCGCGGAACGGTTCGTGCCCGGCGATGGCCAGCTCCAGCATTTCTAACCGGTGTTCAAACCAGGCCAGGGCGCGAGTTCCCTTGTGCGGGGGAAAATGGGCGGGGATAAACCAGACCTCATCCAAGGAGGCGGCTTCCCGGCAGGCTTCCGCCAGGGCCAGATGGCCAAGATGGACGGGATCGAACGAGCCGCCAAAAACTCCAACGCGCATGGTCACCCCAATAAAAAACTCTTTTACCTAAATAATGCGATTACCCCAGCGAAGAAATTCCAGGACTCTTGGGATTCCTTGTCCCTTTCCTCAGGGCCTTGGTTATACTCCCTGGGGTTGCTGTTTTCTCCCTTTCCCTTTCCCTTACCTTACGGGGTTCACAATGGACTTGCAAAATTTCCTGGGTCAATACGGGGTGTGGATCATCCTGGGCGTTTTGGCGGTGCTGGTCCTGTGGTTCATTGGCATTTTCAACGGCCTGGTCACGCGCCGGAACCGTTTCAAGAACGGCTACGGGCAAATCGATGTGCAACTCAAGCGCCGTTACGACTTGATTCCCAACTTGGTGGAAGCGGTGAAAGGGTACATGGCCCATGAACGGGGAACTTTGGAAGCGGTTATCTCGGCAAGGAACATGGCCTCGAGCGCCGGCGCCCGCGTGGCTGCCAACCCCGCCGACCCGGAGGCCATGAACGCCTTGCGCGCCGCCGAGGGAACTCTGACCGGCGTCCTGGGCAAGCTCTTCGCTCTGTCGGAAGCGTATCCCGATCTCAAGGCCAACCAAAACGCCATGCAGTTGCAAGAGGAACTGACTTCTACAGAAAACAAGGTGGGTTTCGCGCGGCAAGCCTTCAACGATGCCGTCATGGATTACAACATCTATCGCGAAGTCTTCCCCAATGTCATGGTGGCCGGGATGATGGGCGCCCTGCCCGCGCAGCAGTTTACCCTGGACAATGCCGCCGAGCGCGAGGCGCCCAAGGTGAAGTTCTAAGCCCCGGCGGAAATACATGAACTTCTTCCAGCACCAGGAAAAAGCTCGCAGCCGCACTTTTCTCCTGCTCTTTTTGTTCACCCTTGGCGTGGGCGGGATCATCCTAGCCCTCGATGGGGCATTGATTGCCACTCTGGGCTTTCTCAGGGCCAGTGCAACCCATCGCCCATTCGATCTGCAGGGGACGGTGGCGGACAACAGCTTGCTTCTGCTGGTGGTGGCTGCTGGGGTGGGGTTGGTGGTCGGGCTGGCCAGCCTGTGGAAACTTGCGGAATTGAACAGCGGTGGCGGCAAGAGTGTGGCAGAAATGCTCGGGGGGACTCTGCTGCAACCGGGGTCCGGCGATCTCAAGGAAAAACGACTCCTCAACATCGTGGAAGAAATGGCCATCGCCTCGGGCCTGCCCGTTCCCCAGGTTTACCTCCTTGAGGAAGAAGGCATCAACGCCTTTGCCGCTGGCTGGTCCAGCGACAGCGCCGTTATCGGCGTCACGCGCGGTTGCATCGAGGCCCTCAGCCGCGATGAGCTTCAAGGCGTGATCGCCCACGAATTCAGCCACATTCTCAATGGCGACATGCGGATGAACATCCGCCTGATGGGCATTCTCTTTGGCATCTTTTTTCTCAGCGTGATTGGCGCCATCCTGCTGCGCGTCATGGTGAATGTTCGGGGAGGAAACAGTAAAGGGGGCGGGGGGATCGTCCTCATGATTTTTGCCCTGGGGGTTTTTCTCTTTCTGCTCGGGTGGATTGGCTGGCTGGTAGGGCGGTTGATCCAGGCGGCGGTATCGCGCCAGCGAGAGTTTCTCGCCGACGCTTCCGCTGTTCAGTTCACCCGCAACCCCGATGGCATCGCCGGGGCCCTGAGGAAAATTGCCGGCTGGCCCAGCCAGGGTGGGTTGAAAAACGGCCACGCCTCCGAGGCCAGCCACATGCTTTTTGGCAGCGGCGTATCCGGCTTCATGACCCTTTTCGATACCCACCCCCCCTTGAAAGAGCGGGTGCGCAGAATTGAAGGATTGAACTTTCAACCCCCGCCGGAGGAAACTGGCGAGGGAGGTTCCGATTCGCAAGCGGAGGTTTCTCTCAATGCCGGGCTGGTGTCGAACTTGGCGGGGCGAGTCGCTTCGGGAAGCAAGGTGTCTCGGCCGGAAGGAATCTTGGACGCCGAGGCCAGGCACCCCGCCGGCGCCGCCGCTGTCGTTTATTCACTGCTCCTTCCCTACCAAGCCGATTTGCGCAGGCAGGGACGCCAGCAGCTTCAAGCCAAAACGGATGCGGCGGTGGCCCAGTCGCTGGCGGCGTTGTCGGATCAGGTCGATTCCTTGCCCAGGAAAATGCGCCTTCCCGCCTTGGCTCTGGCTTTGCCGGCTCTGCGCCAGCTCGGCCGCGACCAGGCAGCCGACCTTTTGAAAAACGCCATGGACCTGATCCGCGCCGACCAGCAGATTGACCTGTTTGAATTTTGCGTCTGGCGGATAATCTGCTCGGCGGTAGGGGGCCGGGTGAAGTTCAAGGGATCGACCAAGGAACTGCCCCTGGCCATTGGCGGCTTGCTGGCGGCCTTTGCTGACGCTTCGGGCGAGGACCCGGTCGCGGCCTACGCAGCGGGGCGGAGTGATATTCCTTGGCCGGAAGTTCCCCAGACTTTGGACAAGGCTCGCGTCGATTTTTCCCGTCTCGATTCCTACTTCGACCTGCTGGCCCTGTTGCCCGCGGAAAAAAAAGAGAAAGTGCTGCACGCTTGCCTGAAGATCGCCTGCCAGGATGGCAAGGTGAAAGTGAAGGAGGGGGAGTTGCTGCGGGCCACGGCCATGTCGCTGGGGCTGCCGTTGCCTCCCATGCATGCCTGAGGAAGTCCTTGAAGACTTTCTTCCTGTCGATTAAGTTGCTTGGATATCTGCGAGAGGCGAGGCCATGGCAAAATTGTTTTTCTACTATTCCACCATGAACGCGGGAAAGTCGACCTCGCTATTGCAGGCGGCGCATAACTACGCCGAGCGAGGCATGGCCGCCTTGCTATTTACCGCCCGGCTCGATTCCCGCGCCGCCGGGAAAATCGCCTCTCGTATCGGCATCCACGCCCAGGCCAAACTCTTTGACAAGGAAACCTGCTTCCGCCCCGAGTGCCTGGCGGTCAAACCCCAATGCGTCCTCATCGATGAAGCCCAATTTCTTACGCAATCGCAGGTGCGCGAGCTGGCCCAGGTGGTGGACGAGGACAACATTCCCGTCATGTGCTACGGCCTGCGCACCGATTTTCAGGGAGAGTTGTTTCCCGGCAGCGCCGCCCTCCTGGCCTGGGCCGACACCCTGAGCGAAATCAAGACCATCTGCCATTGCGGGCGCAAGGCTACCATGGTCGTTCGCGTTGGCCCCAACGGCAAAGTGGAACGCTTCGGGCAGCAGATTGAGGTGGGCGGCAACGAGCGCTATGTTTCTCTGTGCAGAAAGCACTTTTCACAAGCCATGGCCAGCGGCGCACTGCCAGGGTGAGATTGGGCTTGCCGCTACTCTTGCTCCGCCAGGTTTTTCTTCTTTTGGCAAAGGTCCTCTCATGAAAGCCTTGATCAAACGGGAAGCCCGCGAGGGCATCTGGCTCGACGACATTCCTGAACCTTCCTTTGGCATCAACGATGTTCTGGTGAAGGTAAAAAAGACGGGAATCTGCGGCACCGATGTCCACATTTATCAATGGGACGACTGGGCCCGGCGGACCATTCCAGTGCCCATGGCTGTCGGCCACGAGTTCGTCGGCGAGATCGTCGCTGTCGGCTCGAATGTCACCGGCTTCGTTCCAGGCGAAATCGTCAGCGGGGAAGGGCATGTCGTTTGCGGCCGCTGTAGAAACTGCCTGGCTGGCCGCAGACACCTGTGCGCCAAAACGCTGGGCGTCGGCGTCGACCGCCCGGGGGCTTTCGCTGAGTTGATCTCGCTGCCCATGTCCAACATTTGGACGCACGCACCGGGGATCGACCTGAACATCGCCTCTATTTTCGACCCGCTGGGCAACGCCGTTCACACCGCCCTGAGCTTCGATCTTCTCGGGGAGGATGTGCTGATCACCGGGGCGGGGCCGATTGGAGTCATGGCCGTGGCCGTGGCTCGCCATGCCGGCGCGCGCTTCATTGCCGTTACCGACCCCAATCCTTACCGGCGGCAACTGGCCATGACCATGGGCGCTACACGGGCTGTCAATCCCCTGGAAACCAGCCTGAAAAAAGTTCAGGAAGAACTCGGCATGAAGGAGGGCTTCGATGTCGGCATGGAGATGTCGGGCAGCCCGGCAGCCCTGGAAACCATGCTGGAGAACATGGCGCACGGGGGGAAAATCGCCATCCTCGGCATACCGCCCAAGCCGGTCGCCATCAACTGGGATCTTGTCATTTTCAACATGCTCACCATCAAGGGGATTTACGGCCGCGAAATGTATGAAACCTGGTACAAAATGACTGTCATGTTGCAAAGCGGGCTGAATATTAAGCCCGTGATCACCCACCAGTTGCCTTACACCGAGTTTCAACAAGGGTTCGATGCCATGCTCAGTGGGAAAAGCGGCAAGGTGGTTCTCGACTGGGAATAAGCGGCGGGAGAAGAATTTCATGTATGGCGAATTTCAGGCGCACCTGGCCAGGAAGCTTGGCGATTTGCACAGCGAGGGCCTGTTCAAGAAAGAGCGGGTGATCGCCACCCCGCAGGGTGTTTCTATCCGCGTGGGCGACGGACCCCCTGTGCTGAACCTGTGCGCCAACAACTACCTCGGCCTGGCGCAGAACCCGATAGTTATCGCCGCCGCCCGCGAGGGCATGGTGCATTGGGGCTACGGCCTCGCCTCGGTGCGGTTCATTTGCGGCACCCAAGGGATTCACAAGCAACTGGAAGCGCGCCTTAGCCAGTTTTTGCAAACTGAGGACACCATTCTTTACTCCAGTTGTTTCGACGCCAACGGCGGGCTGTTTGAAACTTTGCTCGACGAGCAGGACGCCATTGTTTCCGACGAGCTGAACCACGCCAGCATCATCGACGGGGTGCGCTTGTGCAAAGCCAAACGCTACCGCTACCTCAATAACAACATGAGCGACCTGGGGGAAAAGTTGCACCAAGCGCGGGCCGCTGGGGCCCGCTTTATCCTTATCGCCACCGATGGCGTCTTTTCCATGGATGGCTATTTGGCCAACCTGCCGGACATTTGCCAACTGGCGGACCAGCACCGGGCCCTGGTCATGGTGGACGATTCCCACGCGGTGGGGTTCATCGGGAAAAATGGGCGGGGAACGCATGAACTTCATGGAGTGATCGACCGCGTCGACATATTAACCGGCACCTTGGGAAAGGCGCTGGGTGGCGCCAGCGGCGGGTACACCAGCGGCCGCAAGGAAATCATTGATTTCCTCAGGCAGCGGTCGCGGCCCTACTTGTTTTCCAACACCCTGGCGCCAGGGATCGCGGCTGGAACCATCGCCGCCCTTGACCTGATCACCCGTTCGCGGGATTTGCAAAACCGCCTGGAAGAAAACACCGGGTACTTCCGGGCCGAGATGGCTGGCGCCGGTTACACCCTTTTACCAGGCAGCCATCCGATTACGCCGGTGATGCTGGGGGACGCCTCCCTGGCGGGTCGAGTGGCCGAGGACATGCTGGCCCGGGGCGTGTATGTCATCGCCTTCAGTTTTCCGGTGGTGCCCAAGGGCAAGGCGCGCATCCGCACGCAGATCTCCGCTGCTCACAAGAAGGAAGACCTCGACCTGGCCATCCGCGCCTTCAAGGAAACCGCGCGGGAACTTCTTCCCTGAGGGGGGCTTGGCAGTAGAAGTACGATTTTTAAGTGTGTTTCGATAGGGCCACTATCGTTGAAACAATTCAATGTGGGGTTTATCCTAAATGAATGAGCCAGGTCATCCTGGAGGTCGATCCCAACAACCTGCGACTTCCACCGAGCGAGCGGCGCCGACCCGTGGAAGCTCCACCAACAGATCGGGAAGTTCGGGTCGTCCATGGATGGAATGCCGCCGATCTTCGGCTACGAGGTTCCGGACGGGGTACTGAAGACCTCCGATGGCGTGACCACAAGAAACGCATATACCATCGAGCCAATGCCGGCGATTTCAATCGTATTCCTATGAAAGCGAGACTTTGCCTTCCTCGAAACAATTCCAGAGTACAGCTCCCATGCTGACGCAAAACATGAACACGGCCAGGATGGCGGGTTGCCTCGCCGGGTTCTGATCGCCGTTCAGGGCGGTTGGTTGGAATAGCGCCGAGACAAAGTGGTGGGTCCAGTCATAGCCGCCCGGATAGCGCGCTGCAGCCAACGCAAATAGCGCCAGCCGCAAGCACGCCAAGAAGTGGCAGGTATTCTTTCTTCACAGGGTCGCTCTCCTGGCGCTCCTTTACGACAAGCCGAGACGAGGTCGAACCCGTCACGCCCACCACTCACGAGTGATCTGCTGGTGAGCCGCTCGGATCAAGTCTCGGTCAAACAGTCAGGCAGCTCGGGATGGTTGTCAAAGCATAAACGATCAGCCTCGTTCCAGGATCCTATTGCACGATCGCGGCGGCAACCAGTCAGGGCCCTTTGCTGGAAAGAATTACCTTTTACTGTCCGCGCAACCTTGTTATACTAAAGGTATAACTATTACCAGAAGGGGCTCCATGGCCTACAAGAAAACTGCCATCTCCATTGAGGAAAAGCTCTTTCAAAAAGCCGAGAAGCTCTCGGCGAACCTTGGCATTTCCCGCAGCCAGGTTTTTGCCCAGGCATTGGAATTCTTGATTCACCGTAGTGAGTCTTTGGAAATCGTTCAGAAGCTGAACCAGGTTTATGATCACGAGGTGGGCGAGCCCAAGGCCCAGGAAATAGCCCAGGCCGCCAAGAAAAGAATGCGGCGGATCGCTGGCAAATGGTGATCAATCAAGGCGACCTCTTTTGGCTCGACCTGGGGGAACCCGCCGGGTCTGAACCGGGTTCCCTGCATCCCTTTGTGGTCATTCAAAACGATGCCTTCAACAAAAGCCAAATCAAAACCACCGTTGTCTGCGCCCTGACCTCCAACAGAAAGCTAGCTTTAGCGCCGGGAAATGTGGCGCTTCACAAGGGTGAGGGCAATCTGACAAAACCGAGTGTGGTGAATATTTCGCAAGTGATGACCGTGGATAAAGGGGAACTTCGGGAGAAAATCGGGCAGCTTTCAAAAAAACGGATGCAAGAGATTGTGGCTGGGTTTGAGGTTCTTATTCAACCACGGATCCTTTGAGTGGCTTTAAGAGTTTCAAGGCGCTGTTAATGGCCTGGTGAGGGGGTTAAAAATGGCCGGACCCGGGAGGTTATCCCGGGTCCGGGGGGTTGGGCGCCCTCTGTAACTTACTTGGCCGGTTTGGCTTCGGAAGTCGAGGGGGCGCAGGGGGCGGTGCAGCACAGCCGATTGCGGAAAATCTTATCCAGCCATCTTTCCTTGGAGGAATCGCAAACCGCAACCCGTTTGCAGATCGTTACCGGGACGGTTTCCGTCACGGTATAGGGAACTTTCACCTTCACCGTGTAGGGAACCATCTTGCAGATAGTTTCAGGCACCCGCTTGCAAACCGTGACCGTTTCCGTTTTGCAAACCTTGTAGGGGACTTTCTTCACGCACTTGTGGGTTTCCATCTCGGTGACAGTCACGGGGACCATCTTTTTCACCGTATGGGGAACCATCTTGGTGACGGTATAGGGCACCTGGCGCACACCTTCCTCGGTCACCGTTTTGTACACGGTGTAGGGGACCTTGCGGACCTGGGTTTCCTTCACCATTTTGGTGGTCGAGGTGGTGTAGGTGTTTACAAAGGTGGCGCCTTCTTTAAAGGTCCAGGCGTTGCCCTGGGCTTCCCCCGCCCGCAAAGCAGTCTTGATGATTTCCGCCTTGTCGAACCCGGCCTGGCCATGGCTGGCGCCTTTGCCATCGATATAGGCGCCGCGGACCACGCGGGTCACCGTGTAGGGGATTTTCTTGACCACGGTTTCCGGCACCATGCGGGTCACGGTGTAGGGAACCTTCTTGATGATGGTTTCCGGCACGATCTTGCAGACCGTGTAAGGAACCTTCTTCACGGTGCAGACAGGGACTTTTTTGCACACGGTGACGGTAACCTTTTCCTTCACGCATTCCTTGACATAGGATTTGCAGGCGACCTGTTCGCACACGGTTTTGATGCGGAAGACCTTGCGGCAGCATTCGCGGGCCGGCACTTCCACGCACACACGGGTCAGCTTGCCCGGTTTGAAAACATTGCGGCAAGTGCAAGGATCGAAGCTGCAATCGCCGGCGGTGCGCACCCACTGGTGCCGGGTCGTGGCCGGCACAGTGTACTTTTCCACCACCCATTCAGGCACCCGGCGGGTCACGGTCTTCGTCGTTTCCACAGGCCTCCATACCGTCTTGACGATTTCCTTCTCGCAGGTTTCTTGCACCGTCTTATATTCCACGCACTTCACATCCTTGACGCAATTCTCTATCACTCGGTTATGCTTGACGCACTTTACATCCTTGTAGTGCGTTTCGCACACCCGCTTGCACACCGTGTACTTGCATTCCTTTTCGTGCTGTTCGCAGATTTTCTTCTGCACCTGGCAAGTGACTTTGTGGCAATGGACTTCGGTCACTGGCTTGCACACCGTAAAGCAGATTTCTTTTTCGCACTGCACGGGAACCCGCTTGCAAATGGTGTATTTGCATTCTTTGTAATGGGTTTCGCACACCGGCTTGCAAACCGTCTGGGTCACTTCCTTCAGGGAAGTCTTTTTGACCGGCTTGCACACGGTGTATTCGCAATCTTTGTAAGCGGTCTCGACAACATTCCTTTGGACCTTTTCTTCCACATTCTTGTAAGTGGTTTCATAGCACTTGCGGTAGCAGGTGCGGGATTCTTCCTTGTAGCAGGTTTTGCTGACCTGCTTCATGACCGTTTCTTGCACGGTGGCGTAGGAAGTCAGCCAGCGTTTCCCGAGGACATTGTCGAACACCAGGCGGAAATTTTCCCGCATTTGCCCGGCGGCGGCGGAAAAGCAGCTCTGCGCCTCGCAGCACGGCTTGCCGGTGGCGTTGTACTTCACCGCGCCTCCATGCGCGGCGGAGGCTGTTTGCCCTGCCATCAAGGCGGCAACCACGGCCAGCAACGGCGCTATGAATCTCGTCCTCTTCATCGTGACTCCTCGGTTTTTTCCAGGTGCGGGGAACCTTGTGGGCCGACAGTTCCCGCCGCGGCGGCGAAACCCTCCACGCGAGGGCCTGCCGGAACGCGGAAATCAAGCTCACTGCAACCGGACGCTTTCCTTGGCGGTTCTCATTCCGCCTCTTTATCGGCCAGGATTTTCCGCCTGCATCAACCTCTCCGCCTGCTGGGCCCACGGTTCTTGAATTTTTCTTACCACAAAGAAGGGTCTTCCGATTTTTTCCTCGGGCAAAGCCTGGCGAGGCTGGCCATGCTGTTCTGCATGTGCCGATTGTGCTGAAAACAAAAAAAAACCGGCGCCTCCAAAGAAGCGCCGGTCAACCGCTTTTCCCTCACACCCGTCGCGGGTGGATTTTTTTCTCTAAACTGCCGTGGCGTGTTGTTCCGCCCGGCGGTGAATCCCCTGGCACAGTCGCTGGCAGCGATCCAGATCGCGCAACATCACTTCTGTCAGGACATGAACGGCCTGACTGTCCGTTGTCCATTCCAGTTGCTGCTGGCACGAAAGGATGTGATCCAGCATATCCCTGAGCCAAAGTAAATTCGATTCGCGCTGACCCATAATCACCTCCAACCCTCCCATTTCTCGATTGCCAAGGAAAAGTTAAGCAATCCTAGTGCCAAACCTCGCCTTTATTCAACTTCCCACGGGATTTCCAGGTAGTTCCTGCCCTGGCGGGCTGTCACCCTTCTTTCCCGCTCAATAATGCCACTCGCATTCATGTCAGGAGAAAGTTCTTGATATTTTTTTTTCAAAATCGCCAAACCTCGAACCCTTCCCCCGACAAGTCAGGAGGATTTTAACTGCCTTTCCCAGAAGGAACTTTGCTTGCTAGAAAGCTTTTGGGTAATTCTTGCAATCGCTTTTGTAAAAAGGGGAACAGTTGCAGGGTCAGTTTCTCCATTCCTTCATTTTGAAATTCCCCTTACAATACTCGCCAGGTTCCTCTTTCAAAGGAGATGATTATGCGAAACGCAATTCTCGGTTTGGCGCTGGCCCTGCCCTTGATCCTCGGCTGTCCTGGCCCGGGTGAGGACAAGGCCGACCCGGCCCTGCCAAGATTTACCGTGGAAGTGAAGGGAATGACCTGATTTAGCTGCCCCGAAAAAGTGCGGTCCGCACTTGTGCAAATTCCCTGGGTGGTGCCGAATTCCATCGTTGGCCTTCGCGACAAGGAAACGGTTCGCTTCGCCGTTCAAGACAAGGAAAAATTCAACCTGGAAGAGTTGAAGAAGGTGGTATCAGCGAAAGCGGGCAGCAGATACCAGGTCACCCGGGTGATTCAGTAAGAGCCAATTGGGCTAATTAATCGGGGTGCAAGGCCCCAGGCATCAGCGACGGGTTCTTTCCTGCTTTATTTTTTCTTCCCTTCCGGCGGGACTTTGGACAAGTCAATCTTCGCCGGCAGGGGTTTCTCGTTTCTTAAAGGCGCGCTGTCGCCAAACTCTTTTTGTTCTAGTTCCAATAATCCGGTCAGGCGGGCCACGGTTTCCCCGTGCGCCGGGTCGCTCGACAGATCCTTCGTTTCCTCCGGATCGTTCTGCAAATCGAAGAGCTGCTTCTTATTGATGGCCATGGTGACGATCAGCTTCCAGCGGCCGTCGCGAATTCCACGCATGAACCCGCGGTAAGAGGTCAGGATGACCTGGCGATGGGCGTCGGTTTCCCCCCGCAAAACCCTGACCAAGCTTTTACCTTCCACTTCCTTGGGGACCTGGGCGTTGGCCAGTTCGGCGAAAGTGGGATAGAGGTCGAAGTTGTAACAGAAGGCATCGGTGCGTGCGCCTTTCTTCACGCCCGGCCCGGCCACCACCAGCGGGATGCGGGAAGAATGTTCATAGACATTTTGCTTTCCCATGAGGCCATGGCTGCCAATTGCCAGGCCGTTATCCGCTGCGAAGACGATGACGGTGTTGCCAAAGCGGCCGGTTTTTTTCAACACTTCCAGCACCCGGCCAATCTGGGCGTCCTGGTGCGAGATAATGGCGTAGTAATCAGCCAGGTGTTTTTGAATAGCAGCCTTGGAGCGGGGCCACTTCTCCAACCGTTCATCGCGGATCAGCAGTTCACCGTTATTAAAGGGATGCTCGGGAAGGTAGTTGGCGGGCAGGGTAATTTTCGCGGGGTCGTAGAGATCCTGAAATTTTTTCGGCGCCTGGCGCGGATCGTGGGGGGATTTGAAAGCGATGTAAATTGCCAGAGGCTTGCCCTGGGGCGCCTGCTTGAGAAAAGTAATAGCCTCGTCAGCGAAGATCTCGCTGCAGTGCGCTTCGGGCTGGCGCTGGTTGATCAGCTTTCCTTCGGGCCCCATGTCGCCCATGGGTGTGCCAAACTGGTTGCTCATGCCGCCCAGGTGAATGGAGCGGGCGTTGGGAAAGGCCAGCGCCAGGGAGGGCGCGCCGTTGTGCCATTTCCCCGTGGCGAAAGTCAGGTAACCCGCTTGGCGCAGAACCAAGGGCCAGGTGGTGGTGTTTTTCAGCTGTTCTTGAATGCGGAACAAGCCTTTGCCTGAAAGCATCTGCGCCCGCGACGGCACGCAAACCGCACCCTGCAGTCCGCCCATGATGTAAGCGCGGTTAAACGAGGTTCCTTCTTTGACCAGGGAATCGAGGTGCGGCGTTTTGATTTGACCATTGCCCAGGGCGGCGATGGTGTCGGCGCGCTGGTCGTCGGCAAAGAAGAATACAATATTCGGGCGGGCGTCCTTGGGGGAATTATCCTGCGCCAAAGCCAGCCACACGGACAACCAAGCCGCCCACATGAGCCCCTCCTAATTTCTCAAATGGCCAATCACTTTTTGATGGTTAGCGCCGCCCCTGGCGAGGTAAATGTTTCCTCTTTGTCCTTCATCTTGGCCTTGCCGGTCACGGTCAGGCTGGGAGCGGCGGGCGCCGCCTTGTCGGTGGAAGTGATCTCGAACTTTAGTTCGCTTTTCCCCGCTGGAATTGGCCCGGCCTTTCCGGTCACATTGGCCGGCAAGCCATTGATCGTGAGAGCGATCTCGGCATCAAAACCCTTGGCGCGACTGGCGGTAACGGTGGCGGTGGTGTTTTTCCCAGGAGCAATGGTGGCGGGATCGAGTTTCAAAGCCAGGGTGAAAGGAGGCCTGGGCTGGATGCCGAGACCGATTTCCCTCCAGGCCGTCCGCGGCGGGATGGGCAAACCGGCCAGCGAGGTTCCCAGCGGGCCGCGCACGCTGGCGTACGCCTTGTACGGTTTGCCATTGATCTGCGCCGTCCCCACCACGCGAATCGTCTCCGGCCCCACCGCTACTTCTTCATCAACGATCACATCGAGGTTGCCCGCCGGCTGACCTTTGGCCACGGTGAGTTTGCCCTTCACTCCCTTGGGCCCTTCGATGGAAATCTCGATGGCTTCGGCAAAGTCCCGCCGGGTCACCATAATGGGGAGGGAAAAAGGAATTCCCGCCGGGCCGTCGATGCGGTCGCCTTGCAAGGAGATGTCAAACCCGGGTGAAAACTCGGCGATTGACAGGTGGTAGACTTCCGCCGGCCCGCCCCAAAGATGCAAATGCTCAAGTGCGATGTGGTAGTCGCCATCGGCAGCGGCCTTGAAATCAAGGCGGGGGGCGTTGGCCGGGTTCGTCTCGGCCAGCTTGCCACCCTTAGTATCTTTTATTTCCATGTAAACTTCGGTGGGGGAGTAAAGATCGTGGGTCACCACCTCAATGATAAAACGCTGATCCTTCTTGGCGGTGAAGGAGAAATAGTCCGCTTCGCCTTTTTCCAAAAGGCGCCCGGTCACTCCTGAAGGAACGGTCAACTTTTGCGCCGTGGCGGCCGTGTTGTTGGGCTCCTTTTCCAACTCTTCCTTCACATCGGAAAGCAGCAGGCAGACCGGCCAGCCGGAAAGGCCGTTGGGGCCTTTCGGTGTGACCCAGAGTGAATCTGCGGCGGTTCCTTCGGGAACGGCCACGGTCACCGGAAGCACGCCCTCTACCTGGGGGCCGCTGAAGGAAACGCTGGTTGTGCCACCGCGTTTGACCGCCATGGGAATGGGCGAGGTGGCGCAAGGAAAGTCTCCCACGCGCAGCCGGTAGAAGAAATCCTCTCCGCCTCGGTAGCTGACATCGCGAACCTCGATGGCATACTCGCCGTCTTTCTTGAAGGTGTAGGTCAGGCGCGGGTCGGTCTGCAGGCCGGGCGCGTCGTTGCTGTGCCCGCCGCTTAACTCGCGCATGGAGGCGGCATCGAAGAGAGTGAGTTGCGGATCGATGGCGCTGCCCAGCCGGCGGCCGAGTATTTCAAAAGAAATCCTCTGACCGGCCTTGGCGGTGAACTTGAAGTAATCGTTGGCCTCGGCGTCGGCGCGGCCGGCCACCACGCAAGGCACGGGAATGTTCTGTGCCGTTTGCTTGCCGCGGTTGGTATCCACCTCCACCACTTCAGGCAGGTCATCGACGCAGAGAATGCGGGCGTTGGAAATTCCCTTGGCCGTGCCGATGCGGACGGTGTGGAAGCCAATGGGTGTGTTGGCGGGGATTTCCAGCTTCACCAGCAGGTTGGCGGCGTCTTTGCCGTTATTGTTCTCGGTGGGGAAAACCGCTTTGGCAGGAAAACTGGTGATCAATTTGATTGGCGCCGCCAGGTTGGCGCCTTTGAGTTTGAGATCAACCGTGGCGCCCGGTTTGGCCCCGGCGGGAAAGAGGGGTTTCAAGCTGGGCGCGGCGGCGTTGGCGGGAAAGCCATCTTTTTTCTGCCCTGCTGACTGACTGGGAAGGAAACTCAGCGCCAACAAACTGGCGAGAAGGAGGAAGGAGAGCCGTCGCATGAATGCCTCGCTTGGGGAAGAACCGCGGGTAGGTAGATGGTACAGATGTTAATTGGATTCGCTGCTCAGGCCAAGGAAAATACCCTCTTGAGTTTGGTCGGCGATTCTACCACCAGCCTGGCCTGGCTATTGCCCTGTGGGGGTGGGCTGCGTGGGGATGCCGGTAAACAAACCGATGATGGCCATGAGAAAGACCCAGCCGAGCGCGCCATAACCGAGAATGCTGGCGTTTAAAACCTGCCAGGCCTGGCAGGAAAGTGCGGCGATGTTGCCACTTTTCAAAACACGCACCTTGTGCCTCTGGGCCAGGACTCCCATGAGGATGAGAAAAAGCGTCGGCAAAAGAATATACTTGGCCAGCCGCGCCGCCTCTTCGCTCCAATCGAGAGCGTAAATAAAGATCAAGCTGCCGAAATAAACCAGAAGGCACAGGAACATGGCGGCGGCTATGCTGATGAAGGAATCCCAGAATTCCAAAACGAGTTGGCCATCGCGCATGGCCCCGGTTTGCAAGCTGAACGAGCCAACCACCACGCTGAAGAGAACCCAAATGGCCACCAGGGTGTACCATAAAAAGGCGGCTTCCAGGGGGTTGACGGTGTCCGGCTGCATAAACGGCTTTCCAATTTGAAGAACCGAGGCGAGGGACGCCCCTGGGTATAGTTTTATCAGGAAAATGGAGCCAATTGTACTGCTTTTCGAAAAATCCCTGCCCGCTTGTTCAGGTTATGCCAAGGAAAAGGGAGAGGCCGGTGTTTTGGTCCTTAACCAGAACCCCTTTGCCGCACAATCTGCAAGGCGTGTGTTAGGCTAATCCAGGGGTTGTTTCCAATTCCGCCAAATCGAGCAGGGTCATGTGCCTATCCTATCGCGGTCGGTTGGGGGTTGTTCTCCTTTTATTGCCTTTCCTCGGCCAGTTGAGCGCCACCGGTCAGGAACTGGCGCCCTTTCAAGGGTCGCCTTCTTGCGGCTCGGCTTCCTGCCATAACCAGAACCTGGGCCATGGCGTGCCCCGGAGTGAATATTCCACCTGGGCCAATTTCGACCCGCATCACCAGGCTTTTGAAGTTCTGTTCAACGAGCGGTCGAACCGCATCGTGAAAAACCTTTACGGCGCCCCGGCCGGATCGGCTGCCAGCGCCCAGGCCTGTTTGAATTGCCACGCCACCAACCCCGCGGGGAAGGGAACAGGTCCGGGGTTTCTCGTCAGCGAAGGAGTTGGTTGCGAGTCCTGTCATGGCGGGTCGGGAAAATATCTCGGCAGGCATTTCACCAGCAGTTTCCTGGCTCTGGCGCCAGCGGAACGGGAGAAGCAATTCGGTTTTCTCGATACCAAGTCGCTTTCCGGCAGGGCCAGGGTCTGCTCCGATTGCCATGTCGGCAACGCGGCCAAGGGAATGGAAGTGACCCACGACCTGATCGTCGCCGGACATCCGCGCTTGAATTTCGATTTCGCCGCCAATTTGGCCAAGTACCCGGCGCATTGGCCGATTGAAAAAGACCTGGCGCGCTATCCGGATTTGCAAGCCCGGGCCTGGGCCATCGGCCAGGTGGAAGGATCCCGGGCGATTCTTAATCTGTTGCAAGCCCGGGCCCAGCACGCCGACGCCTCGCCTAAAAATCCCTGGCCGGAGTTCAGCGAATTCAACTGCTTCGCTTGCCATAAAGACCTGGCGCCGGAAAGCCGCAAGTTTCGCCTGGGGTTTGGCGGCCGACACCCGGGTTCACTTCCCTGGAGCCCCTGGTTCAATGGCCCGGCCTTAAAAATTGCCTCGGGCGATTCCCAACTGGAACAAGCGCTGAACAAGGTGCGCAAAGAAATGGAAACCCCTTCCCCGTCGATCAGGAATACCCTGGCCGCCATCGAGGCAGCGCTGATCCGGGCCGAGACCAGTTCCCTGGCGCTTGAAAAAGGCGGTGTCTGGACCAGCGCCCGCATGGCTCAAAAGACCAACGAACTTATGCAAATGGCCTCGTCGCGGCCATCGGCCAATTGGGACGACATGGCGCAAGCCTGGCTCGGCCTGGCGGCCTTGCACAATTCCTTGAACGACCGCGATCCTGCTTTTGGGTCCTCTGGTTTCACCAAGGAACTTCGCCTGCTTCGAGAAAACCTGAAAAGTTCTTTCCCAAAAGGCTTTGACAGTCCGCGGCAATTCGAGGAAAACTATCTGGATCGACCCGGAACATTAAAAAACCTTACCGCACGGTTCGAAGCACTGAAAAGATCGTTCAGCGCGGAGCGGAGGCCCTGAGATGTTTGCTTCACTCACTTTTTCTCGGCTATGGGCGGCGCCCTTGGCCGTGGTTTTGATTTCCTGTTCCACTCTCTCCGCCCAGGAAAAAAAGAATCCCTGGGAGGGGCTTAAATACCAGTCGGCTGCCAAGTGCAGCGAATGCCATTCGCTTCCCAAAGGGAATCAGCTTCCTTCGGAAGACCCGAATGTCAAGGAACCGCGTGCGTGGGATGTCGTGCTGCTTACGGAGTTTTCGGTGTGGAAAACGCACGACAAGCACGCCCAGGCCTACGCGGTGCTGGTGGGTCCGCGCGGCAAGCGCATGGGTGAAATTCTGGGCCAGGATGTGACGAAGAGGGAAACCGGGTGCATCACCTGCCATGCCATGGCCAACCTGGGGCCGTATGAGGCCGGTGGGATTGATAAATTGGATGGCGTCAGCTGTGGCGGCTGCCACGGCCCTTCTTCCAACTGGATGGGGCCCCATGCGGAACTTTCCTGGCGCGAAAAGTCTCCCAAGGAAAAATTCGCCCTCGGTCTACGCGACTTGCGCGATGCGGAAGTGCGCTCCGCCCTCTGCGTTTCCTGCCACATCGGCAACGCCGACCAGGGGAAGATTGTCACCCACGCCATGTTCGCCGCCGGGCACCCTCCCCTTCCTCCTATTGAAATCGCCTCGTTTTCCAAAAACCAACCACAGCACTGGCGCGACCCCAAGCAGGTTCCCTACTTCAAGAATGCCACTGCCAAAATCAAAGCCAACTACCATCTTGAAGAGGTGGAGCTTTTCCAAACGAAGCTGGCGCTAACTGGGGCCCTGGTGGCCCTGCGAGAAACCGTGAAGCTGGCTGCTGATAGGGCTGACTTTCAATCTCCCCGCCCGACGGAACTTTGGCCCGAACTGTTCATGGATGGCAAGGCGCCTGCAAATAAGGACGCCATCGCCAACTTGGCGCGCAACTCCTGGCCCGAGATCGCCATGGCTCACGACGACTGCTTCGCCTGCCACCACGATTTAAAATACCCCGGTTTCCGCCAGGTGCGCGGCTTTGGCTTCCATCTGCCGGGCAAGGAACCGATGCGCGTCTCTCCTGGCCGGCCGATCCTACGCGCCTGGCCGACGGCGCTCGTCCTCGCCGCCCTACTCGCCGCCGAGGTCCCTTCCACGGAAATGGAAGAGGGGCTGAAGGACCTTCTGGCCGCTTGCAATGAACGGCCGTTTGGCAGCCCGGCCCTTATTCGCAACGCTGGAATAAAGGTGGCCCAGGCCTGCGACACCGCACTGGCTGCTTTGAAAACCAAGAAAATAGACTCCGCGGCGGGACGGAAGCTGACTATTGAACTGTTAAAACTCTACACCCAGCCGGGGCCCAACGGCAAAGTGGTGATCCCGGATTATGAATCCGCCAGGCAAGTCGGCGCGTTTTTGGAAGTCGCCCTCGACGACCTCGGCCACAGCAAGGCAAAGTTGCCCAAGGGGATGGATGAACTGGTGAAGATTTTAAACCTGCACCCTTATCAGAACCGCATGGCCAGGGTGAAAGAAGTGCTGGCGGCGCTGGGCCGCGCGGCGGACAATCCCATGGCCGACTTCAAGGACGATTTCTTTGCCTACCTGGGGGATATCTCTTCGGTTTCCCTCCTGCGTAAACTCGAGAAGAATCCCAACTTCCTTATTACCATGATCCGCCTCGATAATTCCCGCTTCAACCAGGAGATGATCAAGTCGCCCTTGGTGGACACGCTGCAGAAGTTAGACGACGACGAGAATGTCATCAGCTTGAAGAGTATCGCGGATTACGACCCGGAGGTGTTCCGCAAGACACTGGAGCAGATCGCCGACGAATTGAAAGCGCCGTAAGGCGGGCGTGGCCTTCTTCATTTGGCAGGCTGGAGCCTGGCGTTCCCAGGATGAGGCAAAAGACAGGTCCGCCGAAACAACCGAGGCCCAAGGGGCCAAGCACCCTCACGGGTGCAAGCGTGAGCGACGGATTTTCTTGTTATTAAAATGCAACCCGTCGGTCACCCTCCGGGCTCGGAGGTTTTGGCAGCCTTACATCCCCTTTTTCCCCGCAGGCTTGCAGCAAGGCCTCCTGCACATCGTAATCATGCTGATAGGAAAATGCCGCCTGCTTCTCTCCGCGGATCACCTTGGCCATGTCCGCGGCATCGTCCGCATAGCGCGTGTACTTGGGAAACTTCACCTCGCTGACTCCCTTTGGGTGCGCCTCTCTCTTTTGCGACAGGGCGATTTTCGCCCCGGGGTTGTCCAGCGGCTGAATGTGAAATGACCCCTCGCTGCCGCAAACCACCAGGTGCCTGCGGGCAAAACCATCGACTTCCATGGCCGAGGACTTCACTGTTGCAGTCGCCTTCGGGTATTTCAGCACGGCCAGCATGTTGTCCTGCAATCCATCCTGAATCGGAGAGGAATGCAGGTTGAACGGCGTGACGCTTTGCGGCTTGCCGAGAATTCCCACCACCAGGTCGAGAACATGGCAGCCAATTTCGAACATAATGCCGCCCGGGTATTCCGCCAGTTCTTTGCGGCCTTTAACATCGACGACTTTGCTCATGACGGCGTGGACCTCGAAGATGTCGCCCAGCCAGCCTTTTTGCAAAAACTCGCGCAGCATCACCACCGCCGGGTTGTAGCGGTACATGTAACCCATCTGCACCATCAGTTTTTTCTCCCGCGCCGTGTCCAGCGCCTGTTTCAATTGCGCCAGCGACTCCCCCGCCGGTTTGTCGATGTGGATATGCATGCCGGCCCGCACGCAGGCCAGTGCATTGCTGAGGAGATCTTTCACGCGGGTTTCCACCAGCACGGCTTGCAAGCCTGGCGTGGCCAGCAATTGCTCCCGGGTGAGCCATTTCAAATCTCGAAACGGTTCTGTTTTCTCGGCTCGCTGGCGCAGAGCCTCGCTCGGTTCAACAATGCCCACCACCTCGTAATCGGGGGAATTGCGGTAGGCCTCAAGTTTTGTGGCATGAGCGTGGCTCACGCCAATCTGCCCGACGCGGATGCGTTGCTGGGGTTTTTCTAAAGCGAAGACTCCGCCCGGTACTTGCGTGGCAACCGCCGCCAATCCGCTCTGTTTCAAAAAAGACCGCCTGTGCATCCTGATTCTCCCTTCAAGGCCCAATTATCTCAAGAACTGCCTTGATGCTAGTTCACTGATCGGTTAGGGTCAAACAACCCACCAGAAAGATCTTGCCAGAGTTCTGTAGATACTTCAACGCCCGAACTTGGGAAGCGCGATGAGACATCCAAGTTGTCACCCGGCCGACCACCCTCTTCTTAATCGAAGGGAATTGCTCACCCTGGGCGCGCTGCCTTTGTTTGGCCTGGGCTTCGGTCAGGCGCTGGCCCGGAGTAGAAGCAAGGCCAAAGCCCGTTCAGTGGTTTTTATCTTTCAATCGGGCGGGCCCTCGCAGCACGAAACTTTCGACCCCAAGCCCGATGCTCCCGATGGCATTCGCGGCGAGTATTCCACCACGCAAACCAAACTTCCCGGCGTGCGCTTTTGCGAATACCTGCCGAGGCTGGCCCAGCGCGCCGGCCAGTTTTCCATCCTGCGCACCCTGCACCACATCGCTGGAAGGGAATTCCGCAACGAGCACAACAGTTGCACTTATTTGTTGCATACGGGTAGCACGGCGCTGCCGGAGGGCGACACCAACGCCAGCATCACCAATCCGCGGCCCGGGCGGATCGAATGGCCGTCGATGGGATCGCTGCTGAGCTACGCGCTTCCTTCGGGCCAGGGCGGTCTTCCCCCCGTGGTGGAAATTCCGCGGGGCAATCTCATGCGTTACCCGGGGCGGGCGCCCGGGATTCTGGGGCCGCGCTACTTCCGCTGGGGAGTGGACCTGGCATCAGCCTGCAAGGCGCCCGACGCCGCCGGCTCTTGCCCCAACTGCTTTTCCCACGACGACCCAAACGACCCGGCCCGCACTGCTGGAAAAGGCCCCAAGGCCTGGTGGGACAACACCAGTTGTAGAGAACCCTCTTTCCACCTCCCGGCCATCGACGGGTTGAAAATCTCCTGGGCAGAGTTGCAAGACCGGGCCAGGCTGCTGCGCAAAATCGACGAGCAGTTCCGCCTGTTGGAGAAATCGTCTCAAGCCGGGCTGAGCGGTTCCTGGGAAACAGCGCGGGCGCAAGCCATGCGCTTGCTTGACGCTACTCGCACCGGCGGGGGCAACCCCTTTGATCTTTCGCAAGAGCCCCTGGCCATTAGGGAACTCTACGGGCACGAGGAATGGGGGCAGGGATTTCTGACGGCGCGGCGGCTGGTGGAAGCCGGCGTGCGCATGGTTCAAGTCAACCTGCGCGGCTGGGACACTCACCAGAACGCCTTCCGCGATCTCAAGGGAAAGCTGCTTCCTTCCATCGACCGCAGCCTGAGCGGTTTTCTTGATGACTTAAAACAGCGGGGCCTGCTGGAAGAAACGCTGGTGGTGATGTGCGGCGAGATGGGGCGCACCCCGCGCATTTCCCCCATCACTGCCGGAGGGAAAAACGCCTCGGGAGAAATCTTCACCCCTGGAAGACATCACTGGGGCGATGTCTTCCCCTGTTTTTTCGCTGGCGGCGGCATTCGGCCCGGGCAAGTCATTGGCCGCACCGACTCTCAGGGCGGGGCGCCTGTTTCTGATCCCTTCACACCTGCCGACCTGGCTTCCACGATCTTTCATCTCATGGGCATCGGCGCCAATGAGGAATTTCACGATACTCTGGGGAAGCCGTACCGGGTTCACCAGGGCGAACCGATTCGCGCGCTGCTGGCTTGAGGGAAGAATGACAAGCCGACAAAACAACCTGTTTCAAGTGAAGCCTCAGCGGTTGGTCCGGCGCGATTTTCTCCGCCTCGGGGGCCTGGCGCTTGGCGGGCTTACCCTGCCGAATCTGTTGCAAGCCACGGCTGGCAAAGGCGCGCACACTTCACTCATCCTGGTTTTCTGCTGGGGCGGACCGAGCCATTTGGAAACCTACGATCTCAAACCGGAGGGGCCGGAGAACTCCCGAAGTGTTTTCAAACCGATTCCCACCGCCGTGCCTGGCATGTCGATCTGCGAGCATCTGCCCTTGCAAGCCGCGCAAGCCAGCCGCTTCTCCCTCATCCGCTCGCTGCGGCATAAAATCAACATTCACAACGATGGCTCGATCCTGACCCTGACGGGGAAGGAACCCTCGGTTCTCGATCCCACTTCAACCAGTAAGAGCGAACACCCTGACCTGGGAATGATTGTTGGTCATCTGCGCGGGCCGCATCCCCGGGCCTTGCCACAGTATGTGAGCATTCCCAATAATTTTCACATGACGCGGGTGAACTACCTTGGGCCTGGCTGTCAGGGGTTTGCCACGGGGGATGTTTCCACCCCTGGCTACCAGCCAGGATTTCTCAGCTTGCGCGGCATGGATATTCAATCCCTCTCGGCCAGGAGGAGTTTACTCGGTCGGCTGGACCAATGGCGCGGGGAGATGAACCAGGCGCCTGCCCGTCAAGGCATGGGTGTTTTCCAAAATCAGGCCATGGATGTTTTGACCAGTCCGGAGGTGGCGCGCGCTTTTCAATTGCACAGGGAACCGGAAATACTCCGCGACCGCTATGGGCGGCATCTTTGGGGCCAGGGTTGTTTGCTGGCCCGCCGACTCGCCGAGGCTGGTGTCGCCGTGACCTCTGTCACTTTCGATTCCCCCAAGTCCGGACCGGACTACACCAATTGGGACGACCACCCGGGAAACGCCATGCGCCCGGGACACTTTGGCGATTACATGAAACGACGGCTCCCTTTTTTCGACCAGGCGCTCTCCGCCCTGATCAGCGATTTGTTCGAGCGCGGGCTCGACCGCAAAGTCATGGTTGCGGTGATTGGTGAATTCGGCCGCACACCGCAAATCCGCAAGGGGCCCCCAGATAATTCCATCGGCCGCGACCACTGGCCGGATGCCTACAGCGCCTTAATCTCCGGTGGCGGTTTGCGCATGGGTCAAGTGGTTGGTTCGACCAACGCCCGTGGGGAATATCCGAAGGAAACGCCGCTGGGGCCACAGGATGTTCTCGCCACCCTCTACCGTCATCTCGGAATCGATCCGGAGCAGCACTTGAATGACAAGCAGGGCAAGCCGGTGCCGATCCTGCCTACGGGGAAGCCCATCGCAGCGCTTGTTTAGGTCGGGCTTCTTTCGTTCCCAGGGGAAGAGGAGCCCGCGGAATCATCCGAGCCCGAAGCGTCAGCGACGGGTTGCATTTTAAAAACAAGAAAACCCGTCGGTCACCCTTGCACCCTCACGGGTGCTCCGGGCTTGAACGCCTTGGCTGCCTCGGTGCGGGGTTTGTTTTTCACTGGGATCGCCACGCAGAGAGCGCGGCCAATCAATCTGCCAGGCTGGCGCCTGGCGATCCCAGGAAACTCTATTTTTTTCTGGGGATCTCGCAGGCGCCGTCCTTGCAAGGTACCAGGTTGAAACGGTTCCTCGCCACCCACAGGTAAATCTTTTGCCCCAGCCAGGGAACGCCAGGAAGGTAAAAGAAAGGGGCAAAGGGAAAGAGCAAGGGCATGCGCCAAGCCATGTATCGAAAGGCCTTGAAGCCGTGGTAGACCATTTGCCTGGGTGTCACCAGGTGCATTTCCTCGAGCAGGCGTTCGGGTTTCAGAGGCGGGTCGAGGTTAGGAATGTTCTCGCTGACTCGGGCATCACGGCAATCGATCTTTCTCAGCCAATCGAGCCTTTTCAACCAGGCAATGGAAGCCTGGCACAGCGGGCATTGCCCATCGTACAGGACCAAAGACTTGAGTTGATTTTCCATGCCTAGCGACTCCACAATGGGCCAGCTCATTAAATTCTAGCCTTTTTTCCCGGTTCTGATATAGGGAGAATTCCGCGGGGTAAGGCCCGGCAGAGCCGGGCAACCCTCGTTATCCAATGGGTCAACCGTAATTTAACCACCATGGCAACGAAAAAACTGCTGGCAATCGACTACGGGGCGGAAAGCGGCCGCGCCATTTTGGGCCACTTTGATGGTTCCAAAATCGCCCTGGAAGTGCTGCACCGCTTTGGCAACCCGGCCACTCGCCTTGGCGCCGCACTGCATTGGGACCCCCTCCACCTCTACCGGGAACTGCTGCAAGGGATTCGCGCCGCCTGCAAGGGAGGGAAAATCGATTCCCTGGGCGTCGATACCTGGGGAGTCGATTTCGCCTTGTTAGGAAAGGATGGGAAGCTGCTTGGCAACCCCAGGCAGTACCGCGACCCGCACACGGAAGGGATTTTAGACCTGGCCTTTTCACGCATGAAAAAGGAGGAACTTTACCGGCACACCGGCATTCAGTTCATGCGCTTTAATTCCCTCTTTCAACTGCTGGCCCTGCGCCGTCACGGTTCCAGCATTCTTGAATCAGCTCGCCATCTGCTCTTCATGCCCGATTTGTTCCACTACTTTCTCACGGGGGAAAAGGCCAACGAGTATTCCAATGCCAGCACCAGCCAGATGATCAACCCCGGAACACGAAGCTGGTCGGCGGAGGTGCTGCAGGCGTTTGACATTCCCCAGGACCTGGTTTGCTCGCTGATTCAACCGGGCACGCTGCTGGGCCCGCTTTGCCCGCAGGTGAGCGAGGAAACTGGCGCCGGGCCGGCGCCGGTGATCGTTCCGGGAACCCACGACACGGCGTCGGCGGTCGCCGCCGTGCCAGCCGTCACCGCTTCCTGGGCCTACATCAGTTCCGGCACTTGGTCGCTCATGGGTGTGGAAACGAAAACCCCGCAAGTAACCCCGCAGGCCCTGGCTTTCAACTTTACTAATGAAGGCGGAGTCGATGGCACGACGCGCTTGTTGAAGAACATCATGGGGCTTTGGCTGGTGCAGGAGTGCCGCAGGTCGTTCCAGAGGCAAGGGCAGGAATACAGTTATGAGGAACTGACGAGGATGGCGGGGCAGGCGGCGCCTTTCCACAGCCTGATCGAGCCCGACGATGAGGGCTTTATTATTCCAGACGACATGCCCCGGGCCATCGCCGACTTCTGCTCGCGCACGGGCCAAGCTGCGCCCAATAGCGCCGGCGGTTTCGTCCGCTGCGCTTTGGAAAGCCTGGCCTTCAAATACCGCTGGGTCATGGAACGGCTGCAGGAGTTGACCGGTAAGCGGATCGAGGTGATTCATGTGGTGGGTGGCGGCTGCCAGAACGAACTGCTGTGCCAGTTCACCGCCGACGCCTGCAATCGGGAAGTGCTGGCCGGGCCGGTGGAAGCGACTGCGCTGGGGAATATTTTGCTGCAGGCGCGAGGCCTGGGGCTGGTGGGGTCGCTGGCGGAATTACGCCAGGTGGCGGCGCGGTCGCTCCCCGTGAAATCCTTCTCGCCAATACAACCCGGCCGGTGGGAGGAACCCTATCGGCGAATGCTGGGGTTTCTTGCGTCTTGAGGGGGGAAAGGGAATAGAATAACAGGGAAACGAGCCTTGCGAGGATCCCCATGTCGTTTGATTCTATCTGTCCGAAATGCCAAAAGAGATTCCGCGTGGCGCAGACGGCGCTGGGCTCGTTGATGGAATGCAGCGGTTGTTTTCAGGAATTCCGCGTGGTCCCTTGCGCGGCAGGGTCTGCTGCTTCCCCAGCCGAGGTGGTGAAAAAAGAAGCCTCCGCTGGTGAAAGCGGTCTGGAACTGCTGCAAGCCATGCGCGGGGAAAAGCCGGTTGAAGAGCCTAATCATCCCGAGCCGCCTTCCTATTTGGACCGAGGCCAAAGGCTCACCGGCGGCAAGCCTTTGGAAAATGTCCCCGGCTTGATCGCCTTGTCCCTGGGGTTGGTTGCTCTTGGGACGGCGCAAATTCCCTTCGTGGAATACCTGGTGGGCCCGCTGACAGTCGGCGCCATTATCGTGGCGCTTATCGCCGCCGTGCTTTGCCAAGGGGGCCTGGTGACAAGGCTGACTCTGCCCGGGGTCGCCCTGCTGGTGGCCATTCCCACACTGGTGATACTGGTCAAGGACCCGCATTGGTTCCGCAACAAGCCTTACGACACCGAGGCGGAATTGCCTCGCGATAAGTTCCTTCTTTTCTCGCCTGGGAACCGGCCCTTCTTGCCGGAAAAAGAGGGCCAGGCGATCAACGCCAAGCAGTACGACATTCAACGGAACGATATCCGCGTGGGGATTGGGGATGTTCGCTACCGGGTGGCGGACTATGTTCAAGCGAACCAGAAGAAACGCACCCGCGACCCCAAGATTCATATTCTCTTGCGAGTGAACAACTGCGGACTGGAAAACGCTTTTGAGTTTCCCGCCTGGAAGGAATATGGCGAGATCAAGCTATTCGATCAATCGGGGCTGGAGTTAAAGGAGTGGGAGAGGCCCAAGGGCACGGTGGAGAAAACGGTCACTACCCGCCCGGTCTTCCCCGGGCAGAATGTCGATGAGGAAATCATCTTCGACCCGCCCAAGGAGAAGTTTACTGAACTGAAGCTGGAACTGCCGGCCAAGGCTTTCGGGGAAAAGGAGGGAAAAGTCACTTTTCTTCTCCCATTAAGTTTGATTACCCGCTAGGCCAGCGAGGTATAATAAAGAAGGCACATTATAAAGGGGTTTGTCATGGTTGCACCGCTAAAACCCAAAGGGTTCACGCTGATCGAGCTGCTGGTGGTCATGAGCATCATTTCCATTTTGGTGGGGATGCTACTGCCGGCGGTGCAGAAAGCGCGCGGCGCGGTCAACCGCATTTCCTGCGCCAATAATCTCAAGCAAGTATCGCTGGCCATGTGGCTGCACCACAACACCCATGAAACCCTGCCCCCCACTCGCCTGACCGACCAGGGGCCGACCTGGGCGGTCATGATCCTGCCGAATGTGGAACAGGAGAATCTCTTTCGCAAATGGGATTTGGGCAAGTCGTATTACCAACAGAACCAGACGGCCCGGGAAACGGGGGTAAAAGTGCTCTTCTGCCCGGAAAGGCGCTCGGCCCAGGTGGCGGGAAACAGCATGCGGGGGGATGTCGACACTTCCGGACGGGTGGGCGGCAACCATGTCCCGGGCGCCCTGGGCGATTTCGCCGTCAACCTCGGCACCGTTTCCCGCGCCACTTCCGCTGGCGGAACCACCTACTTCAACAACGACGGGCCCTTTCCCGCCGCCAGTGGCAAAGGCCACGGCTTCAACATGATTCGCGACGGGCTGTCCAACACACTCATGGTTGGCGAAAAACATGTGCCGATTAACAAGTGGGGCGTTGGCACCTACGATTCCAGCCTTTACAACGGCGACATCTACATGAGCATGACTCGCGTTGCCGGGTACCTCTACCGCCTGTCGAACACCGTTGATGAGGCTTCCTGGAAATTTGGCAGCAGCCATTTCGGCATTTGCCAGTTCGCTTTTTGCGACGGCAGCGTGCGCAATATCCCGGTAACCATTCCGGAATACACCCTTGGGTTGCTGGCCAGCATCAACGATGGGGAAGTTATTTCGGGGTATTGAAAAAAGGTCAAGTTTAAAAACCTAACTGTATTCCAGGTCAGGGGAACTAAGGTTGGCTGACTGGCCTCGGCGGTGTTATAATTACTAAACGATTTTTTTTTTCACCGCGAGGATGAGTATCAGTTCTGAATTTTTCAAAAACCTGGAACTGGCCCTTCGAACCAGGAAACAAGTATTCACGAATCCTGAACTGAGGGAGCTGGAGATTTGTTTCAGCCCGGATGGTCCGCTGGTGCAGCGCGAGGGAGAAACCGCGCGCATTTACCAGGGGAAACAAAAGGGCACGGGGAAGTTTTTTGCCCTGAAGGTCTACCCCTGGCAGAATGCGGCCCTGGAATCCAGGCACCAATTGCTGACCACATTTCAAGAGGGAAACAAAAGCTCCTTTTTTCTTCCTGGCCAAACCTATTCCACCGGGCTGGAACTTGATGGCGGGGTTTTTCCCGTCGTCCGCATGGATTGGCTGGAAGGCATGCCGCTTCGGGATTTTCTCTCTCGCGCCGCCAGCAACCCAAAAATTCTCGAAAAACTCGGGCGCAGGATCCTGCGCTTGGAAGCGGCCATGGCAAGGGCCGGGCTCAGCCATTGCTGCCTTGACCCCGGGCATTTATTTCTCGGCAGCAGCGATTCCGAGGACAAGGGGGGCCTCGTTCTTTTCGATTACGACAATCTCTGGTTCCCCTCGCTGGCGCACCTCGACTGTTTGGAAGCGCCTTGCCGCGATTTCCAGCACCCTGGCTTTTTCAAGGAAGGCCCCTACGGCCCTCGCGCCGACCGCTTTCCTTTCCTCCTCTTGCACACCGCCATCCTTGCCCTGCAGGTGCTGGGATCGAATTTTTTGAAAAAGTACGACAAGGGCCGAGGCATCCTTTTTTCACAAAACGACCTGGAGAACCCGGGCAATTCCCTGGTGCTCAAGGAATTGCTTGGGCAAACCGACCGCACCCTGCGCGGCCTGGCCATGGAAATTCAAGAGGCGCTGGCGAACCCGCCGAACAGGCTGCAGTCCTTGTCCGTGGTGATCAAGAAAGTGCGCGACGCCGTCGATCGCGGGGAATACGCCTGGCCAGAAGTCCGCCAGGGCCGGGAAGCAAAGCCGGAAGTGGAAATCGACGAGATGGAGGAAAGCCGGGCTCAGGCTGTCATGCAGATGGCATCGAGCGCGGCGATGGAAATCGTCAACGGCAAAATCGACGAGGGGATCGAACTTTACCAGGAATGCTGCATCCGCCAGCCGGGAAATCTGGCGTTGCGCAAAGAGTTGCGAAAAGCGCAGGCCAAGCGGTTGAACAACAAACCGCCGGGAAGCTGGTCTGCCTTCGGGGGAGCTACCGCCCGCATACGCATTCAGTCGATGTTCAAGTCCGAGAAGCATGCCGAGGCGCTGGAATACGGGGAAGCCGCCCTGACTTCCAACCCCTGGGACACCACCATCATGCGTTTCATGGGGCGCAGCGCCGATGAAATGGGCTTGAACGACACCGCCCTGTGGCTGTTTCATTCGGCGTTAAAGGCGGCGCCCAACGACACGGAAGTGCTGCACGACCTGGCCCAGTATTTGGAGCGGAAGAAGAACTATAAAGAGGCGCGGATCATGTGGGAGCAGATTGCCCGCTTGCAGCCGGGGGATTATGAAGCGGGGCAGAAGGCGCGGGATCTGGCGGCGGCCGAGACCATGAACCGCATGGCGACTGGGCCGATCCGCCAGGGCAAGGACGGGGAAACGCCGGCGCAAACCGAGGAAAGGCGGCTGAAAAAAAACCTCAACGAGCAGCCTGACTGGGCCTCCCACTACATCGAGTATTCCAACTTGTTGAAAAAGCAGGGGCGGGTCATGGAGGCGTCGATAAACTTGCGCACCGGCCTGGCCAACGCCGGCGGCGACAAGCGACTGCTTTTGGAGCTGGCATCGATCGAACGGTCGGCGCTGGTAAAACGCCTGGAGGATTTCCAAACCCTGGCGCGGGAGGAACCCGAATGGCCCTTTCTCCGCCAGGTGGAAGATTGTTTGAAAACCGAAATGAACCGCAAAGACGCCGGCCTCATCCGCTTGCGCATCGATGCCGAGCCTGGAAACATGACGGCCCGGCTGGAACTGGCCAACCGTCTCTTGGAACTTGGGGATATTGACGCCGCCATTGCGCAACTGCAACAGGCGAGGAAAGACCCGCGCCTGGCCTGGCGGGCGCACCTGGCCCTGGGAAGGTGCTTCGCCGCCAAGAACAACGCCAACCTGGCCCGCAGGAATTTCGACGACGCTTTGAAAAATCTGCCCCAGTCCGAGGAGCAGGGCAGAAAAGATATCCTTTTCCTCCTGGCCAATTCCCATGCTGCCGTCGGCGAGTTTGCCAAGGCGGTGGAATATGGCAACGACCTGGCTAACATCGATTACAGCTTTCAATCCATTGGCAAACTCGTTGACGAGTGGAGCAGGAAAGCGCAAAGGCCATGAGCGAAAAAGTGAGGAAAAGCGAAGCCGAATGGAAAGCGCTGCTCTCCGAGGAGGAATTCAAAGTCTCCAGGAAGAAAGGGACCGAGCGGGCCTTCACGGGAATGTATTGGAATCATCATGAGAGGGGAACTTACCACTGCGTTTGCTGCGGCGCGGAGTTGTTTCATTCGTCGGCCAAGTACGAATCTGGCACCGGCTGGCCCAGCTTTTTCACCCCGGTCGATCCGGCCCGAGTGGCAGAAGTTGTCGACCGCGGGTTCTTCATGACCCGGGTGGAAATTGTCTGCGCCGCCTGCGATGGCCACCTGGGCCATGTCTTCCCCGACGGCCCGCTCCCCAGCAGACGGCGCTACTGCATGAACTCCGCCGCCTTGCGCTTTTCCTCTGAAGAGGCGCATTCCGAGCCAGGTGCGTGAAAACCCCTGGCGTTCACTCTCCTGTATCAGAGCGTATGGGATTGAATAATTTCCCCTGCGGCGGCAGCCTTGAAGATGCCCCCATTTCACTGTAATATCTACTCTCTAAGGCGGGATTGGCATATCGGTTGTGCACAGCCTTCCCAAGGCTGCTAGACGGGTTCGACTCCCGTATCCCGCTATTCCAACAGTAATAAACTCCAGGAATTAGCACTTCACTGGCGCGGCGAAAAGCCTCGCTAGGGTTCCTGCAATTCCTTCAGATTCTTGAAGAGTTCGAGGGCGGCGGGGTTGGCCAGGGCATCCTGGTTTTTGACTGGCCGGCCGTGAATGACATCGCGCACCGCCAATTCGACAATTTTGCCGCTGATCGTACGGGGGATATCGGCCACCTGGAGGATTTTCTGCGGCACATGCCGCGGCGTGGTGTTGGCCCGAATGCGCGATTTGATTTTTTCTCCAAGAGCCTGGTCGAGTGTTACTTCCGGCTGGAGTTTAACGAAGAGGATAATGCGCACATCGCCTTGCCAATCCTGCCCGACAACGATGCTTTCCAAAATTTCATCGAGTTGTTCCACCTGGCGGTAGATCTCGGCTGTGCCGATGCGCACCCCGCCGGGGTTGAGCACCGCGTCGGAGCGGCCGAAAATTATCATGCCCCCGTTGCTGGTGAGTTCGGCCCAATCACCTTGCCGCCAGACATTGGGGTAACGGTTGAAGTAGGAAGAATGGTATTTGCTGTTGTCGGGGTCGTTCCAGAAGCAGATGGGCATGGAAGGAAAAGCGGCGCTGCAGACGAGTTCGCCTTTTTCCCCTTGCACGGGTTGGCCGGCCTCGTTGAACACCTCCACCTTCATGCCCAGCCCGAGAGTTTGCAGCTCGCCCCGGTAAACCGGGCCAATGGGGTTGCCCGCGGCAAAACAGGAAACGATGTCCGTGCCCCCCGAGACCGACGAAAGGCAAACATCGCCTTTGATTTTTTCGTAGACGAAATCATAGCTGTCCGGGGTCAGTGGGGAGCCGGCGGAAAGCAGGATGCGCAGGGATTTCAAGTCGTGGGTTTTACGCGGCTCCAGGCCTGCCTTTTCAATCAAGGCCAGGTACTTGGCGCTGACCCCGAAGACCGTCACCCGTTCCTGCTCGGCTAAATCCCAAAGGATGCGGCTGTTTTTCGCCAGGGATGAGCCTTCGTAAAGGATGACCGTGGCGCCGCAGGCTAAACCGCTGACCAGCCAGTTCCACATCATCCAGCCGCAGGTGGTGAAGTAAAAAAACCGGTCGCGTTCACCAAGGTCGGTGTGCAACAGATGTTCCTTGAGGTGCTGGATCAGCGTTCCCCCGGCGCCATGAACGATGCACTTGGGCGGCCCGGTCGTTCCCGAGGAATAAAGAATGTACAGCGGATGGTCGAAGGGCAGTTGTTCAAACAACAGTTCCCCTGGCTGCGAGGCGATGAAGTCTTCAAATCTAACCGCGCCGGGGATGGCGGAGAAATCGGCGCGCGAATCAAGGTAACTGACCATCACGGTTTTTTCTATCGAGGGGACTTGGCTAACCAGAGCGGCCACCCGTTCCCTGCAATCGATGCGCTTGCCATTGTAAAGATACCCGTCGGCAGCGAAGAGCATTTTGGGTTCGATTTGGCCGAAGCGGTCGAGAACTCCCTGGGGGCCGAAATCGGGGGAGGTCGAGGACCAGATGGCGCCCATGCTGGCGACTGCCAGCATTGCCACAACCGCCTCTGGGATATTGGGCAAAAATCCCGCCACCCGATCGCCGACGGTGACGCCGGCGCTTCTCATGGCGGCGGCGGTTTGACTCACCTGCCGGTAAAGTTCCGTGAAAGTCAGCGAGCCCTGCCTGCCCTCTTCGTTCCAAAAAACCAGGGCTTCGCGGTCATCTTTATGGCGCAGGAGGTTCTCGGCGAAGTTGAGCTGGGCTTCTGGAAACCATTTTGCCCCGGGCATTTTCTCGAAATCCTTGACCACCGTGCTGCCCAGGCGGGAGCCAAGAATTCCGCCAAACGACCAGACCTCTGGCCAGAATTCCATGGGGTGGTCGATCGACCATTGATAGAGCGAGGAATAGTCGCGCACTTCGGGCCGGCGGGCCCGAACCTGGGTGATGAAGCGGGTCAGGTTGGCCTTGGCCACCCGTTCAGTATCGGGAATCCACATCGGTTCTGACATGAATGGGACCTGAAGCAAAGGCGAGATGGCATCCGAAATAACTATACCATGGCCGATGGGTATGGGCAGCCCGGGAGTTCCAAATATGAAAAGCCTACTTTCCCAGGCGGTCGAGAATATTCTTGGTGACGCGCACGGTGACGGGGTCGTTGCCAGCCAGGCCGTGCGACCAGTCGGTGGAGCCAACGGTCACCACGGTGCCGTTGCGCGTGTACAGGCCCAAGACGGCGTGGCCCTCGCGGCCTTTCTGCCAGCGGTCGTACCATTCGCAATCATCGGGATGCCAGCGTGCGGGCGCCGTGGCCAGAATAGTAAACTCCGCTGGCGTGCCATCCAGACCTGTGGGGAAAGGGAGATCGTTTTTCCAAAGCAGTTGGCAGCCATCGCATTCATAACCGACGATGGTCTGCTTGCCGCCAAAGGCGTCCCCCTTTTTTACCTTCGCGCCTTGAAGAATCCAATGATCAGGCCGGTGGATGGTGAATGCGCCGGAACCATCCATGTATTGTCCATGGCTGCGGTGGTAGCCGCCCCAGAGGAAGCCCACGCCTGTGAGAGAATTTTCCGGTCGCTTCACCAGGTGGTGGCTCCAGAGGGTGGAGAGAAGGCGGTGATCGCCATTTTCAAACTGGGGGTCGTCGCGGAAGGCTTGTTTGAAGCAGGCCAGAGCCTGCCCTGTTTCCTCGTTGCGCACTTGCCAGCAGCAGGTGTTGCCGCTGAAAAACGCCACATTCCCGCCATTGCTGATGAACTTTTCCAAATGATCGCGCATTGGCGTCGACCAGTATTCATCGTGCCCGACGCTTAAAACCAGCTTGTAGTGTTGCAGCATTGCCGGATGAAATTCCAAATCGTTGTTGGCGGCGTAGTCGATCTCGTAGCCTGCGCTCTCGGCCCACTGAACGAAGTGCTGTTCCCACGAGCGGAACTGGCCGAGAATCGGCCGCTCGAAGGACACCCTTCTTCCTTGCACCTTGAACAAGCCGTTGTAAGCGTAGAGGCTGTAGCCGCCCCAATTGCAATAGGCGTTGTAAGTGTTGCTGGAAAGCTGCAAAAGGATCTTGCTGTTTTTTCCCGGATTGGCGCTGCGCAGGATGAAGAAGAGTTCCGCCCGCTGTTCTTTACCCTCCATTGAGTTGGCCTTCAAGGTGACAGAGTAGTAGCCGCTTTTCCAATTGGCGGGAATGTCGAGGGCAAAGGCCTCGCCCCAGCCGCAGCCATGGCTAGAGGCGTTGTCAGGAATGGGAAATTCCTTGCCGGCCAGGCCGCCCTGAGTGAACACCACTTCGCGCTTGGCGCCCAGGCGGGCGATTTCCAGGTCGAACATCTTGGCCGAGCAAGAAATGCGGAAGGAGACTTTCTCCCCCGGAGCGTAGCTGATCTTGGAGGTGTACCCTTCGACCACTGGCCGGGGGGCGGGCGCCTTCTCCAGCATCGGCTTCAAAGTGGGCGCCAGCGCTTCCGCGTAGCGGAGAAACCCCAGATCGGTGGGGTGCGACCCATCGACAGTCGACTCGCCATCGTTGCCCAGCAAGGGCTCGCCGGGTTGGAAAAAGAGGCCGGTGATGCCGCGGTCTTGCAGCCGTTTCATGGCCTCGCCATGAGCCTTGCGCTTGCCCTCGTTAGTCCTCTTGGCCCCTTCGATCACGGCGGCGTTGGAAAGGGTGCGGTCTTCCACCAGAAGGATGGGGGTTTTCGGCCGGGCTTTTCTCAAGGCGATGACAAACGGTTCCAGCCGGGCCGTGATCGCCTCGGGTTGCATGTTGGGTAAACAGTCGAGGACATAGGCGGCGGCATCGATCCGCGCCATGGCTTCGCCGATTTCCGGGTCGAGCGTGCCGCTCCCCGAGAAGCCGAGATTGACCACCGGACGGTCGAGCATGCGGTGCAAAATATTGGTGTGTGCCATGCCTGGGCGCGAGGCGCAGCCGCCCTGGGCAATGCTGGTGCCGTAGTAAACCACCGGCTTTTGCAGGTGGCCGGGGCGTGGCGGGGCGGCGGCCAGCAATGCTCCCTTGCTCACGCCAAGCCGCACTTCCTTGACCCCGTTATAAAGCGGCAGGTAGAGCAAATACTCGTGCTTTCCCCTGGGCAAACCCGAGGCCAGCTTGGCCTGGTTGGCCTGGGCCAGCGGCCGGCCATTGGCCACCCACTTCCAATTCCCCTTGGCATCTTTCCAATAAAGATCGAGGCCGCTGACACCGGTGGCGGGCATGTGCGGCATGGCCAGGCGGTCGGAAGTCAGTTTCCATTCGGCGTGGATTTCTGAGGCATCGGTGGTGAAGCGGGAAGCCAGCCCGGCCGAATGCCGCGACAGCGACCAGACCGGCGGCCGCGCTTTCTTCTCCAGATCGGCTGGCAGCCGGTCGTAAGGCGCCAGGATGTTTTGGAATCCCTGGTTCTCCAGTCCGAGATCCTTGGCTTCCTTCCAATCCAGGTCCTCCACGGGGGGAAGGAAACAGGCAAGAAGAAAAGTTACTGTAAAGGCCAGCGACACTTTCATGTTGTTACCCTTTGCTGCGACCAGCGCTCCTGGGATGTGCAAGGGGGTGTTTCGCTAATGGATTTTCCCCATCGGCCGGAGTATGATGACCAGCCGATTATCGTTTCCCCTACCCCGGGATGCAAGGACTTACCATGGCGGACAACCCAGCATTGGCAAATCCTCCGCGGTAAAAAAGCCCTTGTGCCTCTTTCCAAGGAACACCCATGATTCATGCCATCCTCCTGCAAATTCTCCTGACGCATGGGCAAACTCCCGACGAGGCCAAGGCGCTGCGCGATCAAGTCAAAGCCAACTACACCAAGCATGAATTCCTCATCCCCATGCGCGATGGCAAGAAACTCTTCACCTCGGTCTTTGTTCCCAAGGACGATTCCACCACCCACCCGATTCTGCTCAACCGCACGCCCTACAGCGTCGGCCCCTATGGCATTGACAATTTCCGTGACCGCCTCGGCCCTTCTCCCTTTTTCCAAAAGTCCGGCTACATCTTTGTCTACCAGGATGTGCGCGGCAGGTGGATGTCCGAGGGCGAGTTCGTCAATGTTCGCCCGCACAAGGCTATCAAGGGGCCCGTCGATGTCGATGAAAGCACCGACACCTACGACACCCTCGAGTGGCTGTTGAAAAATATCAAGGGGCACAATGGCCGCGCCGGCCAATCGGGCATTTCCTACCCCGGCTTCTACACCGCCGCCGGCATGATCAACGCCCACCCCGCGTTGAAAGCCTGTTCTCCACAGGCCCCCGTGATCGATTGGTTCATCGGCGACGACTTCCATCACAACGGTTGCTTGTTCCTGCCGCATGCTTTCAACTTCATGTCGGGGTTCGGCAAGGAGCGCCCCCTACCCACGCGACTGGGCGGACGACTTTCCCACGAGCATCAAACTCCCGATGGCTACCAGTTCTTCCTCGACCTCGGGCCACTGGCCAACGCCAACCGGAAATTCCTCGAGGGCAAGATCTCTTTCTGGAACGAAATGATGAAGCACGGCACTTACGACGAACTGTGGCAGGGCATGAACTTGCGTCCGCATTTGAAGAACATCCAGCCGGCGGTCATGACGGTGGGCGGATGGCTCGACGCGGAAAATCTCTTCGGCGCCCTGGAATGCTACCGCTCGGTGGAAAAACAGTCGCCCAAGGGGAACAACATTCTGGTCATGGGGCCGTGGGACCACGGCGGCTGGTCGCGCGGCACAGGCGAGTTGCTCGGCAACGCCCGCTTCCATCAAAAGTCTTCCGAATGGTACCGCGAAAAGGTGGAGTTCCCCTTCTTTGAATTTCACTTGAAGGATAAGCCCGACCCGAAACTGCCCGAGGCCCTGGTCTTTGAAACAGGCACGAATCAATGGCGCAGGTTCGACGCCTGGCCGCCCAGGAATTCCCTCCCCGTGCGGTTGCAGTTTCAGGAAAAAGGCGGGCTGGATAAAAAGGACTCTTCACCTGGCGCCGACGCTTTCCCTTCCGACCCGGCCAAGCCCGTTCCTTACTTCGAGCGCACCACCACTCGAATGGACTACGACTACATGGCCGCCGACCAGCGCCATGCCTCGCGCCGACCCGATGTTCTTGTTTATCAAACCCCGCCTCTGGAAAACGACTTGACGGTCATGGGCCCGATGACGGTGGACCTGTGGGTGAGCACGACCGGCACGGACGCCGACTGGGTGGTGAAACTGATTGATGTATTCCCCGCCGATTATCCCGACCTAGAGCCGAACCCGTCCGGAGTGAGAATGGGGAACTATCAGATGCTGATTCGCGGGGAGCCCTTTCGAGGGAAATTCCGCAACAGCTTCTCCAAGCCCGAACCGTTTACACCGGGGGAAGTCACCCGCGTGACATTCACCCTGCCCGATGTCTGCCACGCTTTCCGCCCCGGGCACCGGATCATGGTCCAGGTGCATTCCACCTGGTTTCCGCTGGTCGACCGCAACCCGCAGAAGTTCTGCGACATTTACTCGGCCAAGGAAGAGGATTTTTCTTTGCAGACGCACAAGGTCCATCGGGGCAAGGAAACGCCAAGCGGCATCACCCTGCGCAAGATGCCCAATTGACTTGCGAGGCAGGAACGCGGCGATCCCAGCGAAGAACAACAAGATGGGTCCGCATGGAATCCGAGCCCGAAGCACCCTCACGGGTGCAAGCGTGAGCGCCGGGTTTTACTTTTTTTGGTCCCCTCACCCCGCCCTCTCCCCCACTGCTTTGCAGCGT